>CAJXZL010000037.1 GCA_913063165.1 uncultured Saccharospirillaceae bacterium | reverse complement strand
ATTCTGGTTTAGAGTACTACTGCCCATCGCAGTAAAGCCGCAGACGCTGCATGATGCGAAGGACAAGAAGGACAAGGTTAGCGATATCAAAGGCCATATCTTGGTAGCCGAAGACGTTATGGCTAACCGCCTGGTCATTAAAGAAGTGCTTCAGCGTCGCGGCCTTACGGTGCATATGGTTGAAAACGGTCTGGAGGCAGTGCAAGCAGTGAAACTGACCGCGTTTGATGCGGTGCTAATGGACGTATCCATGCCCGAAATGGATGGGATTCAGGCAACAGCGGCGATCAGAGCTTTAACAGATGACAGAAAGGCAGTGCCAATTATTGCAATGACCGCACATGCCCTAAAGGGTGATAAAGAGCATTTCATTGCGTCAGGTATGGATGACTACCTAACCAAACCCATTGAACCTAATAAGCTCATTGCGACGTTGGCTAAATGGATTATGCGCAAAGACACCAAAGTGGTAGCGGGATCTGAAGCCACTGCCAAGTCCACAAAGAAGTCTAAAAAGAGCGATTCAGAATCCGAAACAGCGGAGAGTGTAGGTTCTATGAGTATCGAAGGAATATTAGACACTGGCATTTTAGAACAGATGGCAGAGGACACCTCACGGGACCTCGTCCCTACCCTGGGTCACATATTCATCAGGGATGCCCGGTCTAGACTTGTCAAAATGTCCATATCAGCAGAATTATCTGAATGGGAATCCATTGGCATGAATGCCCATGCAATAGCAGGAAGTAGTCTAGCCTATGGCCTACCCGAATTGGCCACATTGTCCCGTGCGGTCGAATACGCCATTAAGAACAACGAGATCGACCAAGCCGAAAAGGAAATGAAAATATTGCTGCTGGATGCGGCACTGCATTTGAACGCATTAGAGCAATACTTGAAGGCATGGTCATAAGCGGCAGCTCATGACCCGTTTTAGGTGCTTTAGCTGTGATATAACGATCACAAATTACGCCAAATAGCCCTGATAGCTGTCTTGACTGCATCCCTATGGGGTGCTTGGGTGTAAACGGAAGTCATATATATGAAGCATTATTTTCTAAACCAACGATTTAAACCCACCCTGTTAAACGTCAGAACTATCCGAAAATATATTGGGAATATGTTCGAGCGGATGGCTGTCGACGCTGAAAAATCAGGACAGGTGCAGTTGATTGTGTCGGAAGTCTTGGTTAATTTTGTCGAGCATACAGACCCAAGCCCCACCGTTGTATTGGTAAGAATATCCCGTGAAAATACCCAATGGGTATTAGAAATACTCGACAATGGTGTGACATTCGACGATTTTGAAGAGAAGTCCAAATCGGCAGAAAATGATTTGATGAGCGAAGGTGGTCGCGGACTGTTCTTGTTACGTGAATATTTCCCTGATACCGAGTACCGCAAGAAAGATCCTAATGAAGCAGATGGCTTCAACACACTGTATATTGGCCTTGGAAAACTAGAAGACCATCGACCCGCATTGTTGCTGGTTGATGACGATGTAGCCCATTCTCAACTGCTATATCACTATTTAGAAGCGCCATTTCGTGTGACTCTGTGCGAAGATGTTGCATCGGCGTTTATTGCCCTCACCAATGACACCTACGATTTGATCCTGTCAGACATTCAGATGCCTGGTTGCTCCGGATTAGAATTTAGGCAGCGTCTGATTGCGGAGGGCATTTCTGACGCTATTCCATTTATATTTATTACCGGTGAGGAAGATGACTCTTTAAGTTATTCGGCATCCGACCTCCATATTGATGATTATCTGATCAAACCCGTTAAAAAGGGGCAGTTGATTCGCGTCGTACAACGGGTACTGAAACGGTCATCACAGGTAAAGCTGCAATTGATTGAACACTTTGGGCGCCAGTTAACCCGAATGCTACAGCCAGCATTGGGTACGAAAATGGGGCAATACGATTGCGAATGGTATGACCTTGCTGCGGAAGCCGGTGGCGGTGATATGATTTTGGCAGAATACATGCGTGACAAGACCGTGGTGTTCTTTGCTGACCTTATGGGACACGGTATCCAAGCCAAATATTATGCGCACGCATTAGCAGGCTATGTGAGAGGCATGTTAATTAATCTGGACGATGACGTCGAAGCAGGAGGCTTACTGACCCAAATTTCTAATGCCTTTTACAAGGACAAGGTGTTGTCGTCAACCATGATGACCTGCGTAGTAGTAGTGGCACATGCGGATGGCCGTATCGAACTAGCCAATGGAGGTCAGCCACCGCCATTGGTATCTAATGGCGAAGAATGGACTGCCATAACGGTCGAGGGTTATCTGCCTGGCCTGCTAGAGAACGCAGATTACGAAACTTATCATCTGAGGCTTGAGCCAAAGCAGAAACTGTTTATCAGCAGTGACGGTATTTGGGAGTTCGGCAGCAATCCGAAGACACGCCTAGAGCATGAAGACTCTGTGCGAGCCGCATTGCAGAAATTGGCGACACAGGGCAATCTAAAAGAACAAACCACTGAATTTATTAAACAGTTCACCGAAATGGTTGCCGGAAATCCGTCGGACGATGTGACTGTTCTCGTGCTGAGTGGTGCGACAGAGGCAAGCTGATAACGGCTACCTCATAGCACTGCTGAATGGGTCACAAAATTCTTAGATCCGTTGGTTAATGATGCGGCTATCGTTTATCCATTTTCGCAAAGCTTTGCCTGTTTTTTTGAAAAATGGTCCCATTCTGTAAGTCTCACGACACAATTCCAAGGCCAAACCCGGGTTGTCGCGGTCGTTGATCACGCTGCCGCATAGGTTGGCACCGTGGCGGTCTAGCAGTTGTTTGGTGATTATCAATTGGCTTTCGTGGGTACTGCCTGCAAGCAGCATTAAAAGTGTATGCTGACATAACCCAGCGATGATTGCGGTTGGAAAGTTTTGCTGATTCCGTCGGTTAACGGGTGAGCAATCAATGATGATATGTTCGAAATAGCCGCGTAAATGGTTGAGTAATGTCTGCAGGTATTTTGGGTCGCGGAACTTCCAATCGCTGTCGGTAGACAAAGGCGCAGGTAATACGAAAATGTCGAGATTCTGCAGCTTTACGATGGGTAGGTCTTCGGGCTCGATATCCACTGTCCATGGCTGTCTTTCTAATCCAAACCGGGCTGCTAGATCTGGATTGGCCATATTAAGTTCAAGTAACAAAACTTGTCGCTTTGCCCGAGCGGCGCGAATCGCCAAAGTAATCGCCATGCTGCTGACACCTTCGCCGCCGTCCGCGCCCACCACCGCCACCGTCTGAATACTATTTGAAGGAATAGTGGTGTTATAAACCGCTTCTACTTCTTCGTAGTTTATCGGTAAGGGTGAATCTGCATCCGTAGTAACAATCGCATACATAGCCAGTACCTGTTATCTAAAAAAGATGATAAATGCCGCAACATTTAAAATGTCATCTAAGAAATTGAGCCCTGTACGCCACGTTCCCTGTGACTTATCGGGGATATAAATAGTGTCGCCGTTGCGGATCACCGGCAGGGTTGAAAAGTCGCCATTCTTGGCGAATTTCACCAAATCGAATACATGAGATTGGTCGTTGGTCGCGCCTTCGTTGATCACGACAATACTGTTTTGTTTGGCATTGACAGTTGGACCACCCGCCTCTGCCAAAAGATCCAAAATTGTCATGCTGTCGCTAAATGGATAGCGGCCAGGCCGTCCTACTGCACCGAGAATTCGAATGGTTTCTTCCTTCTCCTTTTCGATCCAATTACGGGTCAGTGACGGTACATAGATTACATCTTCATTCTTGACGCTAGGCAGTACCGATTCATCGCCGGTTTCGAAATACAGGTGTAGATTGAGATCAGACACTTTCATGTACTCACCATTGCGGTGGGTAACCTTGATGTTGGCCAAATCAGCGTTGCCATTAGGTCCCTGTGCAGCGCTCAATATGTCGAGAAAGTTCAATTCTTCACTAAAGGCGTAACGTCCAGGCGCACCGACTTGACCGAATATATAGATCGAATTCTTGCTACTTTGAGAGATCCATTTTGATCGGTTGTCATTGGGATCATCGGGTAGTTCAGGCACCACAATGGTGTCACCCGAAAAAATATCTACCAAGGGCAGGTCTGGATTCTCTAGGTAGCGTTTTAGGTTGAAATAAATGGGTAAGGCGGATACACCATTAACGGGTGCTCTAATAACCTGCATGTTGGCCAAGTCGCTAGACTGGTTGGGACCCCCAGAATGTGCCAAAAGATCTAATAGGGTCATTTCATCGGACCATTCATAGCGGCCGGGTCGTGCAACTGCCCCAATTAAACCAACTGCGCGGCTTGACGGCACCTTGAGCCACGACTTCTCGTTTACATCGAGCTTCTCAGGTACAAAAATAGCGTCACCGGCAGCGACACGTGGCATTTCAACCGCGCTATTCCCTTCTGTAAAGGCGGCTAGGTTAAAGGGCACCGTGGTGCCGTCTGCTCGTAAGATACGTACTTGACGGGTTTCAGCATAGCGGGTTGGCCCGCCGGCATTGGCCAAGATTTCTAAAAAGGTGGCTTCACCCTTGGTTTCATAGGGTCCGGGCTTGAACACTTCGCCGATCACGAAGACGTTGGAGACGCCGCTGCGAATTCCTTCGACTGCTTGTGGGACATAAATAATATCACCAGAAGCCAGATCTGGCATTTTATCGCGGTCACCAGTATCCAAATAGCCGCGCATATCAAAGGGTGCAGGGACACCTTCATGGATAATTCGAATTTGTTCAACGCCTGCGTAACGGGTCACACCACCTGCACGCATTAAAAAGTCGATAACGGTCATCTCAGGCTGATAGCCAAAGGTGCCTGGACGTGGTACTTCGCCAAACACGGTCACAGAATTTTTGTCGTCACTGGCATCGCCCGAGGCCAGTAAAGTTTGGGCATCAAAGTCGACCTGTACATTACCGATCAGTGGCGAGGCGGGGATGAAAATCTCATCCATCGGATTGAGTTCCGGCAAAATGGTGGAATCACCGGTATCGAGGTAGGTCTTGTAATTAAAAATAATAGGCTCTTGGCCTACGCGCCGGTGTTGTAATTTATCTAGCTGCGCGCCTTGTAACAAGCCACCAGCGGCATTGATCGCCATCTGTACGGTAGCGTCATTGTCCAAATAGATCAGTCCGGGCAGTTTGACATAACCCAGCACCCGCACGGCCAGTCGGCGTGCTTTTAATGACAGGCTGATCCGACTGAGGTTGCGGTAATAGGGTTGTAAAGCAGAAGTGATTTTTAAAAGGGCTTCATCGATGGTGATACCAGATAGCTTGACCGTACCAAATTCTGGCAGCTGGATGTTGCCTTCACCATCAATATCAAACGGTAGTTCGAAATCGGGTTCGCCCAGAAAAATAATTTGGATCTGATCGCCAGGCTGTAGATTGAGGGAATGTTCATCGGCAAATAAAATACCAACGCTGGCACTTAGCCACAGCATTATGCCTACCAATAGTAGGTGATGTATTTTGGCTAAAGTGCGCTGCACAGAATATGCCCCTAACCTTTAAACGATCGTGATAGAACGGTCAATTCTAAGAAACTTCAACAACTCCAGTGGCTGACCTTTAACGCCTGTTAAAGATAGCTTGCGACTTTTGCTGTGCAGACGCTTGTACAGGAACACCAAAGCACCAATACCAGATGAATCGATGAAATCTATCTGCGCCAGATCCAACTGCACATCGCCTGAATCTTGCTCTGTTAAGGCATCAAGTAAGGGCCGCACTTCAGCAACTGACAAGGCGTCAAATGAACCGTTTAACTGACTTTGAAGTTGGTTCAATGTGGTGTCGCTCATAACAATATTCCTCATAATAGGGTCGAACAAAATAGGTCAAGGCGTTATCTGGTAAGACTGGGTAAGCAACATTCATTGCTGAAACCCTGTATTCTACCGACTTTATACTCACTTTAAATCATTATAACTTTATTGAAAACGTTTACTGGCCACGCCCAAGAATCATTACAAAAATGGTCCGCCAGACAATTTCAATGTCGCGCATGATCCAGGTCGATACGTTGCATAGACTCAATGCATAGGCGTGGTCATAACTCACCTTTGAACGCACATCCTCAATAGAGGCATCATAACCCTGATACACCTGTGCCAAACCAGTTATGCCAGGTTTTAGCCCGTAGGTGCGCTCACTGTAAAACGGTATGTTATTTTCTAGCTTGCCATACATTTCTGGGCGCTCTGGACGAGGACCCACGATTGACATGTCACCCTTGAGTACATTGAGTAATTGTGGGATTTCATCCAGCCGTGTTTTTCTTAAAAACAGACCGATCCGGGTAATGCGGGGATCGTTTTGAGTAGCCCATACCGCGCCAGAGCCAGTCTCGGCATCGGTACGCATGGTTCTGAATTTAAACATTTTAAACAGCTCAACATGGTCTGGCCAGCTCTGCCCAATACGCACCTGTTTAAAGATAACGGGTCCCTTGGAATCCAATTTGATTGCCAACATCACAAAAGGTATGACGGGAAGGGTGACTATCAATCCAACAACCGCAACAAAAATGTCGAATGCCCGTTTTAACCGGGCGACTGTTGGGGGTATATAGTCGATCATAGAGCTGTTCTCCTGCTGTTCATTTGCACGTTTCCATGGCGAGCGGTAATGTCCACCGAGATAAAGGGAAGCCCCGATTAATCCTGAGAAGTGGCCGCTAACCAAATAATACAATGCTTGTAATGACGATTTTTTTTGTAGATTCTGACTCTTATGAATCATAAGCGCAATGGAGTATACCAGAATTTGGGCCCAAGAGGTGAGCGCCCAAAACCAATGGCTGCTATAAAGCACGAGGCTGCCGATCAAAAGCGCCAATAAGCAAAATGGCATGACCGCTCGCAGTGCTTTTCCGGAGAAGAACGCGAGAGCGATGCCACCAAATTGCGGGTGTAAGAGGCGCTTCAAGCGCAGGACCTGCTGCAAATTACCAGCAGCAATGCGTTTGCGTCGGTGTTGGTCCATAGCCATATCGGCTTGCTCAAGCTCCAAGGCCATAATGTTAGGGTCGTAGACTGCACGATAACCCTTCGCCACCATTTCCATCGGAATGATAAAGTCGTCGTTAATGGTGTCGGCAGGGAGGGCTTCAAACAAGGCTGTTCGCATAAAGTAAAACGCACCGTGGACGCCCATCGGTGCCCCCAATGACGCCTCGCCCATCTTGATTGCTAACTGATAATCCCAGTACAGTTGTTCACCTGCGCTGCCTGCATTGAGAATGCGATACCCGCCGGCGACAACGGCAATTTTAGGGTCCAAGAAATGTTGTGCGGCAACCAGAAGGGCATCAACCGATAACAGTGCGCTAACGTCGCTTAGGGCAACAATGGGGCTGGTGGCGGCTAAAATGGCCTCATTGACGACGGCAACCTTTCCGCGGTTGACCTTGAAATCTTGCACCTGTAAGTCAAGGTGTTTGTTCTCGGGTAGTGCGCCGGTCGCACGGGCAATAGCGGCAGTATCGTCATTGCAGCCATCGCAGAGCAGCGCGACATGCAGACGATCGGGTGGATAATGTAGTGCGCCAAGGCTCATGATTTTGTCAGCAATTACATCGGCCTCATTATAGGCAGGGATAATAACAGTGATATCAGGTAAGGAAGCGCTTACATCAGGGTCATGCATGTCCACACCACTGCTGTCTGTCACTGGCAGGGCATTGTTTTTAAGGTACCACCTAAGCCAGAGAGGGAAGACCACATGGTGATACACCACTAAAAACCCCAGTACACAGGTTACCAATCCAATAAATGCCATCATGCGTGCTTACCTTGCCCGTAGGCAGTGTTCTTAAGTGCCAAGTAGGCAGCTGTCATGCGTACAACATTGCCATGCTCAAGGACAAACTCACGAGGTGATTCGGTGCGCTCGTTCTTAAGGGTGTCGGTGATAGCGCGCGCCAAACCGTCAATATCACCATCTGAAACCAAAGTGCCTGTCTTGGGACAAACCGCTTCTTTACTGCCACCTACATCGGTAAGCACACAGGGCACGCCCGTCGATTGGGCTTCAAGGGGTGACAAGGGCAAACCCTCTTGATGAGAAGCCAAGCAAAATAAATCCAGTGAGCGATAGAAAGCGGGCATGTCATTGACACCCCCTAAAAAGTGCACGCGATCCATGATGCCAAGGTTCGTTGCGCGTTGCTCGAGTGCGGCTCGTTGAGAACCCTGTCCAGCCAAGGCGACATGAATGTGGTTAGGTGTTTTCGCAATCGCCTCAATGAGCTGGTCGACGCCTTTAACGGTTTCGAGTCGCGCCGCGCAGCCTACCAATGGGGTGTCAGTCGGCAAACCAAATTGTAGACGTGCAGCCTCGCGGTCACCGGCCTGAAAACGGTCAGTATCAATGCCATTGGGAATGAGATGATACTGGCTGCCGGGTAAAAAGCGTTTGCAATTGTTGGCAACCAGTTGGGCGTCTGCCACTAGGGTGGGTTTGGTCAGCCAAATCAGCGCTCGCTGCATACGTCTGTTTTTGGCACGTTCTAGGTGCCACGCATCATGCTCAGTGTGAATAAGGGGTAAATGCCCTGCCATTCTCGCGGCGAGTCCACCGTACATTAATGGTCCGATATGGTGCGTATGTATCCATTCAGCCCTCATGTCACGCATCAGTGTGGCTAACTGTTTCATGGTAGACAACTGAAAGCCTGGGGGTTTGTTTAAAAAATGTAATCGGTCGGAGACGCCTCGCAAGCGTTCCCAGCCAGCCAGTGCCGTTTCACGATCACCTTCAATGCTGACGATGTGCACATCAAAATCCGATAAGAAGCGCTGCAGGTCAAGCACCATGGTTTCAATGCCGCCTGGTTTGAGATGCTGCACGATCTGGAGCATGACAGGTTTACTTTCCATGAAGGTGTCTCCCGTTGGCCGTCGGACAGGCTCAACTCGCTGGTTTGATCGGTGGGATACGGCTGATCATTGGCACATCCAAAATAGATTCGGCTGTGCGACGATAGCGCACTGTGGTGTCTGCGAGCTCAAGCATCATCGCCAAACCACAGCCCAAGAAAATGCCACCAAACACGCCGGCTATCACAAACATAATGGTAGACATATTGGTTGGTGCCGCAGGCGTGAACGGTGGGTCAATAATTTTCACGCGGTCTTCTGCTTCCCAGTTCCCCAGAGAGCCGGTCAGTTTTGCCTGTTCATATCGTTCGGCGAGATCCGCATACACCTCTCGGTTAGTTGACAGGTCGCGTTCGAGTTCAGTGAGGCGTTGCTCGTGCTTACCAAAGCCTTGTACCCGTTTTGCGAGTGTATCGACTTCAATTGTGAGGCTGCCAATTTCATCTTCGAGGCCTTGAATTTTATTGTTCGCAGCCTGCAATTCTTGTAGTTGTGAAATGAGCAATGTCTGCTGTCTTTGGTCAGCTGAATGGGTTTGGCTAGATACCATATTCCACAAGCGGTCTAGGTCTGCTAAATCGACATTGGCACCTTCTTTGATGAGGGTGGTACGTTCCTCTTGAAGGCTTTCAAGTTGGTTAAGTATGGCTTGAATTGCACTGTGCTGATCGGTATAGCGCGAGCGTAACAACGCCAATTCACTGAGACGATCGACAATGGCTTCTTCAATTTTTCCGACCACTGGGTTGGTCTGTGACAGCTGTTTCTGAAGGTTATCACGGGATGCACGCGCACTAGACAAAGCCCGGCGGGTTTCTTCAAGTTGATCTTGTAAAAGGCCCAGTCGTGCAACGTTGTTGGTGTGTAAATTCGGAAGCTCATCAGCATAGCGAGAGCGATATGCAGCGAGCTTTTCTTCGGCAGCGGTCAGTTCGACATGGCGGTTTTCCAATTCACGCTTTAAGAATTCTTCAGAACTAAAGATGGCAGACCGCTCGGGCGCTATCAATCGGTCGATGAACCGCTCGCTGACCAAAGAAAGAATACCCGCCATTTTGCTCGGGTCATTACTGGAATAACTGATCTTCACCAAATCTTCGCCGATGAGCTGTGCGCGTAAGGCGGCAGACAGTTTACCAATTTCGTATTGCTTCACCGCGTTGCTGTCGTCCATGGTGACCAACTCGAAAGTAAAGGCTACTTCATTGAGGATATGGTTACTGTGCAATAATGCGTTGATACCGGCCATCCGTTTTTCAAGGTTGGTCGATACTGTTAAATCTTCTAGGAAGGGGTTGGCGCGAGCAGCTTCCTGTACCAAGACGCTGGTGTAAGACTGGTAATTTTTCGGAGATACCGACCCTACAAAGCCACCCAAAAAAGGCAAAATAAGAATAGGCAATACAATGGTATAGCGGCGACGCCAAGCGGCCGACAAAACAATTGCCAAATTCATTAACAACAAGCTTCGCACGAACTCCCTACTCCTTGATTCTTGGCAAATAGCGCCTGATTTCGGTTGCGCCAAAATCAATTTTCATCATAACAAAAAAACAACCCTGTCGTGATAGTTTTAATTTCCGTTTTTTTCAATTAAACCAGTAGGCTAGGCCGAAAACATCAAGTTATTTGCGACATACTGCGGCTAAGTTGCCCAGTCTGACGCATTGAAAAGCCAACAAGGTCCAAGCAATGACTCGCGGTAGCCCGTTATTCTCTGGTTGAAATCCTCTAAAAACATTGGATAGGGTCATTGATTGATTTGGCTCTGGCGTTCAATCTCTCTGCGTAGCAGTTTTAAACGAAATGACGCCAAGGGTTGATGTTCAACCAAGCCAAATTGACCCGGAATGCCGGGGTACACCAAGAGCCCGTCACCATTACCGCCAAAATTCCACGGGTCATCAAATTGGTCCACCTCTTGCTGCAAGACATAGCCTTCGACTGCGTGATAATAGAGGCTTCCTTCCGCGCCGACCCTGTCTGATAGGGTGAAAAACTCTCGGATAGACGCAGCGGGTCGATCAATCAAAAGGTCTGGAATTTTCGTGTCCGGACCGGGCACTTTTTTAATACGTTGAGGGCCAGAACGGCGATCCGGTCCACAGGATCCCATGCAGGAGGTATAGGTCCACAAATGTTTTTTGTTATAAGACGAGAGGTCAGTGCCTATTAATTGGTGAATAACAGGAGAAAAAATATCAATACCTGACATTAAGCTCGGCTGCGCCCGCGTGGTCACCATCGTCAGCACATGGGGCGCATAGGTACGATAGCGCGACAACTCCGTTGCAAGTGCCTCAAAATTGCTAGGCTCATCCTTGACATAAACCCAGGCTCTGCCTACCAGATTTTCATGAATAACTGTGGCTTCGAGGGCTTGAAGATAGGCGATAGGCTCCTGTTGGTCGCTGGCGCGTGGGAAACCAATCCAGGCACTATTGTGCGACATCACCTGTTGTCGAAAGGAACCGCCACTGTCTGCATAGGCATCTAGGTCGAGCAGGCCATCTTTAATGGGCGGCACCCTAATCCAATTGAAATAGGGTGTGAGGTGATGTTCCTTGAGCAGCGCGCTGTATGCATTACCCAACGGCACTTCCAAATTACAGTATTCTGGACAGTGACCCTTTATCAGAAATGAATTGGTCAGGCCGACATGGAAAGGGCGTTTTGGCGCAATAAAGTGGCCATCGAATCGAATCTGCACTTCAACTTTGCTGGTACCAGAACTAAAAAACACTGAGCCTTGGGTCTGGGGCTGCCATTCTGCTAAGACAAAGGGCGACAGGGTGCAATTGCCACCATTTCTTGGAATCAGCGCTTCATAGAAGACACCTGTGCCACCGCCCTCATAGCTAGGCGTATCGATAACCGTCGGGTAAAACGCATAATAGGCGACGTCATCAGCAGTGGCGGCGATCTCGGCGCACCGTTGGCTACCCATGTTCAGTAAAACATAGGCATGCCCATTACTGGGCATCGTGCGCGCGGTTCGCAGACGCCACTCGTCGCTGTACTCCAAACGTTCTTCTGACGCCAAGACAGAAAAGCGGGCGTCAGTATAGGGCGGTTGATTTTTGAGAGCCGTCGCCGACATGGCGGGCAGGCTGAGCAATAGAGTGGCAATTGCCAGGATGGCGTTTGGGCGCGCGGGCATTAATTTTTGCATTGTGAAATCCACTCTATGGCATCTTGGCAGCGCGCATCCCAGCTTTCAGTGCTCACTCTGGCTTTTTGTGCTGATTGTTTATCGGTGTTGTGGCCCCGGGAAGCATCCAATGCCTGAGAAAATTCATCAAGGGTATTGGCAACTGTCAGTAGGTCCTTATAAGGGGTAAGCGCAGGGAAGTTGGTGCTGACTACGGCGGTGCCCGAGGCTAGGTACTCTCTTAGCTTTAATGGATTGCAGGCACGTATCTGGGCATTGTCATGGAAAGGTAGCATCGCGACCTCCCAGTGTTGTACATAGCCAGGCAGTTCGTGGTGCGGTTTTGGTCCAAGGAAATGCACATTGTCGCATGCTGCTAACAGCGTGACGTCCGTGCGAATATCGCCGACCAAGCAGAAATTCCAGTCTGGTCTTGCACGTGCCAACGCTGATAATAGCGTCACATCCACCCAGTCAGAAATACTGCCATAAAACCCGGCAATAGGTTTGCCTTCCGGTAAGTCGTCAGCGCGCGGCGCAGCGTTACTAAACAGTTCAAAATCGACACCATGGGCCAGTACGCGGGTCTTTTCTGCTGGAAATTTCATGGCCAAATTATCACTTGCCGCCAAGATTAAGTCTGCCTTGGCAACCAATTCTTGTTCAAGTTTGATGACGGGTGCGTGATCAACCCCTGCCAAGCCACCAAAGTCGTCGCCACAGTAATACACCACGACAAATTCATCGAGTTGCCCAATGAGATCGACGGCAACTGGCAGCGATATCCATAATATGGGTTTGCGGATGTTATGGGCATGGCAGGCTTTTCGAATCTGAGCGCTCAAAATTCTGCGGTTGTACCAACGTGCAATCGGGTTGCCTGGTAGCGGCAGCGTGCGGGGTTCGAAAATGTGCGGTTTAGGGAGCGCGTGTTCGATTGGCTTATCGGCAGCGACAGACGAGCTGCCCAAAAGCTTTTGGACGATGCGTCTTAAGTCGGCTTTATTCAATTTTGGGCGTCTTAAGCCCATGGAATTTATCCACAGAATATCTCGGGTCTTTCCTAGGCGGCCAATGAGGTGCTGTGTGCTGCTAGGGTGTCGGCCCCAATCCTCACCAGACACCACAATAGGACGTTCGTTCATGACACTTCCTCAATGTTCCGTAAGACTTTTGCGGGTACGCCAGCTGCCAACACACCAGCTGGTAGGCTCTTGGTCACGATGCTACCTGCGACGACGACAGTGCCCTGTCCGATACAGACCCCTGACATCACTTTTACACCGGTTCCCAGCCATACGTCACTTTCAATAATCACATCGGCCACCTGGTCGTCTAAATCGGGTTGCCCGAGTGCGCGGGCTTTAGCGTCAAGTGGGTGACCAGCGTAGCCGGCAATAAAGCTACTGCCAGCAATACGCACGTTATCGCCGATGATCACCTTTTTGCCCACGGCAATAGTCGTTTGCCAACCGATACCAACATTATTGCCAATCTCCAAATGGGGGCTGGGCGTTGAGCTGGTCCGACCGCTTATTGTAAGGTGGGTAGACAGGCGGCAGTTATGACCACAGCGAATCGTCACCGGACCTGTGACCAGAGGAATGCCAGTGCCGACCAATAATAAACCAGCTCCCGTTCCTGCTATGCGCGCACGAAATAGGGGGGTCCAGTAGAGTTTGGACACGGTGCTTATCAAAAATCCCATCGAACGGGTATGTAGGTGATAGAGCGCAATATGCACACCCGGTATGACGGGCATAGACGCATGTCGCAGACCGTAGTGAACAAACCGCACTAGTCGGGCAGCCCAATGATCGTTGGTTTTCAGCCAGGTTCTTAATGATCCGCTAGTGGTTTTTATTGGTGGCATAACGCCCTCCGTGAGAGATAGGCAGGTAAGGATTTGTGATGATAAGTTCTTATATTTCCTAATATAGATGCTTTTTAAGGCATCTTACAGCATTCACTGAGATTATTTTTCTGGATCCAAACGCGGTGAGAGGCCATTCTGCCGCTTCGAACTTCGATGCTGCGCTGACCTTGGTGCGCAGTAATGCAGGGTGCGTTTAAGATCAGTGCGTCTATCAATGTAGAGTACGACACAGATTACACCCGTTTTTAGTGCCTTTGATTGGTTTTATTGTCTGTATGCATTGAAAATGCGAAGATAGCGCGCTTTGCGCTTAGACGGTGACATTCCCCGTCGTATAGCCCACACATTTTGATAGACCAATCACAGAAGATCTGATCGCATGTCACAATCTGAAATTCGGCAAGCTGTTTCAAAACGTAAAACGTTTGCCATTATATCGCACCCCGACGCGGGTAAAACCACCATTACCGAAAAGGTATTGTTGTTCGGACACGCCATTCAAAAAGCGGGTACCGTTAAGGGCAAGAAGTCTGGCCAACATGCCAAGTCAGATTGGATGGAAATGGAAAAAGACCGCGGTATTTCCATTACGACCTCTGTGATGCAGTTTCCCTATAAAGAGTCGCTAATCAATCTGTTGGATACACCAGGGCACGAAGACTTTTCGGAAGATACTTACCGCACGCTATCGGCAGTGGACTCTTGCCTGATGGTGATTGATGCCGCTAAGGGTGTCGAAGAGCGAACCATTAAGTTAATGGAAGTGACCCGGTTGCGTGACACACCGATTCTGACATTCATGAACAAGATGGACCGTGATACACGTGATCCGATTGATTTGCTGGATGAAGTAGAAGACGTACTCAAAATTCAATGCGCGCCTGTGACCTGGCCCATTGGAATGGGTAAAGGCTTTAAAGGTGTCTACCATCTATTAAGAGACGAGGTCATTCTTTACAAATCCGGCCAGGGTCACATCATCCAAGAAGAGCGTATTATTAAGGGGCTACATAGTCCTGATGTTGATAAAGCGCTTGGCAGTATGGCTGAAGAATTGCGTGAGTCCGTTGAATTGGTGATGGGTGCAGCTCCTGAATTCAATTATGACGATTTTATGGCAGGCCGTTTGACGCCGGTGTTTTTCGGCACCGCATTGGGCAACTTTGGTGTTGATCACATGCTCGATGGCATGATTGCGTGGGCACCCAAGCCGCTGGCGCGGGTATCGCGTGAAAGAATCGTTGAGCCTGATGAACTGCCGCTAACCGGTTTTGTGTTTAAAATCCAAGCCAACATGGATCCTAAGCATCGTGACCGTGTGGCATTCATGCGTATTTGTTCGGGTAAGTTTACTCAGGGTATGAAGTTGAAGCATGTGCGGCTAGGCAAAGAAGTGCGCATTGCCGATGCGCTTACTTTTTTGGCGGGCGACCGTACGCGTGTTGATGAAGCCTTCCCGGGTGACATCATTGGCTTGCATAATCATGGCACCATTCGGATCGGCGATACCTTTACCGAAAGTGAGTTGTTAAACTTCACCGGTATTCCGTCATTCGCACCCGAACTGTTTCGTCGCATCCAGTTGCGCGACCCATTGCGCTTAAAGCAGCTGCAAAAAGGGTTGGTGCAGTTATCTGAAGAGGGTGCAGTGCAGGTGTTTCGCCCGCTTAAAAATAACGATCTTATCGTGGGCGCGGTCGGCATGTTGCAATTTGACGTGGTCGTTCAGCGCTTGAAGTCGGAATATCAGGTCGACGCATCTTATGAGCCTATTAGTGTCGCTACGGCGCGTTGGGTAGAAGCGAAGGATGCGAAGACACTGGAAGATTTCCAGCGCAAAGCCCATGACAACTTGGCGCTAGATGGCCATGGAGATTTGACCTATATTGCGCCCAATAGGATCAATTTGCAGCTAGCCCAAGAGAAATATAAGGATGTCGTGTTTGCTAAAACGCGCGAATATTCTTAAGCAATATCCGGTAGCTGGCGGGAAGAAAACACCACAGCTTTCAGGGTAGCGAATTTTTTTAGAAATAAAGTAAAAACAGGGTTGTAACGATGGCGGTGGTTCTGTAGAATCCCGCCTCCTTATTTAGACGGTGAATTTAGCTTCCCCGAGCCCCCCAAATACTCAATAGGCGGAGTTAAATGAAGACATTTAGTGCAAATAATGAAACAGTAAAGCGCGATTGGTATGTGGTTGATGCCGATGGTTTAACGCTAGGTCGATTGGCTACTGAAATAGCCCATCGCTTGAAAGGTAAGCACAAGGCGGAATATACGCCTCACGTGGATACCGGCGATTACATCGTTGTGATCAATGCAGAGAAAGTGCATGTTACTGGCAACAAGCGTAAAGGCAAAATTTACTACAGACATACTGGTTACCCTGGTGGTTTGAAGGAAATGTCTTTCGAGAAAATGATTGATCATAAACCAGAGCAAATAATCGAGTTAGCTGTAAAAGGCATGATTCCTCGCAATCCTCTGGGCCGGTCCATGCTTTCTAAGTTGAAGGTATATGCAGGATCTGCGCATCCTCACGCTGCACAGCAGCCACAGGAACTAAAGGTTTAACGAGGTGATTATGACACAACAGTATTATGGTACCGGTCGTCGCAAAAGTTCTACAGCACGTGTATATCTTCGTCCAGGCAAGGGTGACATCGTTGTCAACCACAAGTCTCTAGACGAGTATTTCGGTCGTGAAACTTCGCGCATGGTAGTTCGACAGCCTTTAGAGCTAGTTGAAATGCTAGGTAAATTCGATGTAGTCGTTAACGTTTGTGGCGGTGGCGACAACGGACAAGCAGGCGCAATTCGCCATGGCTTGACCCGTGCATTGATGGAATATGATGAAACGCTACGTCCAACATTGCGTGCTGCGGGTTATGTAACTCGTGACGCTCGTGAAGTTGAGCGTAAGAAAGTTGGTTTACGTAAGGCCCGTAAAAAGCCTCAGTTCTCCAAGCGTTAATAAAAAGCCCGCTGAAGCGGGCTTTTTTACGCCTGTCATTTGGTGGGCAGGCGTTGTCGAATCATTGCAAACCTTTATATTGTTGGGCGTGCAGCAATATACCTTCCTGATTTTACAGTGTGATCAGCCCAAAAGTTGATTTGTGTCTGTTTCATCGGGTATGAGGCAGTTATGCCTTGTATGATTTGTGACTTTTCATTACCATTCACGCCCAAATTTTAAACCAAATTAGTACGTTAACATTATTGTTTTAATCATTAGGCGGGGAAACTCACATGACTGAAGGCGACGTAAACAAGGGTCGGCGTCGCTTCCTAGGTGCAACCACGGCAGTAGTAGGTGCGGTGGGCGTAGTTGGGGTAGCTGTCCCATTTGTTAAGTCCTGGAATCCCAGTGAAAAAGCGAAGGCCATCGGTGGCCCAGTTAAAGTGGATCTTTCTAAAATAGAAGAAGGTGCACTTATCACTGAGGAATGGCGCGGTAAGCCCATTTATATCTTGAAGCGCTCAGCAGCGGTTATTGCTGGTCTCAACGAGAGCGGGCTTAAAGATCGTTTGTTGGATCCTGAATCTAACAATACTAACCAGCAGCCAGAATATGCACACAATGAAACGCGCTCTATAGCATCTGACGTACTCATTGTTGAGGGCGTTTGTACGCACCTCGGTTGTGCGCCGAAAATGCATTATGAAGTAAAGCCTGAGCCATTCGATGAGAAGTGGTCTGGTGGTTTCTTCTGCCCATGTCATGGTTCACGATTTGATTTGGCTGGACGTGTCTTCAAAGGCGTTCCTGCACCATCAAACTTGGTAGTCCCTAAGCATCAGTATGACGGCTCTATGGTCGTTATTGGTGAAGACGGAGGAGTTGCATAATGGCTCAAAACAAACATCCGTTGATGGCGTGGATTGATGCACGTCTGCCTATCACCAGTACTTTTGAAAAACACATGTCTAAGTACTATGCCCCAAAGAACTTTAATTGGTGGTATGTATTTGGTCTGTTGGCCATGGTTGTCTTCGCTAACCAAATCCTGACAGGTATTTGGCTCACCATGAGCTACGTGCCGTCTTCGGAAGAAGCGTTCGCCTCCGTTGAATACATCATGCGTGATGTAGAGTTCGGCTGGTTGCTGCGTTATATGCACTCTACCGGTGCGTCGTTGTTCTTCTTGGTAGTTTACCTGCACATGTACCGTGGTGTTATGTATGGGTCATACCAGAAGCCGCGTGAGCTGATTTGGTTGTTTGGCATGTTCGTTTATTTGGCCATGATGGCTGAAGGCTTCATGGGATACATCTTGCCTTGGGGCAACATGTCATTCTGGGGCGCGCAGGTCATTATCTCTCTATTCGGTGCTATCCCTTATTTTGGAGAAGCAGTACAGGAATGGATCCGTGGTGATTATCTGATTTCGGGCATTACCTTGAACCGATTCTTTGCATTGCACGTGGTTGCTTTGCCATTGGTGCTTATCGTGCTGGTGGTTATTCACGTATTAGCATTGCATGAAGTGGGTTCAAACAACCCTGACGGTATCGACATTAAGAAGCACATGGATGAGCGCGGCGTACCTTTAGACGGTATTCCTTTCCATCCTTACTTCACCATTGGCAAATTGCCTGCGGTTTCCGTTTTCTTGATGGTCTTTGTTGGCATTATTTTCTTCTTCCCAGAAGGCGGCGGATACTTTATTGAATACGCTAACTTTGAGCCGGCAGATAATCTAAAAACGCCTGAGCACATTGCGCCTAGCTGGTATTTCGGTGCCTTCTACGCGATGTTGCGTGCTGTACCTTCTAAGGGTATGGGTGTGATCGTGATGGCTGGTGCTATTGCTATCCTATTCATTTTGCCTTGGTTAGATCGCAGCAATGTGAAGTCTTGGCGCTTCAAAGGCATGTATAGCAAAGTAGCTATCGTGTCATTTGGTATTGCATTCGCAGTGTTGACTTGGTTGGGAACACAGCCAGCTACACCAGGTTACACAATCCTTGCGCGGGTCATGACGGTTGTTTACTTCCTATTCTTCTTGGCAATGCCATTTTATAGCAAGTATGAAAAGACCAAGCCGGTACCAGAGAGGATAGGTGAATGAAAAAATATCTGATTTCAGCGGTCTTTGCGCTGCTGCCTATGATGAGTTTTGCAGCTGTGGGTGTGGCTTTAGATTCAGTTGACCTGGATCCAAGCGATAAAACATCACTGCAATTGGGTGCGACAACCTACATGGATTACTGCATGGGTTGTCACAGTCTCAAGTATGCGCGTTATAACCGCGTTGCTCGTGACCTGGATATCCCAGAAGATGAGTTCCGTGCGACACTCATGCACAGCGATGCCAGCTTTGGCTCGTTAATGGAAAACGCGATGCCAGCTAAGCAGTCAAAAGTCTGGTTTGGTATTACACCACCGGATTTGACTTTGGTCGCGCGCTTGCGTGGTAACGATTGGCTGTATTCCTATTTGCGTGGATTCTATGCTGATGCTTCTCGTCCATTTGGTGTGAACAACCTCGTTTTTAAAGACGTAGGTATGCCTCACGTGTTGGCTGAGCTTCAAGGTGTCTGTGCTGACAAACCGCAAATGGGTGGCCATGAAGACCGTGGTACCCATGATGACGGCTGTAAAAAGCTAGCAGTGGAAGGCACACAGACCAAAGAAGAATACGACGAAACAGTTTACGACCTCGTCAACTTCTTGGCCTACATGGGCGATCCCAACAAGCTAGAGCGTGAGCGATTGGGCTGGATGGTGCTGTTGTTCTTGGCAGTATTCTGGTTTATCTCATTGCTATATACACGAGAATTGAAGAAAGACATTCATTAAAAGAATGTGTTTATTCATCTAAGCGTGCAGGCCGTTTTGGTCTGCGCGCTTTATGCGTTTTTAAACGGAGTACCTCTTTATGGGCGTTATAGCCAAACGATCTTCGATGACTTTTTATTCTGATCCAACGAGCCACTATAGCCATCGCGTGCGTATTGTCTTGGCAGAAAAGGGCGTCGCTGTTGAAGTAAAAGACATGGATCCTGATAACATTACAGGTGAAGTGGCGGAGCTTAACCCTTATGGCACCTTGCCAACCCTCATTGACCGCGATTTGGTGTTGTATGAGCCGAATGTCATGATGGAGTATTTGGATGAGCGTTTCCCGCACCCGCCTTTGTTGCCTGTGTATCCGGTAGCCCGGGGTGAAAGTCGCTTGTTGATGTACCGTATTCAGCGAGACTGGTGTGTTTTGGTTGATGCAATCGTGGCTGCAAAGTCGAAAGAGAGTGTGAACCGAGCGCGTAAAGAATTGCGTGAAAGTTTGATCAGCATTTCTCCGATCTTTTCAGAAAAGCCGTTTTTTATGAGCGAAGAGTTTACGCTAGTAGACTGCTGTGTTGCTCCTATTCTTTGGCGTCTGCAGGATCTGGGTATTGATTTGCCTGAAAAACAAGTGAAAGACATGTTGGAATATATGGACCGAATTTTTGATCGGGAATCATTCCAAGTGAGCCTTTCTGAACTTGAACGCGAAATGCGAGACTGATGATGAGCGGCATGACCTCAAACAAACCTTATTTTGTAAGGGCCCTGTATGAGTGGATACTGGATAACAATTGCACCCCCTACGTGGTGACTGCAGTTGACTACCCAGGTGTCGAAGTGCCGCTTGAATTTGCAGCCGATGGTCAGGTGACATTAAGCATGTCGCCAGCAGCCGTGCGCAACTTTACGATGGAGAATGACTTTGTGGCATTCTCTGCACGCTTTTCTGGTGTGCCGCGTGATTTATATATTCCTATAGAAGCCATTATGGCTATTTATGCCAAAGAAAATGGGCAGGGCATGGCGTTTGACGTTACCTTGCCTACCGATGATGAGCCGGACAGCCGTCCTAAGCCGCATGCCGTGCCTAGCACCAAGCCCGCAGAAAAGAAATCGCACCTCAAGGTAGTGAAATAAGGCGCTAATGAGCGCTGCCACTGTCACTAGGCTGTTGGTGATATTTCGCCGAATACGGTGGCTATCATGGCAATTTCAGATTAATTCAGTTTATTTCAATATCGACAGTTGACACCCTGCCATAAATGCTTAGAATGCGCCTCCCTTGCTTCAGGGCAGGGCCAAATCCAAGCTGATTTGGTGAAGAATTGTAAGTAGTTGAAAAGCTTCGATAAAATCTTCAGAAAGTAGTTGACAGGGACGCAGCGTTCTGTAGAATGCGCGCCTCGCTGATCGGGACTGAGTCCTGGTTA
>CAJXZL010000036.1 GCA_913063165.1 uncultured Saccharospirillaceae bacterium | reverse complement strand
AATTGGTCAGCTGCCTGCCGATCGCTACCATGCTTTGATTGGCGCTCAGCTTTGTCTAGGGTGGCGCGCTGTGATTGGGATTCTTGTTTTTTTATGTCATATCCTAACCATAACTTACCAAGGACAGGTATCGAAATGCTTGGATCATTGCTGTCTATGACGCTGTTCACTAATGGCCAGGTCGCTCCTAGAGTGGCAAAGTGCCAAGCTCTGGAAGTTTTAGAAAGGATGAAATTGGCAGCGTTTATTAGGTAGGTAAAATGATTAAGCCCCAGTTGCGTTGTTCTATTTATCGTTCCAAAGGTTTTTTTGGCTAGATCGGTTCCGGTGCCTATGACCTTTCCTATGTACGGTACAAATTCCACCAAATCGCCAACGTTTTCGAGCCAATACCACATTTGCTGGTTGACCTGCATGTATGAACTGATGGCTACTGATTGGCCGACCATAACTTGGTTGGCTACCATGGCACGATTCAGGACGGCCTGTAAATTTAGATTTCTGGCTTGGAGCATCGCAGCAGAATAGGCTGAAGCGTCAGCGACCGCCTGCAATCGGGTTTTCTCTGTGCTGGTGAATCCTGCCTGAAAAAGTCCAAGTAAAACGGTCAAAAGTACGACCATAAAAATGGTAGCCAATATCAAGATTTGGCCACGCTGTAATTGTGGTTTCATTGATACTTCCTTGTATCGCTCCGATGATCTTTATTGATTTTGAGCTAGGGTATACACAATCTCTTCACAAGTGACGGGGGACTGAACACCTCCAATCATTAAAACTGTCGAACCGATTTCAATAGGGAGATAAAAGTTGAATTGGGAAGCTACGAAAAAATAGTCATCTGAAAAAGTAGGGAATCCAATCTCTTCTAGGCTGTGTAGTGCTTCAGCACAGTTGATAGTTTTTGAAATAGTCATATTTGAAACGCCCATACCGGCCCAGATTGCGCCGAAAAACACATCGGCAGTTTCATCTGGAGCCCCTTTTTTAGTCATCAATACGCTCAGGCTATCCTTACCCTCATCCAATATATCCCAAAGACCTTCTGATTCGATGTCGCTGATAAACTGCTGCCGCGTTTTGCACGATGCATCGAGATCGATCCATTTCATATATTGGTTGTTATTGAATTCAGGGCAGGGGCCATCAACAGCGTTACTGGAGGCAGCGTGGCTATCCGCAAAAGCTAGGGTATTCAAAAGGGCAGTGATTGAGGTGATCAGTATGATCATAGCTGTTTTCATTCTGGCGTCCTTGTCAGAAAAATGTGGGTTTATCCTAGCAACTCTGGATAGGTGTCGTCACTGCGACCTCAGTGGTAGACACCAAAGTAGTAGGACAAAAAAAAGGAGCACACAGGCTCCCTTTTTACGATGCGAACTGGCTGGCTATTAACGAAGTTTTTCTAGCAACAAGTAGTACCACATACCAATTGACAACATTTGGTTGCCAAGCCAGTCACTGCCGGGCACACGGACATGCGTGCAGCTGGCAAAGGTATCAAAGTCGTCGAGATGACCTGTGATGGCCTTCGCCATAATTTCGCTGACAATGTGGGTAGTCGCTATGCCGTGGCCAGAATACCCCTGCGCATAGAATACGTTGTCAGAGAGTTTGCCTAGCTGAGGAATGCGATTGATCACCACACCCATCATGCCACTCCATTGGAAGTCGATTTTGACGCCTTTTAATCGAGGGAAGGTGTGCTCGATTGATGGCCGCATTTCAGCTTCGATGTCTCGTGATGGACGGCCGCTATAGTTCGCGCCGCCGCCAAATAACAACCGCTTGTCTGCGGTCAGGCGGTAGTAATCTAACACAAAGCGACAGTCGTAAACGGCTAAGTCCTTTGGATTGATCAATTCTGCAACCTCGTCGCCCAGAGGTGCGGTGGTCACAATGCCGCCGGCTGCCTGAAAAATTTTGCCACTCATCTTTTTGCGTTCTAAACGATGGTAAGCGTTACCAGCTAACAGCACGGTATTCGCAGTGACGCTGCCTTTTTCGGTGATCACCTTGGGTGTCGCGCCATGCTGAATATCGATGACTGGTGAATGCTCAAATATGAGCGTTCCTAAGCCTTCAGCAGCGCGTGCTTCTCCCAAACACAGGTTAAGTGAATGCAGATGCATATTTTTGCGGTTGTACAAAGCACCATGATAGATGTCGGTTTCCAAAAATTCGTGCATCTGCTCTTTTTCAACCATGTCCACCAAGTCACCCATGCCGCGGTCAACCGCTTCTTGGTGCGTCGCGCGCAATTCTTTCATGTGACTCGGTTTATAGGCGGTATGCAGGTGGCCAAATTTTAGGTCGCATTGGATACCATATTTTTCGACACGACTCTTAATGATGTCATGCCCACGCCAGCGAAGATTCCAGATAAAATCGTCGACACCGGTGCCCAATTTCTTACGCATTTGCTTACGCATGGCTTCATCGCCAGATAGGCTGCCAGTCACTTGACCACCGTTGCGGCCAGTAGCACCCCAAGCCACTTTGTGGGCTTCGATAACGGCTACTTTTAGTCCACGTTCAGCCAGTTCAAGGGCAGTGTTAATGCCAGTGAATCCACCACCCACAATGGCAACGTCCACACGGATATCGCCTTCCAGCTCTGGATAATTGCTGTCTTCATTTACTGTGGCTGTGTAATAAGCTGAACACCGCGCTTCACTCATGGTCTTTCCTCGTGCTGGCTGTTGAATATTTTTTACAATCGGCGAACGATACCTGAGATTGAATCAACTTTAAAGTAGCCATTTTTAATCTTTCTGTAGGGCGTTTCTACAGTAAAATAATTGGGTGGAGTGGCAGTGCAGCAGGTAAGAAAAAACCCATGAACACAAAGAATAATGTGTTGCATGGGCTTGGCTTCAGACTAGGTTGATAATGGACGGTGTTTTAGTCCTCTTGTTCAACCAATTGCTTTTTCATGGCTTGTTGAATGGTTGCTGGAACTGGGTCGTAATGGCTAAAGGCCACCTTAAAGGTGCCAGTGCCACTGGTAATAGACTTGATTCGCGCTACATAGTCATGCATTTCCGATTGAGGTACCTTGGCGGTAATGCGTGCCTTTCCTTTTAGTTGCGGCTGTGTATCCACAATCATGCCACGGTGACTAGCAAGGTCTGCGGTGATGTCGCCCATGAGATCGGACTCACAATTGACGGTTACTTCTACCACAGGTTCCAGTATGACAGGCTTGGCTTCTCTGATAGCTTGTTGAAACGCTTTTCTACCAGCGACTACAAAGGCAATTTCCTTCGAGTCTACAGCGTGGTGCTTGCCATCGAACAACGTGACCTTGATATCTTGCATTTTATAGCCTGCGATCACGCCTTCATCCATCGCTTGTCGAATGCCTTTTTCCACGCCCGGAATGTATTGACCGGGAATGACACCACCTACGATTTTGTTGACGAACTCAAACCCTTCACCACGCGCCAATGGTTCAACGGTAATATGCACTTCACCAAATTGACCAGAGCCACCTGATTGTTTCTTATGGCGGTATTGTGATGTGGCCGCCGTAATAATGGTTTCCCGATAATCCACAGACGGCTGTTGAATTTCAACGTCGAGATGGAATTGGCTGGCCATTTTGTCGAGTGCCACTTTTAAGTGGATCTCTCCAACACCTTCAAGAACGGTTTCGTTCAATGTCGCTCGATGAGATACCGACAAACTGGGGTCTTCATCGACTATTTTTCTTAGGGTGTCCGACAGCTTCTGCTCATCGCCGCGTTTTTTGGGCTGTAAAGCCAAGCCGTACATGGGCGAAGGGAAGTCAATTGACTTCAGATGGAAATGATCTTCATCGTGACTGTCATGCAAAACATCGTCGAAATGGAGGTCATCCACTTTGGCAATGATGCAAATATCACCTGGTAACGCTTGACTGATTTCTTGGCGTTCCTTACCAAACGGCAGAAACAGGTGACCGGCCTTGGTAGTCTTTTTGTTATCACCAACGAAGAACTGCGTGTCGGGTTTGAGCGTGCCCTGATGCACTCTGACATAGGCGAGTCTGCCCAAGAACGGATCGAGGCTCACTTTAAAGACATGAGCAACCAGATGTAAACTGGCATCGGGTGTTACAGAAACGGGTTTGTCATGGTTGAGAAATAGCGGTGGGTTACCTTCGGCAGGCTCTGGCATGAGCTCTGATAGTATCCGAATGAGCAATTCGACACCGGCCCCCGTTTTGGCGGACGTGAAGCAAATAGGTATCAGATGCTGATCACGCAACGCGGCTTCAAAGGGTGCATGTAACTGCTCAGGGTCTAATATTTCACCCTGCTCCAAATATTGCGCCATCAACGCTTCGTCTACTTCAACCACTTGATCAATCAGCGCATCGTGACTGTTGGTGACATCGAAACAACTGGTGGATGCTTCGTATTCAGGATCGAAAAAGCAATCGACGACCCGCTCACCATCGGCACTTGGCAGGTTAATGGGGAGGCATTCTTTCCCGAATTTTTCTTGGATCGATGTGACCAACTCACCCAAGGTTTCTTTGTTCATATCAATCTTGTTGATCACGATCATGCGGCATTTTTGCCGTTTCTTGGCAACGTCCATCATCGTTTCGGTGATGTTGTCGATGCCTTCATTGGCATCTATGACAACGATGACCGACTCTACGGCAGGAAAAACGCTAATGGCGCGTCCTGTAAAGTCTGGAAATCCCGGGGTGTCTAGCAAATGAAGCCGATGTGCCTCGTCAAGACAGTGAACAAAAGTGGATTCTACTGAATGACCCAATTCCTTAGCTTGTTCGCTATAGTCAGAAACGGTGTTTCCTGCGGTAACCTCACCCAAATTGGTGGTGGCATTGGTTTCAAATAAAATGCGTTCGAGGAGGGTGGTTTTACCGCCGTTGGCTTGGCCTGTGAATGCAATGTTCCGAATGTTATGCATAGAGCAATTCCCCTTTCAATGCATAGTGCAATTGACAATGGCTGGGGCATGGTGCGGCAGTCATTGTATTTATGTGATGAAATAGCGCCCTGTACTTATTCCTTTAGTTGAGCCTGAAAAATACCTGTGAAACCCGCGAAAAGATGAATGAAAATAAGCAATGCTTTCAGTCTGTTCTTTCGACAAATGTCAGTCCATGATCAGGATCAACGAACCGTCCCAAAGTGCAGCAGCTTCCTGATTCATGGTGGAGAAATGAACGCGGTGTTTCCCGGCAGAGACGATCGATTTGTCAAACCTGCATGGTATGATAGCAGACACACATTCATCATCTTGAGCGCTACCATGTCTTTGACCCTTCGCGTTGCCCTTATCATCAATCCCATTGCCGGCATGGGAGGTCCTTTGGCGTTAAAGGGCACTGATGGCATGGCTGAAACAGCCCTTGCACATGGCGGTGAGCCTAAAGCCGGAAAGCGCGTTGCTATGGCATTAGAAGACCATCAAGCCATGTGGGGTCAAATAGACTGGTTTGCGGCACCAGGGCCGATGGGCGGTGATCTGTTAAGCAGCCTCAATGTAAAGTGGCAGTCAATGAACACCCCAATTCACGAACCCACGCAACCCCAAGACACCCAAGCGTTGGCTATGGAAGCGGTTGGTCTGGGGGTTGATTTGTTGTTGTTTGCCGGCGGGGATGGGACAGCCCGCGATATTTGCGCGGTAGTAGAAGACCGAGTGCCGGTATTGGGCATCCCAGCCGGTGTAAAAATACATTCAGGTGTTTTTGCAGTCACACCCCATGCTGCCGGTGAAGTGCTCAAAAAGCTGGCAATGGCTGGTCTGGTCGATGTGCGGCTTCAAGACGTCAGAGATATAGACGAAGAAGCCTTTCGCAGTAATGTTGTCAGAGCCCGGCTGTTTGGCGAGATGCGTGTACCAGATGAAGGCATATTCATTCAGCACACCAAAAATGGCGGTGTTGAGGATGAGGATTTGGTCATTGAAGATATTGCAGATGACATTATCGAGTCTATGGAAGACGATCGTTTGTATATCATCGGGTCTGGTAAAACCACTGCAAGAATCATGGAGAAAATGGCATTGCCCAATACGTTATTGGGAATTGACCTAGTGAAAAATCACCGTGTTGTGGCTTCCGATGTCACCGAAGTTGCTTTATTTGATTTAATTCGTGGCGCGTCACCCCAATTAATTATCAGTGTCATTGGTGGGCAGGGTCACATTCTTGGTCGTGGCAATCAGCAATTAAGCCCGCGCGTCATTCAGGCGATTGGACGTGAACATATTCAAGTGATCGCTACCAAGGGTAAGCTGGTGAGACTGGACGGGCGGCCACTGATTTTGGATACGGGAGATCGCGCTTTGGACCAAGCGTTGTCAGGCTATTGGGATGTGCTGACGGGGTACCATGACCATGTCATGTATCCCGTCGCGACTTTTTAGGCGTCCTACTCCGGTTCAGGCGTTTTTTCTGGCACTTCAACCGTTAGGCGTTGCCCAAGGCTGCTGCTCTTTTCGGCCAATTGAATCAGATACAAACCCAATAATGCATCCCAAGGGTCTACTGGCGGTGGTGCACCAATGGAAATACATTGGCTTAATGCTTGATAAAAAGCCTGGTAGGCACCTGGTTCGGTAGTCACTGTGGTCTTCGCATTTTCGCTATAGAAGGTACCATAGGCAGTGGGTAATTCTTGTGACCAATCGGGATCCTTCGGAATAGCCCCTTCACTGAGCCTACTTTCTTGCGGGTCTAATCCCATTTTAATGAAGCTACCCTGCGTGCCCTGCATATGGAAACGGGTGTTGGGACCGGCTGCATAAGGGCTGCTGTGCAAGATCACGTCGCCCATGGGGTAGTGGAGCATGACATGGAAATAGTCACACACGGACTCTTTATTGCGTAGCGCCAAACAGCGTCCAGTGACAGATTGCGGCATACCAAACAGCACCAAGGCTTGATCTAAAAGATGCGGACCTAAGTCATACCAGATTCCCGTGCCGTCACCGGGCTTCTCTCTCCAACGGTCACGAATCTTGGGTCTGAATCGGTCAAAGTGGGATTCGAAATTCCGCAGTTTACCCAGCCTGCGTTCCTTCACTAACTTCTGTATCGTGAGGAAATCGCCGTCCCAGCGTCGGTTGTGATAGACCGTTAGCACCAGTCCCCGCTTTGCGGCCAATTGCATTAATGCTACGCCGTCATCAAATTGGGTGACAAAGGGTTTTTCAACCACAACATGCTTATTCGCCATTAAACAGGCATGTGCCAGATTGTAATGAACATCATTGGGAGCCGTGATAATGATGAGATCAGCATCGGTACTGGTGATCATCTCTAGTGCGCTTTCATGTACAGAAGCCCGAGGAAAAGCCACGGTAGCCCCTGCAATATGTGATGTGCTGATGGCAACGAGCTCATAGTCCGGAGACTGTTTTATAAAGGGAATATGGAAGGTTTTTGCAGACATTCCAAAACCAACAATGGCCGTTTTAATCACGTGAACACCCCCAATAGGCTAAGTACAATAGGCATAGACCTTAGGTGCGACCTATGGTGGTCGTCACACAGACATGGTTTAAAAATAGCACCCTTTGATTCTTCAGGCTTTGGGTATTTGTCAAAACTTTGACCTAAAGCGTCATTTTCAGCTTTTAAATTCACGGGGACGAGGTGGCTGGTAGGCTATTTTGGGCAAAAAAATGGGGATGCACAGCATCCCCATTCCATACAGCGGTTCACATGCTATTCTGAGTCGATGTCTACCATCAGGTCATCAGACAGACTTTCTAGTGCTGCGATCACGTCTTCAACAGTAACGTCTTCTGGAATGACCGTTAAGAATGACGCATGAAACATAGCGCTCGAAGACATTGCTGCCGTACTACAATCGGTTTGCAAATCTTCTAGGTTGATATTGAGCGCAGCCAAGCAATTAGCCACCTCTCTAACAATGCCTAGGCGGTCATTGGCGGTAATGTTCACTGCCACATAGGTCTCTGTCGATATTTCTGACGTCTGGCCTTCTTCAACGGTAATGCGAATGCCTGCTTCTGATAAATCAGCAAGCGCACCGGTCATTGCGTCAATGTTCACGATTGGGCAGGTCACCCGAACGATGCCAACAAACTTGCCAGCCATTTGTGTCATGCGGCTTTCCATCCAGCTGCCATCATGCAAATGGATGACAGAGGCTACCTTGTCAACAATACCAGGCCGATCTTCTGAGATTAGGGTCAGGATGAGCTCTTTCATGGATCAGTCCTCGTAATTTGAAATGTCTGGGCAAGAGCAAATCAAGTTTCTATCGCCATACACGTCATCGATACGGTTAACAAACGGCCAGAACTTAAACTGCTTGCTGTGAGCAGTTGGGAAACAAGCCACTTCACGGCTATAGGGATGATCCCAAGCGTCCGAATACAAATCTTCTTGTGTATGGGGTGCATTGACCAAGGGATTGTTGTCCTTCGGCCACACACCACTTTCCACTTGCTTGATTTCAGCCATGATGCTGGCCATCGCGTTGGAGAAACGGTCGAGTTCTTCTTTCGATTCACTCTCGGTAGGCTCGATCATAAAGGTACCGGCGACTGGGAAACTCATCGTGGGTGCATGGAAGCCATAGTCCATCAAACGCTTCGCAATATCGACTTCTGAGATACCAGAGCGTGCCTTAATAGGGCGCAAATCGACGATACATTCGTGGGCGACTAAGTCTTTCTTGCCCTTATAGAGAATAGGGAAGTTGACTGCGAGGTTTTTGGTTAGATAGTTTGCATTGAGCAACGCCATCTGGGTAGAGGCTTTAAGCCCATCGTGACCCAACATGCGAATATACATCCAGCTAATCGGCAATATGCCGGCGCTACCATAAGGGGCTGCAGACACCGCACCGTTTTCTACTGGTAAATTATTAACTGGTTTTACCACGTGACTCGCTAGGAATGGCGCCAAGTGGCTTTTGACACCAATAGGGCCCATGCCTGGACCGCCACCGCCATGTGGAATGGCAAACGACTTGTGCAGGTTCATGTGAGACACGTCAGCGCCAATGTCGGCAGGGCGTGTGATGCCAATCTGTGCATTAAGGTTGGCACCGTCCATGTAGACCTGGCCACCATGCCGGTGGATCAAATCACAAATTTCTTTGACGCCATCTTCATAAATACCGTGGGTTGACGGGTAGGTCATCATCAAACAGCTAAGCTGATCAGCCAACTGCTTAGATTTTTGCTCCATGTCGGCATAATCGACATTGCCCAACTCATCGCATTTCACAACCACTACTTTCAATCCAGCCATCTGTGCAGAGGCAGGGTTGGTGCCGTGTGCAGAGCTTGGAATCAAACAAATATTGCGATGGCCTTCACCAATAGACTCTTGGTATTTGCGAATGGCAATTAAGCCTGCGTATTCGCCCTGTGCGCCCGAGTTGGGTTGAATGCTGATGGCATCAAAACCGGTGATCTCACACAACATTTCTTCAAGCGTCGTCAATAATTCTTGGTAACCCGCAGTTTGTGTTTCAGGAGCAAAGGGGTGCATGTTGGCAAAGTGGTTCCACGTCACCGGAATCATTTCAGCCGCAGCATTAAGCTTCATTGTGCAGCTGCCCAAGCTGATCATGGCTTGGTTTAACGCCAAATCCCGGCCTTCGAGCATGCGTAAATAACGCATCATGTCGGTTTCTGAATGGTATCTGTGGAAAACGGGGTGGGTCATGAACGGTTCTTGTCTTACCAAACCAGCAGGGATAGCGCTGTCTTGTGAGGCCAATAAGGCTTCATCCATGGCGAACAAGTCGTTGTCTAACACAGAATCAGTAATGACAGCATATAGATCAGCGATGTCTGTCGGCGTGGTGGTTTCACTGATGCTCAAAGAGACAGTGCCAGCGTCGGCATCGGTCCACAAGTTAAGAGATGCTGCCTCAGAACGGGCAACCACTGCGTCCAGATCACTCACCGCGAGGGTCAGGGTATCAAACCAGCTGTCATTGAGTAATTTAACGCCAGCGTCCGTTAGCGCCGTGGCCAATAGGGTTGTCAGACGATGTGTTCGTGTGGCGATGTTGGTCAGACCGCGCGGGCCATGATAGATGGCATAGAACACCGCCATGTTGGCCAATAACACCTGAGCAGTACAGATGTTTGAGTTCGCCTTTTCTCTGCGAATATGTTGTTCGCGTGTCTGTAGGGCCATACGCAAGGCTTGTTTGCCTTTGGCATCAATGGAAACGCCAATGATGCGGCCTGGAATAGCACGTTTGTGCTGTTCTTTTGTCGCAAAGAAGGCTGCATGAGGACCACCATAGGCCATAGGGACACCAAATCGCTGGCTGCTGCCCAAGACGATATCGGCACCCATGGCACCGGGCGACTTCAATAAAGTCAGCGACAGTAAATCGGCTGCCACGGCGACGATGGCGTCTTTTTCATGCAGCTGCGCGATATGGTCTGTAAAATCGGTTACCTGGCCATTTTTGCCTGGGTACTGGAATAGTGCGCCGAATACATCATGTTCAGATACGGTATCCGCAGCGCCAACCACAATCTCAAATCCAAAGTATTGGGCACGGGTTCTAACCACAGAGATCGTTTGTGGCAGGGTGTTCTCGTCTACAAAATACAGGTTGCTCTTGTTCTTACGCACACACCGTTTCGCCATTGCCATGGCTTCTGCCGCAGCGGTTGACTCATCTAGCAATGAGGCGTTCGCCATTTCCATGCCAGTGAGGTCAATAATCAGCTGTTGGTAGTTCAATAAGGCTTCTAGGCGACCCTGTGCAATTTCAGGCTGATAAGGCGTGTAGGCAGTGTACCAACCGGGATTTTCAAGGACGTTACGCAAAATCACATTGGGTGTATGGGTAGGGTGGTAACCCATACCGATAAAGCTTCTGAAAACTTTGTTTTTTGACGCAATCGCATCTAACTCAGCCAAGGTTTCGGCTTCAGACTTTGCCTGAGGCAAGTTCAGTTCGCGTCCCAACAGAATGTTATTTGGAACAATTTGCTGGGTGAGGTCTTGTAGCGAACTCGCGCCAATCTCCGTCAACATATGTTGAATGGTTTCAGCATTTGAACCGATGTGTCTGCGGGTAAAATGCGCGTCTTCAATGAGAGATAACAATGTTTTCGTTGATTGCGTCATGGTTAAGCCCAAAAGAGTTAAATTAGAGGGTCGATCAATGTCATACAAACACCCGATCGACTAAGGTCTTGATTATCCCTTAGTCGATTCGGATCAACTGAACAGCGGGTGAGTCACCTTATTCGCTGCACTGGTCCTGATAAGACTCGGCGTCCATAAAGGTTTCAGTTTCTTCTTCTTCGGTCAATGCGATTTTGAAGAACCAAGCATCTTCATAAGGATCTTCGTTGACCAGTTCGGGGCTGTCGATAAGCGCTTCGTTGATTTCAACGATCGTGCCTGTCGCCGGTGCATATACGTCACTGGCTGCCTTAACGGATTCAACAACGGCAATGGAATCGCCGACCATAACTTCACTGCCTTCGTCAGGCAATTCAACAAACACCACATCACCCAATTGTGCTTGAGCAAAATCGGTGATGCCAATGGTAAGTACATTGCCTTCACGGCGGATCCATTCGTGGGCAGCGGTGTACTGAAGATCATGCGGAACGTTGCTCATAATTCAATCCTGTATTGGTTGTTATTCATTATCATACCTATTTAACAATGTCTTATACGGACATTATTGCCCGATTTTACCTATTCAAATACCTTCTTACCATTGCGAACGAACGGTAGTTTCACAATACGGGCAGCATGACGCTTGCCGCGCATCTCAATTTCACAGGCTGGGCCGACGCCAGCTGGCACTCGTGCCATAGCCACTGACATACCCAAAGAGGGAGAAAAGGTGCCAGAGGTGATTTCGCCAATCGCATCGGAGCCATCAAAATGGACGGTTTGGTGAGATCGCATCACGCCTTTACCTTCCAATACCAAGCCAACCAATCGCGGGATATTGCCGGCTGCTTTTTGATCGGTAAGGGCTTGTCGGCCAATGAAATCACGATCTGCAGGTTCCCAAGAGATGGTCCAACCCATAGCGCTTTCCAGTGGTGTCACGGTTTCGTCCATGTCGTTACCATACAGGTTCATGCCTGCTTCTAAGCGCAGCGTATCACGCGCACCTAGACCAGTGGGCGCAACGCCCGCTGCTAATAAACTTTTCCATAGTGCAATGGCATCGTCTGCGGATAGGATGATCTCTAAGCCGTCTTCACCGGTATAGCCGGTGCGTGCAATAAACCAGTCATCGCCATAAGCACCATTAAAGGGCTTGATGTTGTTGATGATATCCGCCTGTGCAGGTGTGGCAACAGATGCCGTAATAGCGCGGGCATTGGGTCCCTGTACGGCTAACATGGCCAACTCTGGACGCTCGGTAATGGTAACGGCAAAGGCAGATGCCTGCGTTGCGATCCATGCGAGGTCTTTTTCTCGGGTGGAGCAGTTCACTACCAAACGATAGCCATCAGCCATCCGATAACAAATGAGGTCATCAATCACCATACCTTGCTCATTCAGCATACCGGTATACAGCGCACGACCAATCACGTCCAATTTTGCAACGTCATTTGCCAGTAGGTAGCGTAGGAATGCGGTGGTGTCAGGGCCGGTAAGGTCCACAACCGTCATGTGAGATACGTCAAACAAGCCTGCGTGTGTGCGTACGGCTTCATGTTCTTTGACTTGTGAGCCATAATGAATGGGCATTTCCCATCCGCCAAAATCTACCATTTTGCCGTTGGCATCAACGTGACATTGATATAATGGTGTGCGGTTTAATTCAGTTGCCATCCAGTTTACCTCGAAAGTCTGGTGTGTACGAATGGTCGGGCAGGTTAGCTGAATTTCACTATTTTGTGAATCAAAAGCAGCAAGATAAATATTAACGCAACACATTATAAATATTTGAAATGTATGCCCTAAGTGCCAAAAAATAGGGCGTAGCGGCGTGCAAGCCATAGACCCGAATCTGATGAAAGCGTTACAATCGCTATCACAATAAAATTTAGGTAAGCCTTTTAATGGCCAATAAATCTGCAGCAATAGGTGTGTTCGATTCTGGTGTCGGCGGTCTGTCGGTCGTTCAACAGATTCAAGCCCAATTGCCACATGAAAATATTCTGTATCTGGGTGACACAGCCCGTGTCCCCTATGGCTCAAAATCGACCGACTCGGTATTAAAATATACCCGACAATGTGCGGATAAGCTGGTAGCAGCAGATGTAAAAGCGCTGGTCATTGCTTGTAATACGGCGGCATCGGTCGGAACCGAGGTCTTGCGTGCGTCTTATCCCAATATCCCCATTATTGGCGTGATTGAACCGGGCGCGTCGGCAGCGGTATCTCACACCAAAAATGGCCACGTAGCGGTCATTGCTACCGAAAGTACGATTGCCGCGGGCAGTTACGTGCGCGCGATCCATGCTTTGAATCCAGATATCGAAGTTCGTACCAGTGCCTGTTCTTTGTTTGTGTCCCTAGCAGAAGAAGGTTGGGTTGATGGCAGCCTAGTTGAGGCGATTTTGGCACGTTATCTCAATCCACTGTTTCAAGACCCTGAGCACCATCCAGACACGTTGGTGTTGGGTTGCACCCATTACCCTGTGTTGAAGGCAGCGATCGCCAATGTGGTAGGGCCGCGCATACAACTTGTCGATTCAGCCAATACCACCGCTGGCCAACTCAAGGTTGCACTTACCGAATTGGGCCTATTGCAAGATGAGGCGTCGGTTGGGCGATTGCAGTGCTGGGTAACCGACGGTCCCGAACGATTCATTCGGGTTGCGCGCCTGTTTTTGGGGCATGAATTGGATCCCAACTTGGTACAGCTCGTCGACCTATAAAAAAAGCCTGCATCTGCAGGCTTTTTGTTTGAATGATCGTCGCTTAACTTCGTTTCGTCGGCGTCGCCAAACGGCTGCGCCAGAGCACTTCACCACGCGCATCCTCTCGCGCCAATTCTCTGGCTAATACAAATAGAAAGTCCGATAAACGGTTCAAATAGGCTGCAGCCACTGGGTTAACGTTGTCGCCATCAGCGGCAATGAGTCGCCAGATATGGCGTTCTGCGCGTCTACATACAGCTCTTGCTACGTGACAGTGTGCTGCAGCAAGTGATCCTGCGGGCAAGATAAAGTCTTTGAGTGGTGGTAACCCAGCATTGATCGTGTCAATAAAACCCTCTACGTCCGATACCGCATTAGCCGGTAACAGTTGGTATCCAGGCATGGCAAGTTCACCGCCGAGATCAAAACAATCATGTTGAATATGACTCAAGGATTCACGCCTTTGGTGGTCGCTTGGCAGCGCTTCAAACAGCACGCCAATAGCGCTGTTTAGCTCATCGATATCGCCAATGGTTTCCATGCGGTCATGGTACTTGGGTAAACGTTCACCTGTTGCCATACCAGTCGTGCCAGTATCGCCCGTGCGGGTGTAAATTTTAGACAGTCGGTTTCCCATAGTGCATTAGGACCTTTTAGATAGGGGGAGTGAAATCGAGAATACAGAACCCTGTCCTGGATTGGAACTGACTTCCAAGGATCCATTGTGGTGGGATGTAATGATGAAGTATGAGACAGACAATCCGAGCCCCGTTCCCACACCAATGTCTTTGGTTGTGTAGAAGGGCTCAAAGACCCGTTTTTTCACTTCATTGTCCATGCCAATGCCATTGTCTTCCACCTGGATGTGGCAAAAATGTTTGTCATAATTGACCCGCACCTGCAGCTGGCCTTGAAATCCGGGTTCGGCGGTGTTTGCGCGTTGTTCTATTGCTTGCGCGCCGTTTTTCATCAAGTTAATAATCACTTGCTCAATTTCTTGCCGCACACAGTTCACGTGCTCAGTCGATTGTTGGATGTTTTGCAGGATGTGCAGGTCAGACCCAGTGTCTCCAAGTGACAAGAATTGCTCACTACTCACAATTTCAATCGCTTGTGTGACCACATCACTCATGGATTCCACGCTGAGCGTACGGTTGGTTTGACGGCTAAATTGCAGCATGTTGGTAACAATGTGTGCAGCCCTTTGGCCTGCAGCACGAATATTGTCTAAGAAGTGTAGGATACGACGCTGATCCAAATACTGGTGCATGTGTTCGAGATCGATGTCCACGGCTGTAGCGGCCGCTTTGTTTTGTGGAAGGTCAACCGATAAACGACGTTCAATATTCTGAATGCCTTGGATGATGGCACTCAGTGGGTTATTGATTTCATGGGCCATGCCAGCAGCGAGGCCACCCACAGACATCATTTTTTCTGTCTGGACGATCACTTCTTCGAGCTTATACTTTTCAGTGACATCATCGATGCGAATCACCACGCCACGGCCTTTCGTTTGATCAAGGGGATAGACAATCAAATCCAATAGGTAGTCTTTGCCAGTGTCATCACAATAATCGACCTTTTCAATTAAACGGTGTTCTTGCTCAATTAAGGCCTGTCGGATGTCCTTGCTATATTCTTCAAGAAAAGGAAAGGCTTCTTCAACACTGTATCCAAGTGCTGACTCCAAGGATGTGCCGCTCAGCTGTGTTGCCTTGCTATTCCACAGGGTCACAAAGAGATGAGCGTCTAATGCAATCAATGCGGATGGCATCGAGTTGATAATGGAATTTAGATAGCTTTGAAAGTCGGTTAGTTTGGTTTCAATCTTTGACCGCACGTGCACTTCAAACTCTAATCTCTTGTTGGCTTCGCGCGTTTCCTTCGCCAATTTCTGAGCGTCCTGTCGGGCACGATCAGACTTGTGTTTTTCAAACTGTAGTTCGTGATCGCGCGCTTCAATTTTGACCAACATCTCATTGAATCGATCGACTAGCGCGCCAATTTCATCGTCATTGTATTTGGTTGCACGAACTTGAAAGTCTTCTTGAGAGGTAACCTGAACGGCAGTCCCGATCAAATGCTGGATCGGATTAATCATGCTGTATTTAACGATTCTGGCACTCATCAGGGTTAACAAAAATGCACCAATGACAATAAAGAAGATAGAAATTGATGCGCCCATAAATACATCAGCGGTGTACCAACGGTCTCGCACAATGTAGAGGGTGATAAGCGGATCGGCATCCTGTAATGGCATTGCTGTTGCACGGGCGAATGGGAAGTTGTCTTCCGTTGCGGACTGGTAAGCGGTGCCTGATTTTATAAAGCCAGATACCAGTTGGTCACCGATCACCAAGCTTGCCGACGATACCTCAGGTACGGCTTGTAACCACTCTAATGTGCGGGCAGCAGAATTAGGCTCAGTTTGAAGGCTCTGGATGATATTGGGGTTGGTGTAAAATACCCTGATGGCATCCATGGTCGCTTGGTTGTGCGTGCGGCTGGTCAAATTGACCGCTAAAACGAGGATAACGGTCAACGAGATGGTACTCATAACCACCAAGATGCCCAGATGCAGCGAAAACAGTTTTCGTTTAATGGGGAGGTTGGCAAACCAATGTTGGAACATAGTGACCGATTTCCTGTTCAGACATATCCCGTAATTTTAGACCCTGCTAGGGTGCACCAAACGCAATGATTCGTGTCTGCTTGAGCCAATACAGCTTATCTTGTCAGAAGGCCGCTAGCTTGTCGATCATGGCGCTGCATTGTTGGTTATTTAGCGACCTGAATACGGAGGCATTGTCGACGTTTCTTGAAAGGCCAATGAAAGTTGGGGGCAGGACAATCCTTCCTTCGCAGCCGCTTCCAATAAATAGCCTAAGATATAGGGCAATTCATTGGGTTTTCCTGCCCGATAATCTTGCATCGTAGATGACCAGTTATTGGCAGTTTGGCGTGCGACCTCGATGGCTGCTTGCTCTGAGGATAATTCGGAAATGCCCGCTGACCTAGCGGCAATCTGATCGACTTCTACGGCCATTCTCGCCAATCTTGCGCGCGCATGGGGCAGTGTGGCTAGGTCGCCATTTTGACATTGGTAGATAACTGATAAGGGATTAATGAGGGCATTTATCCCTAGTTTTCGCCACAGAATAGGGCGCATGTCAGGGGCCCATAAGAAGCCATGGGGCAAGTTAGCAATGGGTGCGCTGGCGTATTCACTGCCCAGAACAACGCTGCCAATACCAGCATGTACCAGGCCACCATTGGCCTCTAAATAGGCACCGTGGGTATTAGAACCTATCAGAACCATGGCGGGCGTTAACTGCATCGCAGCCTGCTGTGGCCCCATGCCATTGTTGAGAAAGACAACCTGTCCCTCTTTTTGCAGACAGCAGACGGCTTGATGGTAGGCTTGGAGGGCATCGCGTGCTTTGGTGCAAATGAGCGCAAAGGATATCGACGCCGGTGGAAGTGTCTCCCAGTGGCGATAGGCGATGGCATATTGGGTCACCTTGCCCGTGACGTCTGTTTTAGCAAACTTTAGATATGGCTCAGCGCGGCCGGTTTTACCCACAATGACTGGCGAGTGCCCTTGGTCCTTCAATAGGGACGCCATTAATAGCCCAACGGGGCCTGTGCCTATCACGTGTATCATGTCGCTGCTGGCTCCACTGAACTCACCATCGTCTGTTGGTTTGCCGATATACTAGGGTAATGGCCTACACGACTGCAAACGGTGGTTTAAAAACTGCCTGTTGCTCGGGCTTATTGCCGTTATATTCAAAAATTAAGGTCAGATCGAAATAGAACAGGTAAAATGCGTCACAGTTTTTTGATACCTGACAGCATGAGCCCGTTTGCGCAGTCAGGTTGGAATATAAAAGACGATGCTGCATAGGCTATTTGCAATGCGAGAATCGTGAGATGACAGGAGAATGAAATATGCCAAGTTTTGATGTGGTTTCTGAAATTGACAAGCATGAGTTGACCAATGCCGTTGACCAAGCCAGTCGCGTGGTTGATACCCGATTTGACTTTAAAGGCGCCAATGCCAAGTTTACATTGAATGAAAAAGACGTTGAGGCCAGCGCCAGCGCCGATTTTCAGGTCAAGCAAATGATCGATATCATTGAAGGTGCTGTGATAAAGCGTGGGATCGACGTGCGCTGTTTAGATTGGCAGGAAGTGGTCGAAAGCGGCCAAACAGCTAAGGCGACAGCCATTATCAAACAGGGCATTGAATCTGAAGCGGCTAAAAAATTGGTCAAGATGATTAAAGAGCAAAAGTTCAAGGTTCAGGCAGCGATTCAGGGCGAGCAGTTACGAGTGACCGGTAAGAAGCGAGATGACCTACAGGAAGTTATCGCCTTTTTACGTCAGGTTGATTTTGAACAACCACTGCAGTTCAATAATTTCCGGGATTGAAAGATCACAATTACCCCCAACATACTAAGTAACCTCATATCTAGGACAGGTTTATGCCAATAGCATTATTCGGGTTACTTTTTTTCGCATTAGAACTGGCTGTTTTGATTGAAGTCGGTAGTGCGATAGGTACTTTGACGACGATCTTTTGGATCGTGGCAAGTGCCGTATTGGGCGTCAATATTATGAGCCGAAAAAGTGCTCAGGTATTACGCAATGCCCAAATTGCCGCTGCAGAAGGCCGTTCTCCTGCCAAAGACATGATTGAAGCTGTGTTGGTTGTGTTTGCAGGCATCCTGCTGTTTATCCCTGGATTTGTATCTGATGCCATCGGACTGGTGTTACTGACACCGATTCGCAGCCTTATTGCGGTGACTGCTGTCGGTAGTTGGGTTGCGAGGCACGCGCCAGCAACGGGTAGCTGGACACAATGGAATAATAAAGGCGCTACACAAGATGCTAAGCAGTCGCAAACCATCATCGATGCCGAATATACGACGATCGATGACGACAAATAATTTTGCATCGGGCTATTGAAATTTCAGCTTAACCCCCCATTTACATGGAAACTTTTATTAAGACGCTGTTATAGCGGCTAACACTAACGTTGTTACCTCGTTGTTAAGGAGATAAGTATATGAAGATCCGTCCATTACATGATCGTGTGGTCATTCGTCGCAAGGAAGAAGAGACCAAGACTGCTGGCGGCATCGTTTTGCCAGGTAGTGCTACTGAAAAGCCACAACAGGGCGAAGTATTAGCCGTAGGTCATGGTCGTTTGTTAGACAATGGTGACGTACGTCCACTCGACCTAAAAGTCGGTGATGTTGTTGTATTTGGCCAATACTCAGGCCAGACCATCAAAATTGATGGCGAAGAATTATTGATCATGCAAGAAAGCGAAATTTTCGGCGTGTTCGAAAAATAAGATTGGGTAATTGACGCTCACTACCGTATTGAAGGAAAAAATATCATGGCAGCAAAAGATGTAAAATTTGGTAACTCTGCACGCGTTAAAATGCAGGCAGGTGTCAACCTATTGGCCGACGCAGTAAAGGTAACACTTGGCCCTAAAGGCCGTAATGTCGTTATTGATAAGTCGTATGGCGCGCCGACCATCACCAAAGATGGTGTAACGGTTGCTAAAGAAATCGAACTAAAAGACAAGTTCGAGAATATGGGCGCCCAGATGGTTAAAGAAGTTGCTTCTAAAGCCAATGACGAAGCGGGTGACGGTACTACAACCGCTACCGTATTGGCACAAGCATTGGTCAATGAAGGCTTGAAAGCCGTTGCTGCTGGCATGAATCCAATGGATTTAAAGCGCGGCATCGACAAGGCATCTGCAGCCGTTGTTGAAGAATTGAAAAAGATTTCTGTGCCATGCACCGATACCAAGGCCATTGCACAAGTAGGTACTATTTCTGCTAACTCTGATAGCAGCATCGGTAACCTCATTGCACAGGCAATGGAAAAAGTAGGTAAAGAAGGTGTTATCACCGTTGACGAAGGCAATGGTTTTGCTGACGAATTAGACGTTGTAGAAGGCATGCAGTTTGATCGTGGATTTTTGTCACCCTATTTCACGACCAACACAGACACTATGTCTGCTGAACTTGAAAGCCCTTACATCCTGCTAGTAGACAAGAAAATCAGCAATATCCGTGATCTGATCCCAATACTAGAAGGTGTGGCCAAAGCGGGCCGTCCTTTAATGATTATTGCTGAAGATATTGAAGGTGAAGCGTTGGCAACCCTGGTTGTTAACAATATGCGCGGTACAGTGAAGGTAGCTGCTGCTAAGGCACCTGGTTTCGGTGACCGTCGTAAAGCCATGCTACAAGACATTGCCATCCTTACCGGCGGCACGGTTATTTCTGAAGAAGTGGGCATGAGCCTTGAAACAGCTACCCTTGAACACCTGGGTACTGCCAAGCGCGTTAGCCTGACCAAAGAAAATACCACCATTGTTGACGGCGCTGGCACACAGGCCGAAATACAGGCGCGTGTTGCTCAGATCCGTTCTGAAATCGAACAGTCCTCTTCAGATTACGACAAAGAGAAGTTGCAAGAGCGTGTGGCCAAGTTGGCTGGCGGTGTTGCAGTGATCAAAGTCGGTGCAGCAACAGAAATGGAAATGAAAGAAAAGAAAACCCGTGTTGATGATGCTTTGCATGCAACGCGAGCAGCGGTTGAAGAAGGCGTTGTTGCCGGTGGCGGCGTTGCACTAGTGCGCGCTGTAAGCCAGGTATTGGACCTTAGAGGTGACAACGAAGACCAGAATGTAGGTATTAAATTGGCACTGCGTGCGATGGAATCTCCGTTGCGTCAAATCGTAACCAATGCCGGTGGTGAACCTGCTGTTGTATTGGCACGCGTGATGGAAGGCACAGGTAACTTTGGCTTTAATGCTGCAAATGGCGAATACGGTGACATGGTTGAGTTCGGTATTATCGATCCAGCCAAAGTAACCCGTACAGCACTGCAGGCAGCAAGCTCGGTTGCTGGTCTGATGATCACCACTGAAGCCATGATCACCGACATTCCAGATGATAGCCCAGCGATGGATCCAGCTGCTATGGGCGGCATGGGTGGTATGGGCGGCATGGGCGGCATGATGTAATTATCGCGCCAACAGCCATTGACCCCATGGGGTGAGTGCTGACTTACAGAACGCAATTGGCCTTGGTCAGTTGCGTTTTTTTTTGCCTCTTAATTGGTATGGGGCTGGGCCAGTCAGGGTCTTGGTTTTACATGGACGCACGATCGTGTTTACACTGGGTCCAAACACAACAGCAATGCCACAGGGCGTGATCTGTGGCAAGGAAGTCGGCGAGGTAGCTCATGTTCATAGATCAAACAGCGTTAAAAACCATCTTAGATTGGCAAGGATTGATTGCATCCATTGAATCAGTATTTGAAACTGGCTGTGAAATGCCGATGCGGCACCACCATACGATGGCGGTATCTGGTCAAGAAGATGCCACATTGCTATTGATGCCCGCTTGGACCCAAGATGGATTTTTGGGGGTTAAACTGGTGAATGTATTTCCGAGCAATGGCGCACTTGGCCTACCCAGTATCAACAGCCTTTATGTGCTTAGTTCGGCTACCACTGGTGAACGATTGGCCATGATGGACGGTGGAGAGCTTACTGCTAGGCGCACAGCAGCTGCATCGGCATTGGCGTCACGATTTTGGTCTAGAAGCGATGCCACAACCATGCTCATGGTGGGTACTGGTCGGTTAGCGCTTAATTTGATTGAAGCCCATGCCAGTCAACGCCCACTGTCTACCATCAATTTATGGGGCCGTCGATTAGCGCCGCTGCAGTCGTTAGCTGAATCGGTTGAAGCACTGGGTTTGCAGGTAAACATTTTCCAAGGCGATAGCATTGCCTCCGCCGTCAAGTCGTCTGATATCGTTAGTTGTGCAACCCTTAGCAAAGAACCCCTAATACAAGGTGCTTGGTTACAGCCAGGCACCCATGTTGATTTGGTCGGTGGGTTTACCCCGACGATGCGTGAGGCAGATGATGAAGCCATTCGTCGAGCCATCGTGTCAGTAGATACCCGTGCAGGGGCCATGAAGGAGGCAGGCGATATTGTGGTGCCTTTGGCAAGTGGTGTACTGCAGCCAAGCGCCATTGTCGCAGATCTGTATGACCTGTGCCGTGGCCAACATGCCGGCCGTACGAATGCCGATGACATTACCCTATTTAAATCGGTCGGAGCCGCCTGTGAAGATTTAGCGGGTGCCATGTACGCCTATCAGAAATACCGC
>CAJXZL010000035.1 GCA_913063165.1 uncultured Saccharospirillaceae bacterium | reverse complement strand
ATTGCCAGTCCATTTCTGATGGCGTAACCCAGTTTGAGATAGCGACAGTAAACGCCACAATCCGAATCCTTTCCTTTCCTTTCCTTTCCTTTCCTTTGCTTCCAAGTCGAGGCATCTAATCAGGTTCTTCAGCAGAATCACGTGTCGAGTTGAGTCATTTATCTTTGGTTTACTGATGAAAATGAAACATACACAAAGGGTGCAAAGTTTGGTTTCAATCTAAGTTTGGTTTGAATACAGAAATGACACAAGAACAAGCTTACAAAATTGCCCCAAGTTATATCTCACTTAAAGCAGCAAAGAATAATATGTAGCTCACCGAATTCGATGTATCCGAGGAGGTAGCAAAGTCTTGGAATAAAAAATCGTTCCTTATTGCTTCAATTTCAAATGACGCCTAGCAATTATTCTTACTTTGAATGAAAGAATACATGGCATATTTATCTTGAGGGGCATTATCGTGATCTTATTCAATTCGAATTCTGTGGTGAAAGACTAGGCAAAATATCAGCTCATAGACAATAGTTTGAATTTGCATGATTCACCGCCAATGTCACAAAGCAGCCAGACTTGGTTAGGATCGGTAGGCTACTTGTTCCGCGATCATCAGATTGTATTCCCCTCGGCAGCAACTATATTGTCATATATAGCCTTCCTTTAATGCAGAGGGTGCGTGATATGAAAGGGCGACTTTTTAGTCTTTATGCTAGACAGTATGGTTTACACCATATGAATCGATTACACCCGGTGGACGGAGCATTGAACGGCGGGTCCATTGACTTGGCAGCCGCAAAAGACAACACAGACCTTCTGTATATTCACATTCCCTACTGCGAATCCCTGTGCCCCTATTGTACCTTCCACCGCATTCAATATGACGCACGAAGCGCGGCGGCGTACTTTCAGGCATTACAGCAGGAGTTAACCCTGTATCACTGGCTAGGTTACCAATTTACAGCCTTGTATATTGGTGGAGGAACACCCACGGTAAATTCAAAGTTGCTAAAGAAACTGGTGTTATTTGCCAGAAAATTATTTCCAATCGATCAGTTATCGGTGGAAACCAATCCCAATTTCCTCACCAACGACAACGTACTATTTTTAAAAGACTTGGGTGTCAATCGACTGTCTGTAGGTGTGCAGAGTCTACAGAATGATCTGCTGGATCAGATGGGCCGACTGAACCCTTATGGCGATAAAGCGCGCATATTGGCGCATTTATCCCGAGCCATTCCAGAATTTGATACCGTGAATATTGATATGATTTTCAACTTACCAGGGCAAACAGAGGCGCAGTTACTGTCTGATCTCGACACCATTAATAACTTAAAACCCACTCAGGTTTCATGGTATCCGTTGATGCCATCCAGACAGTCTGCAAAAGCTATGTCCAAGTCGATGGGAACATTCAGCTTCACACAGGAACATGCATTTTATCGGCTTATTGATGATGCCATGGCGGTGCAATATCAAGCTGGTTCTGCATGGTGTTTCAATCTGAAAGATCACCCATCAGCGATAGATGAGTATGTGGTGACGCACGAAAATTATGTGGGTGTTGGCAGTGGTGCATTTGGTTACCAAAATGGCCAGTTAATGGCGACATCATTTTCAATTGACGATTATATTGAGCGGGTTAATAGCGGACACTCGGGCATCACTCAGATGCAGCGAATGAGTCACACAGAAGTGCTTCGGTATCAGTTGTTGATGCAGTTATTTTCGCTAAAAGTACCACATCGCTTTTGGCTAGAACGCTACCAGCTGCTACCAGATCAGCTGTTTGGTAGAGAATTAAAGATATTACGTTGGATGGGCGCAATCGACATAGATCAAGATGGCATCCGCTTGACCCAATATGGCCGCTATGTGTGGGTTGTGCTGATGCGCGAGTTTTTTATGGGGGTTAACCAATATCGTTCAACCATGCGTCAACTGGTTAATCCTGCTGTGCAGTAACGGGTGATTGCTACGTGTCAGGCCGACGCTAACTGCCTGGCTGGTTATCTGCGTGTTGTATGCCCTTGAGGTGTTTAAAGCTGTGTGACCGTGCGCTATTCACAAAGTCGACAATATAATGGGTGTCTATTTGATCGGCCCTGACTGCTGCGTAGAGTGTTGCCCATACGCCGGAGCCCAGCGACAAAGTTTTTACGTAGTCCTTTTCGGTATATTCGGTCATTGCCCAGTTTGGGAGGCAACACACGCCGCGACCGCTGGCTACCAATTGAATCATCATGATCGTCAATTCAGCTGTTCGAATGGCTTTGGGTTCAACGCCAGCTGGCGTTAAAAACTCTCTAAACACGTCGAGGCGTTGTTTATCAACCGGATAGGCGATCAGGGTCTCATTAGAAAATAAGGCTGCTGGAATCTTTTCTAACTTAGCCCAGGGGTGCGATTTGGACACAGCCAACAATGACTCGTAGCGAAACAGCGGTACATATCGAATGCCTTCGATTGGCAGCGGATCTGAGGTGATCACCAAGTCTAATTCTCGCTGTTGTAAGGCAGGCAAAGGATCAAAGTTAAATCCACTGATGAGATCCAGTTCCACTTCAGGCCAGTTTTCGCGGTAACTGTTGAGTGTCGGCATGAGCCATTGGAAGCAACTGTGACATTCAATCGCAATATGTAACCGACCCGCCTGTCCACCCGCCATTTTTTGAATATCACGCAGTGTACTTTGGATGCGCGGCAGGATGTCGTCGGCGAGATCGAGCAGCCGTTGGCCGGATGGCGTAAAACGCAAAGGTTTGGTCTTTCTTTCTAAGACGGGGCCCTCAAGGCGGTGTTCCAATTCTTTAAGTTGATGCGATATTGCCGATTGCGTCAGGTGAATACGCTCGGCGGCTTCTACAATACTGCCCGTTTCTTGTATGGCTTTTAGCGTCCGTAGATGGCGTATTTCAATCGCAATATTCATGGTCGGTTTACCTTGTCCGCCGAGCAAATAGGATTTTGAATCCCTTTTCACGGGCTAATTCTTGGCAATTACCAAAGGCTTTTTGTAATAAGGGCTCATATTCTAAAAACTGATTCGCTACCAGTGTGATGTTGCCGCCCGTGACCAAGTGCTTATGCGACCGCATGATAAAAGCCTCAGCGGTATCATATTGAGTACCAACGCCTTCGTGAAAGGGCGGGTTGCTCACAATGTGTTGATAGCGTGGCACGGAATCGATCAATCCGTTGGCGCAGTATAGTGTCCGAAATGCGACACCGCTTCGCTTCGCCGTCAGTGCCGTTGCCTCGATGGCGAGCCAATTCACGTCCAGACCATCCATATCGGCTTTCGGATATCGCTGCAGTAAATGTGCACCGATAACGCCGCAACCACAGCCAAAATCCAAAATAGGACCGGTAGGCTTAGGCAGATGTTGCAGCAACAATGCGGTCCCTACGTCTAGCCGACCCGAACTGAACACACCAGGAAAACTAGCTAACGACACCTCATTTGATAACGCGATGGTGGTCTCATACTGTTCCTTGGCGGGTATGGATAGCGATGTATCCTGTGGGATGTCAATTTCAAAAATCGCACAATGTCGGGCGCTATCACGCTTATTACCTGCCAGTTGCCGCTTTTTCATTATTGCAGGGACTGATTTAATGCCCCCTTTGTTTTCGCCGACGATCCACAATGAACCGCCCACGCGTGACAACTGTGCAATCGCCATGTCCAATAACATGAGGGCTTCTTGTTTGGCTTTGGGGTAAAACAGTATCGTTTGATGCCGAGGTGTTGGTGGGACTTGCCATCCCAAATGCACATCATGTTGTTGCCAATTATCGGCTGCTTTTGCGTCAAAAGTGGTGACAAAATGTTGCTGTACGTTCGCAAATGCCTGCACGGTAGACGGCATGCCGAGTAACCAAGCATCGGTGTCAATATGGTTGAATTGGCGTTCTAATATGGCGTAAATCGGATCCAATGAGGGATCTCCTGTCAGGATGTTATGTGTCGAATGATAACACTTCTGGTGGCTTGCTGGGGACCAGATGCGATTCAAAATGCTGCCATAAAGGGGCAGAAAGGTGGTCGGCGATATCGGCAGGTAAACAAGTAAAGTGCATGTGTAGCTGGCTAACAGGATGCACAAATTGAATCTCTGCGGCATGTAAATAGAGGCGTTGGTAATGGGTATGTCGTGGTGCGATCGGGTAGGGACCGTACAGTGGATCACCAAAAATGGGTGAGCCAATGGCGCTGAGGTGTACCCGCAATTGGTGTGTTCGGCCAGTAATGGGGCGTAATTCGGCAAACCACAGGTTATTGAGGTAGCCCATTTTGTGCCACAGGGTTTTGGCGGCTTTTCTCTTCAGTGCATGGGTGCGCTGATACGGGCTGCTAACATCATCTTTGCCAATTGCCAGTGTGATTTCACCCAGCTGGGTAGTAGGCGGTTGATGGCAAATAGCCCAATATTTTTTTTCTACCACACGGTTTCGAAACTGTTCAAATAGGAGCCGCTCAGCTTTTTTTCCGCGGGCAAATACCATAACACCGGAAGTTTCGTAATCTAACCGATGCACGCATCGTACTTCTGGAAAAAGTGCCAACAATTGGGTAAATAACGACACCCCAAGGTGATCGGAATGCGCAGGCACGCTGAGCATATTATGGGGTTTGTTCACCACAATACAGTGATAGTCGATGTGAAGCACAGGGATAGGCTGTCCTCGATGGTCGACCAATGTGCTGATACATTGGCGATCGGAAAGGTCCTGCGCTTGTGCTTCTTCCGTGTTCACGGTTGGGTGTCATTCATTAGTTTGCCGCTGAGCCAAAGGTCGCGCGGTGAGTTGGACGAATGGCATCAGCAATCAAGAATGCCAATTCTAATGCTTGGTCTGCATTGAGTCTCGGATCGCATTGGGTATCATATTGGCGCGACAGGTCGGCTTCGCCAATTTTAAATGCCCCACCGATGCACTCAGTAACATTGTTGCCGGTCATTTCGAAATGGACCCCACCAGCGATCGTACCCTGCGTAGTATGAATATCAAAAAATGATTGCACTTCTTGCATGATATTCGACACATCACGGGTCTTGTAGCCGTTGCTGGCTTTAATGGTGTTGCCATGCATTGGATCACTGCTCCATACCACAGGTATCCCTTCATCATGTACCGCTTTTAAAAGGGCTGGGAAACGTTCTTCAATGAGATGGGCACCCATGCGGACAATCAAATTTATTTTGCCTTCTTCTTGGCTGGGGTTGATGCGTTCGATGACCTTTAGCAATTCGCTGACGTCCGTTGTCGGGCCGACCTTGATGCCAATCGGATTATGAATGCCCCGGCAGTAGGCAACGTGCGCACCGTCGAGCTGGCGGGTGCGGTCACCAATCCACAGCATGTGGGCAGAACAATCGTACCAATCGCCCGTTAAACTGTCCCGTCGAGTCAAAGCTTCTTCGTACGGCAGCAACAAAGCCTCATGTGAGGTATAAAAACTGGTTTCTCGAATCTGGTGCGTGTTGGCAGGGTTAATACCGCAGGCGCTCATAAAGGCCAGCGACTCATCAATGCGCGACGCCAAATCTTGATAGCGTTTGCCTAACGGGCTGTTTTCTACAAAGCTAAGGTTCCATTGATGTACGCGGTGTAAGTCAGCCATTCCGCCTACCGAGAAGGCGCGCAACAGGTTGAGCGTTGACGCAGACTGGTGATAGGCCTGCATCATACGTTCTGGATCTGGCCGGCGGTCGTCAGCATTGAATCCAAAGCCATTGATAATGTCGCCACGATAGCTAGGCAAGGTCACCGACCCGATGGTTTCAGTATCTCCAGATCGTGGTTTCGCAAACTGGCCCGCCAAACGACCGATTTTGACGACCGGACTTTGGCCGCCATAGGTCAATACGATCGCCATTTGCAACAAGACCTTGAACGTGTCTCGAATGCTATTGGTGTTAAAATGTTCAAAGCTTTCAGCGCAGTCCCCGCCCTGCAATAGAAAAGCCTCTCCCCGCGCTACTTTTGCCAACTCGGCCTTCAAATTTCTGGCTTCACCAGCAAACACAAGTGGTGGCTGTGCTTGTAGCTTGTGCTCAACCTGTGCCAGTGCTGCTTGATCCGTGTAGTGCGGCATTTGGGTTGCAGCGTATTGCCTCCAGGTTGCTGGAGTCCATGGGGTATTCATTTATGACAATTCCTTTAATAGCGCTTGGAGTGGGTGCTGTAGTGCTGTTTGGGTCATTCGCTGGGTCTGGGCACGGCAGCTGTAACCCGTGCTGAGAACGCGGCCAGATCGCTCAGGGGCAGCAAGTGCAGGAGCCCATGATATTTCAAATAATCGCTTGCTGTTGGCCTGGTGTTGGAGTTCATGGCCATAGGTACCAGCCATACCACAACAACCCACTTTGACCTCTTCGATCGGTACCGCAAGTGCTTGAAACACGGCTTGCCACTGGCGTAATGAATCCGGTGCATTTGAGCGCTCGGTGCAGTGGCCCATCACAAAGTAAGGTGCTGATGGTGTTGCCAGGCGATGTGCCGCAATCGCATCCAGTCTTTGCGACAGAAACTCTTGAGGCAGTAACACGGCCGCTTCGAATGTTGGGAAAGCCTTTTTATATTCACTCCGAAAGGTCAGCGTCATCGAAGGATCAACACCTACCAAAGGTATCTCATAGCGAGTCAGTTGCTCCAAACGCGCCTTCATGGCCTTTGCAGAGCGTTCAAACGCAGTGATTAAACCCTGGACATGATACGGCTTACCGTTGCCTTGGTAGGGCATCAGCATTGGGTAAAAACCCAGCCGTTGATACAGCTTTATAGAATCAATGACTACCTCGGCATCAAAGTACGAGGTAAAGCCATCTTGGACAATGATAACGGCGCGAGACCGGTCAGATTCTGACAGTGCGGCAAGGACCTTATCTGTCGCCCAAGGAATATGCATGCGGCGCCGTGCTTTCTGGACCGTGCTACCACTTAACTGTGGCATTGCGGTTAAACCAGCGACGCGTGCCATCAACCCCATGCCGATTTTGGACGCAACGACACCATTGTATAGGGGGCGAATCCTAGCTAACCACGGGAGCAGCCCTTCAAGCGATCCAATGCCATAATGCCTGATTGGCCTAAGATACCTTCCGAAATAGAGTTCCATAAACCGTGATCTAAACTCTGGCACGTCGACCTTGACGGGGCAGGAGCCAGTGCAACTTTTACAGGCCAAACAGCCAGCCATCGCGTCATAGACATCATGGCTAAAATCATAAGCGCCCATCTGTTGTCTCAGCGAGTTCCATGCGCGGGGAATGAATCTTAGCGGCGACCAGACAAAACGGTCGATGTCTCGCTCCTGCATGACATCGACACGCATATCGGACATGATCCGCAGCCATTCGCGCATCAAACTTGCACGGCCTTTCGGTGAATGCCGCCGGTCACCGGTGGCCTTGTAACTCGGACACATGTCATCAAACGGATCATAATTAAAACAAGCGCCATTGCCATTGCAGTACAGCGCATCGGCGTTCGACACCCAGTTGCTGTTGCTGATCGTACGGTCTTTCTGGCCCCGTGTAGGTACTGCGTCAATTGGTATGAGCGCCAATCCATCATGTGGGGTTGCGATTTTACCCGGATTGATCTGATTGTTGGGATCAAAATGGGCTTTGACCTGTTGCAAGACGGGAAACAATTCACCAAAAAATAGGGGTTGGAACTCCGAGCGAAAACCCTTGCCATGCTCACCCCATAAAAGACCACCAAATGATTTAACCAATACCACCAGCTCGTCAGTGATCAATCGGATGCGACGTTCATCTTCAGGCTGTTTCATGTCGAGGACAGGGCGCACGTGCAGAACGCCGGCATCGACATGACCAAACATGCCATAGGCTAGTTGGTGGCGGTCTAGGATAGCCCTAAACGCCATAATGTAATCGGCCAAATGTTCTGGAGGTACTGCGGTATCTTCCACAAAGGGTATCGGACGTGCTTCACCCTGGACATTACCCAATAAGCCAACCGCTTTTTTCCGCATCGCCCAAATGTATTTAACGGCCACATTCCCATGAGCCGTTACCTGCGACATCGGGGCACCATTGCGGTGTGACTGATCGCTCAAAAATGCCTGGAAACTGTCTAACTTTTGACTTAACTCATCGGCTGAGTCTGCGGTAAATTCCACCAAGTTGACACCTTGGGTGATGCGTTCACCCTGAGGATCAGGAAAGTATGCCGATACGGTGCCCCAACTGTTATCCCCACGGGCGAGTTGCAGCACCTTAGAGTCAATGGTTTCAATGGAGGTTGGTTGACACACCATCAGCGTTTGCGCGTCTCGCAGGCTGCTTTCAAAGCTGTCATATTGTAAACACACCAAGGCGGTTCGCTCAGGGATGACACACAGGTTTATCTTTGCGCCGACGATAACCGCCAAGGTCCCTTCTGAGCCGACCAGCAAACTATTGAGATCGAAATGACCATTGTCTCGACGGATATGGGCAAGATCATAGCCGGTTAAACAGCGGTTGAGTTTTGGGAAGATGTCACGGATCTTATCACTGTGTTCAGTGTCTATCTGTTTCAAGAGTTGATAGGCGCGTCTTACCACACCGTTTGCAGCACCTTGCTGGTCGAGGAGGTTATCGGGAATAGGTTGGCTGATGTGCCGTTCACCACCGATAAATACCGATTCTAACGACAACACATGGTCTCGGGTTTTACCGTACACCACAGACCCTTGGCCAGATGCGTCGGTATTGATCATGCCACCAATAGTGGCACGGTTTGATGTTGACAATTCCGGTGAGAAAAACAAGCCATGTGGTTTTAACGCTGCATTTAATTGGTCTTTGATGACGCCGGGTTGGACAATAGCCCACCGTTCTTCGATATTTATTTCAACGATGTTGTTGAGGTAACGAGAGGTGTCAATCACGATGCCGTCGGTGAGGCTTTGACCATTGGTGCCCGTGCCACCGCCTCGCGGGCTGATGACGATCGATTGAAATCGGGGATGCGCTACCAGTGTCATCAAACACTCTATGTCCGACACTGTTTTTGGAAATAATACGGCTTGTGGCAAAACCTGATAAATCGAGTTGTCCGTGGCGGCAATAATACGGTGGCTGTATGACGCTTCAATATCCCCAACAAAACCTGCTTGGGCGAGTTGTTGCGTAAAATCTCGATAATGCCGGTGGGTTTCATCGACGTGTTTTATGCGCGGTATCATGGTGGTTGCGAAGCCTAGGGTTTGTCGTTAGACCCTGCATTTTACAGAGAAACTCGCAGATCGACAGAAATTTTACCCACTGGCGTAAAACTATTGTTTGGCCTGGTGTTATACTCTACTGCCCGCAGCACAGACGGGTGTTATGAACGGGTTCGCTGCCATCTGATGGCTGCTGGACCACAGGATCGACGTAACAGCGCGACCCTCGCGTATTCAATTTATGGTTTTAGGAACACATTACATGGAAAACTGGACAGGCTATCGTTACCCGCATTTATTTCGTATTTGGAATGCGTGGGTTGACGAAACTCACTGGCATCAATTGGATCGCTGGTTGAGACGTTATTTTCAAGGCCAACGCAGTTTTGGTAAACGTGATCGTATGGCCTATGCCAACGCCATGTTTTCAGCGATGCGTATCCTCGAATTGGTGGGTGCTTTAGAGCGACAATATGGCGTGCCTGGCCACCACCAATGGCAAGAATGGGACCTTACTTGGACACCCAACCAAGTGAAAAATATCCGCAATGATAAATTTTGGTTTTGGGTGGCGCTATATCATGACGTCGAGGCACCTGCACCGACCGAACTTGCCGATGCAGAGGCGCGGCGTGAATGGTTTGTTACTCAGTGCGCGGATCAGTCCAACCGGGTCGCATTGGGACTAGAAGATTTCTGGCAGGGCTGGCGCCCCCAGTGGAATGCAGCGTTACAGGCGCGTGCTGAAAAAAGTCAGTGGAGTGACAGCGACGTAGCGGCCTTTAAAGCGGGTCAAAATGTTTTACCACCTGTGTGGTTAAGACTGCAGAAAGGTGCCGAAATCGAACAGGTGCAAGCACAGCTTTCTGACGAAGGTGTTTTGGTATCCATTGTTGATAACAAAATATCAGCGCGTGGTGGTGCGGGTTTACTCGAAACCACGGCATTTAAAACAGGCCAGTTTGAAATTCAAGACTATGCAAGCCAATTAATCGCAGATTCAGTGGCAGTTTCACCAGGTGAAAAAGTCTGGGACGCCTGTGCGGGTGCGGGTGGCAAAACGTTGTCGCTTGCCGAGAAGATGGCTAGCAAAGGTGCTTTGATCGCAACAGATATTCGAGAATACAAACTGAACGAGTTAAAAAGACGCGCCAAAAAAGCCGACTATTTTAACATCAGAACCTTCATGTGGGACGCTGAGGCACCATTAAAGCTGCCAAGAGAAGTCCGCGTACAACAGGGTTTTGATAAAGTTTTGATTGATGCACCCTGCAGTTCAACAGGTACCTGGCGGCGCAACCCAGACGCCCGTTGGCGCAACAGTGAAATGGCTGATCAAGATTTGCTCAATCTGCAACAGCATATTCTGTCGCAGGCCAGTCAAAGTGTCCGGCCGGGCGGCAATTTGGTCTATGCAACGTGCAGTTGGTTGGTAGAAGAAAATGAAGATCAGGTGACACAGTTTCTAGCAGCACACGATCAATTTGAACTGATCAGTCAGTCAATGGTGGGCTTTCCACACATTGATTCAGACGCGATGTTCACAGCTGTATTGCAGAAGCGAGCCTAAAAAACGCCATTCCAGAAAGGCATTAGTGTGATCGCTGTATCATATTGGTGTCTTTCTGCCCTCAAGTCGCCCTGATTTCACCCCTAGGCTCACCAACAATTCTTCCCTGTGCTAGCTTATAATGATGCATCTGCGTATTGCCTTCATATCCTGAAGCCAATGCCTTTTTCAACATGCGCTCGGTAGCAACGATTATGGATAATCTAGCATCACTGTACAAAATGAATCCTTTGTCTCAAATGACAATTAGGATGCGCATTATTCTGTTTTCTATCCTCGTGACCTTTATTCCTGCTGCAGGCTTGGGCTGGCTCTTTTACCAAAACAACCAAGAAATGCTTGCCGAAAATGTAAATCATGAGCTCGTGAATGCGACCTCCGCGGCAGAATTAACACTCAATCAGTGGTTCCAATCACGCGAGTATGATCTTAAGGCATTTTCCGGTTCCTTTGTGTTGACTGAAAACCTTGCAAAATACTATCGAAATCCAGCAGAGCACGCCGCAATTGGACAGGACATCGGTGCCTACTTTTCGTTGTTGTTGGCGCAGTTTCCTAACGTAAGGGCCTTGGTATTATTTGATAAATCTGGGCAGCAAGTCTCGTCGCATGCAACTGACAATAGTGATCGGTTGTGGGCAGTACCTACAGAGGTCCTGGACGACCAGATCACACCAGGACGGCGCTTTATCGCCGTGAATGCAGAGGCTGATGCCGTTTTGGTGGGCTTGCCTATTTATACAGATAGCCGAAGCCTGTATGGCTGGCTAGCCAGTTCTTTACCTTTAGCGCAACTAAGACCCATTGTGGCACCACCAGCCAATGACGAGGTATTGAGTTGGCTGTTAGTAGAAAATACCGCGTCACAACCACGCATATTGTTGCAGGGGAGCAGTGGGCAATTCTCGCAACCTTGGTCATTTTCTTCCGATGAGTTACAACGGGCGATTGCCAAGAGCGGCGAGCTGGTAGAACTTACTGATAAATCGGGTGTCGGTGTTTTTGCGGTTTCAGCAGACATCAGTGGCCTCGCCGTTAATGTCATTTTACTGCGGTCAAAGTCAGAAATATTTGCAAATATTGACCGGCTAAAGAATGTTTCGCTGCTGTTTGCTGCGTTCCTTATGTTTGTCACTGGGGTGTTGTCTCTTGTGCTAGCACGATCGATATTGAATCCAATCGTTGCATTAAAAGCCGCAGCTGAGGCTGTTTCCGAGGGCAATTTAACCGTATCGGTGCGACACACGCGGGATGACGAACTTGGTCAAGTCATCGCTGTGTTTAATGACATGGTGACCCACCTGTCAGAATCGCACGATCGGTTGGAAATCTTATCCATTACAGACCCATTGACCGGACTCTATAACAGAAAACGCATGATGACCCTGTTGTCAAAAAGTATCGAGCGTTACAAACGTTACCACCAAGTCTTTTCGATATTGATGGTGGATATAGACCATTTCAAACAGGTGAATGACCTCTATGGGCACCAGGCAGGTGATGCTGTGCTAGAACGTATGGGAGGCATTTTTCAAGAGGAAATCCGTACCATCGACGTGGCTGCACGCTACGGTGGTGAAGAATTTATTCTGCTGTTAGATCAGATCGGTGTGGCGGCAGCCTATCAGACAGCAGAGCGCATACGTAAGGCTGTTGAAGACACTGTTTTCAGTCATGGCACCATTAAGTTGCATTGCACGTTGAGTATTGGTGTCAGTGCTATCAGCGATATCGATCAGACGGAATTGGGCATTATTGCTGAAGCAGATGCCGCTTTGTATAAAGCCAAAGGACAGGGTAGGAACCGCACGGTGATCGCTAACAGCGAGTCTGATCCAGTGACACCTCCGCCTAAGACTCAGCGCAAAAAACGTAAAAAGCGCGCCGATGCCTAATGGCTGTCGAGCTCACCGTCCTGTGGCAGATGTAATTCAAGGCGCCTGTAAAAAACCCATCCATGCACTTCAGCAGCGGTAACACTCTGCACCTTAACCCATGTGCCTTTGTAACCAACAGCCGTGAGCTGGTCTGTCGGTTCAACGGTAGCAATCACGCTACTTTCTTTTGAAGGAAGCGCCATAATGGGACTGCTTTCAATAACATTCATGGTTAACGGAATGGCAAAAAGCTGATCAACCTGTTGTTCCAAACTGGTGTCAATGGCGTAGCTATTTTGAATAATAAAACTTTGAATACCCGCAACACTTTGTCGTGCGAGAAAAGCCGCGCTGTCATAATTTTCTGCTTCAAATGCCACTGATGCCTGTTTCATTAACTGATGGCTACGTTCAAACAGGTCAGCTTGGTTTGGCCGAGCCAACGCCTGAGCTTTCTGTAATGTCATGGTCGTTTCTGCCATTAAGGCCGCAGTGTCCGCGCGCGTATTTCTGCTCATGAGCTTGGCCTGCGTTCTCACCATTTCTTGTATTGTGGCTTGCTGCTCCAAGGTGATTTGTTGGAGCTGTGCTTCTTGTTCCAATAGGGCCATTTGAAGACGGGTGATGACGTGGTCTTGATCAGACATCGCCATCATTCGGGTGAGTAACGCATTTTCAACAGTGAACAAGCCATGATTCACCGCGTTGTAGCTGGATTCCAGCTGTTTCAACGACGATTCACAGGTTTGCAACAGTTCGGCTGCGGCTGCGGTGGCCACTTGCTGTTCCACGAGAGTTGCTGTATCGGCTATTTGGGTGTTCGCAGTACACTGAGGTATGGGTGGTGGCGCTTCAAAGGTTGACGATGGCAGTGTCCACCAAAGTTGGGTTTCTTGTGCGGCCCACAGCGCTGGATCGCTGGATAATGCAAGCCATGGCGTGCCAGTAGGTTGAGACTGGCCGCAATAGCTGCCCTGACAATCTGCAATGGTGCCTATTGGATCACCCGCTGTTGAGAGGGGTGCGTCTGGGGCTTCAGAAGTTGTTTTAACAGAATCAATCAAGGATTGAATAAAAGGGTGGTTTTGAACCGGCACTGCACTGCAAGCCGTAATGAACGGCAACAGCGCCAACAGGATTCGCAGTTGGCGAATGGTGGATGCATCCTTTGCCACAATGGTATCTCCATGTCATCACATGACATATTCCGACCGACAAATTGGAAGGTTGGAACGGGCAGTCGCCGATTGTCCTATCGGCTCATATAAACGTAGCTAATACCGCGGTATTTGTCATGGAATTCGTGCAAATTGATTAACATGGCCCGTAAAGGCATCCAATTCGTTTGGCCGAAGATTATGTCGTAACCTGGCTGAAAAGAACCGCGCCCAGTTACGTTGTGCACCTACCTAGACTGCAGAGTCAGGCAGGTGCTGTGAATCCTTGATGGATCGGCTTAGGCCATTTTCGCCAATAGGGTATCCATGAGCCCGTCCACTGGCATGGTGCTCGATTCGTCATCAAGACGGAACTTATATTCCACCTGTCCCTCAGCAAGTCCGCGGTCGCTGATGACCACACGGTGCGGAATGCCAATCAATTCCATATCAGCAAACTTCACCCCAGGACTGGTTTTCTTGTCACGGTCATCTAGAAGCACTTCAATGCCTTTTGCCTGTAAGTCGGCATAAAGTTTCTCAGCAGTGGCCATTACTTCAGGAGATTTATGTGCATTGAGTGGCACGATACCCACTTGGAATGGGGCAATTGCGGTAGGCCAAATAATGCCTTTGTCATCATGATTTTGTTCTATGGCTGCGGCAACAATTCGGCTGACTCCAATACCATAAGAGCCCATGGTCAAGGTTTCACTCTTACCTAGTTGGTTCAAAACGTTGGCACCTAAAGCCGCCGCATACTTTTGACCCAGCTGAAAGATGTGCCCAACTTCAATACCCTTTTTAATTAAAAGATGGCCATTGCCGTCAGGGCTTACGTCGCCTTCAACGACGTTACGAATGTCTTCGACTGCAGTTAATACGACATCACGATCCCAGTTGATATTGAAATAATGCTTGCCGTCAATGTTAGCGCCCGCTGAAAAATCTGACAGATTCGCCACACTGCGATCGACAATAAATGGAATCGGTAAGTTCACTGGACCTAGTGATCCTGGACCGGCACCGATGACTTCACGAATTTTACCTTCATCGGCGAGTGTCAAAGGCGATAGCACCATCGGAAGATGATCTGCTTTGATTTCATTCAGTTGGTGATCACCGCGCACAATGAGAGCAACCAGGCCGCTTGGTACCAATTCAGGGTCTGCGTTGACTACCAACGTTTTAATGGTTTTTTCTACGGGTACTGAGAACTGATCAACCAGATCTAGAATGGTTTTGGCATTGGGTGTGTCAACCATTTCTAGTTCAGCGGTAGGAGCGCTGCGCGGGTCGGTTGGCGCCACGGCTTCGGCCTTTTCGATATTGGCAGCGTAATCGCTGGTATCTGAAAATACAATGTAGTCTTCACCTGAATCTGCAAGCACTTGGAATTCATGTGACGATCGTCCACCCATAGCACCAGAGTCTGCCATAACGGCCCGATAATCTAATCCAATACGGTCAAAAATACGGCTGTAGGTGCGATACATATTCTCATATTCGGCTTGCAGCGACTCTGCACCCACATGAAAAGAATAGGCGTCTTTCATGGTAAATTCACGTGCACGCATAACACCGAAACGTGGTCTGAATTCGTCGCGGAATTTGGTTTGAATTTGGTACAAATTAATGGGCAATTGCTTGTAACTGGCGATCTCGTTTCGAATGATATCGGTCATGACTTCTTCATGTGTGGGTCCGAACACAAAATCACGGTCGTGTCGGTCCTTCATGTGCATCATCATGGGGCCCATTTCTTCCCAACGACCAGATTCCTGCCACAACTCTGCTGGCTGGACGCAAGGCATTAATATTTCTTGTGCGCCAGATCGATCCATTTCTTCGCGCACGATTTTCTCAATTTTACGCAAAACGCGGAGTCCGGTGGGCAGCCATGAATAGAGTCCAGAAGCCAATTTTCGCACCATGCCGGCACGCATCATTAATTGGTGACTGATGACAACTGCATCAGCTGGAGTCTCTTTTACTGTTGCTAAAACGTAACTGCTTGCACGCATGGTAAAATCCTGAATCTGAGGGGGTTTCGAAGAACCAGTTATTTTAAAGAAACCCACACAGAACGCCATAGGTTTCGAGAAGAAAGTAGGCATCCCCTATGGATGCCAGACGTGTTGCCTCTGAGCCCAGAGGGCAAGGCACAAAAGGGCTAGATTACCAGCTACCTTGATTTTGCATGCTAGTCCAGGGTTCGGCTGGTGGTAAATCGTCGCCGGCTTGTAATATTTCGATTGAAATTTGATCAGGACATTTAACAAATGCCATATGACCGTCACGTGGCGGACGTAGGATGGCAACGCCATTGTCCATTAAATGTTGGCACGTCGCGTAAATGTTCTCGACTGAAAAGGCCAAGTGACCAAAATTTCTACCAGTGCTATAGGCAGACGTTTCATCCCAATTGTGTGTCAGTTCGACTTCTGAACCGCCATCGGGTGCCCGCAGGAACACCAGAGTAAAACGCCCATTGGGGTATTCTCTACGAGAATGCTCGATCATACCGAGCAAGTCACAATAGAAATGCAAAGACGCATCCAAATCCAACACCCGTATCATGCTGTGCAATAATTTCATTGTAAATCCTTATCCATGCGTTCTTGGTTGAATGGCAGTAGTGTAGCAGCTTCGTGCATATAGGCTTTGACCGAAGTTCGCTCCTGTTCCAAAAATCGATCAATGGCCTCATAAAAGGGCGTGTCAGCAACCCAATGCTCTGAACAGGTTTGCTGGGGTTCAAAACCACGGCTTATTTTATGCTGTCCTTGGGTACCAGGATTGAAGTGGCTAATGTTGCGTTCGATACAAAACTCCATGCCTTGGTAGTAGCAGCACTCAAAGTGTAAGCCCGGTATGTCCTCAGTCGCACCCCAATAACGTCCATACAAGTGCGTTTTGTCAAAGAAAAACAGCGCGCCTGCGATGGAGACACCATCGCGTTCAGCAAGCACCAAACACATACTGTTTGAAAGGTGGTCAGCCAAGTGTCTAAAAAACGCTGGATTTAAGTGGGGACGGTGACCGCGTATCAGGTAGGTGTTTTGATAAAACTCATAGAAAATGGCCATCATGTCATGGGTGATGTCGGTGCCAGTGAGCCGTTTAATTGACAACCCAGCCGCGCCAATACTGGCCCGTTCTTTTCGAATGCTTTTTCGTTTGCGCGAAGTGAAGTCCGCCAAAATGTCATCAAATTGCCGATAACCTCTGTTGTGCCAGTGAAATTGGCAATCATGCCGTTCTAAGTACCTGAGGTGACCGGATGGCATGGTGTCATCGGAAAAGAGGCGGTGCCACCCGGATGCTTGATGAAGCGAAATGATTTCGGCTAATGACTCAGACCACAGATTCAGGCAGCTTTGTTCATCAATGCCTTCGGCCAGCAACATGCGCGGGCCAGGTACGGGGGTAAAGGGAATGGCTGTTAATAGTTTTGGGTAATAGGGAAATCCGTGGGATTCATAGGCATGCGCCCACCCACCATCAAACACATATTCCCCCCACGAGTGGTCTTTCAAATATACCGGCATAAGCGCGGCAATATTACCCAGACTATCTCGCCAGATGGCATGTCTCGGGTGCCAGCCAGTAGCGGCTGAACAACAACCACTGTTTTCTAAACCCATCAGGAAATCGAGTTTCAAAAAAGGATAGTCGGGTGTCAATAACCGAGCGCGGTCATGAGCGGAGAGTTGATCCAAGCGCGTAATAAATTCAATTTGCATCGCAGTCCCTAACCACACCCATAGACCATTGAGAGTGAATAAGGCTACCACTTTGCATGTTAGACAATAAAGCAGTTATCTGCAGTGGATTGGCTATCAGCCGTTTTCTGCCAACCGATTTTGAATGTCAGTGGCCCATTGCTTTAGCTGAGGATTGCCCGAGCGGATGCTCAGCATGATAATCTCGGCGATGCCTTGGCGGTTGGAAAAATGAATCTTTTGACCGGTTTCAGTGCGGATATCGTCGCGCATGGCCTTTAACTTACGAATGGTCTCGGGTTCAAGTAGCCATGGTTCTGTCACATAGTCCATTGCATATATCCTTGAAAAAGTGGGTTAAACCAATCAATATTGATCTAGTAATACCGAACCTATCTGCATGGTTACGTAAGTCAATGTCAGTGCCATGTTTGCAGGACACTGTTAGTATAGACCAAAATAATTTTTACACAGTGACGTCACACATTTTGTGCCTTAGGAAGTCTACCCATGACACTATTTCAATTAGACACTCGGTTAGCATCTGATTGCGTGAATATTGGACATTTTACGCTCTGTACCGCATTGCTGATGAAAGATGCCAATTACCCTTGGGTGATATTGGTGCCTATGCGAGCCGATATCTGTGAGATTTTTGAACTGGATGAATTAGACCAAGAGCAATTGGCGTGGGAATCCTCTCATGTCGCCAAAGCCATGAAACGTTTGTTTCAGGCTGATAAAATGAACATTGCAGCATTAGGCAACGTGGTCCCCCAACTGCACGTTCATCATGTAGCGCGATTGACAGATGACCCTGCTTGGCCCAATCCGGTGTGGGGCAAGGTGCCTATTCGCGGCTATACCGTTGCGGCATTGCAGGAGCGTGTTAAGCAGTTACAGCAGGCTTTAGTCACCTCCACATTTGTGCCTAACCTCCCTCAAAGTTAATTACCAATGCCGGACATTCCGGCTTAAACCCCCTTCAGAATAACGGATTTACCTATCAAAGTGAGGAACAGAATGACTGCATCGCCCCTGTGCATCAGAACGGTATCGGCTGATGATGACGCCATTCTGTACACCATTATTCGTCAAGCACTGCAAGAATATGGCGCTGACGTGCCGGGTACTGCTTGGTCAGATCCGCACCTGAAATCAATGTCCTCCTGGTATTCTGGGGCAGGCATCGGTTATTGGGTGGTTGAACATCAGGGTGAGGTCGTGGGTGGTTGTGGTATTGCTCCGCTTGCTGGTGGCAAGCCTGAGCAATGTGAATTGCAGAAAATGTATTTGTCGCCCACAGCGCGAGGCTTGGGGTTAGGCAAGGGCTTGGCACTGGCAGCGTTAAAACACGCGCAGGAAATGGGCTATCAATTCTGTTATTTAGAAACCCTCCCCAACATGCACCTAGCGATCGGCCTCTATGAGCGACTCGGGTTTGTGCGCTTAGATCTTCCATTGGGCAACACAGGACATCATCATTGTGATGTTTGTTATGGCTTGGAGTTAGCAGATGCATCATAGAGATAATTCGAATTTTGGGTATGGCAATCGGACGTGGAAGCACGGCGTGTTGGCACTCATGCTGGCATGGCTTGTCACGGGTTGTGCATCTGTAGGAAAGGGCTTGATACCCGTTGCGCCTACCTTAGAGGTGACAGGTTCTCAGCTCACAGGAATCAGCGGTCAGGCGGTAGAAGTTACCCTAACGATCTTGGTAAAAAACCCCAATGGATTTGAACTCAACAATATGGGCATTGCTTTGGCTGTCGAGGCCAACCAGACACCGCTGTTTAGTCTTGATGATCGCCACTTGTTGCAAGCCATACCCGCAAATGGCCAAACACATATTGCTGTTCCGCTAACCTTCCCGCTCAGCAGTATCATGCAATTGGTCCCCAATCTTCTGCAGAACAACCAACTCGAATACAGTGTGAGCGGTCACTTATTTGTGCCAGTGCCAGTACTCGGACAGGTCAAGGTTCCTATTAAAACCCAAGGCGCGCTGCCCATTCCAAAGGTGCCTAAGTTCAAGATTGAAACCATAGCAATCGAGTCATTATCACTGAGTCATTTGGCTTTGTCGGTTGAGTTGGTGGTTGAAAACCCGAATACATTTGGCTTGCAGTCACTGAGTGGCGAATACGAAATGGTGGTAAATCAGGCATCAGCGGGCAAGGTATCAGTAACCACGGGTCGTATACCGGCGGGGCAATCAGGCCGGGTCGGACTGACGCTATCCGTTTCACCGTTGTTAATAGGGATGTCCGTCATTCAAGCCCAGCAATGGGAGATGGCAGTTAAGGGGCAATCTGAATGGCTGCCAGACCTGCCAGGTGCGACGCCATTTATCGACACAATGAATATGGTTTTAGAATGGCCACCCGGAGGCATAACGCCCTAAGCTAAAAAATAATGGCGTTGTTTTGTAAACAATAGGTGACAATAACAAAAAAAGCAGTAAAATCCTGCGCAATGTAAATTATATAAAACATCAATCGGAGATGTCGGCATGCGGTTGCAGGTATTTTGTGAGAATAGAATGGGTATTGCCCGTGAGATTCTCGATATTCTTGTGCAATATGAAATCGATGTACATGGCATTGAAGCTGACCATGCTGGCAGGGTTTATCTCAATTTCCCGAACTTAGAATTTGAGACCTTTAAAGGTATCATGCCGCAAATCCGAATGATCCCAGGCGTGGTTGACGTCTCGACCGTGCCTTATATGCCGCTCGAACGAGAACAGCAAGAGCTGAAGACGCTCATGCGAGCGCTTCCAGAACCTATTATCTCGGTTGATCCAAAAGGCAACATCGTGATTGCCAATAATGCGGCGCAACGCATTTTAAAATTAAATGGTGAACAGGCAAAAGGTACGCCGCTGAAGCAATGGATTAAAGGCTTCAATGTCAACAAGTGGTTGGCGCAAAAGGACCGTACGCCCCAGTCCACCTTTATTCAGCTTAAAAACACCACCTATTTGTGCGACATCCATCCGCTGTCGGTTTCGGCCTATGATCCGGACCAAACAGTACAGGCAGGTGCTGTATTAACCTTTAAATCACCCGAACGCTTAGGGCGGCAGGTGAGTGCCTTTCAGCAGACTTCTGGTGAGTTCGATATGGTGGTTGCAGAAAGCGCCGCGATGAAAAAGCTCATTCGACAAGCCAAAAAACTCAGCCAGCTAGATGCACCGTTTTTACTGGTAGGTGATATAGGCACAGGTAAAGAATTACTTGCAAAATCCTGTCACCAACACAGTCTGAGACGTGACCATGGCTTCGTTATTGCCAATATTGGTGGCATGGCTGCTGATGCTGTCGATAGAACTTTATTTGGCGGTGTTGAAAATGGACATCCAGTAGAAGGTCTCATCGTCAAGGCCAATCGCGGTACGCTATTTATTGATGATGTAGAATTGTTACCTGCAGTGAGCCAGCAAAAGCTATTGTCCTTTTTGCAGGATCATCAGGTGACGCCCGAAACGGGAGACATGATTAAAGAGGTTGATTGCCGGATTATTGCGGCCACGTCAGATAACTTGCTTGAATGCTGTGACAAGGGAGAATTCAGATCCGATCTCTATTACCGTCTGAACGTACTCACGCTGCATCTGCCCAATCTTCAAGAACGCCGTACCGACATATTGCCGTTGGCCGACCACTTCATTACCCGTTTTTCAGAATCTCAGGGCAAATTTGTCAGTCTGTCTACGGCTGCTCGTAACATGATTACGCAATACCCTTGGCCTGGTAACGTTCGCCAACTTGAAAATGCGCTATTGCGCGCAGTGTCGTTGTTGGAAGGGGATGTTTTGGAACCAGAACACCTCCATTTACCGAATCTCAATGACGATGAGAATCTCAATTTTGTGATGGACGATAACTTTGAAGGCACGCTAGACAGTGCGGTAAGAAAATTTGAAGCAGAATTGTTACGTCGGCTATACCCTGCTTATCCAAGTTCTCGGCAACTGGGTAAGAAACTAGGGGTGTCTCATACGGCAATCGCGAATAAGTTGCGCGATTATGGTATTGGCAAAACCCATCAAAAGAAAACGCCAAAGACCCACTAAAAACGGCGTTTGAAAACAGGCCTTTCCTGCGATGTAGGAGAGGCTTTTTTTTGTCTTGGTTTTTTCCAGATCGTCGCAACCCTTACATTAGCCAATCGCATTTTGCGCTATTCCGCCTTTCATTGACCTAAGTGCTATCGCTAAAACCCCAAACCGTTTATTAAATACTACATGGTATGGACACATATTCATCAAGTGTTGGTTTGATATTGTTTAACTATTTACCCCCAAAAAGGATGACCAATGGCGTTCATGAAGGAAAAGACATTTGTCAGAAGTTTTCTGCATTGGTATCAATTAGGTGCGGTTATTTTTGTGGTCATTATCGCCTTAGCAATTGGTTTTGCATTCCGATATAGCGTGATGATGCAGCTAGAAGACATTACCCAAAACAATAACATTACCGCCGGTTACCTCATATCCAATCATATCTACGAGAACCATCAAGCCGAGCTAGACCAGCTGTCTAGTAGGGGTGTAGATCCCAACGTTCAGCGCGTCATGGATTTCTCGAATTTGAATGCCCACATGTTGTCTGTGATGCCCAGCATCAATGTCCTACTCATTAAATTGTATAATGACCAAGGTACTCTGGTTTTCGCCACCAGCGGCCTGCCGGCACT
>CAJXZL010000034.1 GCA_913063165.1 uncultured Saccharospirillaceae bacterium | reverse complement strand
AATTACTCGGGCAACCACAGCGCCATGATGGGTCAGATGGGTGGCAATTACTCGGGCAACCACAGTGCCATGATGGGTCAGATGGGCGGCGATTACTCGGGCAACCACAGCGCCATGATGGGTCAGATGGGTGGAGATTATGCTGGCAACCACGGCGCCATGATGGGTCAGATGGGTCAGATGGGTCAGATGGGTGGCAACCACAGCGCCATGATGGGTCAGATGGGCGAAAACCATCCGGTCATTACTGGGCAAATGGACGGCTATCACAGCAGCATGATGGCAGGTAAAGGCCAGCCAGAAAGTTGTGAATTAGAAAGTGCGGTTATAGGTCAGATGCCCAGAGACGCAGCGCATGCGGCGTTTATACAGCAAGAGTCTGGTGGTATCGACCATGAAGCAATGATGGAAGGTATGGAAGGTGATGTTGATCATGAATCCATGATGAGCGACGACAACAACTAATGAAGATTCGGCGTGCATTGGGCTAGCTATTGGCGTGATGCACCCGAATAGATTTTTTATACACAACAGTGGTGACAGCATGAAAAAGTGGCTTACAGGTTTGGTACTTATCGGATTGCCAGTCGCAGCGATGGCAGAATTTGGAAATAGGTTTCACGGTGGAGGGCATATGATGGGTTACGAAGGAGGCTTTATGTTTATGTATTTGTTTTGGATCGCATTGATTGGATTGCTGATTTGGTTGGCATTGACCTTTGTTTCAAACAACCGTCATTCAGGCAAGGTTGAATCTGCCTCGCATGCGGATGAAGCAATACAGATTGTCAAAAACCGATTTGCGCGTGGCGAAATTAACAAAGAAGAAATGGACGAGTTATTAGGTCATTTGAAATAACCCCCGCCCATGAATAAAAAAGCATCCACTGTGAAATAGTGGGTGCTTTTTTTTACCTACCCATTGGCCATACAAGCCGTTAAGAACGGCCCCGCAATTCCAGTCGGTTAGCAAACTCAGTCATAATATGCATGTACAGCTCATTGCCTAGGTACAGGTCCTCGACCTTGTAATCGATGCTCGGATTGTCGTTGACCTCAATAACATAGACATGCTTGTCCTTTTGCTTAATATCGACACCATATAAGCCTTTCCCGATCATGTCACAGGCTTTAACAGCCGCATCAAGCACCGCCTTTGGTACTTCAAATGTGGGTAGCGTTTCAAAACCGCCTGAAAAATTCCGCTTGGCGCCGTGGTTATAAATTTGCCAGTGGTTTTGCGCCATTTTGTAGCGGCAGGCGAAAATGGCACGGCCATTGAGCACACCAATACGCCAGTCAAAATCGGTGTACATATATTCCTGCACCAGCACGAGCGCCGTGTCATTGAGCATGTTGCCGACCTTTTCGCGCAATCCTGCACGGTCTTTTGCCTTGAATACGCCTTTTGAAAAAGCGCCTTCAGGCAATTTCAATACCACGGGATAATCATATTCTTGCTCTATAGCGTCTAGGGTTTCTTCGCTGTTATCAATCACCACCCGTGTTTTTAATGACGGTACTTTGTTGTAACTAAAGGCGTCATGTAAAAAAGCCTTGTTGCAGCAGCGCAAGATTGACGTTGAGTCATCGATGACTACCAAGCCTTCTTGTTCAGCCATACGCGCGATGCGATAGGTATGGTGGTCGATGGCCGTCGTCTCACGTATGAACAAGGCATCATACTGGCTGATGTGGTGCATCTGTTTCGCAGTGATGGTTTCCGCATGGATACCGACTTTTGAAGCGGCTTTAATAAAGCGCTTTATGGCTTCTTTGTCGCTCGGTGGCTGTGCTTCATTGGGATCAATCAATATCGCCATGTCCCAACGATGCCGGCGCTGTGATGTTTTGTCCCGCCAGGTATGGGCGACAAACTGCTCAAGACGTTCCATAAACAGGGCTTTCTGTTCGTCGGTTAAGGCAGCATAGGCAAATCGCTGAATATCATAGTGCACGCCAGCGCTATCACGGGTGACCATGATTTGTAATATCGGGGAGGTAAAGCGGTCAAACAAATGCCGAGACAGTTTTTTCAATTCAGCATTCTCGGTCCAACCAAAGTAGACCATCAGGGTGGTCGTGGCATCCATGGGAACGTTATCCAAGAGTGCCTGAGGTAAAGCAGCATTCAGGCCATTTGCTTCTGGGCGCAGCAAATCGCGTAGGTCGTTGATCGTCGCCATTGATGGCATCACTTTGTGCTGGCGCGCCTCAGCCAGTAATGAGCAATAATAGCCCCGACTCAAATAATGTTCGGTGTCGCATAAATTGATAATGTTGGTTTTGGGTTCATTCTTCTTAGGATACTCGGCCAAGTATTGTTCAAACGTGATGGTTTTCAGCAGCGTATGTTCAAATAACAGGCTTTCATTATCAACAACCACAATGGATTGGTTCATAGGACACGTCCTTTTGGTAATTCTCGATGTTTAAAAATTGTTGGCAGCTATCGTCATACTAATAAAAAAACCAAAAAAAGGTAGGTTTTTCGACATCAAACCACTGAGGAATGTGAGCGACAGTCACACGCGCACAAGTTATGGTCAATTAGACCAGTGATGGGTTACCTATAGTCACAAGTTTCGAGGGCTTTTTTAACGTTAGAGGCTAACGACAGGCACCCCCAATGCCGCGTCATGGCACTTTTAACACCCTTTGTCTCTGAACAATTGTGTGATATTTGCATTGTTTCTCATATATTCACAAAAGATTGACTTTTCTGGCTAACTTTTTATTTGGTGTTGTATTAGCGATTTTTAATGCTATCGTTACGCGCCTAAATATAAAAATAATGATCAAAAAGCTGGAGAATTTCATGTTAAAACACTTTAACAAGGTTGCTGTGGCAACCACTGTCATCCTATCAATGGCCGCCACAGAAACCCTTGCGGCAACTGAATGGAACGTGTCTTTGTGGGGTAAACGCCGCGCATTTACTGAGCACGTAGAAAAGTTGGCTGAGTTGGTTTCAGCCAAGACCAAGGGTGAATTCACACTGAATTTATCTTATGGCGGTTTGTCGAACAACAAAGAAAACCTTGATGGTATCTCTTTTGGTGCCTTTGAAATGGCGCAGATGTGTGCCGGCTATCACCCAGACAAAAACCCTTCAATCACGGTATTGGAACTCCCATTCTTGGGCGTAAAGACCTTGGAAGAAGAGATTGCCGTCTCCTTTGCGGTCTACAACCATCCTGCAGTCAAAAAAGACCTGATGCGTTGGAATGCCGTATTGCTAATGCCATCGCCAATGCCACAGTACAACATTCTCGGCACGGGTAAAGCGCCTCAAAAACTCGAAGACTTTGCTGGTATGCGTGTCCGCGCAACGGGTGGTATCGGTCAGGCAATGAGTATCGCCAAAGCAGTACCGACTTCCATGAGTGCCACAGAAGTGCGTCAGTCAATGGATTCAGGTGTTATTGAAGCGGCATCGTTCGCTCCGCATGCCCACATGGCGTACGGCACGGTTGAAGCGGCCAAATGGTGGACCACAAACTTGAACCCAGGCAACATTAACTGCCCAGTGGTTGTCAATACCGATGCATTGGCTAGCCTGAGTGCCAGTGATCGAGACGCGCTTTTGGGTTCTGTTGATGAAGCCTTGACTTACTATGTTGATTACTACAACAACGAAACGATGAAGGCTTGGTGGCCGCTATTGGAATCTCGCGGTATCGAACAAGTCACCTTCTCAGATGCGGAAATGAAACACTTCAAAGATGCCGCAGCAGCGCCTGTTCGTGATCAGTGGATTACTGACATGAATGCGAAGGGACTACCTGCGCAAGAACTGTACGACTTGGTTATGACCACACTCGGTAAGTAATTGCCTGTCATCAAGCACCTGGCTGGCTATAGCAGGTGCTTTATCTATTTGGGAAAGACCTATGTCAGGTGCATCAATCATCCTAGAAGACGGATCGTTACTGAGTCGTCTGGATCGTTTATATTTCAAAATTGAAAGCTTTTTAACCCTCATTGGGGGTATCGCCATTTTTGCATTGGTCATACTGGCTGTGGCTAACGCATTAGGTCGATGGATATTCAACCTTCCAGTCACTGGTTATATCGATTGGGTTGAACAGGTCATGGCGGTAATGGCATTTGGTGGCTTGGCTTATAGCCAACGTATTGGCGGCCACATTCGCATGGACATATTCTTAAGTGTGATGAAGGGCAGAACATTGTGGATTACCGAATTGGTCACCACGCTGTTTATGCTGTTTATTACACTGGTTTTGACGTACGGCTCTTACTTGCACTTCTACCGCGCCTTCACCAATGGTGACAGCTCCATGGACATCGGATTGCCAATTTGGCCCGCGAAATTGGTGGTGCCTTTTGCCTTTGCGGTGCTCACATTGCGCCTGTTGTTACAAATATGGGGTTATATCCGCGCTATCAAAAACAACGACATACAGCCGGTGGGCGTACCTCTGATTGAAGATGCCGCAACACAGGCATTGCGCGAAGCAAAATCCGTTGAAGGAAAGGAAAATGATTGATCTGTTTATGACGGATGACCCCCTTAAAATCGGCATCGTGGTGTCAATGATCATGTTGGCGTTGGTGATTTTAGGCGTTCGTGTAGCCTTTGCTACAGCAGGCGCAGGCTTTTTGGGTTTGGTGTGGATATTTAGTGCCAAAATGGGTTTTGAGCGTGGCTTTATGGTGGCCGTTAAAATGGCAGGTACCATTCCACATGCCAAGGCGACCACGCTGAGTTTGTCGCTGATACCTACCTTTATCTTAATTGGGTTCTTGGCTTACCATGCGGGATTCACCCGTGCGCTGTTCGAAGCTGCCAAACGCTGGGTGGGTTGGTTGCCCGGCGGTCTCGGTGTTGCAACGGTTTTTTCGACTGCCGGATTTGCAGCTGTGTCAGGTGCCTCTGTTGCTACTGCGGCGGTATTCGCGCGTATCGCTATCCCTGAAATGCTGAAAGAAGGGTACGACAAGCGCTTTGCTGCTGGTGTGGTTGCAGCAGGTGGTACCTTGGCTTCGCTTATTCCCCCCTCTGCTATTTTGGTCATTTACGCCATTATTGTTGAACAGGATGTAGGTGTCCTGTTAATGGCAGGATTTGTTCCCGGCGCTGTCTCAGCTTTGATTTATGCTGCATTGGTGATCGGCATGGCGATGTGGAACAAGAATCTGGGGCCACCGGTAAAAGGCTTCACTTGGAAACAGCGCTTTGAGTCGGTACCCAGTACCTTACCGATATTCGCCGTTGTCGCCATTATCTTTGTCTGCATCTATGGTGGTGTTGGTACCCCCACCGAGGCGGGAGCCTTGGGCGCATTTATTGTACTTATCATGGCGATCTTCCGTGGTATGCGAATGAATGACCTGATAGGCGCGCTGATCGAGTCTGGCAAGTTGACCGTGATGATTTTCACAATCATTTGGGGCGTATTAATTTATGTGCGCTTTTTGGGGTTTGCAGACTTACCACATGCCTTTGCCGATTGGATATCCAGTCTCGAACAAAATCCGATGATTACACTGATATGCATTTTGTTGGCGTATGCAGTCTTGGGCATGTTTATGGATGCCATTGGGATGCTATTGCTAACTTTACCCGTTGTATATCCAGCAGTCATGGCACTCAACGGCGGTTTAGATGTAGCCGCGGCAGATTCTGCTTTTGGTATGTCTGGTACCGCCTGTGCCATTTGGTTTGGCATTATCGTCGTTAAAATGGCTGAACTGTGTTTGATCACACCACCCATTGGCTTGAATTGCTTCGTGGTTGCGGGCGTCAGAAAGGATCTGTCGGTCCAAGACGTATTTCGCGGTGCAACGCCTTTCTTTGCTGCCGATGTGGTAACCATTGCAGTATTGATCGCATTCCCAGGCATCGTGCTCTGGTTGCCATCCATGATGGGTTAAGCAAGCTTACTCAGGTGCGCAACAGCGCACCTGTTATGCTCAGATCGCGAACCAGGCGTTGCCTGCATCAGCATAATTCCCATGTTCATTTGTCACGCTGATGTCGGGCATCATTGTATGCAGTTCCGCCTCCTGTCACTGTCATTTACGGTGGTGATAAACACCGAACATTTCACGTCTATTTCCTAACGAATCTGTTTAGAACGTTATTCGGCACGCTGCCTTAGCAGGGTCACGGATTCACCGCCAATGCCCCAGTTATCCGTATCAACCTCATCAATAACTACCACAGTGGTCTTGGGGTTTTTCCCTAAAACGTCAACCAACAACTGGGTTGCCCCTGCTATCAGCTTTGCTTTCTGTTCGGGCGTTGCGCCTTCTTTGGTGATTTTAATGTTGACGTAAGGCATGTTGATTCCTCTGGTGTAGACAGTGAAAAACGTGCAGCCAGTGGCAAGAGGCCAATGTCAAACTGCTTTCACTGCACATTATCCATGTAATTCTAACGAATCAAGGTCTTTGAGGTAGGGTGGTGCTTCAGTTTATGTGACTAAGGGATGCTAAGGATGAGTGCGGCGCCATGTTATGACGCCTGCCAACCATTTTACGGGTGTTATTGGTTCTGTGTGACGTCTACGTATAGGGTTATGCCTTGGCCCGGCTGGATGTATTTTCCACTGATGGTGTTCCACTCGTGGATTTGACTAACCGTGACATTAAATCGGTCGGCAATACGTGCCAGTGAGTCGCCAGAGCGCACCGTGTAGCCCACTTTACGAATAATGGAGCGTGCATCTGCCACTGTAGATGCTGACTGGTCGCGTGGCATCCACACCACCAATTCCTGTCCTGGGAATAGGATGTCAGTAGGCGCCATGTTATTCCAACGTGCTAATGCCCGCATATCAACATCATAAGATCTAGAAATATCCCAGAAATTATCACCCGTGCTGACCACATGGGTATGTTGTTTTAGCCCAGAAGAATCTGGATTTTTAGACTGTTTGGTGGCCAAGCGTTGACTTGCGCTCAGTGCGTAGGCTTCGGCATCGCTTGACGCAGAAGGGATCATGAGGGTCTTGCCAGCCACAATGATGTCGCTAGTCAAGTTATTCACATCGCGGATCACCTGAAGCGTTGTATTGTGTGCGGAGGCAATGGTGCTGAGTGAATCACCCGACTGTATTTCATAGCGTGCCCAGCTAATACGCTGATCACTGGGGATATCGACCATGGCTGCTGCAAATGCGGGTGCCGCAGCAATAGGCACAAGCAATGAATGAGGTCCATCGGGGCTTGTTGCCCATTGGTTAAAGCCGGGATTCAATAAATAAATTTCATCTAGATCGACCTTAGAGATGCGCGCGGCTTGGGCTAGATCAATTTGCCCGCCAACGTCTACTGCAGCAAAGTAAGGTTGGTCGGCAATGCTAGGAAGTGTGAGGTTGGCTGCGCGGGGATCCCAAATAATTTTGGCAATGGCGAGCAACTTAGGGACGTAGGCTTCGGTTTCCGGTGGCAAGTCTAACGACCAGAAATCGGTAGGCAAACCTTTGTTGCGGTTGGCGCGCATGGCTTTGTTTACTGTGCCGCCGCCCGAGTTATACGCAGCCAATGCCAGTAACCAGTCGCCATCAAATCGTTTAGCCAATGATTCTAAAAAATCCAATGCGGCATTGGTAGAAGCCACTACGTCGCGGCGTCCGTCGTACCACCAATCTTGGCGCAAGTCGTAGATACGACCGGTGCTTGGGATAAACTGCCACATGCCCGATGCGCGTCCATGGGAATAGGCAAAGGGGTCAAAGCCACTTTCAACCACAGGTAACAGGGCAATTTCTGCCGGCATACCGCGGGCTTCAATTTGTTCTTTTACATAATAGATATATCGACTCGCGCGGTCTGAAACACGATTGATATAGCCTTGGTGTTTTGAATAGTATGCATATTGGCTCGCCAGTCTCGGTTGGTCTATGTTGAGATCGAGTTGGAAGTTTTTACGGAGCGACAGCCAAAGGTCATTCGGAAACAGGGTAGGAATATGTCGATAGGCATAATCAGATCCGTCTAGCTTCACCGTGATGGCATCAGCTTTGTCAGGTAATGCATAGACCGATACAGTCTCGATAAACGCAAGCACTGAGGCGTCATCATCAAATGGCATAGGCAGGGCAGGCGTAGACTTATCAACGTCGGCAATGATGATTAGGGTTTCTGCTTCCGACAGCGGAGTGATGGTCTGCGCAGCATTGTCTATAAATTCGACAATATCGGTGACTTCAACCGCAAGGGTATCTGGCACCACGGCATCAACGTTGGTTGTCATGTGTTCGGTAGCGGTGGTTGCAACAACAGGATTAGTTTGGAGAGCCACGGGTAAAAAGCTTTGGCAGCCTGACAAGAAAATTGCACTTAACAAAATAATTTTTGAGTTGCGTATCATCGTTTAACCGAAAAGAAGTTGAATTTTAAATTATCAGCCAGATGTAACAGACATCACGCTAATAATAGTAAGCCGCTGCACTCTTGGGTATTATCACCAGAGCGCGCAAAGTGTTGCGGCGCATAATACCTGTTATACCCGAATATCGACAGGCATTGTGAGATCGAATCCTAGTTTTGTTAGCTAACGTTCATATAGTAGGGGTTAATAGCTGTGCCTAAGTTTGTATCTGACAACCCAGAGGCATCAAAACCGCCAGAAGCTGATGGGCATTCTGATCGTGAAACGCGCCTGCATCAGTGGTTTCAGTCTTATTTGGGAAAGCGGTTGGTCGCGGAACAAACCCGCTGCGTTACCGATATCATGAAGGCAAAATTTGGCCAGCACCTCATTCAACTTGATTCTGGATTGCAGGATCCGCTCATTCAAAAGCCGCCGGTCGGTTGCATGTCCTTGATGTCGCGGGTCGATAACCGGGCTGCATGTCCTGTCATTCGTGGCGTACCAGAGCACCTGCCGTTACGTCCAGAGGCGATTGACCACGTATTGTTACACCACACCCTAGATTACTGTGAAGACCCCTATCAGGCGCTCAGAGAATCAGAACAGGTGCTCGTATCGGGCGGCTATGTCATTGTGGTCGGCTTTAGTCCGTTCAGTTTCTGGGGTATTCGCCGGTTGCTACAATGGAACGCCAAACGCACTCAGCCTTGGAATGGTCGATTTCTTTCTGTTAATCGGGTACAAGACTGGCTCAATGTGTTGGGGCTCGAGGTGCAAAGCCATTACACGCTGGCCCATTGGCTACCCGTATCGTCGCCAGTATTGGCAGACAAACTAGGCTGGTTCAATACGCTGATAGCTTGGATGCTGCCCCAACAGGGTGGCTGTTATGTTTTGGTCGCCCAAAAGCGAACCCCAGGAATGACATTAACGGGTTCTAAATGGCGTAAAATTAGCGCCCGTCCACCCATTCAAAGAGCCAATATTAGAAATGAAAGTTAAGATGTATACAGATGGCGCCTGCAAGGGCAATCCTGGGCCAGGCGGCTGGGGCGTATTATTAGCCTATGGCGACCATGAAAAGACCTATTGTGGTGGCGCATTGGACACCACCAATAACCGCATGGAGTTACAGGCTGCAATTGAGGGCCTGAATGCGCTCAATCGGCATTGTGAAGTCGAACTCTATACCGATTCAAGTTATGTGCAAAAAGGCATTACCGAATGGATTAAGGGTTGGAAACTAAAGGGCTGGAAAAATTCGCAAAAGAAGCCAGTGAAGAATGTCGATCTTTGGCAACAGTTGGATGCAGCAACCCAGAAACATGCGGTGAGTTGGCATTGGGTAAAAGGCCATGCTGGACATGCTGGCAACGAACGCGCAGATGCACTTGCCAATGAAGGCGTTGACTTAATATTGCAGGGTAAATAAACCATGGCACGACAGATTATTCTAGATACTGAAACCACGGGCATTAACCCGCGTGATCATCGCATTGTCGAAATTGGTTGTGTTGAGGTTATTGACCGAAAGCTCACAGGCAACACCTTCCATGTCTATGTCAATCCAGAAATGAAAATGGATCAAGAAGTGATCAACATTCACGGACTGACCGATGCCTTTCTGGCTGATAAACCCAAATATCAAGAAGTAGCACAGCCATTTTACGAATTTATTAAGGGTGCAGAGCTGGTTATTCATAATGCACCGTTTGATGTAGGCTTCATCAATTCTGAGAACAGACGCCTAAAGATGGGCAATCCAGGGTTGGTTGCCGATTTTTGCTCGATCCTCGACACCTTGGTTATGGCCCGTGAAAAGCACCCCGGACAAAAGAATTCGCTGGATGCACTGTGTAAGCGGTATTTTGTAGACAATAGCATGCGAGAAAAGCACGGCGCCTTGCTCGATGCTGAAATTTTAGCCGAAGTGTATTTGGCAATGACCGGTGGTCAAACCGCTTTGTGGGGCACAGACGACAAAGAAGGCAACGCCGATAACAGCAGTCACCATGCACACAAGGACGACAAATTGGCCGCTTTCGATTTGCCCTTGGTAAAATTATCGGATGACGACTTGCAGGCACACGCTAAAATGTTGGCGTTATTGGAGAAAAAGAGTGGAGGATCTGTGTGGCAAAAGCGCGTGGATCAGTCCGAACAAGAGCAGTCACAAAACGATAATTAATATCATTTTAGTCAGCCGATTTTCCAAGGTTTTCGCCCCTGATTTCAGCTCTGAAATGGGGCAAAAATTCGGCAATTCCCAAACAATTTTCCATTTCTTTCATATCGCCCACAGCTATGATGCTGCATAGGGTGTGAGAGATCGCAATGGCGTGAAACTGCCGTATTCCTTAGGGTTCAGCCTGTAGCCGTTGGACGTAAAATCGAATTTCTGGTATAGTTACCCTACATTTTAAGGAGTAAAGACGGAAACGTACCTCCTTATTTCGTATGTCGCGCAATCTTTTTTCAGACCCCGTAGAGATTGTCAATTACTGGTTAATTGAGGAATATTTTCATGAGTAAAAAATTAACATTGGGCGCTATCGTAATTGCGTCTGCTTCTTTAGCACTGTCGGGCCAAGCCCAGGCTGAGTGCGGTAAAGTAACCATTGCAGATATGAACTGGAGCTCTGCTACAGTGATCGCAAACGTAGACCAATTCATTCTTACTCACGGATTTGGATGTGATGCTGAATTGGTGCCTGGTGATACGATGCCAACAGGCACATCGATGATTGAAAAAGGTGAGCCTGATATCGCTCCTGAGCTGTGGAGTAATTCCATGAAGGCGGCGCTTGACGCTGGTGTAGCTGAAGGTCGATTGCGTTATGCAGGTAAGTCACTGTCAGATGGTGGTGAAGAAGGTTTCTGGGTACCTGATTACATGGTAGCTAAAGATGCCAGCCTAGCGACCATTGCAGGCATCAAGAAGAACGCGAAATTGTTTACCCATCCAGAAAACCCTAAAGCGTCAGCATTATATGGTTGTCCTGCCGGTTGGAACTGTCAGATTTCTTCTGCCAACCTGTTCCGTGCAATGAATCTTGGAGACGACGGTTTTGAACTGATTGATCCAGGTTCAGGTGCTGGTCTTGCTGGTGCTATCGCACGTGCTTATGAGCGCGGTGAAGCATGGTTCGGTTACTACTGGGCACCCACTTCTGTTTTAGGTAAGTATAAAATGGTGAAAGTGGACTTCGGTACTGGTGTTGATATGGATGAGTTTAAGAGCTGTACAACCCAAGAAGGTTGTGAGAATCCTAAGCCGACCATGTATCCGCCTTCGCCTGTACATACGATTACAACTGAGGCGTTTGCATCCCGTGCGCCTGAAGCGTATCAGTACATCGCAACCCGTTCATTTAAGAACAACGACATGAACGTGCTATTGGCATGGATGGATGACAACCAGGCCGACGGTGAATATGCAATGGAGTACTTCTTAGCCAATTACGAAAACATCTGGACCCCTTGGGTATCAGCAGATGTTGTCGCGAAAGTTAAAGCTGCATTGCCTAAGTAATTGTCACATTATTTTGCCAGGATCCAGGGCGTCAGCCTTGGGTCTTGGCAGATTGTTTTATTATTACCATTGTCATGAATAACGAAAAAAATATTAATTGCTGGCGCTAATTTCCCTAACTGCAATCTAAAAAAATAGACTATCTTATGTATGTTCTGGTGAGGGGATACCTCGATTATTTGTGCCAGTCACCTATAGAAAATTGAAGCCTATCTGTTTTAATCGACAGTCTTATTAAATTAACTGGAGTCTTTCATGTCACTGTCTTGGTTGACTGAATTCCCTGAGATGGATCGTAGCGACCTGCTCGCGATTCGAAAAACACTCGATGCCGCCTACCGTGACTTTTCACGTAGCTATGGCGATGCTATCGAATCCGTATTTGATCCCCTATTGCGCTTTTTGGTGTGGTTCGAGCAGCTGCTCCTGAACACGCCTTGGCTTATTATTATCGCTGTCATACTCACCATTGTGTACCGAGCGAGTCGCGCTTGGAAATTGACTGTTGGTGTCGCCATATCCCTCGGATTGATCGGATATTTTGGTATGTGGGATGACACAATGCGAACGCTCAGCATTATTACTGTTTGTACGCTGCTGTCCATCGTGTTGGGCATACCCATTGGTATTCTGATGTCTGGTTCCAAACGCATTCAGGGTATTGTGACGCCAATCTTGGATGTGATGCAGACGATGCCTGCCTTTGTATACCTGATTCCTGTCGTGATGCTGTTGGGTATTGGTAAAATCCCAGGAGTGATCGCCGTGGTAATCTATGCGATTCCTCCCGTTATTCGCTTAACAAACTTGGGCATCCGTTTGGTTGACAAAGAGGTGCTCGAAGCCTCTGCAGCCTATGGTGCTAACCGATGGCAGACCCTGTGGGGCGTTCAAATGCCGTTGGCAATGCCAACCATTATGGCGGGTATCAACCAAACCATTATGATGGCGCTGGCCATGGTAGTGATTGCGTCCATGATTGGCGTGAAAGGCTTGGGTCAACCAGTTTTAAAAGCCATTACCAACCAATATTTCACCCTCGGTTTATTTAACGGTCTGGCTATTGTTGCCTTGGCTATTATTTTTGATCGCGTGTCTCAGGCTTACGCAAAACGAGCGCAAAGACATCTAGGAGGCGATCACCATGAGTGATGTATTAATTAAGATTTCTGGCTTATACAAAGTATTTGGCAAAAATCCTCAAGAAGCGTTGGCTCAAGTAAAAGCCGGCAAGACCAAAGACGAGCTCTTGGTGGAAACCAGCCATACCCTGGGGTTAGAGGATATTAATCTCGAGATCAATCGTGGCGAAATTTTTGTCGTGATGGGCTTGTCTGGATCGGGTAAGTCGACACTCATTCGACATTTCAACCGTTTGATAGACCCGACTGCCGGGTCTATTACCATAGACGGTGTTGATGTTATGGGATTGTCTTCGAGTGAATTGCGAGAATTCCGCCGACACAAAATTTCCATGGTATTTCAACGGTTTGGATTACTGCCACATAAGACTGTGCAAGAAAATGTCGCTTTTGGTCTCAAGGTACAAAATATCGGCAAGGTGGAGCGTCTTGAAAAGGCAGGTAAGTGGTTGCAAGACGTTGGTTTGAGTGGCTACGAAAACCAGTTCCCGTCACAGCTATCGGGTGGTCAGCAGCAGCGCGTAGGCTTGGCTCGTGCGCTCTGTACTGACGCAGATATCTTGCTGATGGACGAAGCCTTTTCTGCCTTGGATCCACTGATTCGAAGTGAAATGCAGGATCAGTTGATCGATTTACAAGAGCGGCTGCAAAAGACCATCGTGTTTATTACCCACGATCTTGATGAAGCGTTGCGGTTGGGCGATAGGATTGCGATTCTGCGCGACGGCAAGGTGGTTCAAGTCGGCGAACCAAAGGATATTCTGTTAAACCCCGCAGATGACTATGTTGAGTCATTTGTAAAAGATGTTAACAGGGCGCGCGCTTTAACAGTTGAGACGGTGATGAAAGCACCTAAATACCGCATTACTGCAGACACGATTGGTGAAGCATTGGCCCAAATGAAGACATTGAAGTCAGATTATGGCTATTACGTTAGCGATGAAGGTTATCAGGGTGTCGTCACTCAGGAGTCTTTAGAGCAGGCACTTAAGGCAGGTTCTGAAGAATCAGATACAAAGGATTCGGTGGTTGACGATGTACCAGTGTTGTCTACCCAGGACTTACTTGAAAACGTATTGCCAGAAACCCTAGACAATGCACACCCGCTGGCGGTCGTTTCAGAGGATGGCAAGCTAGAAGGTCAGTTGTCTCGTGGTGAAATTGCCAAGGTGCTTGGCAACAACTAGATCCTATCCGCCATGTCATCACAAAAAAATGGGCTTTATGCCCGTTTTTTTTGTCTGTACATCGCAGAATCACAGGATAAAATGGTGCCTCAGCACAGGTAATGTCATCAGGTAATGTCATCGGGTAATTTCATCAGGTAGTTTCAGATTAAGGGACAGATCATGGCAGGGTCATTCGCAGATCAATTATTAAAAGCAGGACTGGTCAACAAAAAGTCGGTTCATAAGGCACAAAAGACCAAGCAAAAGAACGCGAAGCTAGAGCGTAAAGGCAATATAGCGTCAGATGAATCAACCGCAGCGCGATTGGCAGCCGACAAAGCCAGTCAGGTTGAGCGTGACCGCCAATTGAACTTGCAACGTATTGAACAGCAGCGAGAGCGCGAATATAAAATCCAGGTTGCCCAGCTGCTTACACAGCACCGCATTACTGGCCAAGAGGGCGATGTAAAATACCACTATACAGACGCCCATACCCAAAAAATCAAGTCGCTTTATGTGACAGAGTTACAACAAGAGCAGCTAGCAAGAGGCATTATCGCTGTGTGTACCGATGGAGAGAAAACCCTGTTGGTGCCACGGATCATTGCTGACAAAGCGATGGAACGGTATCCACTCGCCGTGTCGTATATCGCAACGGCAAATGATGCCTTGGACGTGGATGCAGAAGAAGACCCGTACAAGGACTACCAGATTCCTGACGACCTTATGTGGTAATCAGATGTCTTTAAGTAGCACGATGAAGTGGTCTCTGAGTGGATTAGAGACCGCGGCCTCTTTGGTAATGACGTGGTAAGGTGTGTGATATTGAAACACCTCGGGTAAAAGTTGTCGCATTTGCCCGCGATCGACCCATTGCTGTGCAAAGTGGTCGGGCAAAAACCCGATGTATTCCCCCGTTAAAATCAAAAATGCCACACCCTCGCGGTCGTTAGATGTCGCAGTGGTGTGCAATTCTCGATAATGCAAAAGTGAATCCAGCGGTTTCGCAGAGGCTGACGCCACGGCGTCGTATTGCAATACCATGTCCTCGGTCAGTCCTGACTCATGGAACAGTGGGTGTTCTTGTGTGCAATACAGATACGAAGTCTCACTGTACAGTTCAATTGATTGTATCCCTTTTAACTCCCTAATCTTGGGTACGAGTCCGACATGCAAACTACCGTTATTGACGGCTTTTTCAATTTCTTCGGGTGGTGACATGCGGATTTGCACGGCCACGTCTGCCTGCTGTTTTAGTTTCTTTAATGCCGTTGTGACCGTCATGTGATTCAAGGTGACTAGGTTGTCGCTGATTCCAATGCTCAATTCTCCCCGTAATTGGTGGTGTAGGGTATTGGCTTGGGTCTTGAATGTTTCCAGGGCACTCATCAATTGCAGGGTGGCTTCATAAACTGATTTACCGTCGTCAGTAAGCGCAAATCCAGCGCGACCGCGTTGGCACAACCGCAAGTCGAGGCGTTTCTCTAAATCGGACATGCTGATGCTGATGGCAGAACGACTCACATTCAGGGCCACCTCTGCATTTGAAAATCCGCCGGATTCAACCACCGCTCTAAAAACACGCAGCAAGCGAATGTCGTAGTCAGTAACAGTGCTGAGTGAGCGTTTCTTTGTAGTTAATCCAGTGACTTTGGCCATCGACTTACTCAATTAAAAAGGGTGATTTTCGCACAGGCTTTAGTTTAGTATTATTTAAACTAAATGTTAATAGATGTGAATTTAACAAACTAATAACTTGGCGCATAGTGCGATCATATTTTTGACCAGAAACGGAAAATGAACATGAATAGACAAGACCTAGACGCCTACTGGATGCCATTCACAGGCAATCGATATTTTAAAGACCATCCGATCATGGTAACTGGATCAGAAGGCAACTATTACGTGGGTGAAAATAATAACCGTATTTTTGACGGTTTGTCGGGTTTGTGGTGTGTTGGTCTGGGTCATTGTCGTCCTGAAATTACCGCCGCAGTATCGGCTCAAATGGGTAAGCTAGATTATGCGCCTGCCTTCCAAGTGGGCCATTCTTTGGCATTTGATTTGGCCAATAAGTTGGTGTCTTTAACGCCAGACGGCTTAGATCGGGCATTCTTTACCAATTCGGGTTCTGAATCTGTAGAAACTGCATTGAAAATGGCGCGGGCATACTGGCGTCAGAAAGGCCAGCCAAGCAAGACCCGACTGATTGGTCGTGCTCGTGGCTACCATGGTGTGAACTTTGGTGGTATGAGCGTAGGCGGAATCGGTGGTAATCGGAAGCTGTTTGGAACAGGTGTTGAAGCCGATCATTTACCCCATACCTGGATGCCAGAGGCGGCGTTTTCAAAGGGTCAGCCAACCATGGGTGCAGAGCGCGCCAATGAATTGGAAGAATTGATTGCCTTGCATGATGCCTCAAACATTGCTGCCGTGATCGTTGAGCCGATGGCTGGTTCAACCGGCGTTTTGCCGCCACCGGTTGGCTACCTGAATAAACTGCGTGAAATCTGTACGAAGCACGACATTCTGTTAATTTTTGACGAAGTGATCTGTGGTTTCGGACGTGTAGGTGCTGCATTTGGTGCACAAGCCTTTGGGGTGACACCTGACTTGATGACCATCGCAAAAGGGCTGACCAATGGCACCGTGCCAATGGGTGCTGTTGTCGCCAAGACTGAAATCTATGACACCTTTATGGCGGCGGGCGGACCAGATTATATGGTCGAGTTTTCTCACGGCTATACGTATTCGGCACACCCAGTGGCCTGTGCTGCCGGTGTTGCATCGCTTGATTTGTTCGTGACTGACAATGTTGTCGATCAGGTAAACGGCATGTCGCCTTATTTTGAAGCCTGTATCCATCAGTTTGACGACCACCCGCTGGTTGAAGATGTACGGAACTTTGGACTGGCAGGTGCTTTGCAGATTAAAGCACAGGATGGTCAGCCGGCTTTGCGCCCATTTAAAATCTTCCGAAAATGCTGGGAAAACAATGTCTACGTACGTTGTGGTGGCAATACCATTCAGCTTGCGCCGCCGTTTAATGCCAGCAAGGCAGAAATCGATAACCTATTTAATGTGCTGAGAGATGCACTGAATTCAGTTGATAGTTGGAGTTTATAATGAGTCATATTGGGCATTTTATTAACGGTGTTTTGGTTGCAGGTACTGGCCGAACCCAACCGGTATATAACCCAGCAACAGGCGCGGCAGTGCACGATGTGGCCTTGGCCAGTGCAGACGAAACCCGCGCAGGCATAAGTGCGGCAGAAGCTGCTTTTCCGGCATGGCGTAATACGCCTCCAGGCAAGCGCCAACAAATTATGTTCAAGTTTAAGCAGCTGCTTGAAGAACGTGCCAATGACATCTGTGCGTTGATTACCGATGAGCATGGCAAGGTATTGCCAGATGCCATGGGTGAATTGTTACGTGGTATTGAAGTGGTCGACTATGCTTGCGGCATCACTGAAGTCCTCAAGGGTGAATATAGCAAAAACGTTGGACCAGCAATTGACAGTTGGTCTGAATTCCATCCGTTAGGCGTGGTTGCTGGCATAACCCCATTTAACTTCCCTGCAATGGTACCCATGTGGATGTTCCCGATGGCAATTGCCTGCGGTAATACCTTTGTACTGAAGCCATCTGAGCGTGACCCCAGTGCCCCTATGCTGATCGCACAAATATTCAAAGAAGCTGGGTTACCAGACGGCGTATTTAACGTGGTTAACGGTGACAAAGAATCGGTGGACACATTGCTAGAAGACAAGCGTGTTCAAGCAGTGAGCTTCGTAGGTTCCACACCGATCGCAGAAAGCATTTACCAACGCGCGTCAGCGAATGGCAAGCGTGTGCAGGCACTAGGTGGTGCTAAGAACCACGCAGTGGTTATGCCAGATGCTGACATCGAACAGGTCGCTAACGCGCTTATGGGTGCCGCCTACGGCTCTTGTGGCGAACGTTGCATGGCTATTTCAGTTGCAGTCTGTGTTGGTGATCAGGTTGCTGATCAAACCGTTGCCGCGTTGGCTGAGCGCCTCAAGACCATGAAAGTGGGTCCAGGTACAGTCGATGGGCAAGAGATGGGGCCTGTGGTGACGCGTGCTTCATTGGATCGTATCCTGTCATTAGTCGGATCCGGTGTTACTCAGGGTGCGTCTTTGGTGGTCGATGGCCGTAATCTTGAAGTAAACGCTGGTGGCGTTGCCGGAACAGAAAATGGCTTTTTCCTTGGTGGCTGCTTGTTTGACAATGTCACCACCGAAATGGACATCTATCAGCAAGAGATTTTCGGCCCTGTGTTATGCGTGGTGCGTGTGAAAAACCTGCATGAAGCCATGGAACTGATTGATGACCACGAATACGGCAATGGTACCTGCCTGTTTACCCGTGATGGTGAAGCAGCCCGTTATTTTAGCGATAACATCAAAGTAGGTATGGTGGGTATTAACGTGCCATTACCAGTGCCTGTTGCTTATCATAGCTTTGGTGGATGGAAGCGTTCATTGTTTGGTGACCTGTCAGCCTATGGTCCAGATTCAGTCCGTTTCTATACCCGCCGTAAAACGGTGACACAGCGTTGGTTGACCAATGGCATTGTGGATAGAACAGATTTTTCATTCCCAAGTCAGTAATACGGGATCTGAGATATAACGCGGCCTCGGTCGCGTTTTTTTTTGCGTGCAACATTTTGCATCCCGCATCTGCCCAACCGACGATTTTCTGGGCTATCAGTTGCGCTAGCCAAGGCTTATACTGGAAAAAAATTGAATGGTTAATATGACAACATCATTGTTTGCTACCAGTGTCATCAAGATAGTGTCTGATCTGGCGATGGATGTGCCGGAAAGGGTGCGGTATCAAAATTTGCTGGAAAGTTTGATGGAAATTTTCCCCTGTGATGCAGCAGCATTATTGCGACTAGAAGGTGCTATTTTAAGGCCGCTCGCTGCTGTTGGTCTGAGCCAAGATGTTTTTGGTCGTCGATTTGTTGTAGAAGAACATCCACGTTTATTGCGTATTGTGAAAAGCCCTGTGTCCGTGCGGTTTGAAGCAGATTCTTCGTTACCCGATCCCTACGATGGCTTGGTCAATACCGCTGACAATTTGCTCAACATTCACGATTGTATGGGTGTAGCGATTCAGGTTGATGGTGCAACCTGGGGTGTATTGACCTTTGATGCACTGGATGCGAATCGTTTTGACGCGATGGACCTTGAATTGTTGGCCACCTTTGTCAGATTAACCGAAGCAACCGTGCAAGCCGCTGGTCGTTTGGCGACCCTCACAGCACGTGCGGCTCATGCCCGAGAACTCGTTGCGGCGGTACAACAATCTGATAACCGAGATGAAATTATCGGCGAAAGTGCCGCTATCCTGTCTTTATTACAAGACATCGATATGGTCGCTGCTTCTAGTCTGACAGTATTGATTATGGGGGAAACCGGTGTTGGCAAGGAGCTCGTTGCCAAAAGAATTCACCGACATTCAGACAGATCAAAAACACCCATGATCCATGTAAACTGCGCCGCATTGCCCGAGTCTTTGGCTGAAAGTGAACTGTTTGGCCATGTGCGCGGTGCTTTTACCGGAGCGCACTCAGATCGCGCTGGACGTTTTGAATTGGCAGACGGCGGCACCTTGTTTTTGGATGAAATTGGTGAGTTACCGTTGGCATTGCAGGCGAAAATATTGCGCACCCTGCAAAGTGGTGAGGTACAGCGGGTAGGCAGTGACCACAATATCAATGTCGATGTCCGTATCATTGCCGCAACCAATCGAGATTTGAAAGCAGAGATTGGAAAGGGACGCTTCCGGGCTGACCTTTACCACCGGATCGCTGTTTATCCTGTCACTGTGCCGAATCTAAAAGACCGTGACGCTGATGTGCTGCTGCTGTCTGGATTTTTTCTGGAGCGCAATCAGCGAAAATTGGGTGTAGGGGCTTTCCGTTTGTCTTCGGATGCTAATCGGGCATTGGCTTATTACAATTGGCCCGGGAATGTACGTGAGCTAGAGCATTTGCTGAGTCGCGCTGGTATGAGGGCTATCTCAGAGCAGGGCAGAGAGGCGCCCTGGGTAACCATTACCGCCAGTCATTTGGATTTTCGATTAGATAGCATCCTAGTTGAAAGACACCGCCATCAGCCGGTTACCCTGACGGACAAAGACGTAAGCGGATCTGACCAGACCATGAAAGACGCGTTGGATCAGTATCAGAAAGCCTTTGTCGAGCAACGGATTATCGATAACCACCAGAATTTGGCGGCGACCGCGCGAGGCCTGGGACTTAACAGCAGTAATTTCTATCGACTATTAAAACGCTTGGGCATTAAGTAAAGCCTGATTGATTTATCGCGCCCTATAAAAAAAGCCGACGCCCTTGAGGTTGTCGGCTTTTTAAGTGCGGTCGATTAGTATGGAGTGGGCTTCTCGATTTGCTCGAGGAGGTCGTTATTCCACTCGCCACGTACCTGAACGTGAGCCGCGGCACCCTTCATTGCTGCATCGATGAGGTTGTGGTTAACATAGGCATAGAGGCCAGGCTGTTTGAATTCATACATCATAGCACCCGCCGCACCGCCAGCAATTGACCAGGTTTCTAGATTGGTCTGCGGTGCATCATTAAAGCTGCCGCCCGCCCAAACGTAGTCGCCGTGACCACCGATCAAATGCGGACGTGTATCGCGATTGGCTTGAGAATGAATAAACAACACCTTGTCACCGACGCTGGCCGTCATTGCATTGGCACCCGTTAGGGCACCTTCAGCACCATTGAATACCACATGGCTCGGGTTATTAGTCGCCATCACTTTCATGGTGTCGACCATCGCAAACGACGGTGAAGCATATTGCTTGTAATGGCCGTCTTCAGTTTTAGGAATATAAAAGTCCTGCTCGCCGATGTAATAGGCGCGATCATAAGTCAGTGATTTGCCTTTGTTGTCTTTTAAGCCATCTCTCGGTAGGACCATAATGGCACCGTTCATGCCGGACACCACGTGGTAGGGAATCATGACGCCACCAGGAGCGCAGTGATAGACAAATACGCCAGCCTTCGTGGCCTTAAAGCGAATAATCGCCTCTTGTCCTGGCGCTACCATGGTAAATTCACCGCCGCCTAGGGCGCCAGTGACTGCATGTAAGTCGATATTGTGTACCAGCTTGTTACTCTTAACACTGGTGACCTTGAGTTGGACATAGTCGCCTTCGTGCACAACGATCATTGGGCCAGGCACTGTGCCATTAAACGTCATGGTTTGCGCGACCGTGCCGATGTTGTCGATGATGGATTCTTTTTCGATGATGTCTAGGTTGACCTCTACCACCACAGGGTCTCCAGTGACCACTTGTTCGTGCTTAGGTAAAAACGGTGGCGGTACCATTTCTTGAACCACATGCTTATATTGTGCGGCATTGGAGGGGATATCAGCCTGTGCTGCAGAGATGCCCAGGGTGAGTGTGCCGACAACTGCCAATATCACTGTTCTGTTCATATTTATGTCACCTTGTGTGTAATTCGAGTAGTTAGTAATCTCAAAAATTCGGATACGCTTAATTACACTCAATAACCATGCCAACACATTACCGCTATTTTATGGCGGTTTGCAGCAAGTGTTGTCATTTTGACACCAATAAAATAGGTCTTAATGACATGATTAGGTCATAAGGACAATAAGATGTGCCTGCCGATAACGCATCGTGCGTCATCCGTGATTGATAGGGCGATCTAGCGCAGTGATGACATCTGTGATGACGGCTGTGATGCCAGTCGTAATGCCAGTCGATATGCACAAGGTGGGCATTCATATTGTGCCTTCATACGGGTCTGCACTGTGACCCATCAGCATCGAATCGGCCATGGGTATTCAGGGCGTTTTTCTGAACCCAGAGGGGGTTTTACGTAAACCATACAAAGGGGCTGCATACTCAGCCGACGATAAATCGTATAACCTAGTGAACTTGGGAACAATCATTGGAGTCCATTATGGATAAGGCAATAAAACGCGTCGCACCGCTCGATTTTATCTGGCAAACCAGAGATCCCTTTTTATTCTGCGCTTATCACTATGACTTATTCCCGAAAGGTAATGGCAA
>CAJXZL010000033.1 GCA_913063165.1 uncultured Saccharospirillaceae bacterium | reverse complement strand
ATAGGTGCTATCGCGCTCCCAGAGCTGCTCTAGCGCTTCTAGGTCGGCAAAGATTCCTGCTTTTAATCCAGCCAGATAGGCGACGCCCAATGCAGTGGTTTCAATGATTTTGGGTCGATCAACGGTGGCGTTTAAAATGTCAGCCAGGAACTGAAGCAGCCAATTGTTGGCAACCATCCCACCATCCACCCGAATCGCTGATGGACGAACGCCATCGTTTTCCATGGCCTTTTGCAGGTCTTTGGTTTGATAACACACGGCCTGAAGGCCCGCCGTTACAATCTCTTTAATGCCGGTATCGCGGGTCAGCCCGAAAATGGCACCGCGGGCATTCGGGTCCCAATAGGGGGCGCCCAATCCAGTGAATGCTGGCACCATATACACGCCGGAATGGAGTGGCGTGTCCTCGGCCAGTGCTTCAGTTTCGCTGGCATTGTCGATCAATTTTAGCCCATCTCTCAGCCATTGAATGGTCGTACCTGCTGCAAAAATACTGCCTTCTAACGCATAAGTGGTTTCGCCATTCAGGCGATAGGCCACGGTAGTCAGCAAACGATTGTGTGAGGCTAACGCCTTGGTTCCCGTGTTCAACATCAGAAAGCATCCGGTACCATAGGTGCTTTTAGCCATGCCTTCTTTGAAACAGGTTTGCCCAAATAGTGCCGCTTGCTGGTCACCCGCAATGCCATAGACAGGAATTGCTGCACCCAGAAAAGCAGGATCGCATATTCCGAAATCATCAGAAGAATCAAGTACTTGTGGCATTAACTTAATGGGTATTCTAAATAAATTTAACAGAGATTCATCCCATGTTTGGTCATGGATATTGAATACCAGGGTACGGGATGCATTGGTCGCATCGGTTTTATGTGAGGCGCCTTGGGTGAGTTTCCATAGGATAAAGCTGTCAACGGTACCAAAAGCCAATTCGCCATTTTCAGCACGTTCGCGAGCACCGGCAACATGGTCGAGTATCCATTGAATTTTGGTGGCGGAAAAATAGGGGTCTATCAACAAGCCTGTTTTGGCGGTGATATCGGCTTCGTGACCGGCAGTTTTGAGCTCGTCACAATAGGCGCTGGTTCGGCGGTCCTGCCACACGATGGCATTGTAGATCGGTTGGCCCGTTGCTCGATCCCATATCAGAGTCGTTTCACGTTGGTTGGTAATACCGATTGCAGCAATGTGATCGGGCTGTATCTCTGCGGTTGCAATGGCTTTTTTGCAGGTCGATAGCACAGTATTCCAGATATCATTGGGGTCGTGTTCTACCCAGCCGTCTTTTGGAAAATGTTGAGGGAACTCTTCTTGCGCCACACTGACGATGGCCCCACGGTCGCTAAATATAATGGCGCGAGAACTGGTCGTGCCTTGATCAATCGACAATATGAAATTGGCCATTATTTCCCCTCACTTTGGTATGGGTTGGGCTAAGCATTAGTCCTATCCTAAAAAAGTACCCAACCTGAGTGCCCGACGCAACCAGTGACTGCAGCTCAGATGAGATTTAGGGCAACATTTTACCTGGATTCATGATGCCTTGAGGGTCAAACACCGCTTTAACCCCATGCATCAATGCAATGTCGGCCGCTGAGCGGGTGTGGTGCAGGTATTCTTTCTTGAGCAATCCAACACCATGTTCGGCTGATACTGACCCCCCAAAACGTTCCACAATGTCAAAAACGTCCTTATTGACGCGCTTACAGGCATCAAAAAAGTCGGTCTTGGTTAAGTGTTCAGGCTTGAGGATATTCAGATGTAGGTTGCCGTCGCCAATATGACCCCACCACACAATCGCAAAATCCGGGTAGCCGACCGCAATAACGGCATCAATTTCTGCAAGGAAGGTCGGAACATCAGACACCTTTACCGAAATGTCGTTTTTATAGGGTGTATAGGCCGCACAGGTTTCTGATAGATTTTCTCGCAGTGCCCACAACGTTTGCAGTTGGGTTTCATTTTGACTAATAACACCATCGACAACCCACGCGTTTTCCATGCATTGCTCAAAAGCCGCCATGACCAACGCATCGGCATCCGCCGTTTGTTCGTATTCTAGCAAAACATAAAATGGCGCTTTCGCTTCAAAAGGCCGGTTTAAGCCATGTTGTGTCACCAACGACAGACCAGACTCAGAAAAGAACTCAAAAGCGGTGAGTGTGATGGAGTTTTGGAAGGTCTGTAGGACGTTCATAATGCCGTCCATTGACGAAATGCCCAGCACCACAGCAGTGAGGTTATTGGGCGGTTGTGTCAGGCCTAAAGTGGCCTCAACAATGAACCCCAGTGTGCCTTCTGAGCCGATAAATAGATGCCTAAAGTCATAGCCTGTGTTGTTCTTAATAAGGCCTTTATTCAGATTCAGTATCGCTCCCGTGCCCGTTACCACCTTGAGACCTAAGACCCAGTCGCGCGTCATGCCATAGCGAATCACCTTAATGCCACCGGCATTGGTCGCTATGTTGCCGCCAATGTGGCTTGAGCCAGAGGATGCAAAATCGACGGGGTAATACAGGCCAGCATGCTCGGCTGCTTGTTGCACCAGTTGGGTAATGGCACCAGGTTGCACCGTAACCGTTTGGTCGATGGTATTCACATCACCAATGGCATTCATGTAGTCAAACGACACCACAATTTCGTTATTTGAAGCTACAGCGCCGCCGCTTAGGCCAGTGCGTCCGCCTGAAGGTACCAGCGATAATTGATGCGCGTTGGCTAATAGTACCAATGCCTGTACCTGTTCAGTTGTGGTGGGGAATACCACCGCTTGTGGGGCAGCTGTATAGGCTTTGGTGGTGTCACAACCATGACTTTGCAAGGTTGTCTGGTCATCACGCACCTTGTCTTGGTCAAATATGTGACAAAGGGCGGACATCAGTTCTTGTCGACCAAGGCCTAACATGGGCGTACTCCTAATAACTGGCAGTTCATTGGGTTGGTGTAGGGCAAATTGGTGAAGACAGACATATTATCGAAAACGAAAAGAGATGTCTGTTGCAATGCAGTATCGTAACTTTAGTGGCCTATCGGTTATTCTTTATTCACTTGCTTGGTCTCTATGCATACTGTGGCATCGAAACGCCATCTATAGATAGTAGACGCAGCCCAATCAAGGCCTGTATTGGTCTACCTGTTAGCTATCGGCCTTCATGTACCAGATTTCCTTAACGAAAAGTGTTAACACCGTTGGTATCAAAATGATGAGCGCTGCCATTACCAAAACCTGTGTCGACCCCAACGTTTCATATAACAATCCTGCCGCAACAATACCCATTGGCGCGAGCGAGATCGATCCGATGTAGTCGTATGCCGTCACCCTTGATAACAGATGGCCAGGGATCTTTCTTTGCAAGGTTGTTACCCAAATCACCCCGAAAATTTCCACCGCAATGCCGGAAATAAAAGCCACGAATACAATCCAATAAACTGGAAGTGGCACCGCAAGTGCCAGCGGCAATAAACTAAAAAATAGGACAGAAATAGTCGCCATTCGTAAGGGGTATGTCGGTTTTAACCTAAACGCCAGAACGCCGCCAAAAACTGTACCGGCGCCTAAACCGCCAGCAATGAATCCCCAATCGACAGGGCCGCCCAACTGTGACTGGGCAACGGCAGGGCCTAACAAGGCTAAAACACTTTCCAGTGCAGCCACCACAAATGAAAATTGTAAAACAATGACCCAAATCCATCGGTGCTTCGTAAATTCAGTCCAACCCAGTTTTAGGTCTTGAATGAAAGAAGACGCCTCTGGTTTCACCTGCGCACTGGGCTTTAGCGTCCAGACCAACATAGCTGAGAAACCAAAGGAAATGGCATCAATGAGTATCGTGACGCCAGCACCCACCCAAGCAACCAAAACACCACCCAATGCAGCGCCACCTATCATCGCGCCATTTCTGGCCAAACCCAAAAGTGCATTAACCGATTGTAATTCGTCCTTTGTAACCAGTTGGGTGACAAATGCTGATGCAGCAGGGGCGTTAAATGCCATGGCTGCGCCATTCAATAACATTAATAATGCGAGGCTTAAAACAGTGGCGTTGCCACTGAGAAACAAATAGGCAATACCAAATTGAATGAGCATCGCCGCCAACTCAGCTACCACAATGATTTTTTGTCTTGAGCCACGGTCCGCGATGGTGCCACCTAGCAACAATATAACCAATGATGCAACGATGGGGGCGGCTATCACAATGGAAGCGTCCTTTGTCGACCCAGTAAGGTCCAAAACGCCAAATGCCATGGCTATAGGCGCCATGGCAGTCCCCATAAAGGTCACCAAATAAGCGATAAATATGACGCGAACATTCGGGTTACGTAATAATTTAATTCCCGAAGCTATTTCAGGCTGAGACAAAACGCCCTCCTTGAATAGGGAAAGGTATGGCTAGTGAATGGCTAGTGAATGGTTAGTCACACCGTAAAATTAATAACGAAAAAGGGAAGTGACCTCATCGACTGCACCGCTAGACGTAATTGTCACCAAAACCAAAGGCGAGGGTACGGCTAATTTCCATAAGGGATCGACCACTTTCTTGTTGCCAGGTATTAAAGGCATGTTGAATGGCTGTCAGGCTGCGTTTGGAGTTGAGTCCGCCGTCAATGAGTTTGAAATTACGGAAATAACCTTCTACATCGCGAGACAATAAAAAGGTGTCCTTACCCACGGCACGCAAGCCATAGGGGCCCGTATTGCCACCCAATCGAGAACCTTCCTTTTTTAACAACGCCCACAATCCGATAATGTCGTCACTGGGCCATTCGGCGATAAATTTTCCGAAGCCTCCGTGCTTGTCAGAGACTTCCTTAATAAAGTGCGCATTCTCAATGATTGATTGCACCTTTCGGTGGTTACGGATGATGCGGGCGTCTGCAGCTTTTTCGTCCATCATATCGGGTGGCATCAAAACCAATTTTTGCACATCGAAGCCCCAAAAAAGCTCTTCAAAGTTCGGCCATTTCTGCTCAACTACGCGCCAAACAAAGCCCGATTGAAATACCTTCTTGGAAAATTCAGATAAAAACCGAGAATCGTCAACGTCGGTCAATTGTGCACGCGTTTTAGGCTTTCCCAACAGCGTCTCTAATTGCGGCATACCACCCTTACGATCACAGGCACGTTGATAGATTGAGTCGAATTTTTCCACGATGCAGTTTCCCTAGAATTGACGCAAAATATTTTAACCTGTTTTGGACAGTGCGTATGCACCCTAGCGAGCCACCATCTGACAAATCATTCAAATTTGGGTAGCCGTTTGACAGGCGGCGGCTGTATTACTCAGCTATTATCCCGCTAAATGCGAGCGTTTTTTTTACCGAATGAAGTGCATAAGCGCAGTAAACCTGCGCGTTAATCTGCGTGTTGATAGTGGCCAGTTGATGGTAATTTTTCGACAAGGTGATTCAGACGGGTGGTTCGCCAATAAAAAAGGCGCCGATGGGCGCCTTTAGTTACTGCGTGAACAGGGGCTTATTCCGGCAGCTCAGCCTCGTGAATCGCCTCTTATTTGTAGAAAGTTGATCTAGCTTTTTAATATTGCATTTCATTGGTTTCATTCGATGTAAATTCAATTAATTGACTTGTGTGAGTGAGTTAGTAAGATAAGAAAGATAAGAAAGATAAGAAAGATAAGAAAGATAAGAAAGATAAGAAAGATAAGAAAGATAAGAAAGATAATTAGGATTGAAAATAATAATATTAGGTATTGCTACAGCCATCATGGCAATATCTTCAATCTATTCGATGGCAGACAACGCAGCCTAGAGTCGAGAAAGGGCCTTTCACATAGATACCAATCGAAATAGCGACGCTAGGATTGGAAATGGTGGAGAGCGAATGGTTCGCTCTATGTGAATAGAAACTCGTTACGGTTAGCTTAGCCCTCTACTATCCATAGGCTCATATGCTTTAGCCGGTAGAGTATGGAATGCCTCTCTCAATTGAGTTTGGGAAGTGTCTAAAGGATTAGTTGCGATTCAGAGTGACAGTATTGGACATTTTTTTCTAACACCATTGTACGGAGCAGGCATTATGCTTGAGAACCCCATGAAATCTATAAAGACTAAAATTATCCTATTAGTCTTAATTTTGACAACTTTAGTTGTTGGATCAGTGCTAAATCTATCCTCCCAATCCAACAAAGTGATTACCGAAACTATTGAGCAAGACATGGTAAACAGCTCTTTTGCTTATGCTGACCACGTTAAGCGTTTCCTGTCTGCGTATGCCCGTGTAGTTGCTGTTGTGACCCAAGCAGAAGAATTAGAGTCTCGTGATGCTGACAAGATCAGGCGTTATTTCATAGAGGTCATGGAGGGTATGGGCCTTATCGAATCTGTTTCATTGTATGATATCAACGGTAATCTGTGGGTAACGACTTCACCGGCAGACAAGGCGTATGCCACAATTTCAGCAGTCAGTTCAAATTTTGTAGGGTTATTTGAGCGTGCCAAATCATCAGTTCAGGGTAGCGTGCATTTTAGTGAGGCTGATGTTTTTAATGAACACATTTCTACAGCTGTTATGTCGCCTATAACGGATGACACCAATCAAATTGTTCAGGGTGTATTGAGCGTAAATTTAAATTTAGACTCCCTGTTAGCACAAAATTCTCAATATAAAACGAATCGACTGACTGCTTTAGTCAACTCACGGGGTATTGTCGTTGCCAGTTCGGACCAGTCCCTGATTGAACCCCTGACTCATTACCCAGATTATTTGGCGAATCCACTTTTACAGGATGTGTTTGGAGGTAATGACGACATCATATCACCTGGTACGTTTTTTTCATTCGATAACCAAGATGGTATTGAACAGCGAGCCATTTACCACTTGGTCGAACCTGATTTTGATGGTGCTAACTGGGTTTTGATAACTACAAATCCAGAAAACGCATTGTTTGCGATTATAAATCGCTTAGTACTGAAGACTTATTTTTTGCTTGGATTATTCATAGTCATTGCTGTAATCACATCAAACTTTTTGTTAAAAATAATGCTATCTCCGATACAGACTATTACAACTGCAATGCAGAAAATTAGTGATTCTAAAAGTGGTGATGGATTGAAAGCCGAGATTGATTATCGAAATTTTCCGTCAGAATTAATGCCGCTTTTCAACACCTTTAAGAGTTTAATGAATAGTCTTTTACGGAATAAAGAGGAGAGGGACCAGCGAGAATTTTTACTGAAAAAAATAGTCGAATCAACTGCCGAAGGTATTGTTGTTGCTGATAGTTCCAATGACATATTGTATCTCAGCGAGCATTTGGTGCCTGTTTTTGATGTACCCCATGGCAATTACATAGGCGAACCCCTAACAGATGTCATCAAAAATGTAGCGGTATTGAGGGCTGTGCAGATGGCTGGTAGCGGCAGTCACTCTACCCAGGAATTCAGCATTGCTAACCGCTATTCAAGAGCACTGGAAACTTGGATTATTACTATGTTGGAATTGCATTATTCAAATAGCGATGATTCAACAGCACCTGGTAGTATCTATGTATTCGAAAATATCACTGGTAGGGCTGCCGCGAATGCGCTAAAAAACAAAATTTTAATGACAACAGCCCATGAATTTAGAACACCACTAACTGTTATTCGCGGCTATGTGAGCCTGTTGATGCACTCGCAATTGGACGAAAAATCCCAGAAAGGGTTGTTACGGGAAATCGAAGTTGGAGCCCTTTCATTGTCTAATATTGTGGATGACCTGTCTGTCCTACATGACCGAAATGGTGGATTCTCGCCCATAATAGAGGTTGTTGACTGTAATCTTGGTGCTGAAATGAAGAAAGTGTTCAATGAGGTGCAGGATATGTATCCATTTCGTAAATTTGATCTTCAAGCTGAAGACCGTGAATTGAGAATTCGAGTGGATAAATCCATGTGTACGGCCACGATCAAACATCTTCTGTACAATGCGATTAAGTTTTCAGATAACCAATCGGTCGTTGCTGCGGATATGAGAGTCGCTGGTGATGCCTTTTTGATTTCTGTGACGGATCAGGGTATTGGGATTGCGGAGGATGAAATTCCCCGCATATTTGATCAATTTTATCGCTCGGATACTTCAGACACTGCAAGGGAAGGGATGGGTTTGGGTTTGGCGGTAGCGAAGGTAATGGCCGATGTGCACAAAGGCAGTATCAAGGTCAACAGTAAATTGGGAATAGGAACCACTGTAACCCTAAGTCTGCCGGTTGAGTGACGGTATAATCACCTTTAGATTCTTGTAGTATTTACATATAAAAAAGGCGCCTATTGGCGCCTTTTTTGTTAATGATCGCTATTCAGGCAATTCAACATTGTGGTAAATGTTTTGTACATCATCAAGGCTATTCAACAACGACAAGAAACGTTCAAACTGTTCCATTTCTGACTCGGGAATGGGCGCTAAATTCTGTGGAATAAATTGAATCTCATCAACATCGAAAACGATATCAGGCATGGCCTCTTTAAGTGCTTGGGTCATCTTAAAGAACTCTGTGTGTGGTGCAAAAACAGTAATGTTTCCGCCTTCACATTCAATATCAGTGACGTCAACATCGGCCATTAACAAGGCTTCTAAAACGGGTTCTTCATCGTCGCCTTTAAACATGACAATAGCGCTGTGGTCAAACATGTGGCTGACCGTACCCTGGGTACCAATTTTGGTCTTGGTCTTGGTAAAGCACTGGCGCACATCGCCAAAGGTTCGGTTGGGGTTATCGGTTAAGCAGTCTATCAATACCATGCATCCGCCAGGACCAAAGCCTTCATAGCGCGCAGTAGAAAAATCTTCACCGCCGCCTGCCTTTGCTTTATCTAATGCCTTATCAATAACATGTGCAGGAACCTGGCTGCGCTTTGCGCGGTCGATCAAACCCCTAAGTGCAAGGTTGCCGTCTGGATCAGCTCCACCGGCTTTTGCACACACATAAATTTCACGACTGAAACGACTATAAATCTTGGCCTTCATATCTGAAGTCTTGGCCATCGACTCTTTTTTATTTTGGTATGCTCTGCCCATAACTGACTTCCGAATAAACTGATTAAGAATCGGCGAGTTTACAGAGTTCTTTGCGGCAAGTTAATAGGGTGCTGAAAGTTTAGGCGCGCCTATAGCGCAGAAGTCAAAGAAAAGTAAGCTGTAAGGGGAGACAAGCTGCCTGTCTCCTCCAGTAATATCGGTGTTATGACGCTGCTTTTTTGCGGCCAATACCATCCAATGCACCCATGGCAAAGGCAGATAGAACAAAGGTCAAGTGGATAAGCACATACCACATGAGTTTGTCGTTATTGATGTTTTCGGCATTCATAAACACCTTGAGCAAATGAATCGACGAGATCGCCACAATACTGGCTGCAATTTTCGCTTTCAAAGACGACGTGTCCATTTTGCCTAGCCACGACAGCTTTTCTTCACCTTCTGGAATATCCAGCTGTGATACAAAGTTTTCATAACCACTCATCATGACCATCACAAGCAAACCGCCCACCATGGCAATATCGATCAGACTTAACACGATCAGTACCATATCTGCTTCTGCAAAGTGGGTGATGCCTATTAGCAGGTGAAAGACCTCTTGGAAAAACTTAATTCCCAGCGCAAAAACCGCTAGGCTTAAACCCAAATAGATAGGGGCCAATAACCAGCGCGCTTTGTAGATCAAGGTTTCAAATATTCTTTCCATACGGCCCTCAATTTGATAGTCAGTGAATCGTCAGCCGGCAACAGTACCGATTTGTATGGGATGCATCAATACTTATTGGGGCGATAGTGTTTGGATAGGCTTTTCCTTTTAGTTGGCCACATTAGGCTGATTTGACGCAATATTGTCGACAATAAATGCTATTTTATTTGAATAAATGAAATATAGTGGCTATATTGTCGACATTAAGCCAAGAGAAGACCTATGAATACCTTGAGTTACGCCACGGAACATGCCGTCACCGCTGCAGACAAAACCTTTTTTCAGCTAAGGCGCGACATTGTTGAGGGCGTTATTCGGTCAGGTGCGAAACTCAGTGAAACCGATTTAGCCCAAAAGTACGCCGTGAGCCGTGCCGTCATACGCGAAGCCATCAGTCGATTAGAAACCTGTCATTTGGTTGAGCGCAAAGCCAATGTCGGAGCCCGTGTGGTTGCCTTATCGCCTGAAGGTCTTGTCGAGTTATATCAGGTGCGGGAATCCCTAGAGGGCATGGCAGCACGATTGGCTGCAACACACATGACCGATGCTGAGATCGCTGATTTAGGTGCCTTATTGGACAGCCATTTTCAAAAAGTAAAGTCGGGCGACACCTACTATCAAGAAGCAGGCGACGTCGATTTCCACTACCGCATTGTTTTGGGCAGCAAAAATGGCCACCTGATTTCCATGTTGATGGACGGCATTTACCATTTGGTGCGCATGTATCGCGTACAGCTGGGTATGGCTGGGCCACGAGTGACCACCGCATTTGACGAGCACAAACATATTGTACAAGCCATTTCTAATCGGGATGCCGAACTGGCAGAGATGTTGATGCGTCGCCACATTTTATATTCAAAGAATAACATTCAGAAAAAACTAACCCCTACACAATTAAAACCGTAAAGACCTATTGGGAGACAGCCGCTATGAGCGCAGGTAAAAAATTCAGACAGGCATTGGCCAACAACAAGCCTTTGCAGATTGTCGGCACCATCAATGCATACTCAGCCATGATGGCAAAACAAATTGGCCATCAGGCCATCTATCTGTCAGGCGGCGGCGTTGCCAATGCATCCTATGGTTTGCCAGATTTAGGCATGACATCGCTTAACGACGTGATTGTCGATGTGCAACGTATTACCGCAGCCTGTGATTTACCCTTGTTGGTCGATATCGATACCGGTTGGGGTGGTGCATTTAACATCGCTAAAACCGTTCGTGATATGGAAAAAGCCGGTGCTGCGGCTGTGCACATGGAAGATCAGGTAGCCCAAAAACGTTGTGGTCACCGCCCAAACAAAGAAATTGTATCCACTGAAGAAATGGTCGATCGCATCAAAGCTGCGGTCGATGCACGCGTTGATCCGGATTTTTTCATCATGGCGCGAACGGATGCATTCGCACAAGAAGGTCTAGACGCGGCGATTGAACGTGCACAGGCTTATGTTGCTGCCGGTGCAGATGGCATCTTCGCTGAAGCGGTAAAAACTGAAGCACACTACCGCGCATTTGCAGCCGCCATTGACGTGCCACTGTTGGCTAACATCACAGAGTTCGGCGAAACCGAATTGTGGAACAAAGCCCAGTTAGGTGAGTGGGGTGCCGCCATGGTGCTGTATCCGTTAAGTGCATTCCGAGCGATGAACAAAGCCGCTGAAAATGTCTATACCGCGATTTTAGAACAGGGTGACCAGAAGTCTGTTGTCGACACCATGCAGACCCGTATGGAACTCTACGATTATCTTGGGTACCACACCTATGAGCAGAAATTAGACGCATTGTTTGCTGAAGGCAAAAACAAATAAATTCGAATCCAATATTCAGATTGACCGATTAAAGAGGGCATCAAAATGGTAGATAAGAAATTAGCTGGAGCAGGCCTACGCGGCCAAAGCGCAGGCGAAACAGCCTTGTGTACAGTAGGTAAGTCGGGCAGTGGTTTGACTTACTGTGGTTACGACGTGTCGGATCTTGCTGACAATGCGACCTTTGAAGAAGTCGCCTATTTGTTGTTTAACGGTGAATTACCGACCGTCGCGCAACTAGCAGACTATAATAAAATGCTCACAGCACAGCGCGATTTGCCACAGGCACTGAAAGAAGTGTTGCAGCGCATTCCAGCTGACGCCCATCCGATGGATGTGATGCGTACCGGTTGTTCATTTTTGGGTAACCTTGAGCCTGAAATGGATTTTTCAGAGCAAATGGCAGCTTCTAACCGCTTGTTGGCTGCGTTTCCGGCCATCATGGTCTATTGGTACCGCTTTACACACGAAGGCGTTGAAATCGACTGCAATACTGACGAAGACAGCATTGGCGGGCACTTCCTGAAGTTGTTGACCGGCGACTCACCGTCTGAACAACACCGCAAAGTAATGGACGTGTCGTTGATCCTATACGCAGAGCATGAGTTCAATGCGTCGACCTTTACAGCGCGCGTTTGTGCTTCAACACTGTCTGATATGTATTCTTGCATAACCGGTGCTATCGGCACGTTGCGAGGCCCATTGCACGGTGGTGCAAACGAAGCAGCCATGGACATGATCCAGAAGTTCACCTCACCTGAAGATGCCAAGATACAGATGGCAGGTATGTTGGAGCGTAAGGAAAAGATCATGGGCTTTGGCCACGCGATCTACCGCACCTCAGATCCACGTAACGTGATCATCAAGGCCTGGTCTGAAAAACTGGCAAACGAACATGGCGATACATCTTTATATGACATCTCGGTGGCTTGTGAAGAGTTTATGTGGGACACCAAAAAGTTGTTCTGCAATGCCGACTTTTTCCATGCATCGGCCTATCATTTCATGGGTATTCCAACCAAATTGTTCACACCTATCTTTGTGTGTTCACGCTTAACAGGTTGGGCTGCGCACGTGATGGAGCAACGCTCAAATAACCGTATTATTCGTCCAAGTGCCGACTATATTGGATCTGAGCCGCGCAAAGTAACACCCATTGCACAGCGATAAGTAAGGCACTGCCTTACTTGGGGGTAGCGAATTGCCAGTGCAGTCGCTACCTGCTTTAAAGACATTACCCTGTGGATATCCTGATGAATACGAATTACCGCAAACCTTTAGCTGGATCGACGTTAGATTTTTTCGATACCCGTGAAGCTGTAGAAGCGATCAAGCCCGGCGCTTATGACACCTTGCCCTATACCTCTAAGGTGTTGGCAGAAAACCTTGTGCGACGGTGCCCGCCAGAAAACCTGACGGCGTCGTTGCAACAGATCATAGAGCGCAAACGCGACCTCGATTTTCCGTGGTTTCCTGCGCGTGTGGTCTGTCATGACATTCTCGGTCAAACGGCACTGGTCGATTTGGCGGGATTGCGCGATGCCATAGCAGAGCAGGGTGGTGATCCGTCTAAGGTCAATCCCGTGGTTCCGACGCAGCTTATTGTTGACCATTCGTTGGCGGTAGAGCACGCCGGATTCGACAAAGATGCATTTGAGAAAAACCGTGCGATTGAAGACCGTCGTAATGAAGACCGTTTTCACTTTATCAATTGGACCAAAAAAGCCTTTGAGAATGTGGATGTTATTCAGCCGGGTAACGGCATCATGCACCAAATTAACCTAGAAAAGATGTCACCAGTGATACAGGCGCGAGACGGTGTGGCCTTTCCAGATACGCTGGTAGGTACCGACAGCCATACGCCACACGTTGATGCCTTGGGTGTTATCGCCATTGGTGTTGGCGGCTTAGAAGCCGAAAGCGTGATGCTAGGCCGTGCGTCCTATATGCGCCTGCCTGATATCATTGGTGTTGAGCTAACCGGAAAACGTCAGCCGGGTATTACTGCCACCGACATTGTTTTGGCCATTACCGAATTTTTGCGTGGCCAGAAAGTGGTCTCCTCGTATTTAGAGTTCTTTGGTACAGGCGCTGCAGCCTTAACCCTAGGTGACCGTGCCACCATTTCAAACATGACACCCGAATTTGGGGCCTCTGCCGGTATGTTCTATATCGACGAGATGACCATCGATTACTTGAAACTAACCGGTCGTGAAGCCGAGCAAGTGGCATTGGTTGAAAACTACGCCAAGACCACCGGATTGTGGGCTGCTGACATGGTGAAGGCGCAGTATGAACGCGTACTGACCTTTGATTTGTCGTCTGTGGTACGCAACATTGCAGGGCCGTCTAATCCACACCGTCGCGTTGCGACCAGTGATTTGGCAGCACAGGGTATTTCTGGTGTCGTTGAAAACGAACCAGGACTGATGCCCGATGGCGCAGTGATTATTGCCGCCATTACCAGCTGCACCAACACCAGTAACCCTCGAAACGTGGTAGCGGCCGGCCTTATCGCCCGCAACGCCAATGCCTTGGGACTTACCCGCAAACCTTGGGTAAAAACCTCTTTTGCACCGGGTTCAAAAGTGGCGCAACTGTACCTAGAAGACGCCAAGTTATTGCCAGAATTAGAGCAATTGGGTTTTGGCATTGTCGGCTTTGCCTGTACTACCTGTAACGGTATGAGCGGCGCATTGGACCCTGTGATCCAAAAAGAAGTGGTCGACCGTGATCTCTATGCGACGGCTGTATTGTCGGGCAACCGCAACTTCGACGGCCGTATTCACCCCTATGCCAAGCAAGCATTTTTGGCCTCGCCACCCTTGGTAGTGGCCTATGCCATTGCAGGCACGATCCGCTTTGACATTGAAAAGGACGTGTTGGGGCTTGACCAACAGGGCAACCCGATCACGCTAAAAGACATTTGGCCAAGCGATGAAGAAATCGACGCCATTGTGGCAGCCAGCGTGAAACCTGAACAATTCCGTGAAATCTATATCCCGATGTTTGATTTGGGTAAAGAACGCGGCGAAGCAGTAAGCCCGTTGTACGACTGGCGTGAAATGAGCACCTACATTCGCCGTCCGCCTTATTGGGAAGGCGCCTTGGCGGGCGAACGCACCATGACGGGCATGCGCGCTTTGGCCGTACTGGGTGACAACATCACCACTGACCACTTGTCGCCATCCAATGCCATCATGCTCAACAGTGCTGCTGGCGCATACCTCGACAAAATGGGCTTACCTGAAGAAGACTTTAACTCCTACGCAACCCACCGTGGTGACCACCTCACGGCGCAACGCGCTACCTTTGCTAACCCGAAATTGCTCAATGAAATGGTGCTAGAAAACGGCCAGGTAAAACAGGGTTCATTGGCGCGTCTCGAGCCAGAAGGCACGGTCATGCGGATGTGGGAAACCATTGAAACCTATATGGCGCGCAAGCAACCACTGATGATTGTGGCTGGCGCAGACTATGGTCAGGGCTCATCACGTGACTGGGCAGCCAAAGGCGTGAGACTGGCAGGCGTAGAGGTCATTGTGGCTGAAGGTTTCGAGCGCATTCACCGTACCAACTTGGTTGGCATGGGTGTATTGCCACTAGAGTTTCAGTCAGGTGTGAACCGCAAAACCCTAGGCATAGATGGTACCGAGATCTATGACGTCATCGGTGACCGCACCCCGGGTTCCACATTAACCTGGGTCGTCACGCGTCGTAATGGCGAGCGTTTGGAAGTGCCGGTTACCTGTCGATTGGATACCGCCGAAGAAGTGGCGATCTATGAAGCGGGCGGTGTTTTACAGCGCTTTGCACAAGACTTTTTGGAGTCTACCGTCGGCGCCTAAGCCGCAACCCATCAGCAAGGTCGGCTGTGAATCCAGTCCCTTGTTGATGGCCCATATTCCTTTTTAAGCACAACAGTGAATAGGACAGCCACCATGTCTCAGGTTCCTCAGATTAAAGTACCAGCCACCTATATCCGCGGCGGCACCAGCAAGGGTGTCTTTTTTAAGTTGTCTGATTTGCCAGAGGCAGCCCAACAGCCTGGTACAGCACGCGATGCCCTGTTGTTGCGCGTGATTGGTAGCCCCGATCCATACGGCAAGCAAACCGACGGCATGGGTGCTGCGACTTCTAGCACCAGTAAAACCGTGATCCTGTCTCCCAGTACGCAACCCGACCATGATGTCGATTATCTGTTTGGGCAAGTATCTATCGACAAGCCCTTCGTTGATTGGAGCGGCAACTGCGGTAATTTGTCAGCAGCTGTGGGTTCTTTTGCCATTAGCAGCGGTTTGGTAGACGCTGATCGCATTCCTGACAACGGCATGGCCACAGTGCGTATTTGGCAGGCCAATATCGGCAAAACCATTATCGCCCATGTGCCTATGACCGACGGTGCTGTACAAGAAACCGGCGATTTTGAATTAGACGGTGTGACCTTTCCCGCCGCCGAATTACAGCTCGAATTTATGGACCCAGCGGATGGCGACGGTGCCTTATTCCCAACAGGACAGCTGATCGACACCTTAGACGTACCGGGCGTTGGCAGTTTTCAAGCAACCCTGATCAATGCCGGCATACCGACCATCTTTATCAATGCCCAAGACTTGGGCTATACCGGCTGTGAATTACAAGACGACATCAATACCGACGAAGCGGCTTTGGCCCAGTTCGAAACCATACGTGCCTATGGCGCCGTCAAGATGGGGCTAATCGACCATATCGACGAAGCCAAGCAACGCCAACATACACCCAAGGTGGCCATTGTGGCACCACCGGCAGCCTATGTGTCATCTAGCGGCAAAGCGATTGCAGCCAGTGACATTGACCTTAACGTGCGCGCCTTGTCGATGGGTAAGCTGCACCACGCCATGATGGGCACCGCTGCCGTTGCTATTGGCACAGCCGCCGCTATCAACGGCACATTGGTTAATCTGGCAGCAGGTGGTATCGACCGTCAGGTAGTGGCCTTTGGTCACCCATCAGGCACCTTAAAGGTAGGGGCTGAAGCGGTTGAAGTTGACGGACAGTGGGCAGTCAAGAAAGCCATCATGAGCCGCAGTGCCCGTGTGCTCATGCAGGGTTGGGTTTTTGTCCCAGGTGATGCATTTTAAACAATGGCACTAGGCTATCAAGCGCTCATGCCGTAAGGTTGTAGCGCTTTTTTATTATTCCAATACGACCTAATTTTGTTAAGGATTCTGATATGTCTGATGTAGTTGCGCTGTTGCAGTCGCACCGTTCCATTCGAAAGTTTACCGACCAACCCATCCCACAAACGGTGGTGGAAGATTTGGTGCGAGCAGGACAGGGCGCAGCGACCTCAAGTTTTATTCAAGCCTGTACCGTGATTCAGGTGGCGCAGGGTGACAAGCGCGATCAATTGGCTGCTTTGGGTGGCAATCAGGGTTACGTGTCAGAAGCGCCCGTATTCTTGGTGTTTTGTGCGGACATGCACCGCCACAAATTGGCCTGTGAACAGCACAAGGCACCCATGCAAAGTGGCTTTACCGAACAGTTTCTCACGGCATCGGTCGACGTGAGCCTATTTGCACAAAACGTGGTGGTCGCCGCTGAATCATTGGGCATGGGTATCTGCTACATCGGTGCGCTGCGCAACAACGTCGAAGCGGTGTCGGACCTACTGGGCTTACCTGATTTGGTGTATCCCGTTTTTGGACTGTGCTTGGGTTATGCAGCACAAAACCCAGAAGTGAAGCCACGGTTACCCATGTCTGAGGTGTTGAAGCAAGAGGTGTACGGTGATACCCAAGATACCGCGGTGATGGCTGACTATGACCAAACGGTGCGCCACTATTATGAAACCCGTACCGGTGGCACCAAAGAAATGAGCTGGACCGAACAGATTTCTGGCATGTTGCAAAAAGAGGCGCGCCCGCACATGCTGCCGTTTTTAAAGAAGAAAGGCTTCTTGTTGAAATAAGTCTCGACTAAATTTGAGGAAAGCCGACTGACTAGCAACCTGTGGTGGTCAGTTGGTTGTTTGGTATGAGCGACGGCTGTTGCGAGTGGCATGTTCCGAGTGGCAGGCGTTTAGAATGTACCCGATAAAGCGTTTCATAAACCGCTGCGCGGATGTTTCTTTTCAATCTTTTTAATCTTTCTAATCTTTCTTTAAATCCCCAGTTCTACGGTCTAAGTCCTTCGCGGGCACAGCATTCACATCATGCATTATTGTTAATGCCCCGACGAATCTAAATGAAAGTCCGCGATGTCATTCGACTGGGTTGCTCCAAATGGGGCGTTGCATTTACCTGGGTGGCAAAGCACTGCTGTGGGTCAAAGTAGCATTGGCTGACCGAGGTGTTTTTAATATTCAAATTCAAATGCACCAAACTGTCGAAGCTCAGCCCCATGATGTGACTCAAAATGGTCGCAATAGCCCCCGCAGAGCTCACCACTAATACATTGCCGGTACAGGTCGATTGAATGTCTTCTAGGCCATTGACCAAGCGTTGTTGAAAACCTGACCAAGATTCAGGCAGATCAGGATCGGAATCCGACGACCAGACCTTCAAAGCCAGGGGGAGTTTGGTAATAAATTCGGTCGGCGCGGTGAGGTGCTCTAGCTCTGGAAACACCTTGGCATAGTGCTGGCGCAGTTCGGTTAACGGGTATTCATTAAAATCGGGATTCACATGGCGCCGAGCGGCGGTGTTGCCTGCGGCCATTATGTTTTCTGCCGTTTGCATTTGTCGTTGTAGGCTACCTGACAGGATATGGTCAAACACCACACCCTGTTCGACGAAGTGTTCACCAAGCCACGTAGCTTGTTGATAGCCCAAGGACGACAGTTGGTCATAGTTGCTTTGACCAAATGATGCCTGTCCATGTCGAACCCAATACAGCTGTGCCATCGTATTTTCCTTGTGCTTGCCCGTTAGGCTGAAACGCCACCGTCGACAGCAATGGCTTGGCCAGTCAGATAGGTGTTGTCTGGCGCTATGATACTTAACATGGCATTGACCATTTCGTCGGGTGAACCCAAACGCTTCATCGGGTTGCCTTTGACCGCGCGCTCGATGTATTCAGGCTTAATACCCTTGGTGACCAAAGGCGTGGGGCTAAAGAACGGACACACCGCATTGATGCGAATATTGTGCGTCGCAAATTCCAGCGCCGCCGTGCGGGTAATGCCTACCACGGCATGTTTGGCTGCCACATAGCCTGTGAGATAGGCTGCGCCTTTGATGCCGGCCATTGAAGCCACATTGAGGATGCAGCCGCCACCCTGTTTGATCATGTGCGGTACTTGGTGTTTTATGCCAAAGAACACGCTTTTGGCATTGACGTTAAAATTGAAATCGAGTTCTTCTTCGGTCACCTCTAGCAAACTTTTCATGTGACTGGATGAACCGGCATTGTTCACCGCGATATCCAATCGGCCAAAGGTCTCAATGGCCGCATCACTTAAAGCCTTAACGTCGGCTTCTTTGGTCACGTCGCACCCAAGCGCGATACAGTGGTCGCCCAAGCTATTGGCTACTTCTTGAACGCCAGTAACATTGATATCGCCCAGCACCAATTTGGCGCCCTGTGCACTGAGTTTCTCAGCCAGTATTTTGCCAAAGCCGCTAGCAGCGCCGGTAATCAGCACCACTTGGTTCTCAAAAGGGGGTTTGAAGTTAGACACGTGAATTCCTTTTTGTTGTTTTCATTATCAACACTATTAACCGCTGCATTAAAGGGTAAGACCACCATCGACCACAATACATTCGCCCGTAGTATAGCTGCTGGCATCCGATACCAAATACAGCACGGTTCCAGCCATTTCTTCAGGTTCAGCATGGCGGTGCATCGGAATGCCTGCTACTGCGGTTTTATAAATGGCATCGTTTGAAAATAACGCGCCCGCAAACTTGGTTTTGGTCAGGCCCGGTAGTAGGGCATTGCACCGAATACCCAATGGCGCGCATTCTTTTGCAAACGCTTTGGTCATATTGACCACCGCGGCTTTGGTGATTGAATAGATGCCTTGCATCGCACCGGGTTGAATGGCGTTGACCGAGGCCGTGTTGACGATGGTACCACCGCCGTTGTCACGCATCAGTTTGCCCGCTTCAACCGACATAAAGAAATAGCCGCGAATGTTCACCTCAACCGTTTTATTGAACGCGGCGAGGTCGGTATCCAAAATATGGCCAAAATAAGGGTTGGCTGCAGCGTTGTTGACCAGAATATCGAGTTTGCCATGTGTGTCGCGAATGTGCGCGAACGTGCTGCTAATATCGTCCATATTGCCGACATGACAGGCCAAGGCTTCGGCTTTACCTCCGGCTGCGATAATGGCGTCAGCCACCACTTGGCAGTCGGCGACTTTGCGGCTCGATACAATCACGTGGGCACCGGCATCTGCCAAGGTTTTGGCAATCGACTCACCAATACCGCGGCTTGCACCCGTTACTAGGGCAATCTTTCCGGTCAAATCAAACAGGTTGTGCGTCATGCTGTGCTCCTAATACGGTCGTTTACGGTGTTTGGTTTTGATTGGCAACGGCTTCTAGCGCCAACATCGCCATGGGCGCAACATATTGCCCTACGGCGGCTGCCTTCTTATTGGAGGCATTACCCTCAGAGGCGCGCTTTGCGACCCCTTGAATAATGGCCGCCAAACGGAAGAAACTAAAGGCAATATAGAATCCGATATTGTCGATGCTGTCGATGCCGGTTTTCTCGCAATAGCGGGCCACCACGGCTTGTTCGTTTGGAATACCCAAAGCGTCCAGATCAAGTCCTTTAAGCCCCGAAATACTGCCGGGAATCTGTGGCATACGCATCAACATGCACAGGTAGCCTACATCGGCATAGGGGTGCCCGAGTGTCGAGAGTTCCCAGTCCAATATCGCCAAGATGCGGCGGTTGTCAGGTGAAAACATCAGGTTGTCGAGGCGGTAGTCGCCATGTACCAACGACACGCGGCCGTCGTCACTGGGCAGATTCAGATTAAGCCATGCGATCAGGGTTTCCATGGGCGCAATACGGTCGATTTCTGACGCGCGGTATTGTGCGGTCCAACGTTCTAACTGGCGTTCGAAGTAATTACCACTCTTGCCATAGTCAGCCAATCCCACTGCATCGATGTCGACTTGGTGCAAGGCGGCTAGGGTATCAACCACCTCGGCATAAATATGCGAGCGGGTAGGGCCATCCACCTCTGGAATTGCCGCATCCCAATAGATGTTGCCCTCGCAATGTTCCATCACATAAAACAGTGACCCAATCACGCTGGGGTCTTCACACAGGTGATACACCCGTGGCACGGGCACGGCTGTGTCTGCCAGCGCCTGAATGACCCGAAACTCTCGGTCGACCGCATGGGCTGATTTTAACAGCTTGCCCAAGGGTTGCCGACGCAACACATAGTCGCCAGAGGCTGCCGACACTTTAAAGGTCGGGTTAGACTGTCCACCTGAAAATTTCGCCGTGGTCATCGGACCCTTAAAGCCCGCCACGTGTAATTCTAGGTAGGCTTGTAGTGCGGCATTATCAAAGCTTTCAACTGCTTGGGTCATGCGTATCGCCTCACTGTGCTTGTTTTGTGTTGTCGGCTGTTTTTGTCGTGGCAGCTAGATGATAGGCCTTGGCCAAATTACGGCCTAACTGCATCATGTGTACCTGATCTGGGCCGTCAGCCAGTCGGATACAACGGGCAGCGGTATAGGCGCGGGCAAGGAAGAAATCTTGGCTTACCCCAGCGCCGCCATGAATCTGTATCGCGCGGTTAATCACGGTTTCAGCCATTTGCGGTGCCACAATTTTAATCATTGAGATCAACTCTTTTGCTGCCTTGGTACCGCCGGCATCAATCTGTGCCGCTGCCTTAAGCGTGAGCAAACGCGCCTGTTCAATCTCACAGGCACTCTTGGCAATGTCTTCTCGCACCGACTGTTGCTTGCTCAGGGGTTTGCCAAACGCAATACGGCTCTCTGCACGGGTACACATGGCTTCCAATGCCCGTTGCGCCAAGCCTACCAGTCGCATGCAGTGGTGAATGCGTCCGGGGCCCAAGCGACCCTGCGCAATCTCAAAACCACGGCCTTCACCCAACAGCATATTGCTGACGGGTACACGGACATTGTTGAAATGAATCTCAGCATGGCCCTCTGGGGCATCTAAAAATCCGAATACCGTGAGCGGTCGAACAACTGTCACCCCCGGTGTGTCGCGAGGCACCAAAATCATGGATTGCTGGATGTAGCGGTTGGCGTTATCGGGATCCGTTTTGCCCATCACAATCAAGACTTTGCAATGGTTGTTCAAGCCGCCACTGGTCCACCATTTCTTGCCATTGATCACATACTCATCACCGTCACGCACAATGGCCGTTTCAACGTTGGTCGCATCTGAACTGGCAGAATCGGGTTCAGTCATCGAGAATCCTGACCGAATCTCACCCCGCATTAAGGGGGCTAACCATTGTTGCTGTTGTTCTGGCGAACCATAGCGTGCCAACACTTCCATATTGCCCGTGTCAGGTGCATTGCAGTTAAACACTTCAGACGCCCACACCACCCGACCCATGATTTCAGCAAGGGGCGCATATTCTGATGTGGTCAAACCCGGACTAAAATCGCCATATTCTTTGGGCAAAAACAAATTCCACAAACCGGCTGCTTGGGCTTTTTCTTTTAAACTGGCCAAAATCGCTGGTGGCTCCCACGGATCGCCCTCGGCAACCTGTTGGTCAAATAGGGCTTCGTTGGGATAAATATGTTCGTCCATGAAATTTAAAAGCTGTTCTCGCAAGGCTTTTACTTTGGGTGAAAAATCAAAATCCATGATGATCTCCAAGTGGTAATCATGCGTCTGTCCAAGTTGGGTTATTGGCCGCACACCGTGGCAGCGGCTTTTTTATTATGGGTCGAGCATAGGCAATATTTAGGTATCATTAAAGTTTATTAGGTGAATGGTTTGGTATAAGCTTTGTGAATATCACAAAGCGCTGTGGTCACAGGCAATGGCAACGAACCTAAAGTGGCTATGTAGCATCTTGGCTAAAGACCTGCAAAACCACCACAGCGCAGGTACAACAATAAATGAGAGGACGAAACCATGCGGCTCAATAAGGTCGATTTGAATCTGTTTGTGGTATTTGATGCAGTCTATACCGAGCGCAACTTGACCCGCGCAGCCGCCGTATTGAACCTAACACAGCCCGCTGTAAGCAACGCGCTGAGCCGACTGCGGGAATCACTGAACGACCCCTTGTTTGTCCGCACACCCAAAGCCATGGTGCCAACCCCCGTGGCAGATAACATCATAGGTTCGGTGCGAGAAGCCTTGCAGTTGTTGGATACCAGCGTGCAGCAGGGCGACAAATTCCACCCAATCAGCTCCCAAAAGACCTTCCAGTTTAGTATGAACGACGTCGCTGAAACCCTGTTGTTTCCATCGCTCATCGCCCATGTTCAACGCACTGCGCCAGACATCATACTGACCAGCTATCCGCTAGACCGGCGTGACATTGCCCAAGAATTGGCCTCTGGCAACGTTGATTTTGCCATCGACGTGCCATTGATAGCCGATCCCAATCTGTGCCATGAACCCCTGTTACAGTCACATTATGTGTGTGTCGCACGACCAGACCATCCGATCACCGCCGATCACATCAGTTTGGCGCAGTATGTCGATTTAAAGCACATCCTGGTGTCTAGCCGAAGAACCGGCATAGGGCACATCGACATCGCACTGAATGCACTAGGCCATCAGCGTAAAATCCAATTGCGGGTAAGCCATTATTTGGGTGTACAGAGTATTGTGGAACAAACCGATTTGGTGATGACCATACCGCGCGCATTGGCCCGTAAGATGCCGTTAAAAGTATGGGAACTACCCTTTGACATGGCAGCGGTCGATTGGCACCTGTATTGGCACAAGAGCGCCGACAAAGACCAAGCGAATCGGTGGATGCGTCAGGCCATCAAAGACCAGTTTGAAGTGGAATGACAAGGGCAGTAAAGGCAGTAGGGTCAGAAAACGAGATGCGAGAAATGAAAGATGTTGGTTGTGAGTATCTTGCATCTATCCTTTTTCAATCATGTACCAAGCAGTTCCGACCTTTGTTTTTAGCGGCATACAGCAATTCATCTGCACGGGCGGTAGCTGAATCACAGTCATCGGTTGGTAATATTTGGGTCATTCCAAAACTTGCGGTAATCAGCTGTTTAACCGGATAAACGAATATTTCTCGGTCATTGAGCCGCTGAATAATGTTTTCTATGCGTTGAATAGCGATCGCTTTCGGGCATTGTGACAGCACAATGACAAATTCTTCTCCACCATAACGATACAGGCCATCGGAGGGCCGAATAGTAGAAGACAACAGATTAGAAAAGGACATCAATACATCGTCACCCGCTTCGTGGCCATGTTGATCGTTGACATTTTTGAACAAATCGATATCGGTAACAATGATAAAAACACCATCGTCGTCACCTCTGGAGCGCGCAACAAAATCCAGATATTTTGCAAAATGATCAACATAGGAGCGTCGGTTATGAAGGCCGGTCAACAGGTCTCTATAAGCAAATTCCCGTAACTCTTCAGATTGCGCGTTCAAGCGCATGCGGTTCTTATAGTCCAGTCGCCTACTAAAGCCAATATGGATTGAAATGACATAACCAATCACATAAGCGAAAACATAGGCTAAGATGCCCAGCTGCGTCTGAACTGCAGAAAATCCCTTTAACGAAAGCATGATAGCACTAGAAATGAAAGCGAAAATTCCCATCAATACCGCAACTCTGGTCGCAGTTAAAAATGGTGCTGCAAACAGACAGATAATAATGATAGCGTCGAATTGGACGTAGATATCTTGGTTCGGCTCCAACATTAATTCAGCCACAACCAAAGACGTGAGAATAGACGTAATCACCAAAGTTGTTAACTTCACATAGGCGTCATAGGTGTCAATTTTCTTCAATTGGAACAGGGCAATCACAATGAATGCCGCGTTCAATAGTCGAACAGTAAGCACGCTGTATGGGTAATAGGGATCGGTAATGAGAAATTGATCGAAATAGGCGAACAGCAGTGTGACAAAAAGGGCCAATATATAGAAGACACGACTAAGATAGATTTTGTTAGAAAGGTCGACGGTATTGAAGTCCCGTTCGACTGTGGCGTCTATAAATTTCCCGGTGAATTGCGAGATTCGAAAAAGACCACGCTTCATAAAAATTTCACTTTCAAAATATCTACAATCCATGTTGCGCCGGCAAAAACCAGCGTTTTTTTTAATTAAGTGATTGTAATATAGCGGCCAAGCGCTTGCGAAGAATAGAGTTAAATCACATTTTTAACAATTTGTTAACAAAGTTGCCTGTTATGAGGGCTGCGCTGGGCCAAAAACGGAAAGGGGGGTTGGGGCTGAATAGGCAGCTCGACAAATGGCCAGTGGCCGAGTGGTCGGTGAACCGTAAATTGTCCATTTCGGACACACCAGGGAGTGCATGGACGCATCGTGTGTATCTAGTAAAATCATCTCAGAAATTAGTAGACCCAATTCTCGCGCGCTAAAGGGCTTTTATTTAACATCTCGCTTCTATCACGCCAGTTTGGTAAGTAGGTAGGTAAGTAGGTAGGTAGGTAG
>CAJXZL010000032.1 GCA_913063165.1 uncultured Saccharospirillaceae bacterium | reverse complement strand
TTGGCGTCATCCTTGGCTTCAATCTTGGGTGTGGTTGTAGGTGTTTCGCCCGTCTTGCCGCCGTCCGTTTGTTTGGTCACGTGTGTACCCCAATTATCTAATGTGATTAAGCACTGCGTCAGTAAGCTGTTGGTTACTCGCTCCCGCTGCCAAAACAATGTGAGTCCAACCCAAATTCCGAGCCACCTGAACCAGGCGCTCACTGGAAACCACCAGCGTTTTAGTCAGCATGGCGTTGCAATCCATTTTGGTTGAGGCGGCGATCTGATGCAAGTTTTCTAATGCTTCAGACGATGACATAAGCACCACATCGACCTGTGCAAGCTGTGACGCAAATTGTGTCGGGTCCACTTTGGGGCAGGTACGTTGGTAGGCGGCCCATTTTACCGGTATCGCGCCACGCGCTTGTAGCGACTCAAACAGCACGGGACGACCGCCTTCACCACCTATGATCAACCACCGCTGGCCGTCGATATTGTGGAAGCGGGGCATGGCGAGCAGGTCCTCGGTCGTGGTGCCGGTGGTTGGGGTTTCGGCAAGAATACCTGCCTGTGCCAAAACCTGAGCCGTACCTTGACCATTGGCAAACCAGGGTTGTTCGATAGGCATTTGCGGCCACAGTGATTCAATCACTTCAACACCGTAGTGTGCGGCATTGGGGCTGATAACCACGACCGCGTTAAAGCGATCCAGATCTAACAGCTGCTGTCTCATGTGGGCATCAAGCGGGAGGGGGTGTATCTCAAGCAGCGGTTGCAGCGTGGTGTGCAACCCTGCTTGCTGCAGCATCCGATCCAAGGGGGCAGATTGCCCCGATGGTCGAGTGATCAGTACATTCATTCAGCGTGGTACAGGGCAGACAAGATAGCATCGGCGCCTTGCGCCAATAATGCATCTGCGACACGGTTGCCTAATTGTTCAGCCAAGGCCGCTTTCTCGTGTAAATCACCGCTCAAAGCAATGCTGTCTGTTGCCACGATCAATTGTGTGCCATCGGGCGCACCAACGCGGCCTTCCATTGCAAGCTGTTGGCCATCCAATACTGCAAAGCCAGCAATGGGTACTTGGCAACCACCATTCAATCGCTTGTTCATAGCGCGCTCGGCACTCACTGTAATCCAAGTTTCTGGATCCAATAGGGGTTGCAGCAATGCGATGGTCTCAGCGTCGTCTGTGCGGCATTCGATGCCCACAGCGCCTTGACCACAGGCTGGCATCGACAATTCTGATGGCAAGCAATGACGGATACGGTCACCGAATTCCAATCGAATCAAGCCAGCAGCAGCCAAGATAACGGCATCGTAATCGCCATTATCGAGTTTCTGAAGGCGGGTGTTGACGTTGCCGCGCAACATCCGAATGTTCAGGTCGGGACGCACGGTCAATAATTGGCACTGACGACGCAAGCTGGAGGTACCAACGATAGCGCCTTGAGGCAAATCTTCAAATCGCGCATAGGTGTTCGAGACGAAAGCATCGAGTGGATTTTCACGCGCGCAAATAACGGTCAAGCCCAAACCTTCTGGAAATTCCATTGGCACGTCTTTCATGGAATGCACAGCCAAGTCGGATTCACTTTCCAACATGCTGACTTCCAGCTCCTTGACGAACAAGCCTTTGCCGCCAATTTTTGCTAGTGGAGAATCCAAAATGCGGTCGCCTTTGGTGGTCATGGTGACCAGTTCAACGGCGATGCCCGCATGAAATTTTTCGAGTTCAGCTTTGACAAATTCAGCCTGCCAAAGTGCCAGTGGGCTCTTTCTGGTTGCAATGCGTAACGTCTTGGTCATATCCATTCCCAAATAAAAAGGCTGAGAGAGGGCCGATTAGTGAGTCATGCCGCACCTGATTGCGACACCCTAGCCCTTCAATACAAGGGCGCTATCATAACGTAATCACGGACCAACGTGAATTGACCTAGCGCGGAAATTTGACATCAAACCGTCAGTATTCCTGTTAATCTAATCGGGGCACAATAACCTGCGGCGCAATACTGCGCTGCACGAATATAACACGCACAAAAGCATAGGACCTGCATGGAACAGCCAGCCGCTACCGCACTGTATTATTGGCAAAACTACCAGTTTTTACTGGGGTGGGTGCGTTCCCGCTATGAGGACATTCTTTCCGACGAAGAACGGGCATTTGTCGTGCAATTCGATGCGCTGCCGCAACCCGCGCAAGCCCTGTTGGTGCGTATGCTGATGCGCAAAGGGTTGCTATTCCGCCACTCCAAGTTGGTGTACCCAGAAATAGGTGATACCGCACTGGCAATCGAACCCTTAATAGCCTGTGGATGGATCCTAGCGAACCCTGACATTCCGGTTGAGGACCTCTGGAGACAACTGCTAAAGACGGAGTTACACCAACAGCTTCAGGTGCCAAAAGCTTGCTCCAAAGCGAACGCATTAGACTGGCTGCTGTCGGAATTACCGGCTACAGCGCACTGGGATAGTTCTGTACCCGGGTTATCCGATGCCCTCTACCAGTTACAGATCCAAGACATCAGCGACCTGTTTCGCCTGATGTTCTTTGGAAACGCCTACCAAGAATTGACCGAGTTTGTGGTCGCAGATTTGGGCATCATGCGCTATGAAACCGTTCCCTTTCCCGATGAAGCGCGGGCCTTTAAAAACCGCCACGAGTTGGCGGTGTACCGCCAGATTCATCAGTGCACCCTATTATTGGATGATAAAGATTGGGATGCCTGCCGCGACCAGCTCCCTGAACCCCAACCGCAAAATGTTTGGCTGCAGAGACGGCGCGACAAACTGTGCTATCGACTGGCCTATCAGTTAGAGCGAAGTGGCGATCTTGGGGGTGCCATGACCCTGTATCAAAACACCCATTACCCAGGCAGTCACATTCGTCAAATACGGATACTCATGGCGCAAGAAGCCTTTGAACCGGCGTGGGATCTGTGGCAAACCGCTGTTGCTGAAGTGCAGGTTGAGGCTGATATGCAAGCCCTAGAGCGCATGGGTCCGAGGCTAGCAAAGAAAGTGGGCGCTAACTTCCATGTCGAAAAAGCGGACATTCCGACCGAAATGATTGAAACAGTGCCTTTAGAATCCGGTGAGTCGGTGGAAGTGCGCGCAGCGCAGCTGATAGCGACACCGCGTAATCCCGTCTACTTTATGGAAAACAGCCTCATCAACGGCTTGTTTGGCCTCTGGTGTTGGCCCGCGCTATTTGCACCTGTACAGGGTGCGTTCTTTCACCCCTACCAGCTGGCGCCAGCCGATTTACATCACCCCGATTTTGTTGCGCGTCGGGCTGATATTTTTGGGTCACTGTGGCAGCAATTTGAGCAGCAAGGGCAGCAAGACAAGTATGCAAAAGCCAACAGGGACACCCAGGGTAAAAAGCACAACAAGGACAACAAGCCTAGCCATCCGGCCTTGCATTATGCCGAGGCGATTCGCCAACGCTATAGTGAAAAACAGGGTATCGCCAACCCGTTCGTCAACTGGAATCTATTGACGCCCGAACTGTTGGAACTCGGGCTAACCTGTTTGCCAGCCGACTGGCTGCAGGCACTGTTTCGTAGACTGCTGTCAGATATCCGCGCCAACCGCAGTGGTTTTCCCGATCTGGTGCAATTCCACCTCGATCAGCAGACAGCCACATTCATTGAGGTGAAGGGTCCTGGCGACACACTGCAAGACAATCAGCGGCGTTGGATGGCAGAATTTGCGCGCATCGGCATTCCGCATCGGGTCTCTCATGTCCGTTGGTGAGGGGGTGTTAGCCCGCGTAGCAGTTGGGTCCTTGGCCAACTTTTGCACCCGTCGTGGCGATTTACATCTGGGCTTTACGCCGGCGCCTTCAAGTAAAGAAGGGATTGAAGGGCACCAGAAAATTTATGCCAAACGTGGTAAAGACTACCAATCCGAAGTGTCATTGTCGCTGACTTGGCAGTCACTTTTGGTGCGGGGTCGTGCAGATGGCTTTGACCCAAAATTGCAGCGCTTGGAGGAAATAAAAACCTTCCGAGGCCGTTATGAGAACATTCCCGACAACAAAAAGACCGTGCAATGGGCGCAATTAAAACTCTATGCCTGGATGCTGTGTGAGGCTGAAGAGCGTGCGTCATTAGACCTGGCGTTGGTGTATGTGAATATCGATTCTGGCGAAGAGATTCTCGAGTGTCAGACGTGCTCAGCACAGGAACTACAGCAATTTTTCGACAGCTGTTGCCAAACCTATCAAGATTGGATCGTACAAGAAGCCGCGCACCGCGACGCGCGTGACAGCCAGCTCCACAACCTAGCCTTTCCCTACGACAACTATCGGCCTGGCCAACGGGCATTGGCTGAGTCGGTGTATAAAACCGTCGCACTCGGAACCGCCTTGTGTGTTGAAGCGCCGACTGGCTTAGGCAAAACCTTGGCGACGCTCTTTCCATCCTTGAAGGCCATGGCCACGAAAAAATTGGACCGATTGTTCTATTTGACGGCCCGTACTCCTGGCCGCGCCTTGGCATTGGACGCGCTGAAGCAACTGGCGGTGACTGACATTCGTGTGTTGGAATTGGTCGCGCTTGAACACGTCTGTTTGTACCCCGACCGATCCTGTCAGGGTGATTCATGCCCCTTGGCCAAAGGATTTTATGACCGTTTGCCAGATGCGCGCCAAGCCGCCGTATCGCGCCAGTGGTTAGATCAAGCCGGTGTCAGTGACATTGCGGCAACCCATGACATTTGCCCCTACTTTTTGTCCCAAGAGATGGCGCACTGGTCCGATGTGGTCGTAGGTGACTACAACTATTTTTTTGATTTGCATGCCATGTTGCTGTCTTTGGTGGGTGTTTATGACTGGAAGGCGGTGGTGCTCATGGATGAATCGCACAATCTGGTCGATCGTGCGCGCAGCATGTATAGCGCGTCGTTAGACCGCAAACAGCTATTGGCGGTCAAAAGGGTGTCACCCACACCCATCAAAAAAGCCCTAGAGGCACTCAATAAGAAATTGCGGGCACTCAGTAAAAACCTGCCTGAATCGACCTACGAGGTAGTAACCGAAACCCCAGATGTGCTGTTGGCCAGTATGCAACAGGTTGTACAAGCGGTATTAACCACAGCAGCGCAACCCAACGCCGATCCTCTGGCACCCGAAGTGCTCGACCTGTTTTTCCAAGTGCTGCATTTTACCGATGTACTGGAACTGTTCGGCCTAGACTATGTGTTTGATCTTGAGCGCGATGCAGACTTTAAGAAACGCGAACGCTACCAACTACGCAATCTGGTACCAGGCCCACAGCTGGCGGCGCGTTATGAAAAAGCCCATGCGGTGATTCAGTTCTCTGCTACTTTTCGGCCCTGGAGTTATTTGCAGGACATACTGGGACATGCAGACGACAGCCGATACATGCAGGTGCCTCCCCACTTTTCATCAGACCAACTCCAGGTCTATACCAGCCGACAGGTGTCGACCAAATACCATGACCGCCAGTCGTCATTGCCAGCATTGGTCGACATTGTCGGTCAGCAAATTGCGGCCCATCCGGGCAATTATTTGGTGTATTTTAGCTCGTTTGCCTATCTGACCCAGTTCGAGGCCGCCTTTGTGGCGCGATTTCCCGATGTCGCGTTGCAGCGACAGCACAGTGGTATGTCTGCTCACAACCGGCAGCAATTTTTAGAACGGTTCCATCAGGGCGAACCGATACTGGCTTTGGCTGTACTGGGCGGTATTTTTGGAGAGGGGATCGACTTGGTCGGCGAGAAATTGATTGGCGCCTTTATTGTGACCTTGGGATTACCGCAGTGGAATCCCGTAAACGAGCAGTTGAAGCAGCGACTGCAACAGCGCTATGGCAAAGGTTATCTGTATGCCTATCTGTATCCGGGTTTGCAAAAAGTGGTTCAGGCTGCGGGAAGGGTGATCAGAACAGATGCCGATCAGGGGTTTGTTTACCTACTCGACACCCGGTTTAATGACGCAGACATCCGACAGTATTTGCCGAGTTGGTGGCACATTAGCGATCTACATTGACACCCGCTCACGAGATCCGCACCGATAAAAGGGGATTGATGCCGCAGGTATTCCTATCTGCCAAGGGATGGTTGTGTGAAAGCCCGAAGGGACTTTACTCGCGATCAATAACCCGATAACCGTACCAGTCGGGTTTTAGTTGCTGTTGGCCTTGGTCTGGCGTCAGGTGAATATAATACGGGCCAAGCTGGCCGAGGTGCAGGCAGTCATCGATGTTGTGCAGGTCATCCTTATGTCGCATTTTTCTCTTGGGTAACAGTTGGGTGAGGGCGCTTTTCTTTGCCTGCTGAGCGGTCTCGGCAACGAACAAGCCACATTCGTGTTGCTCGGCTATGTTGTCTGGATAGTACCCACCGGCGTTGACGAAAAAGAGGCGATGGGTGTGTGTCGGCTCTTGGTCAGAAATATCAATCCGATAGCCGTCAACATGATGCACTGCCACATAACTGTCCATGTGCAGGCCTTTGGGTTGACCGAACCAGTTAGCCCGCAACGTGGGTATGGCAGCGTCTATGGTTTCAGCAATAACAAACTGAATGTCATGCACTTCGATATTGGCTTTAGGCACGTCACCACCTAAATACACCATAAATAACTGCATCATGTTTTGGCTTCTCAATGCAGCAACGGGCTGCTGCGACTGGGTTGAAAATCAATACACCGCCCACCAGCGCACGGGCATGTGCGCGCTTGATAGCGGTGAATAGCAAACAACGCGCGGTGCCCCTGCCAGTAATTGACTCATGACGGGTAGCAACGTTGGTGATAAAAACCGCTAGTGGCGCTAGCTAACCGACTTTTTAACCTTCTTTTTGGTTTTTGGCTTGGGTGGTGGGGCAATCATCTCCCTGCGGGCAGACTGATCCGGTTCACCCAAGCAATACTTCAACTCAGGATCCACAATCAACTTGCCCTTCATGCCTTGACGTCCTAACAGCATCAGATAAGACATCTCAGAACGGTCGGTAAGCGTTAGCTCTATCGGCCAGCTATAGCCGCCCATCGACAACGTGGTTTCTACCACAAACCGCCGCTGTTTGGTGGCGTTTGAGCTTTTGATTCTGCGGCGAGATTTGATCCGAGCTTCACGTCTGACCACTTCGTCTACATGATAAATATCAGGGTGGATATCAAACTGAATCCACCGTTTGCCATCACGTTCAAACTCTTCAATATTGTCGACGTGGAGTGATGAGGTTTTGGCTCCGGTGTCGACGCGCATGTGGAGATCGTTGATGCCAAGTTTTGGCAGATCACAGGTTTCGAGCGATCCAACCAATAATTTTTTAAAGTCTTTTGGCATGATTTACCCCGTATAGATATTGGTTGAGGGGCCTTCAGGGATCAGACCTTCTTCAAGCATTTCCAAGTTGGCGACCACGGAACCTGGTCTGTGGTAGTAAGCGACATGGAACAGGGCTTCACCTTCCTGAATCAAGGGTATGTTTTGTTTGCCGATAACAATGCCACTTTGCTCACAAACGACGGTGGAGATGAGTGCGCCAAAGGGCGTTCTGATCTCTGCCAACACGTCGTCTACTTCCACAAAGTCGCCTAAATCACATTTGACGTTCACAATGCCAGAATCAGGTGCTCGGACCCAACTGCTGCTGAGCGCGATGCGGGGTTTTACTTCTTTTTTAGATACTTTGACGGATGGTAACATCTTTAAATGTCGCATCACCCGAATAACACCGTTCACACCAGCGCGAATGGGTAGTTCGTCAAAGCGCAATGCTTGGCCACCTTCGTACAAAATCATCGGGATGCCGAGTTCGTCAGCGGCTTGGCGTAACGAGCCATCGCGTAAGTTTGAATTGAGCAACACGGGGACACCAAAAGCGTGGGCCATCTCATTGGGTATCGTTTCAGACAGGTTGGCGCGAATCTGCGGCAGATTTGACCGATGACCACCACCGGTATGTAAATCGATACCATAATCACATTTGACGACCACTTCGTTTAAAAAGCGATAGGCCATGCGACTGGCCAGAGAGCCACGTTTAGAACCGGGGAAAGAACGGTTAAGATCACGGCCGTCTGGTAGATAACGGTTTGAATTGATGACGCCATAACTGTTGATAATCGGCACGGCGATGAGGGTGCCTCTGAGGCGATTGAGCTGCTTCAAATTCATGATGCGGCTCACAATCTCAATGCCATTGAGTTCATCGCCATGCATGGCCGCACAGACCAGTAGCGTTGGACCATCTTTCTTGCCTCGCCATATCGAAATAGGCATGTTAAGGCCCGTATCGGTATAGAGTTTGGACATAGGAAGCTCAATTTTCTTATGCTCCCCAGCAGCAATGCTAACCCCCGCGATAATGAGTTCCTTCATAGCGGCTTATCCCTTACCTTGGGTTTTGGTCTTGTTTGGCTTGGCGCGCTTTTCAATGTGGGCAATGATCATATCAGCGATGTCTTTACCCGTTGCTTTTTCAATGCCTTCGAGGCCAGGTGAAGAGTTGACTTCCATGACAACAGGGCCGCGGTGCGATCGTAAAATATCGACACCACACATATTCAGCCCCATCGTATTGGCTGCGTCTACAGCAGTTTTACGCTCTTCTGGAGATAATTTCACCAATGAAGCAGAGCCGCCTCGGTGTAGGTTAGATCGGAATTCGCCCTCTGCACCTTGACGTTTCATGGCAGCAATTACCTTGTCTCCAACCACCAAACAACGGATGTCGCTGCCCCCGGCTTCTTTAATAAATTCTTGCACCAAGATGTTGGCCTGTAGGCCCATAAAGGCTTCAATGACACTGGTGGCGGTTTGATTGGTTTCAGCCAACACAACCCCAATACCCTGCGTTCCTTCCAATAATTTAATGACAACGGGTGCGCCACCGATGTTTTTCAAGAGGTCAGAAATTTTATCGGGGTGGTGTGCAAAGCCTGTCTTCGGCAAGCCGATGCCTTTACGTGACAAAAGCTGTAGCGAACGTAGCTTGTCGCGTGAACGGCTGATAGCTACTGACTCGTTGATGCTAAAGGTACCCATCATTTCAAACTGGCGTACAACGGCTGTACCGTAAAACGTAACAGATGCGCCGATGCGAGGAATGACCGCATCATATTTGGGTAGTGGCTTGCCTCGGTAGCGTACAGATGGATTGCTACTGGTTATATCCATGTAACAGTGCATGGTATCAATGACATCTACTTGATGCCCTCGGGCCACGCCTGCCTCTACCAGACGTCGTGTTGAATAGAGTTTGGAGTTTCGAGATAAGATAGCAATGCGCATAATGTTTTTCCTTTGAGGCGACCGAGCAAGAGTCTTGATGCTCGGGGTACATAAATTAGATAGTTAGCGTTGTGCTGTGTCAGCATCTTGCACCAAATGCAGTGCCTTTTCGTCTAAGGCACACGCTTTTATTATCCATAGAATCAAAGAATTAACCATCATCATCTTTTTATCTGCGCATTATTGACGCTGTGCGTACCGGCGACGCCTGTTATATGATAGCAGAGTCTAAGGCAATGGCCTGACAGAGCCAGCAGCCGAAGCACGAGCTGAAACGAGTGCGCATAGCCTGTGTGCGATCCGTTTTACACCCCTAGGCAGGAGGTGCAGGTAACGCTGTAGCCACCCGCTATTCACACCTGGTTGAGATGAGTAATCTGATGTTGTCTGATTTTGAGACCCAAATGTTAACGGTTGTGCGGCGTATGAAAAACATAGCGGTACTGCCCTTAGTGACCCTATCTTCTGCTGCGTCAGCGCGGGAACTGGCTGCCGTATTGCGAAAAACAGGGGTTGCTGGCATCGAAGTGACTTACCGCTCATCCCAAGCTGCAGAAGCAATTGCTGCCTTGCGCGCCGAGGTGCCAGAGTTGCTGATTGCAGCGGGTACCGTACTGACCAAAAACCAGATAGACAGCGCCTGTGATGCAGGGGCCGATGTCATCGTGACACCAGGTCTTAATCCAGACAACGTGGCCTATTGTCAGCAAAGGGGAATGCCCATTATTCCTGGGGTTAATTCACCGACTCACATTGAACAGGCCATGGGCATGGGGCTGCGCTACTTGAAATTTTTTCCGGCTGAAGCATCGGGCGGCGTAGCGTTCCTTAAAGCAGTATCAGGGCCTTATCCCAGTGTCATGTTTATGCCAACCGGTGGCATTACTGCTGACACGGTTGCAGATTATTTGAACCTGCCGACGGTTTTTGTCTGTGGGGGGAGTTGGGTACTAGACAATGCCTTGGTGGATTCTGGCGACTGGGATGGAGTAAAAAAGCACATACTACAGTCCCGTAACAGGGATTGATCATTACCCAATGCGAGAACGAAAAATAAAGTAGACCGCGCCAACCATGCACAAACCGGCCCATAGGTAGTCTAATTTCAGTGGCTCTTTGAGGTATAGCAGTGAAAAGGGCACAAACACCGTTAGCGTAATCACTTCCTGCATAATCTTTAATTGACCAATCGACAACACTTGAAAACCAATGCGATTAGCGGGTACTTGGAATAAATACTCCAGCAACGCCACCCCCCAACTGATCAGTGCTGCAACGATCCAAGGCTTGTGGTTAAGCGCTTTCAAGTGGGCATACCATGCAAAGGTCATAAACACATTGCTAATAAGCAATAGCCCAATACTAATTAAAATGGGGTGCGGCGTTATGACTTTGGCTCCAATATGATTGCTGTTCGTAGACGTTCGCTACCAAATGACGACATTTTCGCAAAGTCGTCGCGAGCAATCGGAATGTGTTGGCAGTCCATGGCGACCTGGTGTTGGTCGTCAATATCGGGGTCATTAACATACAAACAGACATCGTCCATCCCCGTCACACAGACCCAGTGTGGGGTTTTTTTGCCGTCCATACGGTAGGTGCTAATGAGGATCAATACAGCACATCCCTGATCCATAAATGTCTGGATTGCATCTTGGGTGATGTCTTCAAACACCACGGTAGCCCCGACTTCGGCAGCGCGTTGGTGGAACTGTTTGTCGACCTCGATCATCACATCTTTTTTATGGGCCGTTCTTACACCCTCTATAAACAAGGGCTTCTGACAGTTGATGTAGGTCGTCGTCTGGTACCCGCGACGTTGCGCAGCCACGGCTAAGCCAACCGGGTGACAACCACCGTGCCCTGAAGTCATAAAAATGGTTGTGGCTTCTCGCCATAGGTCTAACTCGAATGCCTGCGCTGGCTGCACCTCAGGATCTAGGCTTGCCATGGCCATCATTAACGAGGCTGGACCGCAGGTAAAATCGGTGGTCTGCTGGTACCAAGGTGTCAGGTTCTTTGAAGCCAATCCAGGGTCTTTGCGAATGAGTTTTTGCATTCTCAGAGCGTCGGTATGGTCTTCGTAATAATCATGGTATTCATCAAACACCCGATAGCCCATGCTTTCATAGAGGCCAATGGCACCGGTGTTGGTTTTGGCGACTTCCAGACGCATGTAGAGACGTTCCCGCGCAGCAGTGTCTGTCTCTAGTTGCGACAGCAAGTGTTTGGCCACGCCCTTGCCACGCGCATCCGGAGACACCGCTAGGGAGTAGAGTCGAGACAGTCGCGTACCCTTGTGTAATATGACCAGCCCGTAGCCAAGCATGCCCGTATCATCAACGCATACCAGCAAAATACCATTGCGCGCTTTCTGCCAATGTACAAAGCGGCGCCGTGTCAGTCGATCACTGGTAAAACAACGCTGTTCAATGTCCAGTAGGGCGTCGATATCTTGACGTTCGGCAGGTCGGCATAAAGGGGTTGTCATGACAGGCAATCCAAAAAATTGAAATCAGGCGCAGTGTATCACCAACTTTTCTGATCCGTGAGACTAATATCTGTCCCAGTTCATCCTCCCTCGCGTGGCAGTGACGGGCATGTCAACAGGCCAATTTCTCAGTGGAGCGCGCTACATGCAGTAACCATAGAGATGGAAACCCTTTTTTGCAGGATGGTGTTCCCCTAGGGACGGTCAGTACAAAACCCAATATGGCGATTGGGATTGGTGTCCACAGGTTAATGGTGATGACATTGTTGGCGCAGGTGTTGGTAACCTTGTTTACCCGATATAGGCTAAAGTTGGCGTGAAAAAACACACGCCATGGCACATTGAATGATGGTCAATTCAGCTGCAGTGGGTCAGGTTTTGATAACATCACACCACCGATACTGTCTAACTCACCAGATTTTACCAATCCTTCTGCTAGCGCTAAAACACATTCCTTGCAGATTAGGTTGTTATCTGGCATGAGATGGAGTTCCGCTATGGAATCTGCAACCGACCAGGCCTTCTTATAGGGCCGCCAGCTGGTCAGGGCATCAAAAATATCAACCACGGCTACTATCCGTACCGGTACGGAAATATGATCCGAAGTGAGCCCATTAGGGTAGCCTGAGCCATCGAGTTTTTCGTGGTGGTTTAAAATAATGTCGTAAAGCATCTGCAGGCATGGAAGATCCTGAAGGGGCTCATTTAAGGCAATGATTTTATCAATTACCTCGTATCCGACAAGGGTATGGCGTTTTACTATCGCAAACTCCGTGTCAGTAAGTGGTCCATTTTTGTTTATAATGTGCTCGGGCACCGATAATTTTCCAATGTCATGCAGTGCAGCATAGGCCCTCAAGAAGCGGGCCTCATCAGAGCCTAAAAGGCCCTTTTCCTTCATGTGTAATGCGATCATCCCACAGTAATTTGCGACGCTTTTGGTGTGTTTTTCCGTAATAGGGTCTCGCAGTCCAGTCACATATTGATAGGTTTTTACCGTAGCGAATAACGTCTCAAGATGCGTCCGTTCTTGGTGAATGACTAAATCTATAAGATCACTAAGGTGCTGCACCATTACTCGTGATCTGTCACTGGGCGGCGGAGTTTTATCAAATATGACGAACAAAAACCCCACGCAGGTCCCCCGGAAAGTTATCGGGTTATAGAGCGCATTTTCCACATTCACTAATCCCAATGTGGCAGCGGCGATGGCAGCCTGGTTATCAAAAGCGTCAAAATTACCCTTCTGTATCCTATTGTCTGCGTCTTCGCTGTGTAGAAATGCAATGAATGAGGGGTTCTTTACCGAGGCAATGGTGGGGGACGGATTAGCTGGTGTCTTTGGGAATTCCCAAAATACCGCTACGTCATCAAGTATTTCATTACAAATGCCCACCGTAAAGTGCAGGATGTTGGGATAGGTTTGCATTATTGTGTTTGCGATTTTGTTTAGATGTGAATTTTCGGGTTCGTTGAAAGCTTTAACATGGATATTATCTGGGTGGTAGTCTTTCGACGCTGAATGCACAGAATATATTGGGCTGAGTAGCAAATCAGGTCGCTCACCCAATGCGTTGGCGATTTTAACCACTGTTTTCAGGCTACAATTTCGCTGGCCACTTTCTATAAATGAAATTTCTTTAGCATTGACGCCTGCTTTAGCTGCCAAAACTTCTTGAGTCCAATTGAGCTGGTGGCGCAACATTCTCGTTTTTTGCCCGAAAATCGACTGTAATCCGATAGCCTGTCTATTTTCCATGCTCGCTTCTCTGTTCACTATTTATATCCATAATAATAATGTGTGAACATCTGGGCCCAGTAAACTGGATATAACCAGAATATGGCGGAAATAGTGAATTAATTCAAACAGTAACCTGAAATCAATTGATGACAATGCCGGACAACGTCCGAATTGTTCGGCACTAAATTTCGTCTATAAACCACCGGCTCTTACGACCCACGTCTACCAAATCTTTAACTGCCGAAAAGTCATTGCTCAGGAAAATAATAGAGGCATCGTGTTTCTTGTGTCGGTGAATGGCAAGCGCCCACCCACCCTTGGCCATCAAATATTGAATGCAATAACGGCAGCCGCTACAAACAACCTATGGGCTTAAGAAACCCACTGCAATGATACCAACGCGCTTTATTAACATTCGCTTGGTAGTGTGCCTATTCATTCGTTCCTTTGGTTGTGGCATTGTAAGCAAGCTTTACAATCTTCCGCTATTTATTGATCCATGCCCAAGGTAGGTTTTTTTGGAAACGAGCTGCGTCACATCCTATCTTCATAAAACGGTTCTCGGTCATAAAAAACACCTCTGGTTCCCGTGTCTTTGTGAAGACATAGCAGCTAGGCTTAGTGGGTTTTGGGTGTGTCATTATCGCACTGCGGGTATGATGCGAATAAGACCCTGATGTGAAAGGAGAAGCTGGATGGAAAGCAAACTAAGTTGGGTGATGACCGCCTTGCCATTCTTTGCCGTATTGGTGGGTGTTGGGCTGGTATTGGCATTGATGCACCGGCTGTTAATTCACAACCATCCTGAGCTCAACACGGAGGAGCGCTTACCGCGTCAATTAGTCATGTTGGCCGCCACCTTGGGCGGGATATTGTTAGTGGTACTGTCGTTGCCCGTAGGAGAATCGACACGAAACCAAGTGATTGGGTTATTGGGCGTGTTGGTCTCGGGTGTATTGGCATTTTCCTCAACGACGTTCATGACCAATTTTGTGGCTGGCTTGATGCTCAGAACCAATAAGCCATTCAAAACTGGCGATTTCGTTCGGGTTGACCAGTATTTTGGTCGCGTGTCGGCACGGGGCTTGTTGGATACAGAGATACAGAGTGAGCAGCGCGAGTTTATTGCCATTCCCAACAGTGTCCTGGTCTCACGGCCGGTCACAGTCATCAGTGGGTCTGGTGCTATTATTTCAGCCAATGTCTCATTGGGATACGATGTACACCACGGTCGCATTGACAAACAGTTGTTGGCAGCAGCGACCGACATTGGGCTAACCGATCCTTTTGTCCAAGTGACCGAGTTGGGCAATTTTTCAGTGAGCTACCGTATCAGTGGGCTGTTAACAGACGTAAAAAGCCTCATCACAGCCCGTTCCAATTTACACCGTGCGGTATTGGATAAGCTACACAGCGATGCCATAGAAATCGTATCTCCGACCTTCATGAATCAGCGACAAGTATCTGACCAGGGTAAAGTGTTGGCTACGGGACGGCCTCATGTTGTCGCAGAAGAATCGTCCCCAGCACCCGAATCCATTATTTTCGACAAAGCAGAGGCAGCCGAACAGGTCGAAAGTGCAGTCGAGCAAGGGCAAGTGGAATTGGCAGATTTACAAACCCAGTTAAAAGCGGCAGAGGGTGATGCCAAAAAGCTGTTGGAAGATGAAATTGAGATCAAACAGCAGCAACAGGCAGACTTAGTTAAGGCTGCCGACTAATCCGCTAACGCGCGCTATTGCGCGCTCAAGTCCCAGGCAAAACCTCTGGGGTTGACGCAGGGTGCAGATGAGGCAATGCCATACACGATGGCGTTGTGTTTCGGTAAGTTCATCAAATCGCGCAGCCTGTTTGCCGCTAATACCGCCCATTGTTTGAGGCTGGGATATCGGTCAGACACCGCGCCATTAAACACAAAAAAGAAATCAGCCGCCGCCACAGCAAGTGGGCGGGCAATAATAAACTCCGCCTCTGCATTGATCGGCATGGGGATGACATACACCATCGCGAAACAATCTTCAGCCAACGTGGTTTGAAAGAGGCTTACTTTATAAGCATCGCTATTAATCGTTTTGTAAGCATCAAAGTAAGTAAGTCCTGAGCTTGCTAAAAAGGCTTTGAACTCTTGTGTAATCGGTACTTCATGTTGCTCATGTATCCACGTTGGCTTGCTAATTTTCAACGCGATGCTAAACGGTGCCAGAATCAATATGAGCGCGATGACTATCCGTGTGTTTTTCGACATTCCTTAATCCCCAAACGGTCAATAAAGATACGGTCGTGACCATAATGATAGCGAAGCTGGTCTTGCCGATGGACTCGTGAATAATGGCGTACTGGGCCGATGAACTTGCCATCATGGTGAGACGGACAATGTTAAGTGCCACCATTGATACGACAATGGCACCGCATGCCACCAGCATCTCTCTGCTAATTGATGATGAAATCGCTCTGCTAACCGCAAACCAAAACAGCATGGCGAACGACAGGTTTGCCAGTGATGAGCAGCTCGTCAGTACCACCAGTCGCACGGTGTTGCCGGCTAAAATCATATTGCCTTGAGCCGTCACGCTGTCTTGAAATGCCGACAATAAAAGGGCGGTAAACGTGGCGTCTAAAGCCAGAACTTCTGAGTTAAACACCTGCAGCAAAAACGTCATGAATGGCTCTCGGAGCCCAGCGACCAACAAAATCACTGCGCCACTGCGTTGAACAGGGGTAATCGATTGCCTGCTGGCGAGATAGAGCCCAAACAAGCCAATAAACAACCAACTCATGGTGGCACTCGGAATCAGTAACCCGACGAGCGTAAAGGTAATCGCTAACAGGTCTTTTTTAGACAGGCCGTGTACGTCTCGACGGTCATAAATAAGAGCGATGCACAAAAGAAGAACGCCCACCATAACGGGGTGGACGTTGAATAGATTAAAGCTGGCGGACCAAAAGCCATCGTGATCAATGCTATGGATCGCGGGTTTAATCACGGCATTCATCGCGCCAATTGCAATGGTTACCGCATAAAAAAAGGAGCGGTTATCAATCCCCATGTCGTGGCAACACGCGAAGCCCCGAACGTTTAAGCGAAAAGAAAACGCCACCAATAAGCAGTAAACCGATGATGCCACCGCCAAACACAGGTCCTGGGCCCGCTAAAAAAGTGGTTTCTGCTGGTGCAGGGTCGGATGTGGTGGTAGTTGTGGTGTCTGTGGTTGTGGTAGTTAACGTCGGATAATAGACAGTTTCGATATATTCCTTGCAGGCCTCAGTCACCCACATTGAGACTTCATTATAACAGGCTTGCGGCCAGTCTTTGGTGCCGGCAGCACCAAAGCTTAGGGTCGAAAATCCGATTAATAGAATGGCGACAACAGTTTGGTTTAGACGTTTCATAATTGCTCCTTACTACCCAAAAATATGCTAGATAACATCTAGTTGTAGGGTGGGACCCTGACCCTAAAACATGACAGGGTTCTCATTTTACTAGTAAATCAGCACTATTCAATACTTTCGGAGAATTTATTTTCTCTTTTTACCGTTTTTTATGTTAGTGAACTCTGAATTAAATACAGTGTATAGGCAATATACACACCCAATAATATAGCACCTTCCCAGCGATTAATGCGGCCCTGTTTACGAAAGCCATAGCCCATGACCACCAAACATAATGTGACAAGCGTCATCACCAATACATCGCGTGTTAATAGCTCGGCCATGACCGTGGCAGGGCGCACGATACCAGCGATACCGACAACAGCTAGTGTGTTGAATAGATTGGAGCCAATAATGTTACCTAAGGCAATGTCATGCTCGCCTTTTCTTGCTGCAATGATCGACGATGCGAATTCAGGGAGTGACGTGCCAAGTGCGACAATGGTCAACCCAATGATGAGGTCGGGGACACCAAAAATATGGGCTATTTCGACCGCACCCCACACCAGAATACGTGAAGAAAGAATGAGAATAAGTAACCCTATCCCAAGCAAAGCAAAGCCTTTTTTGGGTGACAATGTGCTGCTGCCATCCAGTTCGTTAGCCATTTCTTGCCCAAAGCTGTCGTTGCTGTCACTTTTGCCCGTTTTAATGGTCCACACCATATAGACTGTGAAAACGCTTAACAGCACCACAGCGTCAAAACGGCTGAGCAATCCATCATACAGCTGCCATGCTGCTAAGAGGGTAACGCCGATAAGAAAGGGGAGTTCGCGTTTTAATACCCGTGACTGCACCATAATGGGGCTGATCAGCGCCGTTACACCTAAAATGAGTGCGATATTGGTAATGTTGGAGCCATAGGCATTGCCCAGCGCAATACCAGAGTTTCCTTGCATAGATGCCAGAGCTGACACCACCATTTCAGGCGCAGAGGTGCCAAATCCAACGACCACCATACCGATCAACAGTGGTGGCATACCAAAACGCTTGGCCGTCGATGAAGCACCGGTCACGAACAGGTCTGCGCTCCACACCAGTAAAATCAACCCAACCAACATTGCCGCCAGTGCGAGTGTCATCCTATGAATCCTCTGTTTAAAAACCTGTTATTCAAAAGTGGCTGGTTTTTGTTGCTGCGCAATCAGCTGTTTTTTCTTGCGCTTATTGTCCAGTAACGCCGTTTGTGCTGCTGCGCCAATATGTTCCTGGCCGCGTTGTTTGGCAAGATCCATCTGTAATTGGCGTTGTGAAAATCGGGCCTTCTGTGTTGGGCTTAAGTTCTCGTGGCATTGGTGGCAGCTAATGCCTTCTAAATAATGATCCTTTTGTTTGTCTTGTTCAGTGATCGGTCTGCGACAGGCGTGGCATTGATCATAATGGCCCTTTTCCAGCTGGTGATTGACCGCCACACGGTCATCAAAGACAAAGCACTCGCCTTCCCAGAGGGAGTCCGCTTCAGGGACTTCTTCAAGGTATTTTAGAATGCCGCCTTCCAAATGGTAAACCGACTCGAAACCCTGTTCCTTCAAAAAGGCGGTAGATTTTTCGCAGCGGATGCCACCGGTACAAAACATAGCAACCTTTTTGTGCTTGTTGGTATCTAGGTTATCCGCTACAAACTGTGGGAACTCGCGGAAGGTTTCAGTATTGGGGTTGAGTGCATTTTTGAACGTGCCGATCTGCACTTCGTAGGCATTGCGTGTGTCCACCAACAACACATCTGGGTCGCTGATTAACGCATTCCAATCCTGTGGTTTGATATAGGTGCCGACCACTTCCTTTGGGTCGATACCAGGAACACCCATGGTCACGATCTCTTTTTTCAATTTCACTTTGCATCGTTTAAAAGGCATGTGCTCGTTATAGGATTCTTTGTGATTCAAAGCGGCGAGCCTTGGATCACTGCGAAGCCAATCCAGCGTTGCATCGATACCGTCACGCGTGCCGGCGATTGTGCCGTTGATGCCTTCTTGGGCAAGTAAGAGGGTGCCGCGCACCTGGTGCTTTTCCATCACCGCCAATAATGGGGCTCTGAGTGTTTGAAAGTCGTCAAGTGTGACAAATTGATAGAGTGCTGAAACAACAAAAGTAGACATCATTTTTCCTATAGGCTAGCTAGAGCGTAAGTCTAGTGCGAATTTTGGTGAGCGCATTATAATGATTTTGTGACGAATGTCAGTGATTTCAAAATAGCATCTTGCCAAAGAAAAAGGGCGCTGAGCGCCCTGAATTGTCTAGGGTTAAAACAGATCACGCATGGGTCAAATACCACCGCCAATCCTGTTCTCCGACCTCGCCCATAAATTGCCGATACTCATTGTGCTTTACCGCCAAAAACACCTTTAGAAATGCATCACCAAAATAGGCCTTAGCCCAAGCAGAACGTTCCAGCGCCTGAAGACTCGTCAGCCAGTCGGTGGGTAAGGATTCTGTTGCCTGTTCGTAGCCATTGCCGACTGTTTCCGGACCGGGGTCTATTTGTTGTTGAATGCCATGGTGGATGCCGGCCAATATCGCAGCTGCCGCCAAATACGGGTTTGCATCTGCACCACAGATGCGGTGTTCGATATGGCGGCTGACGGCTGGTCCACCCGGAATGCGAAAAGAGACCGTGCGGTTATTCACACCCCAGTTTAAGGCTAAGGGCGCATAGCTGTTGGCTTGAAAGCGCCTGAATGAATTTGCGTTGGGACAAAAAATTGCTAAGGAATCCAATAAGGTGGTCATCATGCCACCGATGCTGTGTCGTAATAGCGGCGTACCCGTGCGGTCTTCACTGGCATAAAGATTGTTGCCATCGGCATCAGCAAGACTGACATGCATGTGCATGCCACAGCCAGCCAGTTCGGTGAAGGGTTTGGCCATAAAGCAGGCCTGAAAGCCATGCTTATTGGCAACGCCTTTGACGATACGTTTATAGCGGATGCCCTCATCGACAGCCTGTAATGCGTCAAATCGGTGCTCTAGGGTTAACTCTAGTTGGCCAGGGGCATATTCTGAAATGGCTGTGCGTAACGGAATACCTTGCACTTCACAGGCCGCATACAGGTCATCAAGAAAAGGTTGTAGTTGCTCTAACTCGGCTACCCCATACACTTGCGGGGCACTTGGGCGGTGGCCATTGCTCTGTAAAGCCGGTTGTGGTCGGCCCTGTGAATCGGGTTTTTGGTCCAACAAATAAAACTCCAACTCCACAGCCATCACGGGGTGGTAACCATCGGCTGCCAAAATGTCGATGACACGCGACAGCGCGTGGCGAGGGTCAGCAACGGCGGCAGGCAGACCCTTTTCGGGGTGCATGCTGACCTGTAATTGGCCCGTAGGGCGGTTACGCCAGGGTTGTAGCGTGAGGCTATTGGCAAGAGGAAAGGTCCAACAGTCGGCATCAGCCACTTCCCACACCAAACCGCTTTCGTCTACATCTTCACCCTGTATGGTCAGGGCCAAAATGGAACTGGGCAGTGGGCGTCCAGACTCATAAATGGCGAGCAACTCATCACGGTGTAATAGTTTACCGCGCGGTACGCCATTGGGATCGATTAAAAACAATTCGATCGCTTGCACTTCGGGGTGCTGTTCAAGAAAGTCTTTGGCTTCCTGTGGTGACGCAAAATTCATCATAGTGGTCTCATCGTCAATTAGATGCGTGCGCCGGGAATCGCGAGCAGCTCGGTTAAGGCGTTATCCAGTGTACTGATCAATCGGTCTACATCAGATTCTGTCGTATGGGGACAGCACAGGGTCATGTTGTGAAACGGTGTGATCAAAATGCCGCGATTGATCAAATAGAGGTGCAGCGCCATTTGCAGATCGTCATGGAATGCTGCTTCGGCCTCAGCGCCGGTTTTCGGTGGTGTGGCGCAGAATTGAAATTCACAACGTGCGCCCAATTCGGTAACGGACCAGGCCAGATGGTGTTTGGCGATCAAGTGACGAAAGCCTTCCGCCAGTCGGGCTGCCATTGGGAGCATGTGATCATAGGCCGCAGGGGTCATAACTTCTTCTAAATTGGTGCGCATACAATGCATCGTCAATGCGTTAGCTGACAAGGTGGTGCCCATGCCGCTGTGGCCATGGCCACTGGATTGCGCGCTGGCTTTGGCACTGGCTTGCTGCATGGCTTCAGCCATCTGGGCCGAACAGCCATAAACACCGCAGGGGACGCCACCAGCAATAGGCTTGCCCACCACAAAGAAGTCAGGGTCTAATGACCACTGCGTCGTGCACCCGCCCATGCCAGTCGAAATGGTGTGGGTCTCATCAATGATTAACAGGGTGCCATATTTACGGGTCAATTCTCGGCATTTTTGCATGAAGCCGGGCTCTGGAAGCACCATACCAATATTGGTCATAGCTGGCTCACACAGCAAGGCGGCCACATCGCCTTGTGCCAATGCGGCGTCTAACGCGTCCACGTCATTAAAAGGAATCGAGCGGCTATGGTCTGTTAAATCATAGGCTTGGCCGAGTAACCCAGATCGTGGCACTGTCTGCCCGTCTTTATAGCGCACCATCACATCGTCTACGGTGCCGTGGTAGCAGCCATCAAATACCAGTAATACGGAGCGTTCGGTCACGGCACGGGCCCAACGCACCACAAATCGGTTGGCGTCTGTTGCTGTAGTCGTCACCTGCCAATAAGGAAGGCCAAAGCGCGCTGACAAAAGCTCGCCGCAGGCAATCGCATCTTCGCCGGGCAACATGGTGGTTAAGCCTCGGTTACCCTGTCTGGCAAGTGCCGCAGCAATCGGATCGGGAGAATGCCCGAACATGGTGCCGGTATCGCCCAAACAAAAGTCGATGTATTCATGGCCGTCGACATCATAAAAACGGGCGTCTTTGGCATGGCTGACAAACAGGGGCACTGGCGTCGACCAGTCTGACATCCAATGCATCGGAACCCCGCCGTAAAGCGATTGCTTTGCCTGCTCGGCCAATGCAACCGTCTTGGGATTGCGATCCATAAAACGTTGCCGTTCTGCGGAAGAAAACTGATCTACAGCCAGCTGGTTGATACCACTATTCGACATTTATTGAACACCTCGTTTGTTTTTTTTTACATTTTGCTTATCACAGTGCAACATTGCAAGGCACTCGGGTCGACATAATGACCTATGCCTATGAAATACATCATGGGTTTCGCGTATGAGCACATTGGGGAGTTGAGATGACAATATCACCGTGGCAAGGCCAAGTAGCACTCATAACAGGCTGTGGTAGCAAAGACGGCATTGGATTTGCCGTGGCGCAGCGGTTAGGACAACAGGGCGTCAAACTGTTGATAGCGGCGACCAGCGAGCGCATCCATCAACGGGTGTCTGAACTGCAGGCGGATGGCTATGAAGCAGCGGGCTATATTGCCGATTTGACCCATGAAGCGGAAGTACAGGGCTTATATGACTGGGCGGTCGGCCAATGGGGTCGTGTCGATATTTTGGTCAATAATGCCGGTATGACCATGGTGGGTGATCCAGAACCGTTCGCCATGATAGCCGATATGGATCTGTCTATATGGCATAAGTCGTTGGACCGCAACTTAACCACGGCGTTTTTAGTTACACGGGCGGTACTGAAGACCATGCAAAAACAAGGTTATGGCCGCATTGTGAACGTGAGCTCCACAACCGGTACCCGTGGGACCAATATGGGAGAGGCAACTTACGCAGCAGCCAAAGCAGGTATGGTTGGATTTACTATGAGTCTGGCGCTTGAATCTGCACGGCAAGGAATCACAGCCAACAGCGTCGCACCCGGTTGGATTGAAACCGCATCCAGCACTGACGAAGAACGTGAAGCGGCTCGATATACGCCCATGGGACGCGCCGGAACACCGGCTGAAGTAGCAGCCGCCATTGCATTCTTGGCCTCTCCTGAATCTAGCTATATCTCTGGGGAACTGTTGGTGGTGGATGGGGCTAACTGCCTCATTGAAAACAAGGCACCGAACGCCTAATCCGCCAATAGGTGTCTGTCGATGACCATAAAAAAGCCCCTGTTGTAGGGGCTTTTTTGTTGGGTCTAGGTTACTTCATTTGATACTGAGCGAAGCCATCTTCCATCACGGTTACAAACATCATATTGTTGCCAGCAAAAGCATTGGCTTTGGGTGATGTTTTAAACAATACCCGCGCCTTGCCCCAGTTACTAACAAAACGCCAGTTGCCATCCGCTTTTGGATTAATGCTGTTTTGAGACAGCAAATATTTCGCTACCACATCGCGGTTTTTATCAGGTGCATCAATCACCGTTGTGGTGCCATCTAATGCAGGGAAGTTACCACCACCGCCGGCGCGGTAATTGTTAGTAACCACCAAGAACGACTGTTTCAAGTCGATTGCTTTGCCTTTAAATTGCACGTTCTTTATGCGGTGCACATCGTTGGCAACCGCACCATCACCCTTGTAACGCGCAGGTACTGTGACATCGATGGTATAGGAAATGCCATCAATGACGTCAAAGTTATAGGTGGGGAAGCTGTCGTCGATCAAGTACTGGTCGGTTGCTGACTTTGGATCAATGGTATTGAATTGACCAGCAGCGCGTTCGAGCCATTCAATGACTTGGGCACCCGTGAGCTGTACCACCTTGAGATCGTTAGGATAGATATAGAGGTCGCTCACATTCTTCAAAGCGATGTCGCCCGCAGGCACATCGGTAAAGTAGTCAGGGCCGCCACGTCCACCCGCCTTAAAGGGGGCTGCAGCAGATAACACAGGAATGCCATCAAACGAAGTACCGCGTACGATGCTTTGCGTATACCAAATCTGTGCATTATTAACGATCTGTACCGATGGATCGTCTTGTACCACTGCAAAGAAACTGTTGATGGGTGCGGTGGTCACACCCACTTTGCGACGCATATATTCCAGCGTGCCCTGATGGTCCTCTGCCACGGCGGCCGTAATCATGGGGTCTGCGTCTACCAGTGGAATAACCGTTCTGCCGTCCTGTTTGTAGATACCGCGAACGCTAGATGCGGCATTCGATACCATCCAACCCGTGTCGGTCTTAGTCAAGGTAAGGTCAACAATTCCTAAGTGGCTGCCCCAGAAACCAGGCATAACTGCTGGCACACCAAAAACGGTGCCTTTTTCAGTATCAACGCCTTCGTAGGCGCCAATGGTGGCGTCGCCGGGGAACACGCGGTGCGAGTGCCCAAACATGATCGCGTTAATGTCAGGCACCTTGGCCAAATGGTAAACCGCATGCTCTTCCTTCAGTACATAGCTGTTGTTGTACATACCACTGTGAGGAATGGCGATCACGATATCGGCCCCCTTGGCTTTCATTTCAGGGACAAAATGTCGCGCAGTTTCAATGATGTCTTTGGCCACAACCTTGCCTGTGAGATTGTCTTTATCCCAGGTCATAATTTGGGGCGGTGTAAAACCGATATAGCCCACTTTAATGCTGTGTTTTTTACCCTCAACATCGGTGACTTGGGTGTCTTTAATAATATAGGGCTGGAAGTAATTTTGATCGTTGTCAGGGTTGTCATCACCATCATAGGCATAGACGTTTGCTGAGATATAAGGGAAGTCAGCGCCCGCTAACGACTTGTTTAAAAAGTCGAGGCCATAATTAAACTCATGGTTACCAATGTTGCCGACCTCATAGTTGAGTAGGTTCATGGCTTTGTAGGCGGGGTGGGTTTCACCAAAACGGAGGACGCGACCCTTGGCCACATAATCACCAAGTGGGTTGCCTTGTAACAGGTCACCATTGTCTACCAGTAGGGTATTTTTGGATTCAGCGCGCGCTTGTTTAATGAGTGTTGCCACTTTGGCCAAGCCTACCGTGTTATTTTGGGCATCCTGATAGTAATCATAATCTAACAGATGCATGTGTATGTCGGTTGTCTCCATAATCCGGAGTTCGACGGTTGTACTTGCGGCTACGGTGCCTGCAGCAAATGCCAATGCAGGAAGCGCAGCGACGGTGCAGAATAAGGTGCGATTCATAGCTTGCTCCAACAAAATGGTGGGGTTTAATCATCCTCAGATAGGCAGGATTATTCTTGTGTGAATAATTAATAGTCGAGCATTGCCATGGCGTCAAAAACATAACCACAATGAAATGGTTTTCCCATGCATAGTTGATAGGAGATAGGTAACTAGAAAACAGCAGGATAACTAAAAAAACCGCCGAAAAAACGGCGGCGATGACAGGCTAGAATGCCAAGCTAGGTGTTAAACAGAAGGCTAGGTGCTAAACATGAGGCTAGG
>CAJXZL010000031.1 GCA_913063165.1 uncultured Saccharospirillaceae bacterium | reverse complement strand
GCAGTAGCAGGCAATAACAGGCAGTAAAGGGCTGCGACAGGGTTGGTCTTTCGGGGTGTCAATGCGGAGCGTTGTGGCGACCAGTGCGTTAGGTAGTATTGGGCTTTGGGTTATGAGCTGTGGTGGGTCTGGTGGCGGGTAAATCGGAGGTGGCCTATGTGACCACCTCTCTTTGGGGATGGAACTATGCGAGCTCTACTTCTTCTGCTTGTGGACCTTTTCTACCGTCACCTTCAGAAAAGAAAACCTCTTGGCCGTCTTTTAAAGTCTTAAATCCATCACCCATAATTTGGCTGAAATGAATAAAAAGATCCTTACCATCTTCCTTTTGAATGAACCCAAAACCCTTGGCTTCATTGAACCATTTTACTGTGCCTTTTTTCTTGTCTGACATGCCTAGCCACTCCTGTTTTATTATTCGATGCCGGTTGCTAACAAAGAAACAAAACAAAAAGGGTGCAATAGAGTTGCCTCGTGCACGCCTATTTTTGGCATCCTTTTCGCAAACCAAAAAAGATACTGTCTAAGCACAAAATATTTGTAAAGCCAGAGTAGGGGTAGTGTTGCGCTAACGCAGCAAAATCAAAATGCCCTGCAATGCCAGCCAAGCAAAGACACCAGCCAGGACATCATCAATCATAATGCCAAGACCGCCGGGCACTTTCTTGTCGAGCCAGCGAATAGGGAAGGGTTTGACGATATCAAACAGGCGAAAGAGTGCGAAGCCTAGAACCAGACTCAGCGGGGTGAGGGCGACGCCCCAAAACGTAATCCACAGGCCGACAAATTCGTCCCATACAATGCCGCCATGGTCGTGCACGCCAAGGGCATCTGCGGTGGTGTCGCACAGGTATATACCCAGACCAAATGTAGCCAATAGAAATAGGCCAAACCATGGGCTCATGTGAAAGGGAGCTAACAGCAGCAGAATGGGCAAGGCCGCAAGCGTGCCGAAGGTGCCAGGTGCTTTTGGAGCGAGACCAGAACCAAAGCCGAACGCCAAAAATGCTGTAGGGGATGAAAAGACCAGTTCTGATTCCTTAGACATGCGTTGTTTACCCATGGGCTAGTGTGAGCGGCAGTCTATCAAGTTTAGCGGTGTTGGTAACCTGATTTGGCCATTGGAATTGGCTGATCATTGGCATTGAGTACGGTTACGCCTGCCTGTTCGGTTATCTTGCCGATAGGTGTCAGGGGTAAATGGGCTATTTGAGACCAATGTTGGGGGGGGAGGGTAAAACACAACTGATAATCATCGCCACCGGTGAGGGCGGTTGTGAGTTGGTTGTCTGGTGCCACGGTTGCCATAAATTCAGCAGACAGGGGGAGGCTAGGTGCGTTGATCTGTGCGCCTAGGCCGCTGGCATGACACAAGTGCCCAAGGTCTGCGAGCAATCCGTCAGATATGTCGATGCATGCAGTGGCAAATGGGGCGATGGCCTTGGCAATTGCTATTTGAGGCTCAGGAAAATAAAACGCGCGGTGAAGCGGGTCAGCAGGTATTTTTCCTTGCTTAATGCACTGTAGTGCAGCTGCGGCATCGCCTAGGGTGCCGGTGACGACTACCCAATCTCCGAGGTGAGCGCCGCTGCGTGTGAGTGGTGCTTGGTCGACATAGCCGTGAACTTGAAAGGTCTGTACTAAGGTTGGCGAGGTGGTGGTGTCGCCACCAATCAGGGGTATCTGCCACTGGTGTGCTAACTTAGCCAATGTCATGGCGTAGGCGGCAATCCAGTCATCATCACAGTGCTTGGGTAGAGACAGCGCGAGCGTGAAAAAAGCCGGCGTCGCTGCCATGGCAGCCAAGTCGCTTAGCGCGCTATTGAAACCTCGAGATGCGATGTGTTCTGGGGTGTCGTTATCGAAAAAATGCACCCCTGAGACTTGCGTGTCAATTGAAAACGCCATGGGACGGGTATCGGGATTGACCACCGCGCAATCATCACCTTGACCCACTAAAAAGCGGTTCGGATCGCCAATAGCGCCTAGCGGTGCAAAGTGTTTTGCGATCAGTTCAAATTCGTGTGACATAGGCGCAATCTCTCATACGGAAGCTTATTGTAGAACCTGTGAGCCCCGAGGCAAGTGTCTTTACAGGCACAAAAAAGCCACCCGAAGGTGGCTTTATGTTGAGGCCCCTGCTTTACAGCTGTGGGCCTGCGGCTACCAGTGCTTTGCCTTCATCGTTATGGGTAAACTTAACGAAGTTATTGATAAACAAACTCGCCAGTTTCTCAGCCTTATCATCCCACTCTGCAGCATCACCGTAGGTGTTACGTGGATCTAGGATATGGGTGTCAACGCCAGGAAGGGCAGTCGGTACGGCCAGGTTGAAGATAGGTAGCTGCATGGTTTCAGCTTCTTCGATTGAACCGTTGAGGATGGCATCAATAATGCCGCGGGTATCTTTAATAGAGATACGCTTGCCTGTGCCATTCCAGCCCGTGTTTACCAAGTAGGCTTCTGCACCAGCTGCTTCCATGCGCTTAACCAATACTTCACCGTATTGGGTTGGGTGTAGTGACAAGAACGCTGCGCCAAAACAGGCAGAAAAAGTAGGGGTTGGCTCAGTGATGCCGCGCTCAGTACCTGCCAATTTCGCAGTGAAACCTGACAAGAAATGGTATTTTGTTTGCTCCTTAGTCAACTTAGACACCGGCGGCAATACGCCAAAGGCATCTGCTGTTAGGAAGATTACTTTCTTGGCATGGCCAGCCTTGGATACGGGCTTAACGATGTTATCGATGTGATAAATCGGATAGGACACGCGGGTGTTCTCGGTGACTGATGCATCGTCAAAGTCGATGGTGCCATCGGTCGCCACGGTGACGTTTTCTAGCAAGGCATCCCGTCGAATCGCTTTAAAAATATCAGGCTCGCTTTCAGCGTCCAAACGAATGGTTTTTGCGTAGCAGCCGCCTTCAAAGTTGAAAATACCGTCATCGTCCCAGCCATGTTCGTCATCGCCGATCAGCTGGCGGTGGTGGTCGGTAGACAATGTTGTTTTGCCTGTGCCAGAAAGACCAAAGAAGATAGCAACATCGCCCGCTGCGCAAACGTTGGCAGAACAGTGCATCGAAGCTATGCCTTGCAGCGGCAGGTAGTAGTTCATCATAGAGAACATACCTTTCTTCATTTCGCCGCCGTACCAGGTGCCGCCGATCAACTGCATTTTTTCAGTCATGTTAAAAACGGTATAGACATCAGAGTTCAAACCCTGTTCTTGCCAATTCTTGTTGGACGTTTTAGAACCGTTTAGTACCACGAAATCGGGTTCGCCATAGGTTGCTAACTCGGCGTCTGTTGGGCGGATAAACATGTTTTTAACAAAGTGGGCCTGCCAAGCAACTTCAACAACAAAACGCACTTTCAAACGTGATTCTGGGTTGGCGCCACAAAAGGTGTCCACTACGAACAATCGCTTACCGCTTAACTGTTCAACAGTCGTTTTCTTTAAGTCTTTCCATACTTCAGGAGACAAAGGCTTGTTGTCATTTTTGGCTTTTTCAGAATTCCACCAAACGGTATCGCGGGTAATGTCGTCTTCGACAATGAATTTGTCTTTTGGCGAGCGGCCAGTGAAAATACCCGTGCTAACGTTTACCGCACCCAGTTCCGTGACGTAGCCCTTTTCGAATCCCGTTAGGTCTGTCCGAGTTTCCTCGGCAAACAGCTGGTCATACGACGGGTTATAAATGACTTCTGCTGGGTCTTTAATACCGTATTGGCTTAAATCTGGACTGGCTTTCATCGCTAGGCTCCTGAGGCTTCAAATTTTAAGTTCTTGTGCAGTCGGCAGTGCCAGTTGCGTCCACAAAAGGACGGCTAGGCAAATGTCGGTGCGTTTTCCAATTGTCACGATTGACCAGTCGTTTTTCAGCACGTTGCCAGCGACTGGATACTGCCGCCTATACAATGTTGATACTTCAGTGTGGCTGAACATGATAATTGGAAAATATCGGGGTAATTGTACAACTCTAGGCTGATGACCTAAAGCAAAACGCTGCATTTGGATGAAAATTTATGGGTGAAAGTAAAGAACGACGTTTTTACAAATAAAATTATTTGTATAAAAAGATGACAAATTCAATTTCGTAGACTTCGCCTATGAGTCTATGGGGTGTATGCGTCAGGTCAAGTTTTCAAAATCAATATTGCAAAGTTGTCCCATGCTTTACCCACATAAAAAAACAGTAAACGCGGGATCGCTTTATCTTGTGTTTGCTTGGTGTAGAACGCTTTTTTGTTTTACGAAATGTACCCATTAACGTTCGAAGATTCAGTGCCAGTGCCAGTGCCAGTGCCAGTGCCAGTGCCAGTGCTAGAGGGAAGGAAGTGCAGCACGGACGTTATGGAAAGGGAAAGGGAAAGGGAAAGGGAAAGGGAAAGGGAAAGGGAAAGGGAAAGGGAAAGGGAATCTAAATGAATACATGGATAGCAATTTCGCAAATATTGATTGTGAATATAATGTTTTTCTTGGGAGTAATGATAGTAATCGGATTACCCATCATTATGTTGATTATGCCACTGTTTGGGTGGCTATCAGGTTCAAAAGTCTCAGGGGCGGATACTACATCGCACCCCCCTGTAGAGTCGGTAAAAGAGACGGCTAAAACTGTGATACCGAAGGACAAAGAGGCAAGCCAAGAGCAGTTCGTAGGGATAGACCGCAGGCGTTCATCACAGGGTTAATCCACGAACATTTTTTGGTGTGTCACCGGCCAAAAAGGCTGGAGCCGACAGTAAAGATTATGGCTGCTCCGATATTGTCTGTTTCGCCATCAAAGGGGCTAAGAACGACCCAGTGAGGGATTTGGGGTTTTTGGAGACCGCTTCTGGTGTGCCTGTAGCAACGATTTGGCCTCCGCGGCTACCACCTTCTGGTCCTAAATCTACAACCCAATCACCCGTTTTGACCACGTCAAGGTTGTGTTCAATGACCACCACGGTATTGCCGTGGTCACGTAATCGGTGCAACACATCAAGCAGCTGTTGTATGTCTTGGAAATGCAGTCCAGTGGTTGGTTCGTCCAAAATATACAGGGTGTTTCCGGTATCACGTTTTGATAATTCTTTGGCCAGTTTCACACGCTGTGCTTCACCTCCAGATAGGGTTGTGGCGCTTTGCCCCAATCGGACATACGATAGTCCCACTTCCGCCAGCGTTTGCAGTTTGCGCGATAGCTGAGGAATGGCATCGAAAAACACCAACGCTTCTTCAATGGTCATCTGCAACACTTCGTGAATATTCTTGCCTTTAAAGCGGACTTCTAAGGTTTCACGGTTATAGCGTTTGCCTTGACACACATCGCAGGGAACATAGATGTCGGCTAAGAAGTGCATTTCAACGCGAATTAATCCGTCGCCCTGACAGGCTTCACAACGGCCACCCTTGACGTTAAAGCTGAATCGCCCTGGCTTGTATCCGCGTGACCGTGCCTCTTGTGTGCCGGCAAATAGATCTCGTACGCCGGTAAAAATGCCGGTGTAGGTCGCTGGGTTAGAGCGTGGGGTACGGCCAATGGGACTTTGGTCAATATCAACGACCTTATCAAATTGCTCAAGGCCCACAATGCGCTTATAGGGTGCTGGCGTCAGGGTCGTTGCATTGTTCAATGCAGTAGCTGCAATAGGATAAAGTGTGCTGTTGATCAAGGTTGACTTGCCCGATCCTGATACACCGGTAATACAGGTCATCAAGCCAACCGGTATTTCTAGATCGACATTTTGTAGATTGTTGCCGGTTGCACCCTCTAACCGCATCACGCGATTGGGATCAAAAGGCACAGGTGCATGGGGTCGCTTGATTTGTTTGGTGCCCGACAAATACTGTCCTGTCAGTGAATCTGGGTTGGCCATCACTTCTTCTGGTGTCCCCTGAGCGACAATCATGCCACCGTGTACACCTGCGCCAGGTCCGATATCCAATACAAAGTCAGCCGAGCGAATCGCATCTTCATCATGCTCAACGACCAATACGGTGTTGCCCAAGTCTCTGAGGTGAATCAGGGTGCTCAAGAGTCGTTCGTTATCCCGCTGGTGCAGCCCAATGGAGGGTTCATCGAGAATATACAAGACGCCGACCAAGCCGGCGCCAATTTGACTGGCCAGACGAATGCGCTGTGTTTCGCCACCTGATAGGGTGTCGGCTGAGCGGTCAAGACTGAGGTAGTCCAAACCCACGTTGACCAAAAACGCCAATCGCTGGCGAATCTCTTTTAAAATCTTGTCTGCAATTTCACCTTTGCGACCTTCAAGCTTGAGCTGATCGAAATAGGCCAATGCATCGCCTATAGGCAGTGCTACGGCTTCAGGTAGTGTGCGGTCGTCTATATAAACGTGGCGTGATGATTCTTTAAGGCGCGTACCGTGACAGTCGGGACAGGGTTGTTCTGCCAAGTACTTAGACAAGTCATCGCGTACCGATGCAGATTCTGTTTCTCGGTAACGGCGATCAAAGTTATTGATGATGCCTTCAAAGGTATGGCTTCGGTGCATCATATCGCCACGGCTGTTGACGTAATGAAATTTGATGCTTTCTTTGGTGCCGTATAATACAGCTTGTTTGAACGCGTCGGGCTGATCAATCCAGGGCGTTTCTAATGCAACCTTAAAGTGACTAGCAAGGGCTTCCAGTTGCGAAAAATAATACAGGTTGCGACGGTCCCAACCCGGAATGGCACCTTCAGGCAAGCTGCGGGTTTCATCGAACAGAATTTTTTTGAGGTCAAAAAATTGTTTGAGACCCAAACCATCGCAGGATTCACACGCACCGGCAGGGTTGTTGAAAGAAAACATACGGGGTTCTAATTCAGGAATGCTGTATCCGCAAACGGGGCAGGCAAAACGCGCTGAAAAGAGTAGGGGCGCAAAGCTGTCGTCCATCGACATAATGACGGCAGTGCCATCGCTCAACTCAAGGCAGGTTTCCACAGACTCCGACAAGCGCTGCATGATATCTTCGCGCACTTTAAATCGGTCTACCACGGCCTCAATACTGTGTTTCTTTTTCTTGTCGAGTACCGGCAGGTCATCAATGTCGGTGACAATGCCATCAATGCGGACGCGGACAAATCCTTGGGTTTTGAGGTCATTGATGACGTGGAGGTGTTCACCTTTTCGATCCTTGATCAAGGGCGCCAATAGCATGACTGGTTGGCCTTCTGGCAAGGCCAAAATCTGGTCGACCATTTGTGACACGGTCTGGGCTTCTAGTGCTTCGCCATGGGTGGGGCAGCGAGGCTCACCGGTGCGCGCAAAGAGCAATCGCAAATAGTCATAAATTTCAGTGGTGGTGCCAACAGTGGATCTAGGATTGTGGCTGGTTGTACGTTGCTCAATTGAAATGGCCGGACTGAGACCTTCAATGTGATCTACGTCAGGTTTTTCCATCATAGACAAAAACTGTCTCGCATAGGTCGACAGTGACTCGACGTACCGTCTTTGGCCTTCAGCATACAGGGTGTCAAACGCCAGCGAAGACTTTCCCGAACCAGACAGTCCTGTGATGACAACGAGCTTGTCCCTAGGGATTTCAACGGATACGTTTTTTAGGTTGTGGGTGCGAGCGCCCTGTACTGAAATTTTGTCCATGAATGGCCTGTGTGATTCAAGAGCGAAAAATAGGGGTAGATCATGATACTGTAATTATGTACAGTTTCAAATAATGTTCTAAAATTTCGCTCATTATACCCATTCTTTTTGGTAATATGCCGCGCTGCAGATTAATTTATTCTAAGAAGGTGTGATGTCCTCTCAAATTGCTAAAGAAACAATGAATGCTGGAGAAAAGCGCGCGCTGGTCGGATTAGCCAGTTTGTATGCTTTCCGGATGATTGGTTTGTTTATGGTGCTACCCGTAATGATGACCTATGGTATGGCCATCGATGGCGCAACCGCGGCCCTTTTAGGCTTGGCATTAGGTGCCTATGGTATTACCCAGTCACTGTTTCAAATACCACTGGGTTGGTTGTCAGATCGTATCGGCAGAAAGCCGGTTATCGCGGGCGGCTTATTGATGTTTGCCTTCGGTAGCCTCATTGCGGCAACGGCAGATAATGTCAACGTTTTGATCATTGGCCGTGTCCTACAAGGTTCCGGCGCGATTGCCAGTTCTACTATGGCGCTGCTCACCGATCTCACCCGGGAGCAGTTTAGAACCCAGGCGCTGGCGGCAGTCGGTATTACCATTGGTTTGTCATTTACATTGTCCATGATGATTGGGCCATGGATCGCGACAGTGTGGGGATTTTCTGGAATATTCTGGTTGTCGGGATTGTTATCGATATTTGGCTTGGCCGTGTTATTTTGGTTTGTCCCCAATCCAACGCAAGATTCATCGCACTTGGCCAATGGCCACTTTTTTAGAGATGCGGCGCGGGTTTTGCGCAATCCTGATTTATTACGGCTAGACTTTGGTATATTTGTTTTACACATGGGCCTGATGGCGACTTTTATCGTGGTACCCATTAGTCTGCTTTCAGGTGGGCTGTCAGAGCAGTATCATGGATGGCTATATGTTCCCGTGATGATTGTGGCCTTTTTGATGATGGTGCCCTTTATGATCATTGCCGAAAAGAAGAAGCTATTGGTACAGGTTTTCTCGGCAGCGGTTGCGCTCATGTTGGTGGTGCAGGTGGCATTCTATTTCGCCCCAGCCGGGTGGGTAATAACAGGGTTATTGCTGACGGTGTACTTCATGGCGTTCAATTATCTTGAAGCCGCGATGCCCAGCCTATTGTCGCGGTTGGTACCTAAAGAAGTGAAGGGTACCGCAATGGGGGTATTTAATACCGCTCAGTTTATGGGTGCTGCAATCGGTGGTGTCATTGGTGGCACGTTATACCAATCATTTGGCGCACAGGGTGTCTATGTGGCCACTGGGCTAATTTTGGCATTGTGGCTATGGCTCAGTTTGCGTCAACAGATACCAGGCAGTATTTTGAGTGCAAGGGTAACAGCACCAGGCAGCGAGCAAGACGGTGTTAGCTGGGCGGCACGTGTGAGTGAAAGTTTGCTGCAGTTGGATGGCGTAGAACAAGTAGAGATAGAAAGCGAACATCGCGCGGCGCGTATTTCATACCGATCCGGCGTACTCGATGAGTATGCGGTTCGACGGGCCGCTAAATAGAAATAACGAATAATACGAGAGGACGGCAACGGATTATGGCTAAAGGTACTGTAAACAAAGTAATTATTTTAGGACGATTGGGTCAGGATCCTGAAGTACGCGCCACTGCTGGCGGTACGCAGGTAGTGAATCTGAACGTGGCAACCAATGAACTGGGCCCTAAGGATGATAATGGCACCCGCCAAGATTTGACTGAATGGCACCGTTGCGTGTTATTTGGCCGTACAGCGGAAATCGCAGCGCAGTATTTGCGTAAAGGCAGTTTGGTCTATCTTGAGGGCCGTATTCAAACCCGTAAATGGCAAGATCAGACCGGCAACGACCGTTATTCAACCGAAATTGTTGCGAATGAAATGCAGCTTATGGGTGGCCGTGACAGCAACGCAGCACCGGGTGGCTTCGCGCCGCAACAGCAGCAACAGCAGCAGGGCGGATATAACAAGCAGCCTCAGCAGCAACAGCAGCAAGGCGGATACCAGCAGCAAGCACCGCAGCAACAGGGTGGATACCAGCAACCAGCCCAGAAGCCAGCCGCACAGCAGGCGCCGCCGATGCAAGCGTTTGAAGACTTCGACGACGATATCCCGTTTTAATTTAAACGCCGCGCGTTGTGGCATTGTCGCAACCCGCCTCTTAAGAGGGGGGGGTAGCGGCCTTCATTAGGTACTCAGCGTCATGATTTCAATTGGTATTGTTGATAGTGTCGGTGCTGTTTTTGAGGCGCTTGCCACATCTGCACCAACAGATAATTTCAGTATTGAGCGGGTCACCGATCTGCCAAGCGACGCAATTGATTATCTGGTGGTGATGCTACAGCTCTCCGACGATCCTGATGCGCACTTCTCAACATCTGATGCCGAGCGCTTTCGGCTGTGGTGTGAGACCCGACAAAAGCCATTGATTCTTATCTCCAGTTCATCGGTTTTCAGTGGTCATGAACAAGCGCTATATTTGGAAGACAGTGGCTGTCATCCAGGTACAAAATTTGGTCAGTACTGTGTGGCGATGGAGCAATTTTTTCATCCACTCCCGAAACTATTGGTGTTGCGTACAGGTTGGCTGTTCGATCTCCAAAAAGGCAATTGGCTTGGCGACGCCATCGACCAATTCCAGAATGGCCATGAAATTGATTTCCCTCCGGATCAAACTGGCAACCCCACGGCAATTAAGGATCTTTCAAGGGTGTTGTTGGCCATCGTCCAACAACTCAATTGTGCAGACAATCCTGCCTTGTGGACCACCTATCATTATGGTGGTGTTGGTATCGTGTCGCTGCACCGATTTTGTAAGGTGGTGTTTGGGGAGTTGTCGACGGTGTTGGCCTGTCCTTTAGCGACTATCTTTTCGTCTGGATATGATGAGCTTCAAGAAAAACACCAGTTTGGCAAAAATACCTCGCTAGATTGTCACAAAATTTTATGCGATTTTGGCATTAAGCAACGTAGCTGGTTACAAGACTTCTCCATGCTGTTGCGGGAGACATTTCCAACACCTGAGGATGGCTGATGCGTTGGCTAAAGCGGTTAGTGTTATTGCTGGTCACCTGTTTGCTGCTGCTACTCGCACTGGTGTGGTGGCTCACTGACAGCAGTGCCTTGGTGCCATCAAAGCCCAGTCTGTTATTTTCTGATCTGAAACGTGCACAAAGCCTCGCAGAACAATTTCGGCCATCACAAATGGTTGCTGGAGAACGCTATGTGGTATCTCTGAGTAACCGCGAACTGAATCTTTTGGCAACCTCTGCCGCGTCAGCTATCGAATATGGCCACTATGGCAATGTCAGTATTGTGGTGTCTGAAGATTCGGCGATTGTGCAATTGAGCTTGCCTATCCTCAGGAATACCCTAGGACGCTGGTTGAATATGTCAGTCGCCTTTCAGGTTGTGCAGGGTGAACTACCTAAGCAGACCGGTGTAACCCTTGACGGTTGGCAGTTACCTCAATGGCTCAATGGTTACATGGCTGATGCGTGGCATGACATGCTACAAGATGACTGGAAAGAGCTATGGCAAGCGGCCCAAGTGAAGTTAACCGCTATAGATGATCGTAATCTCATCGGTTTTACGTGGATTCCGGAAACCAAACATCTATTAAATGATTTTTACCTGCCCGATGATGTCAGCAATCAAGGGACCGCTAGACGTGTCATAAAGGCATTAAACGAGGTGGTGGCTGCCAATCCAAAGGTCATGCACCTGAACCAATTTCTTGCAGCTGTATTGGTACGGGTAATGCCGACGCCAGATGAGTTGCCGGTGGTGATGGTCGCCTTGGCGCAATATATCAGTGGTAACCCTATTGGCCCACTCTATGCAGTTACTGAACCAACGCCGTCTGTCATTCCGCTGTCGTTGTCTGGTCGTCGTGACCTCGCAAGGCATTATGTAATTTCGGCAACACTGGCGTCGCAAACTGGTGACAGTTTTGCGGGGCAGTTGGGATACTTAAAAGAATTGTCTGATGCAGATAATCGCTCAACTGGGTTTTCGGCATCTGACTTGCTGGCCAATCAAGGCGGCATCCTGTTCTTTCACAGACTCAAGACAGCGGTTGATAGTCGAAAACTACCGGCTTTTATTCGGGATTTGGAGCAGGATTTATTGCCGTCTAAATCAGCACTGACTGTCTTGGAAACCGACTGGGACAAAGAAGACATCGCTGAGTTGATGTCGGTCTTCGTCGCATTGCCGTTCTATCAGATTACCGTTGAGCCGGTGCGTCGTCGCTAGTCTTTGTCGGCAGCGGTGCCTGCGTCTTTTAGCCACTCTTGAATGGTCTCATTGGCAGCTCTAAACGCTTCTAGTCCAGCGGGTGCACCGCAATATGCCGTTGCATGTAACAGAACCGCTTGAATCTCATCCACGGTACAGCCATTTCGGAGCGCACCTCGGACATGGCCTTTCAGCTCTTGGTCTGCGCGCATTGCTGTCAGCATGCCCAAGGTCACCAGGCTGCGGGTTTTGAGTGAGATCGCATCATTCACCCACGTCGTGCCCCAGCACATTTCGGTAATCATGGTTTGCGCAGCGCTGCTAAACTCAGTTGCCGCGTTCAATGATCGATCAACATAGACATCGCCCAATACCTGGCGGCGTAGTTTCATGCCTTCGTTATATTTGTCACTGGCCATGTTCGTGCTGCTCCTTTTGCGTGCTTACGCAGATGTCTTGTGGTCGTCAGCCAATAAGGTATCCAACTGGTTGTTGTTTTTCAATTGTGCCAAATCACTGAACCCACCCACAAACTGGCCCTTGATAAAGACCATCGGGTAGGTCGGCCATCCCAACCACATCTTGATGGCGAGCCTGCGTCGCCACTCACTGAAGTAGCTGCCGTATTCTAAATAGTGGTAGCTGACCGGATGGGCATCTAACAATTGTAAAGCCTTTTTGACTTCTGGGTTCTGGCGCATGCCAACCACAACGACGGGGTGCTGTTTGACGGCTTCGATCACGTCGTCAACGGTGCTGCGGTAATCGGCGCGACCGCCTACTTCATTCGCAATGGCGGGGTGCAGTCGGTCTTGAGGAAAGATGTTACGGCTCATATAGAGGATCTCGATACAGTGAGTGGGTATTGGATATTGGGTATTAGGTATTAGCACTTGCCATGCCACAACGGTCAGCAGTGTATGCGCTGCCGCATCCACCGTCATGCTATATTTTGTTACACAAGGAAACCCAACCCGTTACGGGTTGGGTGGATAGGCTTAGTATCGCACGCGCCTAGAATTGGACGCGCCTTAGAATTGGCTGAGCAGAGCCCCGAAGCCTTCGGCTTCCATTTTATCCACGGGAATAAAACGCAGGGAGGCCGAGTTAATACAATAGCGAAGGCCAGTGGGTGCTGGACCATCGTCAAATACGTGTCCGAGGTGCGAATCGCCAAAACGGCTACGTAACTCGATACGTGTGTAGAAGAGCTTGGAATCGTCACGCTTCACAATAAAGTCGTCAAAAATGGGCTGTGTGAAGCTAGGCCAGCCTGTGCCAGAATCGTATTTGTCCTGAGAAGAAAAGAGCGGTTCACCGCTGACAATATCGACATAGATACCGGCCGCCTTGTTGTCATGATAGATGTTACTAAAAGCCCGTTCGGTACCTTCTTCCTGCGTTACATCGTATTCCAAGGTGGTCAATGTCTTTCTTAGCATGCTCGGACTGGGCTTTTGAAATCGGCTAAAACGCTCAATAAAGGGTGCAGCGGCACTCGAGGCACTGCTGACGCGATGGTCGTAATACAGGGTGTCTCCCCACTGTTTTTCCAAATACTGTGGACGGCCAGAATTCTTCTTATAGTACTGATAGCGGATAGGGCTCTTGATGTAGTAATCCTGATGGTATTCTTCAGCCACATAAAAGGGGGTTTCTGGCAGCAGTGCGACGGCAATCGGGGCGCTGTAAAAACCCGAACTATTTAGCTGAGCAATAGCGGCGGTTGCGGCATCACGCTGGGCATTGTCTTTGATAAATAAAGCGGGTTGGTATTGATCGCCACGGTCAACAAATTGCCCTTTGTTATCGGTAGGATCAATTTGTCGCCAAAAATAGTTGAGTAGCTCTTCATAGGATACGACGCTGCTGTCATAGGTTACCTCAACGGCTTCAATATGACCTGATCTGCCAGCAGAGACTTCCGCATAGGTGGGGTTCGCACGCTTGCCACCGATGTAGCCAGATACCGCTGTGACGACACCCGGCACCTTTTCAAAGTATTCCTCAACGCACCAAAAGCAGCCACCCGCAAAGATCGCAGTAGCGTCTCCAGTGAGGGGTTGGTTTTGCGCGTTGGTGTCGCCTTCGGCGTTGAAGGTGAGTAGAGACACCACAATCGCTGTGGTGATCATGAATAGCGCGCTATAGCCTGTAAGGCTGTGTCTTAATGTTGTGGTCATGGCCGAACCTCACCTTGCGTGTTATCGCAACAAATTGCATCCGTTGTTGATACGCAGACTAGAACCAATTAGATCTAATAGCACCTGTCTTTTCGCATTGTTGACCAATTTGATCAGGTACTTGGCAGGGTAACAGTGATTTAGCAAGAATGGGGTACCGATAGCTGTTCGGCGCCCCATTTTCGTTACTTGATGCGGTTGACGGCCAAGTTGGCCAATCCTTCAAGGTGTGATTTTTGCTCTGATTCAGGTAGGCAACGCAATTGTTGGATGGCGAGAATCGCTTGCTCCTTGGCCTTAACCAAGCAGTAGTCTAGCGCGCCGGTACTGGTAATGGCCTCTTGAATGATCGCGAGGTCATCTAGGCTGCCACTTCGAATGGCATTGCGGATACAGGCACGTTGTTCATCGGTACCTATTTCCATGGCGCGAATCAAAGGCAGGGTTGCTTTTCCTTCTGCAAGGTCGTCTCCTACGTTCTTCCCCATAGTGAGAGCGTCGCCAGTAAAATCGAGAATGTCATCGACAATCTGGAAAGCGAGTCCGAGGTGGCGGCCGTATTCGTTCATCGCATGGCATACATCATCGTTTGCGTCAGCCAATACCGCAGCTGAAAAGGCAGCGGCTTCAAATAGTGTGGCTGTTTTACCCTGAATGACTTTCATATAATCGTCTTCAGTAATGTCAGGGTTTTTAATGTTCATCAATTGCCGTACTTCGCCTTCAGCAATCAAGCTGGTGGCGCGCGCTAGGCAACCCATGATGGGCAGCCGGCCTATCTCAACCAGCAGTTCGAAAGCGCGGGAGTAAACAAAATCACCCACCAAAACGCTCGGGGCATTACCCCATTGGGCATTGGCGGTTGGTTTGCCACGGCGCTGATCAGAGGTGTCAACCACGTCATCATGCAATAATGTAGCGGTATGTAGGAATTCGATAACGGTGGCGAGTTTTATGTGGAGATTGCCTTGGTAACCGCAGCCTTGAGCAACCAGCATTACGATCAGAGGCCGCAGTCTTTTTCCGCCACTTTTAATAATGTACTCGGCTATTTTTTCTACCAAAGGCACGTTGGAGTTAAACTGCGACATGATTTCCTGATTAAGCAATAGCATGTCAGGCTTGACGCTTTGGAAGATTGGGTTCGAATTCATGATTTCAATCGGTTCTCATAAGTGGTGGGTCGATGCTAAAACCCCCTTGGTAATCAGTCAAGGCGACAGGTCGTACTATAAAGAAATTACTGTAATCTTTGTGGATGGTGTTGCATATTTTAATGCTTTTCCGTAGAATCGCGCGTCCTGAAATCTCCGTACGTTATTCCCTGTTATAGGGTGCCGCAGCGTAGGCAACGCCTTTAGAAACAGGTAAAGAAATAACGGCTAATCGGGGGTCAATACACCGAAAGTGAGTATAAAAGCATGTACGCTGTAATCGTAGCAGGCGGTAAGCAATACCGCGTCCAGGAAGGCATGACCTTAAAGCTGGAAAAAATTGAAGTTGAAGTTGGCAAAAGCGTCAAGTTCGATCAGGTACTTATGGTAGCTGATGGCGAAAAGATTAGCATTGGCGAGCCAGTAGTTAAGGGCGCCAAAGTGACTGCCGAAGTCTTGTCTCAGGGTCGTCACAAGAAAGTGAAGATCATGAAGTTCAAGCGTCGTAAGCACTCCATGAAGCAGATGGGCCACCGTCAGTGGTTCACTGAAGTTAAAATTACTGGCATTAAAGGTTAAGGAGATTAAACCATGGCTCACAAGAAAGCTGGTGGTAGTACCCGTAACGGTCGCGATTCAGAAAGCAAACGTCTAGGCGTTAAGATTTTTGGTGGTCAGACCGTAGTAGGTGGCAACATTATCGTTCGTCAGCGTGGATCTGAATTTCATGCTGGTAAAAACACCCGTCTAGGTCGCGACTTCACTTTGTTCGCAACTGCTGATGGCGTTGTTGAATTTGGTGTTCGTAACAACCGTCGTTTTATTGACGTTGTTGCTTCCTAGATCACTGATGCAGTGAAAGAAAAGCCCTGCTGTTGCAGGGCTTTTTTGTTGGTAAAATAGATTCAATATCGTATGCGACAGCAGCATCGTCGGGTACGCAGTTGTAACATCGTCATATCCTGCCACACTGTTGGCCGTAGCGTTTGAAATCTGGAGTATTTATGAAGTTCGTTGATGAAGCCACTATTGACGTTGAAGCCGGTAAGGGTGGAAACGGGTGCGTCAGCTTTCGGCGTGAAAAGTATATTCCCAAAGGTGGCCCAGACGGCGGTGACGGCGGCGATGGCGGCAGTATTTTTGTGCGTGCAGACGAAAATGTAAACACGCTAGTCGACTACCGTTACATTAAACGCTACAAAGCGGAGAATGGCGATAATGGTCGTGGCCGTGAAATGACCGGCCAGAAAGGCGAGGATTTGTTCCTCGTATTGCCTATTGGCACATCCGTTATCGATATAGACAGCGGCGAGACCCTATGCGACCTCACCACCCATGGTGAAGAAGTGAAAATTGCCCAATGTGGTTTTCACGGTTTGGGTAATACCCGATTTAAATCCAGTGTGAACCGCGCACCACGTCAATCGACCAATGGCTCGCTCGGTGAATCACGCGCGATCAAGTTAGAATTAAAAGTACTGGCTGACGTCGGGTTACTTGGCTTGCCGAATGCCGGTAAATCCACCTTTATCCGTGCCGTATCCGCTGCAAAACCTAAGGTAGCAGACTATCCCTTTACGACCCTAGTGCCTAATTTAGGCGTGGTCAGAGTGGGGCATTCTCGCAGCTTCGTGGTAGCAGACATTCCGGGTATTATCGAAGGCGCCTCCGAAGGTGCTGGTTTGGGTATCCGATTCTTAAAGCACCTGGTCCGTACCCGTATCCTGTTACATATTGTAGACATGGCTCCTTATGACGAGTCTTCCCCAGCGGAAGCCGCATTGGCCATCGCCAATGAATTGGCGGTGTTTTCGCCTGAATTACAGAAGCGTGAGCGTTGGTTGTTGTTGAACAAGGTCGATATGGTGCCAGCAGCTGAATTAGACCAGCGCTGCCAAGACGTGATCGATGCGTTGCAATGGACAGGCCCTGTGTACCGCACATCGGCGATTCAAAAGCAGGGAACCGATTTGGTCGCCCAAAACATCATGACCTTCTTAGAAGACCGTGCAGAAGCTTTCGCTGCTGATCCGACATTACTTGAAGCGGATAACTTGCACCGATTGACGGTTGAGACAGAAGCAAGAACCCGTATCGAGATGTTGCACGAGCTACGCAAACAGCAACGCAAGCAGTCTAAAGATGCTACATCTGAGATTGATGACGACGACGATGATGATTATGATGATGTAGAGGTTGAATACCGCAGCTAACCTATTCACAGGCTGCACAGGGTAGGCCACGTTTTTGGTGGCCAGACCAACACACACAAAAATGCCAGCACCCCAAAAAGGTTCTGGCATTTTTGTTGTCTGGCTGATGGCTTGCGGCTAGGTTCTTTTGGAATAGGCGACAGCCTCTGCCATGGTTATACCAGTATTAGTTCAATAATACCGCCATGTAGTTTTCCCAGTTAAGGCGAAGATACAGCAAGCCTGCCGTGGTCAGTGCAAACAGGGTAAAGACTGCGCCCGCCAAGATCTTGTTGCTGAGGGCCATGTGTTGAATCTTATAGGTCAATGCGCTCATGATTTTGCTTCCAAAAATTGTGAATAAAGGGCCGAAAATTCTTCTGGTGATACGTCTAGCAAGCTCGCGTCGTGAAATATTTTTGGCAATTTTGTGTGGATAAATTCAGTCTTCTTAATCTTGGTGACCTGCGCCTTGCCGTCGTCACTGACAAAGTACCCGACGCCGCGCTTGTTAAAAATGACCGCATTTTCCTGTAAGAATGTGAACGACCGTGCCACTGTGTTTGGGTTGACTTGGACCATGGTGGCTACCTCTCGTATCGATGGAATTCGTTCTTTTTCCATCCACTCATTGGTTAGAATTCTTTCAAACATCAGGTCTGCGACTTGAAGGTATATGGCGTTGCTTGAATCAAAGAGTGTCATAATTCCATTTCCTTAAATCGAAGGAATGACAAGCCCCAGAAGAATGCGAAGTAGCCTAAAAATACGGTATAGAACAGGGTCTTGGTAAAGGCATTGGACACAAACTGAACGCCGTGTTCGTCAATGATCAAAAAGCCAAACAGTTGGGCAACCGCTTCTGGTGTCACAACCATGAGGCTGTTTTGGGCTTCCATCATCACATCAGAAAACATCAGGTTGACCAGCATTAGGCTGTATAGCGCCCAAGTAATGACCACCAGTGCGATGGCGCCCGTTACTTTTAAAATCGGCTGCTTCTTAAAATAGATTGCTGCAAAGAAGAACAGTGGGTGAATCAGCCAGAAACCTTTGATCAAGCTCCAAACGCTGTGGCTAAAAGGATTGAGGAGTTCAACAGAGGTGCCGACACCCATGACCAGTAGCAGCACGTTGGCGATAAGCGTTGCTGTAATAAATACCGCAATAAAGACCACGGGTACGATCAAAAAGCTGGTAAAGAAACTGCTAAACCACTTTTCTAATTGGCTGGCGGGTATCATGATCCAACGGTAGGCTTCATTTTTTTGTTTGTACTCGTTAAAGGTGTGGGAGCCTAGCTCAATGGTCGCAACCACCAAAAAGGCGAACGAAAAAGTTCGGAGTGTGTTGGCTAAGCTGGCATCACCGCTAAAGGCGTGCAGTGCCAGGGCAGCGACCAAAATAACAAGGGTCAATCCCAATGTCTTCAGGAGGCGTTGGGGGGTAGAAGCCTGTTTTGCAGTAATCAGGTGTTTTACATGGGTCAGGTTCATCGTGATATATCCTCATTGATCGCAGACATCAATCCACCGTAATTGTTATGGAAAGTGTTGAATAAAAGCTCTAGGTCGATGTCAGTCGGTTGCGAAGACGCTCCCGGAACCAGTGACACTTGGCTGCCCAAACGGGTTTCTGTATGCAAGGCCTCTGCACCGTTGGTCGATCCCACTACTTGTGAAATCTTGTTGGGTAGTTCACCCAAATCGAACCAATGGGCACTGCTGTCATTCATCAGCACCACAGAGTCAATAATGGCCTCTAGGTCTTTCACCTGATGTGTGCAGATAAGGACGGTCTGATCGTCCGCTTGATGGGCTACCACGATGTCGCGAAACCGAGCCTTTGACGGAATATCCAAGCCGTTGGTGGGCTCATCCATGAGGATCAGTTTGCACCCGCTAGACAAGGCGACCGCAACCATAAACTTCTTCTTTTGACCCAAGGACATTTCGGTTAATACCTTGCTCGCATCAACATCAAATTTGCTCAGCATTGACTGGCACAGTGCCATGTCAAAATGCGGGTAGAACACAGAGAACTGTTTTAAAAAGGCTGAACCGCTGATGGGTGGCAAATCGATTTCTTCGGGTACCAAAAAGAGTTGTTGGTACAACGCTGTCGACCGTTCTCTGGGCGTCATCCCTAGAACCTTGATGTCACCTTCACTGGGTTGGGCAAGGCCAGAAATGAGCTTCAGCAACGTTGTCTTACCAACGCCATTGGCACCCAGTACGCCGACGCAGCGACCCTCGGATATGTCGAGATTGAGTCCCTTAAAGACCCGGGTTTTGGCATTATAGTGAAAGCCAAGTTGTGTGAGTTGAATCATGTTTGTCTCGTTTGTTGTGTATTAGTTGGCTAGTACACTAGTGTCATATTACAAGAAAGGCAAGGGTTATTGGAAACTAAAGTGAAAACAGGGGTAAATTTTGTGGTCTGCTGGTCAAATGTGCGTCTGTATTTTGACGACATGCTGCAGTGACGCGTTAATCGAATGTCATTTTGGGGCCTGCCCGTGCGGAAACTGAGGTGTTTCAGCGCAGCCGTCTTTAATCTGCTTTGGCTGCTGTGATACAGTGATCGGCAGTCTCACATCGGGCATTGATACTCGGAGATACTTCCCCCTCCCATCATGGAACACATATAGAACTGATGAAACATTCTCCAAGCAACCATCCGCGACGTCGCTGGGTCGTCAAAATTGGCTCGTCGCTCCTCACCAATCACGGAGAGGGCTTAGACCGTACCGCCATTGCCGATTGGGTAAAGCAAATGGTCGATTTACAGGATCAGGGTATTGATGTGGTACTGGTCAGTTCGGGTGCCATTGCTGCGGGCATGGGGCGGCTGGGATGGACAGTGAAGCCTAAGTCGGTCGACATGTTGCAGGCTGCCGCTGCCGTTGGCCAGACGAGTTTGGTGCAGTGTTACCAAGATTGCTTTGCGCCATTGGGTAAAAATACCGCCCAGATATTGCTTACCCATGATGATCTATCGAATAGAAACCGGTATTTAAACGCCAGAAATGCGCTGAGAACCCTGTTAGACCTCGGGGTGGTGCCTGTGATTAACGAAAACGATACCGTGGTTACAGACGAAATACGGGTGGGTGACAACGATACCCTCGGTGCGCTGGTAGCAAATTTGGTTGAAGCAGACGTGTTGGTGATTTTGACCGATCAGCAGGGTCTTTTTGATGCGGATCCGCGTCATAACGCCCAGGCAAAACTGATCGCGAATGCGCGTGCCAGTGACCCGTTTATTGCGTCGGTGGCAGCGGGTGCCGGTGCTCTGGGTAGTGGTGGTATGGCCACAAAGGTTAAGGCTGCCGTGTTGGCTGCTAGAAGCGGTACGCGCACCCATATATGCGCCGGTAAGGAAACAGATGTACTGCTGCGCTTACTGCAAGGTGAAGCCATTGGTACCCTATTGGTGCCTGATCAAGAACCCGTGGTGGCCAAAAAGCAATGGCTTGCTGGTCATCTCAAAACCCGGGGTAAAATGGTGTTAGATGCAGGTGCTGTTAGTGCATTGACGCAGGGCGGTAAAAGCCTGTTGCCAGTCGGTGTGACAGCAGTATCGGGGCATTTTCATCGTGGTGACGCGGTGAGCTTGGTCGACACGACAGGTAAAGTCATCGCCATCGGATTAAGCAATTATGACGAAGCGGATTGTGCCAAGCTATGTGGTGCACCGTCTGGCGACATCGAACGGTTGTTGGGTTATTTGGCAGAGCCTGAGTTGGTCCATCGCGACAATCTGGTGGTCGTTTCTTAATAGGGAGCTTGGTATGGCGCGATGTACTTGGTGTGGCCAAGATCCGATCTATGTTGATTACCATGATCATGTGTGGGGGCGGCCTCAGGGTGATAGCCTGCATCTGTTTGAAAAGTTATGTCTCGATGGCCAGCAAGCAGGGCTCAGTTGGATAACAGTGCTCAAAAAACAAGCCAACTATCAGCGGTTATTCGCACAATTTCAACCCACTGAGATTGTCTTATTTGATGATGCCAAAGTTGAGTCTCTCATGCAGGACGCGGGAATCATTCGTAACCGCCTGAAGATTCATTCCATTATCAGGAACGCCAATGCGTATCTCAAACTCGAGTCCGAAGGCGTGGTATTTAGTGAGTTTTTATGGGCATTTGTTGGCGGAGCGCCCCTGCAAAATAGTCTGGAAGCGCCATCCAATATTATAGTAACAAGCCCCGAATCTGATGCCATGTCCAAAGCTTTAAAAAAGGCGGGTTTCAATTTTGTAGGCAGCACTATCGTCTATGCCTTTATGCAGGCTGTAGGCATGGTCAACGACCATCTGGTCTCCTGTCCCCAGCACAGTCAGTGTGCTGCATTGGCCGATACCCTCGAACTAACCTAGGGCTATCGTCCGATAATCTCCTTATCTGTACATCCATACAGCTTGTGCTAGAATGCCTGTATGGATAAACAGCGAAAAATCATACATGTCGATTGTGATTGTTTTTACGCAGCCGTAGAGATGCGTGATGCACCCGCATTGCAGTCCAAGCCAATTGCCGTAGGTGGCACGGGTCGCCGTGGTGTGTTATCGACCTGCAACTATGTCGCGCGCCATTTTGGCGTACGGTCTGCAATGCCGACTGCATGGGCAAAACGCCTCTGTCCCGACTTGGTCGTGCTGCCTACACGAATGAGCGCCTATCGAGAGGCTTCGGAGGCCATTATGACCATCTTGGGTCGCTACTCGGATCTCATACAGCCCCTGTCGCTTGATGAAGCCTTCATTGATGTTACCGATTGTGAGCTGCACATGGGCAGCGCTACTTGGATTGCTGAAGACATTCGACGCGCCATAGCCTCGGAAGTGGGCATTACTGTGTCTGCTGGGGTTGCACCGAATAAATTCTTGGCCAAGATCGCCAGTGATTGGAACAAACCCAATGGCATTAAAGTCATCACACCGGATCAGGTCGCGGCATTTGTATCTGTGTTGCCAGTGGAGAAGATTCATGGCGTGGGGCGGGTCACAGCCGAACGACTACACCGACAAGGACTGTACGTTTGCCAGGACATCATTGATCGTGGACTTCGTGACATGGTGGCGCGGTTCGGTGCCATGGGAGACCACCTGTTTCGACTCAGTCATGGCATTGACGAGCGCTCTGTATCCTTAAGCAGGTCGCGCAAATCGGTGAGTGTCGAGCGGACCTTTTCTGAAGACATGGCAGACTTCGGTGCTTGTCGAAAAAATGCGCTCATGGTGTTTGCCGCCTTAGAGCAGCGATTAGCGCGTGTGGGTGACCGCACGCACTATCACAAGTTTTTTGTCAAAATGCGCTTTTCAGATTTCACGCAAACCACGGTGGAGACGCTTGGGCAGGTGGCTGATGTAGGCCAGTTTATGACCTTGTTGGAAGAAGCCTGGTATCGACAAAAGAAGCCCGTTCGGTTGCTGGGCATGGGTATGCGACTGAAGCCGGATCAAAATGCGCAACAATTGGAATTGTTTGAACCCAATACCCCACTCGCGATTGCAATGTGAGGACTTAGGGCCGCTTTATTGGATGCACGGGCAAACGCGTGTTTGCAAAGTTTATTGGCGCGGGCTCTATTTCTGACATGCAATTTCCCCTAAGATACAGCCTGAAATTTTAAACCGTTGTTAGGATAATTAGAGGTACCTCATGGCCAAGATTTTAATCGTAGATGACTCTCCAACACACACCACGACAACCAAGAAAATATTGATTGCAGCAGGCTATGATGTGATCACCGCAATTAATGGAAATGACGGTATTGTGATGGCAAAAGCAGAGCAGCCAGATTTGGTGCTGATGGATGTCGTGATGCCAGAATTGAACGGTTTTCAAGCCACACGAAAGCTGACGCAAGATCCAGTTACCAAGCACATCCCCGTTATTTTGCTCACCACAAAAGACCAGCAGACGGATCGTGTATGGGGTGAGCGACAGGGTGCCAAGGACTATTTGGTTAAGCCGCCTACACAAGCGTCCCTTATCGCTGCCATCGAAGCCCTTTTATAATACCCGACGGCGGCCGCCATAATGAGGTGATCGCCGCTTCACTTGGAACCCACGTTAGAAGAGACCGCATGGCTTTTGCCGCTGTCCTTAGTGTCTTGATATAGGGCGTGGGCTATGGGAACAAAAAAGGGAGTGGATGTGTCCGCGTCTGATATTTTTGCTTTGTCTGCCCGTGCAGAACAGGCCCAGCTGGTTATTCAGAAAAACCACCAAGACCTTGACCCTATTATCAGTATTAATCGCAGCCTTCGCGCACGTGGTTATCCTATCGACCTGATGACTATCGATTGTTTGGTAACCCACAGGCGGTTAACCTTTATGCTCAACGATGCCACGCCAGAGTTAGTCGGATATCGCTTTGGCGCGCTCGATCCTGACGATCAAGGTGATTTTTCCCACACGGCATATTCTGAGGTTACCAGCGACCAATTGGTTACTTGGATAGTACAGGTTTTTTCAAAACGTCATGACTAAAACGGCTTGCCGTTGTATGGTCATTAACACCATTCGCATGTTTAAGGAAATACCATGACCACTGAAGTCATTATCAACAGACAGCCTGTGGAGCTCTATAAATTATTGAAATTTGAAGGGCTTGTTGCCAGCGGCGGTGACGCCAAGACGGTGATCGCAGAAGGCATGGTGCGGGTGAATGGTGTCGTTGAAACCCAGAAGCGCAAAAAAATCGTTGATGGCGATCGTGTGGACTTTAATGGAGAATCGCTTGCAATCCGTTTTGACAGTCATGCAACGGTAGGCGACGTGGTGGAGCCCGGCATTCGGCCTCCGGTACCATCAGCAAACACGCGTCCTATACGTCGCACTAAGCCGACGCTCAATAAGCCCAAGTGACAATGTAAGAGGTATTTATGCCCCAGTTAGAATGGTTTTTTATCTTTGTGGCCGTGCATGGTTTATTTTTGGTCGCTGTATCCATCAGCATATCGATGCTAAGGATCAAGTACCGTATATCCTATGGCGACGGTGACAACACCCTGTTAAGAAAGGCGATTAGAATTCATGTCAATGGCATTGAGCAGGTACCTATTTTTGGTTTGTTAATTCTGGCGCTGGCGTTGATGGGCATTTCTGAAACAGTGATGGCGGTGTTGGTGGTGCTTTTTACGGCGGCCCGTTTGTCTCATGGCTACGGTATGCTGCGCAAACGGCGACTGTTCCGTCAGTTCGGCGCTGCTTTTACTTATCTGAGTCAGATAACGGCCATTGTGCTTGTGGCGACACTGTTGGTGGTGTAACAGACTATTAGAGACAGTAGCAGAATTGATCGTGGGTGTTGAAGGGGACGTGGAGCAAAATAAAGCCGCCCCTTTTTCCGCACTATTAGCGAAAAAAGGGATGGATAGCCATCAATCAGGGGTGATTAATGGTCGCGGTAGTTGCGTTCTTGTTGCTCTTGACGAATCTTTTCTTCTGCACACAGGGTGGCAGTCGGTCGGGCAAGTAAGCGTGGAACGCCGATGGGCTCTCCCGTTACATCACAATACCCAAACTCATCAGTATCAACACGCTTCAGCGCTTCGTCTAACTTGGGAAGTAGCTTGGTTTGACGATCTAAAAACCGCAGTTGCAGTCTCCGATCTTCTTCTTGAGCAGCCTTATCCAATTCGTCCGCTTCGTATTCCATTTTAGCCAGTTCTGCTTTGGCTTGTTCAATTTGCAACCGGATGTCGTTTTTCATTTCCAACAGCAAGGCACGAAAATACTCACGCTGCTCTTGATTCATGTAGTCATCACTAGACATTGCCAAAAGTTGTTCTTGAGTCAGCATTGAACGATCCTTTATATATGACTTGTATTGCAGACAGCTGTTTATTTATTAACCAGCCTATTTTAAGGGCGGACATACTATAGTAACGACTCGTCAATGTGAATAGCTTTGGATCGATACCTTGATCTAATTCACAAGGTGTTGCGTTACACCCACCAAAGACAGCAATAAATGCAGTAAATCTGTCGAACAGTGGGCGAAGTATCGCTTCACATTCCATTATTCTCTGATACCATCGGCACTGCGTTTATTTCAGCGTTGACAAGGATGGCCATCGTAAATGGTGGTATTCAACGTTGATAATTTTTTTGTTATACATTTGGAGGCCACATGTCTTTTACGTATTTAACTGATAGTTTCGCGGTGTCGCCGCAAATTACTGTAGACGAGTTGCGCTCCCTGCAGGATCAAGGATTTGTTGGGGTGGTATGTAATAGACCCGATAACGAAGAACCCGGCCTGCCTAGCGCAGACGATATCAAAGCCGCCTGTGATGCATTGGGGCTCGCTTTCGCTCATATTCCAATGCGTGGTCCTATCTATAACGACAACGATATCCAAGCCCTTAGAGATATGATGGCTAAGGGAAAAACTTTTGCCTATTGCCGATCAGGCAATCGCAGTTCCATTCTTTGGCAAGCCGCTCAGAAATAAGTAAATACTGCCTAGATGCCGGAGGCGATCGTCTCCGGTACCCATTGCTGCACTAAATTCTCAGGTTTTCGGCCATCATTCAGCGCTCCGAGCTAGTATTTATGGGCTTATGCATTTTATGCATATTGAAATGACCATTTATTCTTTTAAGTGCTTATTGATATGCGTCACTATATTCGAAATAGCTAATACCCAGCTAAAACCATTTTTGGGGATTTCCATGGAATATTTCACACCAGTATCGTCACTTTTAGGTGGCGTTTTGATCGGATGCGCCGCATCGCTGCTGTTAATTTTTAATGGCCGTATTGCCGGCGTATCCGGTATTTTTTCTGGTCTCTTTTTGAAAAGAACCGACGACTGGCAATGGCGCGTTGCCTTTTTGGTTGGCCTTGGTATTGGTGGTCTGGTCTACCGCAGTGTCATGAGTGGAGATATGAGTGTGCCGAT
>CAJXZL010000030.1 GCA_913063165.1 uncultured Saccharospirillaceae bacterium | reverse complement strand
AAAAAAGGGCCGACAAGCGACCCTTTTTTATTACTCAGCTTAGGATTGCTTGGCAACTTCAACCATTAATTGGTTGATACGGCGTACATAGCCTGCAGGATCCTTCAATTGACGACCTTCTGCAACGCGCGCTTGCTCATAGACCAACCAGACCAAATCTTTAAAGAGATCTTCATCTGATTCGCGATCAAGGCGTGCCACCACGGGGTGTTCTGGGTTCAGCTCAAGAAACGGCTTGTTGTCTGGAACTGCCTGACCCACTTGCTCCATGATCTTACGCATCTGCGCGCCCATATCATCTTCACCCACAACCAAACAGGCAGGCGAATCCGTTAGACGGTGCGTGATACGAACATCTTGAACCTCATCTTTCAATAAGGCTTCAATGCGCTCTAGCAAAGGCTTAAGCTCGGTCTCAACGGTTTCTCTGGCTTTCTTGTCTTCTTCAGAGTCAATGCTGCCGAGGTCCAATGAACCACGGGCGACGTCTTGCAGTTTCTTGCCGCCAAATTCGCTCAGGTGACCGACCATCCATTCATCAACACGGTCTGTTAACAACAGCACTTCGATGCCCTTCTTACGGAAAATCTCAAGATGGGGGCTTGCCTTTGCAGCAGACAGATTCTCAGCGCACAGGTAATAGATTTTGTCTTGTTCGGCTTTCAGACGTTCAACATAGTGGGCTAGTGACACTGCCTGTGTTGCGTTGTCAGACTCAGTCGAATAGAAACGGAACAGACCAGCAACCTTTTCTTTGTTAGCAAAATCTTCTGCAGGACCTTCCTTCAACACCTGACCAAACTCTTCCCAAAAGGTCTGGTAAGCTTCTGGCTCTTTCTTCGCCAGCTTCTCAAGCATATCCAACACACGCTTGGTCAAAGCGCCTTTCATGGAATCTACGGCCTTGTCTTTCTGAAGGATTTCACGCGATACGTTCAGAGACAAATCGTTAGAATCCACAACACCCTTAATAAATCTGAGGTACAGGGGCAAGAACTGCTCAGCATCGTCCATAATGAACACACGCTGCACATAGAGCTTCAGGCCACGCGCAGTATCGCGGTTCCACAGATCATAAGGTGCTTTAGCTGGTACATAGAGTAGCGAGGTGTAATCAAGCTTACCCTCAACTTTGTTATGGCTCCAGGTCACTGCATCGGCAAAATCATGTGAAATATGACGATAAAATTCTTGGTATTCTTCTTCGTTCAAATCGGTACGTGGACGGGTCCACAATGCGGTCGCTGAGTTGGTTGATTCCCACTCTGGCGCCGTATCTGTGTCTTTACCTTCTTCGTCAGTATCGGTCGACTCTTTCAGCATCTGGACTGGCACGCTGATGTGGTCTGAATATTTACGCACCAAAGAACGCAACTTCCATCCGTCGGCGTATTCTTCGCCTTCTGACTTCAGGTGCAGGATAATGGTCGTACCACGATCGGCTTTCTCTACTGATTCAATTGAAAATTCGCCGTCGCCTTTAGATTCCCAATGCACAGCAGCATCGCTGGTGGTGCCAGCACGTCGCGTAATCACTTCAACACGATCCGCCACGATAAAGGCAGAATAAAAACCAACACCAAACTGGCCGATTAAGTGGGCGTCTTTCTTTTGGTCACCGCTTAACTTACCTAGAAACTCAGCCGTACCCGAACGCGCAATGGTGCCTAGGTTACTGATCACATCTTCACGGGTCATACCGATACCCGAGTCAGCGATGGTGAGGGTCTTTGCTTTTTTGTCAAAGGATATGCGCACCTGCATATCTGCCGCGCCTTCTAGCAACGCTTCATTGTTCAGCGACTCGAAACGCAGTTTATCTACTGCGTCAGATGCGTTAGAAATCAATTCGCGCAAGAAAATTTCTTTGTGTGAATACAAAGAGTGAATCATCAAATGCAATAATTGCTTAACCTCGGTCTGAAAGCTTAAGGTTTCCTTATTCTCTCCAACAGACATAGTACAGACTCCAATAATAAAATTAACTTCCCTCCCTTAATGAGGGTATTGGCCCTGTTTTCAAGGGCAGCTTGAGACGAAATTTGATAAATACAGGCACTTTTCGAACATAGGCTGCAATTGTCGCAAGGTAACGCCAGTTGGCAACGAACCTGGTGCAATGCTGTGGCGAGCAACGCATAGACAATCAGCGACTAGAGCGCCTAAGAATGGGTTCACTGTCAGAAATAGGGTGATAAAAACTTGCCTGACATTGGGGGGTATGTCAGACAAGTTTCAGGTGGTTACGGACGTTAAACAGCCGTTATGCAGCCGTTTCTGCAGTGACCAAGGGCGACCGTTTGCTGGGCTTAAAAAACGCACCAATGGTTTCAACGGTGACCAACATGGCAGGCACATACAACAGAATCAGCACAATGCCGTACATGAGGCCAAACGCTAAGCCTGCAGCCAAAGGAATCAAAAATTGGGCGTCGTATGAGGTTTCAAACAACAAGGGGCCCAAGCCGCCGACCGTGGTGAGCGTGGTCAACAGCACCGCACGAAAACGTTGCACACTGGCTTCCACGACTGCTTCCTTCACCGCCATGCCTTTGTTGCGCAGTCGACGGTAGAAGGTCACCAACACAATAGAATCGTTAATAACGATACCGGATAGACCGAACAGACCGTAAATACTCAACACGCTCAGTTCCAAATCTAAAACCCAATGACCAAATATGGCGCCGGTCAGTGCAAATGGAATGGCACTCATCACCACCAGCGGCCAACTCCAACTCTCAAACACCCAAGCCAATGCGATAAAGATGAGCAACAAGCCCAACATGCCGCCGAGCTGAACATCGGCGAAAAAGTCTTGCTGGGTCGCTTGATCGCCCTCGACCACCAATTGCACGTTTGGATAGGCTGCCCGCAGCGCTGTTCGGATATCGGTATCGATCAGTTTATTCACTTCAGCCAAGTTGACTGAGGCGTCGATACGCTTGGCACTGACCAGGGCACTCAACTCGCCATTCACCCGGCGTAATTGCTGCAGCGATCGGTCTGACGATGGCTGCGCCAAGGCTGCCAGTGGACGCATCTGCCCAGAACCCACCGAGATGGGGAGCTGCGCCAGTGCGAACCAACTTTCGGTGTCGATTTGCGGGATACGGACCACCAGGTCAATCTCGCTGCCATCTACCTGTAGGCTCTGAATGGTGTATCCATCAAGTAAACTCCGCAAAGTACCTGCCAAAGCATTGGGGGTAAGACCCAATGCCAACGCATCAGGGGTTAATACCAAGTCCAATTGCTCGGAACCCAATGGGATATCGTCGGCAATTTCAGTCAAACTATTCAACCCAGCTAACTGCCGCTGCATGAAATCGCTTGCCGCTTTTAGCTGATTGAGATCTTCATTTACCAGACGCACGCTAATGCCATTGGTAGAGGGTCCAGACTGTCCTTCAATAAAGTTCAACGCCACCAATCCAGCGGGCGCCGGCACCCTATCACGCCAAGCAGCGATGATATCGGCATTGGTCAGGGTGCGTTCCGTGTTGGCATCAAGCTGCACATAGAGGCTGACTTTTTCTGGGCTACCATTATTGGTTTGTCGCACCAGAGTCTCGATAAAGCGCTCAGAGGATGCCTTTTCGACGGCGACCAAACCCTGTTCCATCTGCCGCAAAAACAACTCGGTCACGATGGGGGATGTGCCTTCAGCAAACTCCGCTTGCATCTCTACTTGCGGTGCTTGAATGGCAGGGAAGAATACAAAGGCGATGCGACCACTGGTCACCATCAGAATACTCAACACCAACGCCACGGTGACAAATAAATAGGTGGTCACCCGATGTTCCACAGCGGCTGTTACGATCGGTCGAACAACCCCTTGACGGACACGGTCGAAATTACGCTCAAATGCTTTGCGGAATCGGTTGGGCTCAACCATGCGGCCCTTTTTAAAACTATGGGCTAAGTGACCCGGTAGTATTAAGAAACACTCAATTAATGAAGCCGCAATTGCCATGATGACGACAATCGGCACGCCCTTGGTAAAGGCACCAGACGGACCACCCACTAATAGGAGCGGCAAGAAGGCAGAGATGGTGGTGACTGACGACGCCACAACTGCGGGTAGCATCCGTTTGGCTGCCTTAATGGCCGCATGTTCGGGATCATCGCCCTTTTCGAGGTTTGCGTAGGCATTCTCCCCGACCACAATGGCATCATCGACGATCACCCCGAGCGCAATCAAAAAGCCCAGCAAGCTAATGACGTTGATTGAATTGCCAGTCAGTTCCAAAAACACAAAGGTTGCGAAAAACGATACGGGAACACCGACAGCGACCCACCATGCTAAATGGTGGTTCAGAAAGATAAACAACACGATAATCACCAGCACCATGCCGCCAAGACCATTATTCAAAATGATGTTGACCCGTGCCTTTACAAAATTATAGGCCTCGTTATAGACATGAATCTGTGCGCCTTGCGGTAGGGTTTCAACAAAGGATGCCTGCCACAGTCCCAATACCTCTGCCATCTCTAGGGTATCTTGATTTTTGGCACGGCTCAGTGACAACTTAACCGCTGGCTGATCGAGATAGAAAATACGGGTCTCATCATCGCTACGCACCTGTTCGATACGCGCCACCTGACTGAAAGGCAACACCTGATCATTGAGTGTAATGGTTTGACGTGCAATAGATTCTGCGGTCAATGCTTCGTTGCGAATACGTACTTGCGATGCGATGGCTTCTTCACCACTGATGCCCGCAGGTGCGTTAAGGTTGCGACTGGCCACTTCACGACCAATGGCACCCAAGTCTGCGCCGGTGTTAAGCAAATCGGTTACCGCGACCACGGCGTCGATACGACGTTCAGGCAAACCTGACAATTTCACCTGGCTGATGCCATCTGCTTTCAAGCTCTTTTCAGCACGGTCTGCAATAACCTGCAACTCATCCAGTGTTAAATCGCCATAGATCAATAGGTCAGCGACTGGATCGAATATGACCAATTCATCAATCACCGTATCGCCAACGCCATCCGGTAGCCTCACAATGGCAATTGCCTTTTCGATTTCGTTGATCATTTGAGCAACGGACTCGGCAGAATCCTTTAACGTGACACTGATACGCCCTAACCCTTCGACACTGGTACTGGTAACGCGATCAACATCCGTCAGGCCCATAATGGCCTGTTCCAAGGGTATGATGACGCCCTCTTGGACATCTTCTGCACTGGCACCGGTCCAGCTGGTGCTGACATTGATGATTTGAAAATTGAAATCGGGCAGAAACTGCGTGTTGATGCGGTTTAAAGCGGTCATCCCCAGAAAGATGACGATAAACATCATGGCATTGGGGGCGATACGGTGGCGGGCAAAGGCAGCAATAATGGTGTTCATAATGTGTTCCTATTGGCCAGCCAACATGGGTAGGGTTTCAACCTGACGCACGGCCAAGCCTTGCGCCGCATTTTGAAGGCGGGTGACCAGCAGATTGGCATTTTCCAACTCTCCTGCCACCAACCGCCACAATTGGCCATTTTCAAACCGCTCACCCAGAATCACAACGGTGCGACGCGACAAGGCGTTGTCACTGACGTGATACACATAGCGGTTGCTATAAACAGCCGATGCGGGCACTGCAAAGGCACTCACTTTGGGCATGTCGAGCCATAAACGGTAGTGTCTATTGAGCGTTAGGCGTGACCCAGACTGTTCTGGCTGAAAAAACAACCGCAGACTACCAGCTTCTGCTGCTGGATCGATATGCTGCAACTTGACCGCCATTAGCTGACCGTCCACTTCAATCACGCCACGCACGGAGCCATCGACCGCTAGGTTATTCATGGCATTGGCCGATACCCAGGCTTCTAGTCGTTGTTGTTTGGGATCTACCAAGGTCAGCAATACTGTGCCGGCATTCACCGTGGCACCCTTTTGCGCCTGCACCTGTGAGACCACCCCTGCAAAAGGCGCTACCACGTCTGCATCAGACAACTGGGCTTTGGCTTGATCAATTTGGCTATCTAACTCAGCCAACTGCGCTTGGAATTGCTGGTCAACCAGACTGAATCGTGCAATCGCCTGTTGTCTGTTTTGAAAAGACAATCGCTGGGTTTGCAGCGTTCGCTCTGCACTTTCTAGTTCGGATATCGACGCCAAACGTTGTGCCTTGAGGTCGGTTAACCGATCAACACTGCGCTGCGCGATGTCGAGAAGATTTTGCTCAACTGGCAAGGCCGCCTTGTTGGCCTCAAACTGCTGTCGCTCTAGTCCACGGCGTGCAACCAAGTCATCACGGCGATACTGTAATTGGCTGAGCTGCCGCTGTGGTGCCGCAGTATCCAAGGTCACGAGTCGTGCCCCTGCTTTGACCGTATCACCCTCTGCAACCAATACATCCAGCACGTCGCTGCTTAACGACGCCTTAATGCTTACCTGCTGCGTACTGCGTAATTGGCTATAGAGTTGCAGTTGCGGTGCAAACTCCAATTGCTTCACAACAACAGCTGCTATTGACGGTGCGCCAGCTAGAATATCGACTTCGACCGGCTCCGCTGTTTGCGGAATGGTGGTTTTCGGCGTTTTAATCATCCAAGTGCCGACGCCAACACCAACTACCAAAACGATTGCGCTGTAGCCAAGGCCTTTCCAATTCACTGTCATGTGGGTAATCCATAAAGTAGGTAATATAGAACTGATACGCAGCATTGCTCAGGTTAGATCAGAAATCTAACAGGTGATTCGAGATTAAAGTTCGGTCGTGAACCAAGCGTTTCGCCTGTTATTCGCTGCGTGCGGATGAAACCAATGCGATAGAGGCTGCATGCATTGCTTGCTCATTACAATGACAATTTCCATATTTTCTCCAATAGGCATATCCTTAATGCCTAAGACAAATATCTCAGGCACCGCAGTTGCATGCGGTGTTATTGTTTTACTGGTCATTCGAAGACGAAAAAAAATTATAAAAACAAGGCCCTTTGTCAGGAGCACAGGTATGACGACCCAAACGATAACCCCCACTACTATGCCGCCTAAGAAACGCGAGATTTTTGGCTGGGCAATGTATGACTTTGCCAACTCAAGCTACACCACCATCGTAATCAGCATTTTGTATAGCGCCTTTTTTGTCAGCTACTTGGTGCCTGAAGACGCTAAATGGCACGACGTATACTGGTCAATCGCGATGAACATCTCGACACTGATCGCGATGGTTGCTGGTCCATTGGCCGGTATTCTGTGTGATTACAGTGGCCGCAAAAAAGTCTATTTAGGCATTACCACCATTATCTGTGCGCTATTCACCATGTTGTTGTTTTTCGTCCAACCCGGCCAAATCTGGTTTGGCATTCTACTCATCGTGATTAGCAATACAGCGTGGATGCTGGGCGAAGTATTCTGTGCGTCGTTCTTGACCGATCTAGCCGACAACAAAACCATGAGCAAAATTTCAGGCATCGGCTGGGGTATTGGCTATGTAGGTGGCCTGACCAGTTTGATCGTGGTGTTGTTTGGGATCGTGACTGCCGACCCAAGCGTAGACCCAGACGCCTATGTGCGCCAACATCAATGGGCGATGGTATTTACCGGTATTTTCTTTGTCGCTGCCGCCATCCCTACCTTTTTATTGGTGAAAGAACGCTCGGTACCAAAGCCCGGATTTGAAACCCTACAATGGCGGAAACTGTTCGGCACTGCTGCAAAGCAGATGCGGCACAGCTGGAAAATCGTTAAAGACCTGCCGGTGTTGTTTGAGTTCTTTTTGGTGTTCACCCTCTATTCCGCTGCGATGGCGATCATCGTGCAATTTGTGGGCATTTATATTGATGCCGAATTACAGATGAGCCAAGGCCAGAAAACCACCATCTTTTTGGCGCTGCAGGTGAGTGCCATGGTAGGTGCCATTGCATTTGGTTATTTAGAACGGTTCTTGGGTCCTAAGAACACCATTATGGCCACCCTGATATGGTGGATGGTGGGCGTGTTGGGCATTTACTTTCTGATACCCCTGTCGAACATGGTCGGCATGACACCACAGAACTTCTTTACCATTATCGGCATAATTGCAGGTGCTGGGTTAGGTGCAACGCAGAGTTCTAGCCGCGCAGTGGTCGGTTTGCTGTCACCCAAAGCCCATGCCTCAGAGTTGTTTGGATTTTGGGGGTTGTTTGTTCGCCTCAGCACGATCATTGGTTCTATGAGCTTTGCGATTGTATCGGACACCATGGGCCGACAAACGGCGTTATTGGTCATCCTCATGTTCTTTTTCTTAGGCGCAGTCGCCTTATCGCGTTTGAATATTGATGAGGGCATCATTAGCCACTAGGGATGTTGTTAAGGGCGGTGGGCCAATAACAGGAACGGCATAATATGCTGATTGCGAATATTGTCTGCCGCGTTTTGTATCTTTTCTAACACCGCGTCACCCAGAGCAATGTGACTGCCAAAGGGTGGCAAGGTGCCCGCCTGAATCTGTGCAAGAAACCGGGTGTAACCCGATAAATCTTGCTCTGCAGACTGTTCTATCCATGCAATACGAAAGCCATTGGCCACCAAAACACCCTCTGTTTCTGATGGCGTTAACAAGAATGAATGCGTACCGTCCGTCGACCAAGGCACGGGAAAGCGCGGCTGCCCATTGATACCTAAGCCTTGCTCAGACATGACCAAACAACCGCCTGGTTTTAGTACCCGAAACACCTCATGAAACAGCTGCTGACGGTTAGCGATATTCATCGTGACGTGCTGACACACCACTGCGTCAAACTGCTGGTCCTTATAGGGCAAAGCACTGCCATCACCAACGCTAAAATCCACCCGATCATCAAACCCTGTTAACACATTGAGTTGCTGGGCCACGGACACCCACTCCGGTGTGATATCAATGCCAGACACCTGACATTGGAATCGCTGAGCCAAATAACGCGCTGGCCCGCCCAATCCAGCGCCAATATCCAAAATCCGTCCATGGCTGGGCACCTCAATGGCTTGCGCCAACGCCTTGGTGGCCACAAACCCCATCGCATGGATGTGATCCCCGGGTGCCAGCGTATCGATGGTAAGGGCTGCTTTGTCTAATCCAGCCGCGTCAATCGCTGCAAAGAAGCGCTCCGAAAACCCTGTGTCTGACCAGTGTGTTGTCACTGTTAGTTACCTGGGTTCACGATTTTTTGCGGCACTGACTGTTCGACCATGGCATTCAACTGCTCGACATGCAGTGTTTGCGTAGGGAACGCAATTTCGGCGCCAGCGGCATCAATGATATCGGCTATCTTGAACATAACGTCTTCTTTTATCCCGTGAAATTCCACCCAATCGGTCGTATTGGTAAAGCAGTAGATAAAAAATTCGACCGATGAATCGGCAAAATCAATCAGATTGACGATCAGGGTTTGTTCTGCCGCTATGTCCTTATGGTTCATTAACATGGATTTCACGTCAGTAATGATCGTAGGCAATCGCTGCACATCTGAATAGCGCACACCGATGGTCTCGTAAATTCTTCTATGGGTCATACGAGAAGGATTCTCTACCGCGATATTGGAGAAAAAGGAATTCGGTACATACAACGGACGTTTGTCGAATTTTCTAATCACGGTGAGACGCCAGCCGATATGTTCAACTGACCCTTCGATTTGCTTGTCCGGTGACAGTATCCAGTCGCCGACATTAAAGGGGCGATCGAGAAATATCATTAAACCGCCAAAGAAGTTAGCCAATAGGTCTCTGGCCGCAAAACCAATGGCGATACCACCAACGCCACCAAAGGCCAACACACCTGAAATTGAAAAGCCTAGGGTTTGCAGGATGACCAAACTACCCGTGATGATCACTGAGGCGCGCAATAATTTGCTTACCGCAATAGCCGTGGTGGGGTCGACAGGCTGTTCATCTGACACCTGTGTGATGGCACGGTGCTCCACCTCTTTGGTTAGCCGGATCAAGAACCAACTCACAAAGAAGATAAATGACACCGCTTGCGCGTAGGTAACAAAAGAAAATATGGGCTCTTTGGAGACTTGATAAACGATATCGACCGCCCACAATAAGCCTTCAACTACGATGAGCAAATTGAGCGGCCGGCGGGCTGCAATAATAAGGGCGTCGTCCCAGATATTGGGGGTTAGCGCCAGTCGTGCCTGCATTTTATTCATGACCCGCTTGGCGACAAACTTCACCACAAGCGTTAGAAAAATGATGGTGAATACCTGTACGATCCACAAATTGTCGCCCAGATAGGCGATGCCTCGTTCTTGTAACTCAATCCACCAAGCTTGCATGATGACTCCTGAAATCCATGTTATGGCGTGGGTAACAGCCCACATTGTTGATACATCGAGTATGCCCAAATAAACACTGTCCAAAAAGCCCATATTGCTTTTTTTTTACTATTGACCCGCAACTCACAGACAGGGTCTGCCGGTTATTAAACCGCCAAAACGCCATGGGGTATAGGTCTGTCAGTCGGACTTGCGCTAGACTAGAAGGATTATCGAACACGGGGTGTGCTACTGGGCACTTTATGACAGGTTAGGTTAACGACTGGACAACGGTGGTGCATTGCACATGAAACAGTTACCTGTGGCGCTCAAATTGGCCCTGTTTTTAGGCATTATGATGATTGCTGGACTCTCAGTATTGTCTCAGGTGACATTGCGGTCGCAATATCAACTCATTGAGCAACAATTCGCTATTTTTGGACGCAGTGTGACTCAGCAGCTAGCGGAAAGTGCGGTAGAGCCCTTGTTTACTGAAGATCAACTGATGTTGGATCGCTTAGTCACCAGCTTGTTGCAAGTGCCTCAGGTGGTGGGTGCTGCGATTCAATCCCCAGACGGTGAGTTACTCGTTGCCTCTGGAGTGCCCTTTGCTGTAGCAGGTTTGACGCCCAGTAAGGCCATTGCTGATGACAGCCCCATTAAACAATCCCTTCCTTGGGGCATAGCCACGGCTGAAACACCAGACGCGCCTTTCGTTACCTTTTTTACCGACATTCAATTCAAGGGGATTCGAGGTGGTAACGCCATCGTTATCGTTTCACAAGCAGAAATAGCCATGACATTACAACGTAACCGCGCATTTCTCCTGTGGAGTATGGGGTCGATTATGGTGTTTCTGTTGGTGGGTATTTATTGGATTTCCCGCATCATTATGAAGCCGCTTAGCGCCTTAGATCATGCAACCATTGCTCTGGGACATGGTGACTTTGGTTATCGCATCCAGCATACCTTTAACGGCGAGTTCCAACGGGTGGTCAATGCATTCAACCGGATGGCAGCCGAAATCGAACAAAAGTGGCAGGCCGAAATCGTGCTCAAACGCTTGGTACCTGCGGAAGTCAGCCAACAATATTTGCCGCATCAAACCGATATCAAGCTCGGCAGTAAGCGCATTCAAGCCACCATCGTTTTTGCTGACATCGCAGGTTTTACGTCATTATCTGAAAAGTGGGCACCTGAAATAATTGAATTTATGCTCAATGAGGTTTTCACCATTATGGCGGTGTCGACACAGGAACATGGTGGCTTTGTCGATAAATTTATTGGCGATGAGGCCATGATGGTTTTTGGTGTGCCAGAGCCGCGCGATGACCACGAAGTCCAGGCCATGCAAACGGCATTGGCGATACAATCGCGTATTCAGCAATTGGATACCGATGTTTTTGGTCCGGGCATCCCACCGATTCGCCTGAAAATTGGCCTGTCATCGGGGACGGTACTCGCTGGCTTATTTGGGGCTAATGAACGCATGCAATACACCCTGATCGGAGACCCTGTGAACGTTGCCAGCCGCCTCACGCAACTCGCCCAGCCGGGACAGATTTTAACAACCGCGTCACTGGCAGCACGTGTCAATTCCGCCGTTTCTGTCGTGGTATCTGAAAGCACTCCAATCATGGTCAAGGGTAAAGCTGATCCCATTGAAACCTGCAGTGTCACGGCACAATCAGCGCAGGAAGTTACAACGAAAGGAGTAACACCGTGACCGCCAATCAAGTGCATAAGCGTACCCAAGTAGCATGGACACAATGGTTGGCAGCTATTGCATTCGCGGGTTTGCTGTCCGGTTGTCAAACGTTTACCGCAGCGGTGCCACAGTATCTGCCATTTGATGTTTCCATGTTGGGTCAAACCACTGATGAACGCATTGCCACCTATATTGCAGGTCATCAGTATGACAAGGCCATTGCCCTTATTGATCAGGAACCAGCTTCTAAGGAACGCCAATCTGAGCGAGATGCCGTGGTAGATGCGCGATCCGCTTACATAGACGCAACAATTGAGAGCGCCAACCAACTCATACAATCACAATCTTGGTATCCGGCAGAATTGCTGTTACAGGAAGCTATGGCCGCCTTGCCCAGTCAAAGCGACTTTATTGCTTTAGAGGCCGTGCGAGCACAGGACGAACTGCACTATATTGCCGTTCATAGCACCCGACTTCACATTGACGAAGCCCATTATCTCACCCTGATCACACCCACGACACAGCTTCTGGCGGAGGTATTCCCACAGCAAAGATCCTATGTAAATGCCTACAAGGATTTGCAGCGTCGCAAAACACGATTAGCAAAGATTTTGCTTGAAGACAGCCGCCTGGCTATCGAAATGGATCAATTTGGCATGGCCCAATCGGCGTACGACAGTGCCCTGCTATTGGATCCACATTCAGAGGACAACGTTCTGGCGCGCGCATTGACCGCTAATGCCCAGCAACAAGCAGCCTCAACGGCGTCACTTGAGGCCGCCAATCGATCGTTAAAAATCGATGCGCTCAACGGTCAATTCGAATCTGCGATGCGGGACGGCGATCTACTCAGTGCCCAGCAGATTATGGAAAAACTCATTATTCTAGATGGATCCAATCCCACGCACGTCGCCCAACGCGTTCAGCTGCAAAATGCCATCCAAACCGTGTTAGATATCGGCATTAAAAATGGGGACCAAAAATACAATGGCGGTGATATCAAGGGTGCACTGGCAATTTGGGAAGGTATTTTGCCGCTATCCCCCGCCCACATGGGATTAATTGAACGCATTTCTCGGGCCAATCGCTTCTTGCAAAGGTTGGAAGAGCTGCAAGGTGTGGCCACCGATAACGAAACATAAATCGGACCAAGACAAAGCCAGCCAAATCCTTATAATACGCCACCTAAATTATCAGGGCTTCACGCTTTCAAATTATGCAATCCTAGGTGACACACTATGTTAGATGCCAATTCACTGGCTGCTTTAAGCTCATTGAAATCCACTATTGTTGAATCCAAAATCGTATATACAGGCACCGCAAAAGGGTCGCAGGGTCGATTTGGATTTATAAAATGTGAGCAAAATGGCGAAGACTTTTTTGTGCCACCCGCTGAAATGGACAAGATCCTGCCTGGTGACCGGGTTGAGTTTGAGTCAACTACTGACAATAAGGGTAAAACCTTCGCTGTCGTTACGCGTGTTATTCAAACGGACCTGAAGCAGTTTGTTGGCCAATATCAGATTAAAGGCAACGCCCATTTGGTAGCACCAGAAGACAGCTTGATCAGCCGTCAGTTTTTTATCGCACCCAAAGATCGCAAAGGATCCAATCAGGATTACGTGGTGGCACAGGTCACGCGGCACCCCTTCCCTGACGGCAAAGCCCAAGCAAAAATCACCAAAATCATCGGCAATAAAGGCAGTGCCTTTTTAGAACATGCCTTGACCAAAACACGTTTTGGTTTGGAAGATGAGTTTCCATTGGCAGTGTCTAGTCAAGCCAGCGCCTACAAGGAAGACTTTATTGCTCAGCAGTTACCCAAGCGCGCCGATCTATCATCAGTGCCCTTCGTCACCATTGACGGTGCCAGCACCAAGGATATGGACGATGCGTTGTGGGCAACAGCGAATGAACAGGGCTACCAATTGATGGTTGCAATTGCCGACCCAGCTGCTTGGATTGCGCCGGCATCAGCGGTCGATAAAGAGGCTCTGCATCGCGCTACGTCCACTTATCTGCCGGGTCAAACGCACCACATGTTACCCGCGAGATTGGCGCATAACCTGTGCTCTCTGGTCCCTGGCTTTCAGCGGTTGGCTATTGTGTTGAACATACAATTGACGCACGAAGGTGATGTATCAGACTTCGGGATAGAAGCGGCTGTCATTAAGAGCCAAGCAAAATTGGCGTATGACACGGTGAATACCTTTATTGACCAGCCTAGCGCCAAACTCGGCCTGTCAGCCGACGTTATCGGCAGCCTCACGGTATTGAATACCATCGCCACGTTATTAAGGACCCAACGTGCGAAACACCATATCCTGATGCCCGATCGCGATGATTTTCGATATACCCTCGATGATATGGGTAAAATCATGACCATCACCATCGATCCACGCAGTCCCAGTCGAAACCTCGTAGAAGAATGTATGCTGCTGGCCAATCGATTGGGCGCACAGTTTTTAGCCCAGCACCAGACCGGTGTATTCGCAACCCAGGCGGGTCTGCGCAAAGAACGGGTGGAAGATATCCAGTCGGTACTCGCCGAGGATGCCCCCGAACTCGCACATCTGGACCCTACGCAGCTCGCTGATTTTGTCACCCTGGTTAACCAATGTGAACAGCAGCATCCCGCGCTATTTCTGCTGTTATTGAAGAGTTTGACGCGTACTGAAATGAAAAATGTAGCAGCGCCTCACTTTGCCCAAGGTTTTGAAGCGTATGCCACCATCACCTCACCCATTCGTCGCTATGCGGATTTGGCCAACCACCGCGTGTTACATAAGATATTGGCAGGTGACGAGAACCTGGCGTTGGATGAGGCTTGGGTATCTGGCTTACAGCAGCGTATTTTACAGAGTCGACAAGCCGGCAATGCAGTTGAGCAATGGCTCAAGTGTCTGTACATGGACAACTTCCAAGATGTCGAATATGAAGGCGTCGTGCATTACATCAATGGCATGGGATTTGGCGTACAACTGCCCCACAACGGTGTCGATGGTTTTGTAAACTTGAAAGGATTAACCCCAAAAAGCCAGTTTGATAGCAAGCGGTTGCAGCATCAAATTGGTGACACCACTGTGAGCCTTGGTATGGTTGTGCGCGTAGTGGCCCAAGGCGCAGATATGGGCCGAAAGCAGGTACAGTTCCAGTGGTTGGATCACCCGAGTAACAACAGCCCAGCTGCGGCGTGATATAAGCGTCTGTGACTGCTGTGATATTGCGTTGCCCACACCCTAGGGTAACGTGATATTACAGGCCTCACAGGCCGGTTCCATACTCAGCACATACTCAGCACATACTCAGCACATACTCAGAACATACTCAGGCTCAGGCTCAGGCAGTGTCAGGACAATGTATGCTATGCCGTTGCCACCGCGGTGAGACAGTCGCCCATGAGTTGCAGACTCGTATTGCCCCTAAACCGATTAATATCCAATTGATAACGCAAGCACACCTGTGGATGCGGTGTCGGCCACTCAGCGGGGTCAATATTGAACACGATGGCATCTATGTGTTGGTTGGTTCCGATCGGAGATAGCACAAGTTTCAAGTGATTCTGACCGACAATACGCTGATCAACAATGTCAAAGGTACCGTCAAAAGTAGGCGCAGGAAAATGATGACCAAAGGGCCCTATCCGCTGCAACTGATCCGCCATGTCCAACGACAATTCAGATCCATCCAATTGACCATCCGACCACATCACTGCCTGCAAATCGTCGGCGGTGAGCTGCTCTCGCACAACCTGATCAAATGCAGATTGAAAAGCCATCAAGTCGCCACGGTCTATAGTGAGCCCGGCTGCCATGGCATGTCCGCCAAATCGATTCAACATGCCGGGGTGTCGGGTGGCGATGAGATCTAACGCGTCTCTTAGGTGAAATCCGTTAATAGAACGGGCTGAGCCTTTAATTTCAGTGTCACCTGAGGCTGCAAAGGCGATAACTGGCCGATGGGTACGGTCTTTAATTCGTGACGCCAATATGCCGATGACACCTTCATGCCAGTCTGCATCAAACAAACAGAGTCCCCAAGGCAATGTGGCGGGATCGGTGAAGTTATCTAGCAATGTCTTAGCCTGTTCCTGCATCGATTGCTCTACGAACCGCCGCTCCTTATTGAGGTTATCCAACTGCTTAGCCAATATCTGCGCTTCTTCCTCGGATTCTGCCATCAGACAGGCAATGCCGAGTGACATATCTTCCATTCTACCGGCCGCGTTTAGGCGAGGCCCTATGGCAAATCCCAAGTCACTGCCCACCAAATGCGGTGCAGCCTTGCCTGCCACTGCCAATAGGGCATTGATGCCCGGTCGCGCCTGCCCTGCCCGTATACGCAGCAATCCTTGATGGACGAGAATGCGGTTATTTCGGTCAAAGGGCACCACATCTGCAACGGTGGCAAGGGCAACCAGATCCAGATACTCGGCCAAATTGGGCACCGAGCGCGCAGCAAACCAGCCCTGAGCCAATAACTTAGCGCGGACTGCCGCCATGAGATAAAATGCTACCGCACAGCCACAAGCCGCTTTGCTTGGAAAGTCACAGCCCGCTTGATTGGGATTGATGATGGCGTCTGCATTCGGCAAGGTGGCACCGGGTAAATGGTGGTCAGTGACGACCACACGCACCCCTGCCGCTTGTAATATGGCAATACCCTCAACACTGGAAATACCATTATCTACCGTAATCACGACATCGGGCTTTTTAGTGATCGCAATATCTGCCAAGGCGGCGCTCAATCCATACCCTAGTGTAAAGCGATCAGGCACCAAGTAATCGACTTGCTCCAAGCCAAATGCCCGCAGCGCAAGACAGGTGAGAGCCGTTGCCGTGGCACCATCTGCATCAAAATCGCCGACCACCAGAACAGACTGGCCCGATATAACGGCTTGCTCAATGATGTCAGCCCCTAATGCAATGTCCTTAAGGTCTGTATAGGACAACAGGTTGCCCATCTCCAAATTCATGTCGTTTTCAGAGGCAACACCCCGAGAGGCTAAAATCTGCCTGATAACAGCGGGCAAGGTATCCGGTAGCGCGGCCATTTTTTGATTCAAATCTGGCCCAATGTTGCGTCTTTTTATGCTAGGTATCATGCAATATCCGTTGGTTATGGGAGGCTAATGTACTTGAAAAAGCGAGCCGATTTACATTTACAGCCCGCCAGATTCTGGCACTATGGATTCCGATTTTCAGCCATTTATTGGGGATTCTGGACCTGTATTATAGCCCGAGCGATTATTGATCAAATCCCAATCTTCACTTATGATGGACACAGTATTCAAACAATAACAAAAAAGGCCCTTTCACATGACAAGTTTTCTCACACCCGTACAGGCCATTTTGGCGCACAGTGCTAAAACGCCAGATAAGATTTTTCTAAGACAACCCATTGATGGCAAATTGGTCGATTTCACTTGGTCGCAAGTTGAAGATCAATGTCGCAGAATTGCTTCTAGCCTTCACACCTTGGGTATGAAAAAAGGCGATCACATTGCCATATTGAGTAAAAACTGTGCAGAGTGGGTCATGGCAGACTGGGCTATTCAAATGGCCGGCATGGTGTCGGTGCCTATGTATCCAACCGCAAACCAAGACACGATTGAACACGCACTGAAACACAGTGACAGCAAAGCGATTTTTATTGGAAAATTGGACGACTGGAAGTCTCAAGAGCCTGCAATTTCTCCTGAATTATTGCGCATCGCAATGCCTTATCCAACGATGGCATGCCAGTTAAACTGGAAGGAACTGATTGCGGTACATGAGCCTATTGCTGAAGTTCACCAGCCTGACCCTGAAGAACTCATGAGCATTCTGTATACCTCGGGCAGTACGGGTGTCGCCAAAGGCGTTTTGATGTCTTATCGCGCCTATCACTATGCTGGCACCACCAATCAAAGCCACATTGGTTTGGACGAGAATGAACGCCTTATTTCCTATTTGCCGCTGGCGCACATCACTGAGCGTGCGGTAATCCTTGCACCCTGCGTCTATGCCGGTGCAACCCTCTATTTTGTTGAATCATTAGATACCTTCCAAAGAGATCTCAAGACAGCTGAGCCGACGTGTTTCCTTTCGGTTCCGCGCTTATGGACCAAGTTTCAAAGTGGCGTTCACGCCAAATTACCACCTAAAAAACTGCGGATTCTGCTATCAATTCCTTTACTGGGTAATGTGGTTGCGAAGAAAATTCGCACAGAACTTGGCTTTTCATCTTGCCGCCTCTTTGGCTCAGGTACCGCACCTATATCACCTGCCGTCTTGAAGTGGTATCGCCGATTGGGCATTGATATCTCTGAAGGTTGGGGCATGTCAGAAACAGCAGGTTTGTCTTGCTTGAACTACCCCTATGATGAACGAGGACTCGGCTCGATTGGATCGCCGTTGCCGCAAACTGAAATGACCCTGTCTCAGGAAGGTGAAATTCTCATCAAGGGCCCTGGTTTATTCTCTGGCTACTACAAACAATCAGATCTAACGGCTGAATGCTTTACCGAAGATGGCTTTTTTCATACCGGTGACAAGGGCATTTGGGATAGCCAACTACATAATTACCGCATCACCGGTCGTGTAAAAGACCTATTCAAAACGCAAAAGGGTAAATATGTGGCTCCGGTTCCTATTGAGTCAGCATTAAGCGGCAATGACCTCGTTGAACAGGTGTGCGTCATGGGCTCCGACTTGCCTCAGCCAGTAGCGGTTGTGGTCTTATCTGAGGTGGCTCAACAGACGCCTCGCGCTGACGTTCGCGTCAGTCTTGAGACCTCACTGACCACGCTAAACCAGCACCTTGAATCTCATGAGCGCATATCACATATCGTGATTGCACAAGAGGAATGGACTATTGAAAATGGTCTGCTGACCCCTACCATGAAAATCAAGCGCGATTTGTTGGAAGCCAAATATCAGGCAGCCAGTAATAAAGCCGCTGATCAAACTGTTAGCTGGGAATAACCGATAGCGTTCCACGCTACAGTGAAGCATACGCCATCTACGAGATGGCGTTTTTTTTGACAAGGCTACTGGTAACAATCGCTCGCAACTTGGCAGTATTCACTGTCTATGTAGACAAACACTGTCTAAAATAAGCCATTAACCTGTCAATGAATCTGGTGAAATACGTGCGTCTATCCATCTTGTTTATGTTACTGCTATCGACTGTCGCAATGGCGGGCAATTCTGTCAATATTCTGGTGTATCACCATGTCTCCTCAGAAACGCCACCCTCAACCTCCGTGACACCACAGCAATTTCGACAACACCTCAGTGCCTTGTCTGAGGGCCCGTTTCAAGTAGTTGATTTGGCATGGGCATTAAACCAGATTCAAACCGGTGCACCACTGCCCGATAATGCCGTTGCCATTACTTTCGATGACGGCTACAACGATATTCACACCAATGGCATGCCGCTATTGGTTGAGTTCGGCATGCCCTTTACGGTTTTTGTCAGCACTGAAACCATTGATCGTCGGTTTGGTGACATGATGGACTGGGAAACGCTGAGAGACCTTCAGGCTAATGGTGCCACCATAGCCAACCATTCGGTCAAACATGATTATTTTGTCAGACAGTTTCCACTGGACGATGTGTGGCTTGCAGCGGCATACGCCGACATCACTGAAGCGCAAACTCGGATAGAGGCGGAACTGGGGCCCTCCCCTAAATGGTTTGCCTATCCCTACGGAGAATTTAACCATGCGCTTCGCGATAAGTTGCAGCAGGAAGGTTGGATTGCATTTGGGCAACAATCAGGCGGTGTGGGTCCCTACTCTGATTTCCAGGCGTTACCGCGATTTCCGGCAGGCGGCATCTATGCCAATTGGAATACCCTGAAAACCAAGCTTATGTCACGGCCCTTACCCGTGGACTACCATGCCCTGCCAGACCCAATCACGCAGCTTAACCCGCCACAGTTGGTGGCACGATTAAAAGAGCCGCTACCCAATCGCCAGAAGCTCAACTGTTTTGTGAATGGCGAGTGGTTACCAACGCATTGGGAAAACGCTCAGACCTTTTCAATACAGCCTACCAAGTCTCTGGGTGCAGGGCGCAGCCGATATAACTGTACCTATAGTATTGGCGATGGCGCATTCTATTGGTTTTCGCACCAATGGCTGAGGCCGTAGGGGCAAGAGCAGATAAGAGCAGATGCGAGATACGAGATAAGAGCAGATAAGTGCAGATATGGGCAGATAAGTGCAGATAAGAGCAGATAAGGGCAGATAAGGGCAGATAAGGGCAGATAAGAGCAGATATAAGCAGATGCGAGATGCGAGATGAGAGATAAGGGAAGATAAGAGCAGATGCGGGATGCGGGATGCGGGATGCGGGCAGAATACCCGTTAGAAAAAACAGGTAGCGATAAAGGTTAATAAAAAGGGGATGAATCATCATCCCCTTTTTGGATTTTACATCGAGGCAGCGAGTCGCGTGCCCTGATCAATAGCACGTTTGGCATCCAATTCTGCAGCGACATCAGCGCCACCAATAAATTGGAAGGGCTTGGTCAAGGTTTCAGTCCAACTGCGGTTAGGCTCTTGCCCCGCGCAAACAACCACGTTATCAACCGGTAACACTTGCTCCAATCCGTCTACCTTAATATGCAGACCAGCGTCATCAATGTGGGTGTATTCACAACCCGCAATCATGTTCACACCTTTTTTAGTCAACTCTAAACGGTGCGCCCAACCCGACGTTTTACCTAAGCCGTTACCGACTTTCGACTTTTTACGCTGCAACAAATAGACACGGCGTTCTGGCACTTCAAACTGCTGCGTCACACCTTCAATACCCGATCGGGCTGTTAGTGTCATGTCGATGCCCCACTGCGCCATAAACGCAGGGATGTTTTGACTGGTCGATACTGATCCATGAGACAGGTATTCACTGACATCAAAACCGATGCCACCGGCGCCAATCACCGCCACCTTGCCTCCGACTGCTTTCTTATCACGGATGACGTCGAGGTAATTCAATACCTTAGGGTGGTCGATACCCGAGATCTCAGGTGTACGGGGTGTAATGCCGGTTGCCACAATGACTTCATCAAACTCACTGTTATTGAGCATACCTGCAGTGACAGGGGTATCCAATTTCAGGGTCACACCGGTCAGTTCAAGCTGCTTCTGGAAATAACGAATCGTTTCATAGAACTCTTCTTTACCCGGAATTTGCTTGGCAATATTAAATTGTCCGCCAATCTCGCTGGCTGCATCAAACAATGTCACCGCATGGCCCCGTTTAGCGGCTGTGGTTGCAAATGCCAAACCTGCAGGACCTGCGCCAACGACGGCCAGTTTCTTAGGGGTTTCAGCGGGCATTATAACCAATTCTGTTTCGTGACAGGCACGTGGGTTTACCAAGCAGCTGGTCAATTTCATACTAAACACATGGTCTAAACAGGCCTGATTACAACCAATACAGGTGTTGATCTCATCACTCTTGCCTGCGATGGCCTTATTAACAAAATCAGGATCAGCCAAAAACGGCCGCGCCATAGACACCATGTCTGCATCGCCACGCGCCAACACTTCTTCAGCTTTTTCAGGCGTGTTGATACGGTTTGATGTAATGACAGGGATTGAAAAATGTGCGCGGAACTTTGCCGTTACCCAAGTAAAGGCTGCACGGGGCACCTTGGTAATAATGGTAGGAATACGGGCTTCATGCCAACCAATACCCGTATTGATGATCGTTGCACCTGCCGATTCAACGGCTTTTCCTAATGCCACGACTTCATCAAAATCACTGCCGCCTTCTACCAAATCCAACATGGACAAACGATAAATAATAATGAATTTTGGCCCTACCGCTTCGCGTACACGGCGTACAACCTCTACTGGTAACCGCATGCGGTTTTCATAGGCGCCACCCCAACTGTCTTCACGTTTGTTGGTTCTGGTCGCCAAAAACTGGTTCAAGAAATAGCCTTCAGACCCCATGATTTCAACACCGTCATAACCGCTCTTTTGAGCCAACTGGGCTGCGGTGACAAAATCAACGATTTGTTGTTCAATTTCGTCTTCCGTTGCCGCTTTAGGGATAAAGGGGTTGATCGGTGCTTGAATGGCTGACGGCGCAATGGGGTTGGCATTGTAGGCATAGCGTCCGGTATGCAAAATCTGCATGCAAATAAGTCCGCCTTCCGCATGGACGGCATCGGTGATTATGCGGTGTTCTGCACAATCGGCGTCCGTCTTTAGCATCTTGGTATGCTCGTGGGTTGCTGCCCGTGCATTGGGACCAAAACCACCGGTGACAATCAGACTCACGCCACCCTTTGCGCGTTCCGCAAAGAAGGCAGCCATTCGGTGATGTCCATCTGGCAATTCTTCGAGGCCAGTATGCATGGATCCCATAATGACGCGGTTCTTTAGGGTAACAAAACCCAAATCTAGCGGGCTTAACAGGTGAGGATATTGCGTTGTCATAGTGGCAGTCTCTTAAATTTTCGTTTCAATGGGTCACAGCCGCTTTTTAGCGACCGGTTACTCGGGCATTGGCGGTGTTATCGGGCACAAATCAGCAAAATCTGGTGCGCGTTTTTGCATCTTGGCTGAGAACGCTTCCATCATATCGGTTTGTGGCTGGAACATGCCGCTTTGCCAAGTGGCCATATACTTCAGGCTATCAGCAACAGAATGATCTCTGCTGAAGTTGAGCATTTCTTTGCAGCCCGTTACTGCTAGGGGCGACTTACTGGCGATATCACGGGCAATAGCCATCACCCCAGCTAGTAGCGATTCGGCGTCATCATAAACAGCATTTACCAGACCTGAACGCAAGGCTTCTTCTGATGTGAGCCGACGTCCTGTATAGGCCATTTCGCGAACCAACCCTGGGTGCATGATTTTGGGTAACCGTTGTAATGTGCCCAAATCTGCTGTCATACCCAGCTTGGTTTCTTCAATGGTAAAAAAACCATCCTGTGTGCAGTAACGACTATCGCAAGCACTGATTAAGTCTAGCGCCCCACCGATACAACCGCCCTGTACTGCCGCCAACACGGGCATACGCACAGACTCTAGTGCATTAAAAACGTCCTGCAACTGCAATACCGTGCGACGCAGGTCTTCATGTTTCCTGCCCGGCTCAGCATTGGCCATAATCCCACCACTGAACACCGACAAATCCATACCGGCACTAAAATGCTTGCCGGTTGAGGAAATAACCAACGCGCGGACGGTGCCATCGCGATCGATGGCCGCTAGTGCCTCCGGCAATTCTCGCCAAAAAGCGGTATTGAGCGTATTCAATTCATTGGGTCGGCTAAAACAGAGATGTCCGACGCCATCTTGGATAGTTAGGTTAAAAACAGAATAATCCATATTTCCCTCATGGTTGGCCCGTTTGACGGGCAGTGCCGTTCATATCATACAATAACGCAAGATTACCCCGCTATTTTGACACCGTCAAGTTTGCGTTCTATGATGCAAAAAATACGTAGAGTTTTGGAAAACGATGACCCACAAAACCCCCAAGAAGCAATACCACCATGGCAACCTGCGCCAACAGCTATTGGATACTGCTGCGGTATTGATACGTGAAGACGGTGAGCCTGCGTTATCGATGCGCAAACTAGCCGAGAAGCTGGGTGTTTCGCGTATGGCGCCCTACCACCACTTTGAAGACAAAGAGGCTTTGTTGTGCGGGGTTGCTGAAGCCGGTTTTGAACGCTTTATGCACTCTGTGATGGCGGTTGCTACCGACCTCAATGCGCTTGAGGTGACCCCCTACTCAAAAGACCATCTGTGCCTTTTTGTGACGACCTATCTTAATTTTGCCACCCAGCATCCCGAGTATTACAACCTCATGTTCGGTGGTCATCTATGGCAATCAACGACTATCACCGACAGCCTGCGTGACGCAGGACACGCTGCCTTTAGGTCCTATGTCGACATGATTCGGGCTTGGAAAAACGCAGACGCCATCAACCCAGCCGTTGACCCTTTGCGATTTGCACAGCTTAGTTGGAGCACACTCCATGGTATGAGCCGGCTATTTATTGACGGGATTTACGTCGATGAGGGTGTTTTGACCCATTTGTGTCACACCGCTACCGATAGCTTTTGGGCGCAGCTTCACGGCTAACGATGGGGCGTCATAGCGTTTTTAGAGGCATCAGTGAAAGGCCAATTCTATTCACTGATATAACAGGTCTATTCATTAATAGGACAGGCCTATTCAGGGATAAACAGGCCAGTAAAGGTTTAACGCACAGCGGCGAGATAAATCACAGATTCATAGCCCTAACACCGATGCAGTCAATTCCCTAAGCTCCTGCTACCGCGTTGAATTTTTGCGTTCAAGCCAAACCGCCAGCCCCTGTGCATTCAGCCCTACATCAGCGTCCAAAAATGCCCTTGCCTGCGCCTCTGACAGACGACCGCCCTGTTCTCTATATCTCGTTAACATATTAACCATCAGCGCCTCACAGAGCGCGTCATGGCGTTCTGACGCATCCGGGTGCGCCTCTGCGATCTGCACCAACACATCAATCTGCTCATACAGTGCCACCTGCAAGTCAGGGGTCACTGCAATGGCGCCATAATGGGTCAGGTAGAAATAGTCGGGGTTTAATGCCAGTAAGCGCCCGATAGAATCTTTCATCGCCTGAGGATCAAACTGCACGGGGGTGGTGGTAGGAAACAAAAAAGGCACGCCATTGACGTTTAACTCAGGGTAAGCAATGCCACAGGTGTCGCCGGTGAATACACCGTTACTGAGCGAATCCAATACGCAAAAATGGTGCCTTGCATGCCCTGGCGTATCATAAAATGTTAGTGTCGATTGGCCCAACGGCAAGGTAAAACCGTCTGGTGCAACCTGCACACGAGCCTCTGGCACCGGCACCAAAACACCATAGGTCTCGTTAAAGACTGCCTCACCATAGACGGCAATCGCGCCCGCTTGCAGCTTTGATGGGTCAATCATGTGTCGCGCACCTTGCGGGTGAATGACCAAAGTGGCCTGTGGTAATGCCGACATCAACCCCCCAACGCCACCCGCATGATCCAGATGGACGTGCGTGGGAATGACATACTTTACTTGCTCAACTGAATAGCCTTTGTCGGCTATGAGCTGCAGCAACAGGGGAACTGTTTTTGCGATACCGGTTTCTACAATGGCAATTTCAACAATACCCTGCTCATTGGTGCGCTCCATCAGATAACAGGCAGCCATGCCCTTTCTAAAGAAGCCCGTATCAATCCGCGTGATGCCCGCGCCGAGCGATAAGAAGGGCTTGTCAGAGGGTGTTGTATCAATCGTCATTGCCATTGAATCATTCCTTTTTTAGGTTATTTCTATATGAAGCGTTGATCGCTTCACTATATCAATGGCGGTCTTAAAAAGCAGCTAAGAGCAGATAAGGGCAGAAAGGGGCAGTAAAAGGGCAGATAAGGGCAGATAAGTGCAGATAAGGGCAGATAAGTGCAGATAAGGGCAGATAGGGACAGATGCGAGATGCGAAACAAACAGATGCGAGATGCGGGATGCGGGATGAGAAACAAACAGATGCGGGATACGGGATGCGGGATACGGGATACGGGATACGGGATACGGGATACGGGATACGGGATACGGGATACGGGATACGGTGTCAGATTAGATCGACGCTATTTCACTTCAACTGCCATTCCTTTGCTCTTTAACCGCTGTATTTCGCATGTTGCACCCCGTATGTGCCTGTCATTGCCTTTCCATACGATTCAGTACGCGTGACATGGGCAACTTCGCCAACGGACCCATCAATCGGTGCAGCGCATCACCTTCCTTTGGCATGCGGTACGACACTAGGGACCAAATCTGATCAAAGGACTGGGTCAGCGCAAAGTCTGTGAGACTGAATCGCCCTTGAGAATCTGTAGACACCCACTGTAACCGTTGCAATTCCGCCAAGGTCGCGACCCACACCGCATGACTGATGCCGAGTTTTTGACGCATTTTTTCTTCTGAAAGATCACCGCGATGCAAACCACGTACCAAACGAATGAGCTGGTCCCAACTTAACAGGTGCAGCGGTTTTAGCGGTCCGTTTTGCCAGTACTTGAGGACTAAAGCACTGGTCAAGACTACCAAAGAGATCCAATACACCCACAACAATAATAACGGCATGGTAGACATCAAGCCTGTCATTAGCTGCAAACTGGGCATTTGCTCTAGGATCAACATAAAAAGACGGCCGCTCGCAATCATCACGAATGCACCCAGCCCAGCGACTAGCAATAATTTTGGAAGCCCCACCCTGACCCCAGGGATAAAGCGCAGCAAAAAGGTCAAACACAGTGTGAGGGTGATGCCTGAAATGACAGGACCAAAATCGATGAAGCTGGACAGCTCATCAATCCAGCCAGCAAATAAACTTGGAAAAACCGAAACAGATTTCGCTAAGGCAAACAGGGTCAAAAACAGACCCATGGCTACCGGTATCAGTAGGGTAGAAAACCACAAAGCGAAGAAACGCAGCGGTTTTACGGGTGTTTCCCATATTTCTGACAAACTCTCGTGCAGGCGTAGCACCAAAAAGAGCGACGATACGGCAGAAATCAAAATACCTGTGACAGAGAGCTTTTGAAGTGCCTCTAACCAGACTGCTAACTGATCAGCCCACTGTGACATGCCTGCTGGCAGGACCTGAGCTAACAGCCAACGCATCAGTTCATCGGCCGCCATGACACTTCCTGGCAACCACAGCAGTACCTGTACCGACAGTGCAAACAGCGGAATCAAGGCAAACAAGGCACTGAACGACAGCTGCGAGGCCGTTTTGGGGATGGCGAGGCGATCAAAATCTCGTAAAAACTGTTTGATTAGCCCAAATGACACAATCACCGCACTCCTTTTTGAAAATACGACAGACTTGTAGTAACTGTTCTGCTCGTCACTGCCTGTCTCAGTCTTATCGCATCCTGAATCCCGAATCCCGAATCCCGAATCCCGAATCCCGAATCTCGCATCCCGAATCTGCCCTTCACTGCCTTTCTCTGCCTTTCTCTGCCTTTCTCTGCC
>CAJXZL010000029.1 GCA_913063165.1 uncultured Saccharospirillaceae bacterium | reverse complement strand
CCAGTTGCAGTGATCGAAGATACTGAATCCGAGGATGTAGAATCCGATGACGACGACAGTGGTGATCTCGATGCGTCATTAATTGCCATCTTTAAGGGCGAGCTAGAGATTCATCTGAGGCAGGTTGAAAGTAACCTCAGCGAAGATTTTTCAGTTAAAAAGGACATCAAAATCCGCGGGTCATTGCAGCGGACACTGAATACCATACAGGGCTCTGCCCAAGCCGCTAGCTTTACCGAAATTGCCCAGGTCTCATTGGCAGCCGAATTGTTGGTGAAAGATTGCATCGCACGTAACGTCTGTATGGACGAAAGCATTGCGGACAGTTTGCGCGGCATGGTGACCTACATTAGATCGGCATTGGATGCTTCGGCCAGTGAAGAATTGAGCCGTGAATGTCAGAATTGCCTTGCTGGGCTATATATCGTGCACCAGCACAAGCTCAGTGAATTTGAAATAGTTGAAGATGACGACGAACACGACGTGATGAGTCTGTTTATGTCGGCCAATATGGACGTCATCCTTGATGCTGAACACATGGTCAGCCATTGGAATACCAATGGCCATTCAACCGAAGATATCTCGGTATTAACCCGCGGTTTACATGAACTGGCGGTATCCGCTGACCGTATTCGCTTGCGCCCTATTTCGCAGCTCAGCGATGCACTGATTGAGTATTATCACAATCTAGGTGCCTATGAATCTCCAGTCGATAACAGTTGTTATGCGATTGCCCTAGAAGCACAAGAGCAGTTAATCAACATGATTGACCGTTTGGCTGCTGGCCAGAGCCTCAAATTTTCAACCCAGGTTGAAACTGAATTAGCTGAAAAGCAGGCATGGTTAATTGAGCAAGAAAATCTGGCTGCCGCTGAAAAAGAAGCACAGCATGCTCAGGAAGCCATTGCAGCACCGGACAATACAGACCAGGCTGGCGAACGCGAGTGGGTAGACATTGATACCGACCCAGATTTGTTAGAAATATTCTTAGATGAAGCACAGGATATTTTAGAAACCATTTTGATGGACTACCAGCAATGGAAGTCTGACCCATCCTCTCATAAAGTCATCGGTGGATTGCAGCGTAGCTTGCATACCATGAAAGGTGGCGCGCGGATGGCCAATATTGCCCCAATCGGCAATTTGTCGCACGAATTAGAAACCCTGTATGAAGGCTTATACGAAGGCCGCTTTCATGCCAATGCCGAAATGTTTGCCATGGTGGAGCAGTGCCATGACACCTTAGGTGACATGATAGACGACGTGATCCATGAAGGTCGTTGTCGTTCAGCAGCGCATCAAGTTTCCTTGATAACTGCCTATGCGCACCGATTGTGGGCAAACGAGCAGACTGACGATGAGCATACAGAAGGGCTTGACGATCTACAGCGTATTTTGGGCAGTGACGATGGTGAAGAAAGTCATGACGGTGAAGTAAGTGACGACGGTGACGATCATTTTGCTGCGGCATTGCTAGAGGACGCAGATGTCACTGATGTACCTGATGTCGAACAAAACCTGACAGAAACCTCAGAAGACGCGGTTGTCGTTGAAGCGGCAACACCTGAACCTGAGCCTGAGACGCCTGCAGTGCCAGCGGATGACTCCCCGCTGGCGGATTTGGCCGTCGATTTGTCTACGGATATTGATCCCGATATTCTCGAAATCTTCTTGGATGAAGCCAACGAGTTGTTACACGATCTCGACAGTTTGATTCATGCATGGCAAGACAGTCCCGTTAACGATGAAGTGGGTGATAACCTCAAGCGCGTATTGCACACACTCAAAGGTGGTGCGCGGTTAGCGAAGCTCACCACGCTGGGCGACAAGAGCCATGAATTTGAAACCTATGTGATTCATTATCTGCGTGATCATGCGAGACCTGACGCCAATTTCTTCAAAGAAATAATCCGTCTCAACGATGAGTTGGTGATGGGTTTAGAACGACTCGAAAAAGGGTTGGCAGAAAAAGCTGACGCACCGGCACAGGTAGAACCTGAAGTAGTTGCTCCGGTAGAACCTGAAGCACAAGCGGTTGTCCCAGTGATGCCCCAAGTGGCCGATACACAAGAGGCAACGAGCAATGAGGTAAACCGAGCGGCTGCCAACAAGTCTGCACGAAAGGCCCGTCAACGTGCACGTGGCAATCAGCCTCAAGAGACCGTTAAGGTCAATGCGAGCCTACTTGAAAACCTTGTGAACCTTGCAGGCGAGACCTCGATTACCCGTTCTCGATTGGAACAGGAAGTCAGTGACTTTGGCTATACCCTAGTGGATATGGAAGCCACCATTGACCGCTTACGCGACCAGGTGCGCCGACTGGATATTGAAACAGAAGAACAAATGACCTTCCGCCAAGAGCGTGCGGAAGAATCTAACTACGTCGATTTTGACCCGTTAGAAATGGACCGTTATTCGTCCATGCAGCAGTTGTCACGCTCCTTGATGGAAGCGGCATCGGATCTGTATGACTTCAAAGGCAGCTTGGCTGACAAAGCCAGAGACGCCGAAACGATCCTGCTGCAACAAGCGCGTATTAACACCCAATTGCATGAAGGCCTGATGCAAACCCGCATGGTGCCTTTCAACCGATTGGTGCCACGTTTGCGCCGGATTGTGCGTCAGATTTCGGACGAGACACATAAAAACGTTGACCTGATTATCCACCATGCCGACGGTGAGCTAGACCGTACTGTACTAGAGCACATGGTATCGCCCTTAGAGCACATCCTAAGAAACGCGGTTGACCATGGTATCGAGATGCCAAGTGACCGAACCGCAAAAGGCAAAAATGCCAAGGGTCGCATCGACCTGACGCTATCGCGTGAATCGGGTGAGGCCATTATTACCATTGCCGATGACGGTGCTGGCATTAACATCGACAAGGTACGTAAAAAAGCCATTGAAAAAGGGCTGATTCATAAGAACCAAGAGATCAGCGACCAAGACGTGTTGCAGTTTATTCTGTCTTCAGGTTTTACCACAGCCGAACGGGTCACTCAGATCTCGGGCCGTGGTGTGGGCATGGACGTAGTGCACTCCGAAGTGCGCGCCCTAGGCGGTACGATCAGTATCGATACCGAATCGGGTTCAGGCACTAACTTTGTGATCCGACTACCGGTTAACGTATCGGTCAGCCGTGCCTTGATGGTCAATCTAGGTGACGATCTGTACGCCATTCCGCTGGATTCAATTGAAGGTATTGTGCGCGTTCAGTCACAGGATGTGGCCGTTTACCTTCACGAAAACGCACCTGCTTACGCTTATGCTGGCACCGATTATCGTGTGCAGTATTTGGGTGAACTATTGGGAGCCGATCGTGCAGCGGGCTTCCAAGCCGATGGGCAAGCAATACCCTTGATTTTGGCCAAGCAGTCTAAGGGCAAAGAATCGATTGCGTTCTATGTTGACAATCTATTGGGCTCAAAAGAAATCGTGGTGAAACCTCTGGGCCCGCAGTTTACCGGTGTCCGCTCGTTGTCAGGTGCGACCATTTTGGGTGACGGTAGCGTGGTGGTTATTCTAGACCTCATTTCAATGCTGCGTTTGGATATGACCATTGGTCAGAAATCTGCTGCCGATCTGAAAGCGATTAGCAAGAAAGAGAAACGCTTGAAAAAGGTGTTGATCGTCGATGACTCAGTAACCGTGCGTAAAGTGACCACGCGCTTGCTAGAGCGCAATGGCATGGAGCCCAAAACTGCCAAAGATGGTGCCGATGCCATTTTGATCTTACAAGAATATACCCCAGATTTGATTTTGCTTGATATCGAAATGCCACGCATGGATGGCTTTGAAGTGGCACAACGGGTTCGGCACGATCCTAATTTGAAAGACATACCCATTATTATGATTACCTCGCGTACCGGTGATAAACACCGCGAGCGCGCGTTCAGCATTGGGGTAAATGCCTACATGGGTAAACCGTTCCAAGAAGGGCCATTGCTAGCGAAAATCAAAGCATTAATTGACGAAGACAAGGCAGAATAATCATGGATCAGATTGTTCGTGTCGGCATCATTTCTGATTCGCTGCTGCAACAGCATTTGTTGCAGGCGGTGATCATTGAGGCCGGCTATGACGTTGCCATCAACATACATCCTGACAAAGTGAGTGCCGCTTTACTCCAGAGTGAAACCATCAGCATGTGGGTGGCCGACATTATGGATGATGACTGTAGCGACAACTTTCTGCAGGACTACATGGATTTTACCGTGGCACCGCTGTTCTTTGGCGAAGGCACCTCACCTGACCGCCAGTCTGATGCCTTTGTGGGTTGGCGCCGTCGGTTGGTGAATAAGCTCACGGAAATGACGCCACCGCAGCAAGCCAAACGCGCAGCACCGGTGGTGAATTTTGAAGAAATGTTTGGCGTAACCGCCGCCAGACAGGTCATCGCGCTACCGACCAATCTCCAGAACAGACTGAGCACGGTAGTCGATGAGGTATGGATAGTAGCCGCTTCATTGGGTGGTCCAGAGCCGGTAAAAGCCTTTTTTGATTGCTTACCAGAAGGCACACCCGCTGCATTTTTGTATGCCCAGCACATTGATGCGGGTTGTTTTGACAGCCTGGTCAAGTCTATTGGACGCCACACGGCATTGCCGATGACGGAAGCAACGCAAGGTGACCAGTTAGAAAATGGTAAGATATTGGTCATCCCTGTAGACCATGAGTTGACCTTCAATCCTCAGCACCGTGTCCACATCAAAAACAACGGTTGGTCGGGACCCTATGGTCCCAGTATTGACCACTTGGTGCAAAATGCGGTTGAACGTTATGGCAAGAAGACCAATCTGATATTGTTTAGCGGTATGGGTAGTGATGGCACCATTGGCGCGACGCTATTAAAACAGGTGGGTGGTCAGGTGTGGAGCCAAACGACCGACAGTGCGATCCAGCCGTCAATGCCCGATTCCGCACACGATGCCGGTTGTGTGACCTACCGGGATACGCCAGAAGGTCTGGCAAAACATTTATTGCAACATCTGAGTAGCTCCGCTCAATTCAGTGTTGCCGCCACTGCGATGGGTTCTTAGCATGACACAGCAAGTAAAGAGTTCTAACCCTACGATTCCTTGTTTCATTCTGCCGATGCAGGATATGCAGTTGATATTGCCCAATGAGGCGGTAGCTGAAGTGGTCGGGTGGACGCCTCCTACGCCGGTGGAAGCCGTGCCCGACTGGTTTCTAGGTGAAGTCGAATGGCGTGGCGAAACCGTGCCGGTGATTTCCTACGAGCGGCTAAATGAAAGTCCGAGTGATGGGCGGTCAGAAAAGGCGCGTATCGTGGTGCTGAACGGCAGTGGCCAGTTTGATGACATGGACTTTTTTGCCATGGTTATTCAAAGTATCCCCCACATGCTGCGAGTCGATATAGAGAACATGACTGAAGTGCAGGACGTCGAATCAGTGCCATCGGTGCAGATGGTCGTCAACAGCCCAGTAGGAACCGGAATCATTCCGAACATGGTACATCTTGAAAAATGCGTTCACGACATATACAGACCTAGCTAATAACGCCATCGGGCTGGGGTATCAACTCCAGCCGTTGTTCTGATCCCGCGGTGCATAATCAAACACATCAGCCAGCATGTGCGTTTCCCGTAACCCATGCGCAATCAATCCATCTAGCGTGGCATAGACCATGGCAGGTGACCCACAGGTGATTGCCTGGCAAGCTTCTAAATTGTCAAAATCTTCCAAAATGGCATTGACCATTAACCCCTGCTTTTCCTGCCAGTCATTGTGTTCCGAAATAATGGCGCTGAAGTGAAAGTTGGGGTCAGCGCGATGCCAGGTTTCCGGCAAATCAGCCATATACAATCCAGAGACTGTTCGTGCGCTCCAATACAGATGCACGGGTCGCTCTAGGGTCTTGTGCATAATACTTTCAGCAATGGCTTTTATTTGACTGAATCCAGTACCGGCAGCGATCAGCAGCAAAGGTCCATTTTCCTGTGGCAGGTCCGATAGGGTGCAGTTGCCCAAGGGCAGTGTTACCGCAACCTCATCATGATTTTCAAGCCAATCAACAATGCGAACTGACCTGGAATCGACCCCGGTCAGTTGCATGTGCAATTCGATATCCCGCGTGCCCGGTGCATTGGCAATGCTAAAATAACAAAACGATTCACCCGGTATGTTCAATTCAAGATAATGCCCTGCTTGGTAGGCCACTGGTTCAGGCGTTTGCAGTTGCACACGGACCACTTCACCGTTGATGCGATAGACTGCAGTGACGTCGCAGTTAACAGTATTCAATACAGATCCTTTTTAACACTGTTGGGATTGGGTCCAATGTTCAAACTGTCCCACAGGGCATCGACCCGCGCAACCACATCAGCGTCACGTTCGATGGGCTTGCCCCATTCTCTATCCGTTTCACCCGGCCATTTGTTGGTCGCATCCATACCCATTTTCGAGCCCAAACCCGATACAGGAGAGGCGAAATCCAAATAGTCGATGGGTGTATTCTCGATTAACACCGTGTCACGACTCGGGTCCATGCGGGTAGTGATGGCCCAAATAACGTCGTTCCAGTCTCTGGCATTCACATCGGCGTCACAGACGATGACGAACTTGGTGTACATGAACTGGCGCAGAAACGACCAAATGCCCAACATCACGCGTTTGGCATGACCTGGGTATTGTTTGTTAATCGTCACCACTGCCAAGCGATAAGAACAACCTTCGGGGGGCAAATAGAAATCTTCAATCTCTGGAAACTGGCGCTTCAGGATGGGTACAAAGACTTCATTGAGCGCTACACCCAAAATTGCTGGTTCATCGGGTGGCCGACCGGTATAGGTAGAATGGTAGATCGGGTCTTTCCGCATGGTCATGGTTTCGACGGTAAATACGGGAAACTCGTCTACTTCATTGTAATAGCCGGTGTGGTCGCCAAAGGGTCCTTCGGCTGCAAATTCATCGGGATAAATGAAGCCTTCCAAAATGATCTCGGCCGTTGCTGGCACCATGAGATCATTGCTGAGGCTGCGCGTAAGTTCGGTCTTGTTACCACGTAGCAAGCCCGCAAACGCATATTCGGATAGGGTATCTGGTACCGGGGTCACTGCGGCCAGAATGGTCGCTGGATCCGCACCCAAGGCCACGCTGACTGGAAAAGGTTTGCCCGGATGGGCTTTTTGCCATTCTTTGAGATCCAGTGCACCGCCGCGGTGGCTGAGCCAGCGCATAATTAATTTGTTCTTGCCAATTTGTTGCTGCCGGTAAATACCCAGGTTGTGGCGATCCTTTAATGGCCCCTTGGTAATGACCAAGCCCCAGGTCAATAATGGACCGGCATCCTCTGGCCAACAGACTTGAATCGGTATGGTGTTCAGATCCACGGCATCACCGGTAAAGACCACCGACTGACAAACACCCTTGCTGATTTCCTTAGGTGCCATGTTCAGCACTTGCTTGAAAATAGGCAGTTTGGCCCAGGCGTCTTTCATGCCCTTTGGGGGTTCTGGCTCTTTCAAAAAAGCCAACAGTTCGCCGATTTCGCGGAGCTTCTCGGTACTTTCAGCCCCCATGCCCAAGGCGACGCGATCGGTCGTACCAAAAAGATTGGCAAGCACGGGCATTGAGTGGCCTTTGGGGTTTTCAAACAACAACGCGGGGCCGCGCGCACGTAGCACACGGTCGCAAATTTCGGTCATTTCTAGTACAGGGTCGACTTCGGCTTTTACCCGCAGCAGTTCGCCACGGGCCTCAAGTACGGCCATAAAATCTCTGAGGTCGTCATATTTCATACTGGCAGGCTGGCTCTGACATAAGGATGACATGAATAATGAGGGAAAACGGGCTGTTTTGCACTAAAAAAGCCCGTATTCCTGAGGTCTGGCTAGAGATAGGGGAGTCGTGCTTCTTGAACAGCATGACAAGCAATCTGCGCGCCGTCAGTGGTGATGAGTTCAGGCGTTTCTTGCTTGCACCGGTCATTCACAAACTGGCATCGCGTGTGAAACGCACAGCCAGTTGGTGGATCGATAGGTGATGGCATTTCGCCCTTTAGCTGAATGCGCTCAATGCGTTGTTCGGGGTGAATCCGAGGCGTACTGGATAAGAGCGCGCGGGTGTACGGATGCTTCGGCGCTGTAAACAGAGTTTCCTTGTCGGCATATTCAACCACCTTGCCCAAATACATCACCAACACTTCATCGGCGATGTGTTCAACAATCGACAAGTCATGGCTAATAAAAATATAGGCGAGTTTGAGTTCTTCCTGTAGGTCCATTAACAGGTTCAGTACCTGTGCCTGTACCGACACGTCGAGTGCGGATACCGGTTCATCGGCAATCAATACTTTGGGATTTAGCATCAGGCCGCGCGCAATCGCAATGCGCTGGCGCTGGCCGCCGGAAAACATGTGCGGATACCGTGAATAGTGCTCTGGCCGTAACCCCACTTTCTGCAGCATCTCCAACGCTTTTTCTTTGCGTTCAGCGGCCGACAAATCGGTGTTGATAATCAGCGGTTCTTCCAGAATAGAACCAATTTTCTTGCGCGGATTAAGCGACCCGTAGGGGTTTTGAAAAATAATCTGGATTTGACGTCGCAGACTTTTAACCACAGCAGGTTGGTGGACGTCTTTGAATTCACCATCAAAATGGAGGCCACCCTCAGTCGGTGTTTCAATCAAGGTAAGCAATTTCGCCAACGTGGATTTCCCACAACCAGACTCTCCCACTACTGCCAATGTTTTGGCGGCATGCAGGGTAAAGCTCACCCCATCCAGTGCTTTGACACTGGCCTTGGGCTTTAAAAATCCTTGCGTCACTGCATAGTGCTTTTTCAGATCTGTTGCTTGTAATACGGCGGTCATGCAGCGGTACTCCCAGATGCAGATAATGGAAAGAAACAACGAACCTGACGTTCAATGGGACCTGAAGGTATGGGTGCTTCGGTACGACAGCGGTCAGTGGCGTATTCGCAACGCGGGCTCAACAGGCAGCCTGTGGGCCGGTCATTTGCACCGGGTACAACACCGCCTAAGGCTCGGAGCCGCTTGTGACCGATGGCCGATTCAGGCATAGAGTTCAGAAGGGCTTGGGTATAGGGATGCATAGGGGTTCGGAACAGCTCATCAACGCGGCCGGTTTCCACGACCTGTCCTGCATACATCACCACCACGCGATCAGCTGCCTCTGCAACCAAGGCCAGATCGTGGGTAATCAAAATTAAACCCATATTCTTCTGACGCTGTAGGTCGAGCAGCAAATCGATAATCTGGGCTTGAATGGTCACATCCAAAGCCGTGGTGGGCTCATCCGCAATCAACAGCTTTGGATCACAGGCAATCGCCATGGCAATCATGACCCGTTGGCTCATGCCACCAGACAGTTGGTGCGGATAGGCGCTCATGCGGCTTTCAGGTGCGGGAATACCTACCTGCTTTAATAAGGCTAAGGCTTTGGCTTTGCGTTCTTTTCGAGAGCCACCTTGGTGCACTTCAATGGCTTCCATAATCTGGTCGCCTACCGTAAAGCAGGGGTTCAAACTGCTCATGGGTTCCTGAAAAATCATGGCAATGTCTTTACCGGTGATTTTGCGGCGGTCATTTTCAGACAGTGTTTGCAGCTCTTGGCCTTCAAAGGCCAAGGCATCAGCGGTCACCTTGCCTGGGAAATCGATCAAACCCATCACGGCCAAAGAGCTGACACTTTTGCCAGAACCAGATTCGCCCACTATGCCGACCACTTCGCCAGCTTCTACGGTCAGACTGATTTGGTCAACCGCCTTAAAGGGATGGTCGCCAGTGCCAAAGTGCACCGATAAATTTTTTACGTCTAACAAACTCATTGTCATACCCTTACTGTTTCAGCTTAGGATCAAGGGCGTCGCGAAGACCATCGCCCATCAGATTGAATGCCAATACCGTGGTGAGAATCATCACACCGGGAAAGGTCACTACCCACCAGGCGCTCTGCACAAACTGGCGTGCGTCAGCCAACATAGAACCCCATTCTGGAATGGGTGGTTGCGCCCCTAAGCCGACAAAGCCCAAAGCTGCCATGTCGAGGATGGCATTTGAAAATCCCAAGGTCGCTTGAACGATCAGCGGCGCCATACAGTTCGGCAGTACCGCGACAAACATCAAGCGAAATGACGATGCGCCGGCCACACGTGATGAGATGACATAGTCTTTGCTCATCTCTGAAATAGTGGACGCACGAGCCAAGCGAATATAGTGCGGCATCGAGACCACCACAATGGCCATGGCTGCATTTAGCAAGCTGGGGCCGAGTACGGCAACCACCGCAATGGCTAATAGCAAGCTGGGTACGGCCAACATCACATCGGCAATACGCATAATGACCACTTCAAAGGTGCCGCGGTAAAAACCCGCCAATACACCCAGCACAATGCCGATAATCAAAGACAGGGTGACCACCATGGCGCCCGCCAACATGGAATAACGCGCCCCATGGATCAGGCGGGATAGCATGTCGCGACCCACATCGTCGGTACCCAAAATATGGGCCCAACTGCCACCTGCTTCCCATACCGGCGGCATGAGGAACGATTGGCGATATTGCTCATACGGATGGTAAGGAGAAATCACATCAGCAAAGATGATCAATAGAATTAAGAAAATAATGTAATACAGGCCGATTAGCGCGCCACGGTTGGCACTAAAATAACTCCAAAATTCGCGCAACGGAGAAGGTGGTGCCATTGGCTTAGATAAAGTCGTCATGGGCAGCTCCTAGTTTGAGTGGCGAATACGTGGATTGATAACGCCATACAGCACGTCAACCAACAGATTGATCAGAATGATCATGGTGGCGACGATGAGAATGCCACCCTGAACCACCTGATAATCTCGGCGGTGAATACTTTCGAGCAGCCAGCGACCAATGCCGGGCCAAGCAAAAATGGTTTCGGTCAAAATAGCCCCTGACAACAAAATGCCGACTTGCAAGCCAATCACCGTAACGACGGGGATCAGGGCATTGCGTAGGGCATGTTTCATGATAACGCGCAATGGCGACAGGCCTTTGGCTCGGGCCGTTCGAATAAAGTCTTCACCAAGCACTTCTAGCATGGATGAACGGGTCATGCGTGCGACCACCGCCAATGGGATGGTGCCCAACACAATGCTGGGTAAAATCAAGTGCTGAACGGCTGATGTAAAGGCGCCTTGTTCCGTGGACATCCACGCGTCAATCAGCATGAACCCAGTCACGGTATCGACCCAATAGAGTGCAGAAATACGGCCTGATACCGGCGTCCATCCAAGGGTGACAGAGAATAAAATAATAAGGAGCAGACCCCACCAAAAGATGGGCATCGAATAACCAGCCAGTGAGATAGACATCACGGTGTGGTCAAAAATAGACCCGCGCCGCACAGCGGCAATAATGCCCAGTGGCAGGCCGAGTCCAATCGCGAATAGGGCAGCAAACAGTGACAGCTCCATAGTCGCGGGGAATAGGGTTAAAAATTCATCCAGTACCGGCTCTCGGGTAATCAACGATTTACCGAAATCGCCTTGGGCGATATTGCTGATATAGACAAAATACTGCTCGTACAACGGCTTGTCTAAACCCAATAGGGCTTCAAGCTCGGCGCGTCGTTCCGCGCTAACGCCTCGTTCTCCTGCCATCACCGTAATCGGATCGCCAGGAATCATGTGAATCAGAGAAAAGGTCAATAATGTGATCCCAATAAAAGTCGGGATAACCATACCTAGGCGCTTAAGAATGAATGCAATCATGAAGTGTCCGCTTTTGTAGAAAGCAGGGCGACTAGGTGTCGCCCTGAAGAGGTACTGATAAGCTATTTTGGGCGGTTATGCACCGCCCAATCGTCTTACTTGAGGTCTACGCCATAGAAAGCGTGGCCACCAAATGGATCGATCTTATAACCAACAACGTTCTTGCTTAGCGGCTGGTAAACAACAGAGTGAGCGATGGTTACCCAAGGCGCTTCTTCTTTGAATACCACCTGTGCTTTCTTGTACAGGTCTGTACGCTTAGCAACGTCAGTTGTCTTCTGTGCATCTTTCAACAGTGAGTCGAAGTCAGCATTACAGAACTGTGCACGGTTACCACCGCCAACAGCGTCACAAGACAGCAAGACATAGAGGAAGTTATCTGGGTCGCCGTTATCACCTGTCCAACCTAGCAACACGGTGTCGTGCTCGCCATTCTTAGAACGGGCAAGGTATTCGCCCCACTCGTAAGAAACAACTTCAGCGGTTACGCCCACTTTAGCCCAGTCTGCCTGAATCAATTCAGCCATACGCTTGGCGTTCGGGTTGTAAGGACGCTGTACAGGCATTGCCCACACGTTGGTAGAGAAACCAGCGCTCAAGCCCGCTTGTGCCAACAGTTCTTTGGCTTTTGCAGGGTTGTAACCATAGTCTTTCACGTCATCGTTGTAAGACCAGATTGTTGGTGGGATTGGGTTCTTAGCAATCTTGCCTGAACCTTGGAATACGGCATCCAAGATAGCTTGCTTGTCGATTGCATAGCTCAATGCTTGACGAACCAACTTGTTGTCAAACGGTGCTTTCTGCGTGTTGAATGCCAGGTAACCTACGTTCAGGCCTTCCTGAGTCATCAAGTTGATGTCTTTGTCTTTACCCATCGCTGCTAGATCAGCAGGTGCTGGATAAGGCATAACATGACACTCGCCCGCTTTCATTTTAGCGTAACGAACAGAAGCATCAGGTGTGATACTGAATACCAAACGGTCTAGCTTGGCACGACCAGCCCAGTACTTGTCAAATGCCGCATAACGGATTTGGCTGTCTTTCTGGTAGTCAACAAAGCTAAATGGACCTGTACCGACAGGCATGCTATCGACTTTCTCAGGCGTGCCAGCAGCCATCATCTTGTTTGCAAATTCTGCAGAGAAGATAGATGCGAAGTCCATGCCCAAGTTAGCAATAAACGGTGCATTTGGCGCAGTTAGCGTGATCTCAACCGTGTAGTCGTCAATTTTCTTAACAGACTTCACAGAATCGCTCATGCCCATGCCATCCCAGTACTCATAAGAGCCACCAGAAACTGTATGGAACGGGTGGTCTTTTACGCGCTGGCGATCAAAAGAGAACAGCACGTCGTCAGCATTAAAGTTTCTGCTTGGGGCAAAAGATTTATTGGCATGGAACGAAACACCCTTACGTAGCTTAAAGGTGTAAACCAATCCATCAGCTGAGATGTTCCAGCTTTCTGCCAAGGCAGGTGCTAGCTCAGTTGTACCAGGCTTGAACTCGACAAGACGGTTAAAAATCTGACGCGAGGTTGCATCAAAAGTGGTACCCGACGTGTAAAAAGCAGGGTTAAAACCTTCAGGGCTACCTTCTGAACAGTAGACCAGGGTTTTAGCACCTGCGGTTGCAGAAATGGCGGTTGCCAAGGCTGCGCCCATAAAAAGTTTGAGTGTTTTATTCATATTATTGTTCTCTCCTTAGTGCTTGTCCGAGACAAGTTCATTGTAAAAACCCATGACATAAAGTCAGTCATTTGGCTGGTTTTGGCATGGGCTTTTTAACGCCAAAAAATCCTGTGATCTTTGTTTTTCTTTGTTCACTAGAATCCGTGGGCATTGATACTAGACCTTTGTTTTTTTTTTGGCAAATCAGAACGCATGAGTTTCCGTTTCCTGCGCAGATTGTTGGCGGCAGGGAAACTATCACAATGGCAAAATGGGTGGGGGAGTTCATGTTGTGGGCTTGCTCGAAATCAACGGAAAAAAGCCAGTAAGTCGCGATAAGGGTTGTTCGATGTCCCAAATATATAATATCGGTGTATTGCTGTGATAGAATCAATCAAATTTCATTGCGATAGTAACAGTGTCGCGAAGACCCATAATAAAAATGACAGAATTGGTTTTCATGTATCGACGTTGATTCTCATTATTTATTGATTCGGTACCGGTAGGTGCTTTGTTGTGTGTAGACCGTCAATGGCTTGGATATTCCTGTCTGAGTGCGGTGCAGTCTGTGTTACGCCCTAGCGGGTTTTAGGAGTTTAGATTCATGGCGAATAAAGAGCCTCAATTAGTTGTAACCGATATTCACAAGACTTTTGGGACGCACGAAGTATTAAAGGGCCTGTCCTTGGAAGCCCATAAAGGCGATGTGATTTCTATGATCGGGTCGTCTGGCTCAGGAAAATCGACTTTTTTGCGCTGTATTAACTTGTTAGAGATCCCGACCAAGGGTGAAATTCAAGTCCACGGCGAGCAAATCCAGTTTAAACTAGACCGCCAAGGCAAACGCGTTCCGGTAGATCATGGTCAGGTTGAGCGCATGCGTTCGCGGCTGTCGATGGTTTTTCAAGGCTTTAACCTGTGGTCACACATGACCGTACTGGAAAATGTCATTGAGGCGCCGATTCATGTTCTGGGATTGAGCAAGGCAGAGGCCACCGATCGGGCGAAGAGCTTGTTAGAACGTGTTGGACTCTATGATAGAAAAGATTATTATCCGTCCCATATGTCAGGTGGTCAGCAACAGCGAGCGGCGATTGCCCGCGCACTAGCCATGGAGCCTGATGTCATGTTGTTTGACGAACCGACCTCCGCTCTGGACCCAGAATTGGTAGGTGAGGTGCTCAAAGTGATGCGTAATTTGGCAGAAGAAGGCCGCACCATGATTGTCGTCACCCATGAAATGTCTTTTGCCCGTGACGTATCAAATCATGTGTTGTTTTTGCATCAAGGCAAAATTGAAGAGCAAGGAAATCCAGCTAAGGTGTTTGGAAATCCTGACTCTGAAAGAATGAAGCAGTTTTTGGCCCCTAAATACTAGCCAGCTGTTTTCAAGTGCATCCGTCTCAAAGGGTTGGATGTGAGTAAGTGTTAAAATAACTATAAATTATCGACTGGAGTGAAAACATGAAAAAAATCTTAGTTGCATTGGCTGGTGTACTGGCTATCACCTCGATGTCAGTTCAGGCTGCCGATTGGTCTACTGTTCGTTTGGGCGTAGACGCGACATATCCACCGTTTGAATCTAAAGACGCTAACGGCAACTTGGTTGGCTTTGAAGTAGAGTTGGGCGAAGCGGTATGTAAAGAAATGAAAGTGAAGTGTGAGTGGGTTGTTCAGGATTGGGACGGTATCATCCCAGGTCTGTTGGCACGTAAATACGACGCCATCTTCTCTTCTATGTCTATCACACCAGAACGTGCTGAGCAGGTTGCATTCACCGAGCCTTACTACAACACACCTTCTGGCTGGTTCGCTAAGAAAGGCGCTTCATACAACAGCAAAGACTTGGCTACATTGGCTGGCGCACGTGTAGGTGTTCAGCGTGGTACGATCCAAGATACCTATGCTTCTAAGCAACTAGAAGGCAAAGCAACAGTGGTTCGTTACACCGCTGCTGATGAATTCATCATCGACTTGTTTGCTGGCCGTCTAGACTTGATCTTGATCGACGTACCTGTAGGCGAAGAGTTGTTGGCTGGTGACGACCGTGGCGTTGGTTATGCCATGATCGGTACAGAACCACTAGGCGACGGCGCTGCTGCTGCATTGCGTAAGCGCGATGGCGACCTAATGGAGATGTTCAACAAGGCGTTGCGTACCGTTAAGAGCAATGGCGTGTATGACAAGATCCGTGTGAAGTACTTCAGCTATGACATCAAAATGTAATATCGGTTGTTAACCGATTACCCAGCAGGCCACACAGTGGCCTGCACATCCCTTTCTTATTTTCATTCAGGCGCTTTTCAGGAGTACCGAGTATGTTAGATTTACACGGTTATGGACCCACGATTTTTACGGGTGCGATCCTGACCATTGAAGTCGCCATATTTTCTCTGATTGTTGCGCTGGTATTGGGCCTGTTAGGTGCCATTGCCAAACTTAGCCATTTCACACCACTCAGGTTGGTTGCTACTGCTTACACCACATTGATTCGTGGCGTTCCCGATTTGGTACTGATGCTGCTGATTTTTTACGGCGCTCAGATCATGATGAACAGTCTTTCTGACTGGATTTATTATCAGTATGACTACGATTTTTATATCAACATTGACGAGTTTGTCGCCGGTGTTGCCACCATAGGATTTATTTTTGGTGCCTATATGTCGGAAACATTCCGAGGCGCCTTTTTAGCTGTAGACCGTGGACAAATTGAAGCGGGTATTGCCTATGGTATGACGAAAAGACAGGTGTTCTTTCGTATTATGTTCCCGCAAATGATGCGCCATGCATTGCCTGGCCTCAGTAATAATTGGTTGGTTCTGCTCAAAACGACTGCATTGGTGTCATTAATCGGCTTGACCGATATGACCCGCTTGGCAAAAGAAGCCTCTGCAGCAACGCGCGAACCATTTGTGTTTTTTATTCCGGTGGCCATCATCTATCTGCTGATTACCATTCTGTCAGAATGGGGCTTTAAAGTGATCGAGAAAAAATACAGCGCTGGCGTCATAAAGGGATAATCAGATGGATTGGTTGGTACAACTACTAGATTCAAACCAAATTTTTACCACGTCGACTGTCTTGCATTATTGGGATGGTTTGGTGGTGACCGTGCAGTTGGTCTTTATATCGCTGATCATTGGCTTGGTGTTGTCATTGCCTTTGGCGATTTTGCGCACCCACCGTAATCCGTGGATTAATCGTCCTATTTGGGCCTATACCTATGTCTTCCGAGGCACGCCATTACTCATTCAGCTGTACCTGATTTACTATGGGGTGACCTATATTCCGGGTATTCAAGAGTCGGTGTTTTGGTTCATTATGAAAGACGCCTTGTACCCAGCTTTGTTGGCCTTCGTACTCAACACGGCAGCCTACACCACCGAAATTTTACGGGGTGCCATTGTGGCCACCCCCATGGGTGAAATTGAGGCGGCACGTGCCTATGGCATGAACTTCTCTAAGACCATGCGTCGCATCGTATTACCCAGCGCCTTTCGCCGTGCGTTGCCAGCCTATTCAAATGAAGTCATCTTTATGCTGCATGCCAGCGCCATTGCTTCTACGGTAACCATTATCGATCTGACCGGCGCAGCCAAAGATGTCTATTCGCAGCACTATGCACCGTTCGAAGCCTTTACCTTTGTGGGTGCCATTTACCTGTGCTTGACCTTTTCAATACTGTTTCTGTTTAAACGGTTAGAAAAGAACCTGCTCGCACACTTGGCTGAACGCTAGTTGATGCCGGTGCCGTCCCTTTTTTGCCACCAGCGAGCCACGCTATGAGCCCTTTTTGCCAAGGTCAGGATTTTCTCCAGCAATTTTTATCCAAACAGCCGATTGATGCCGCTGAGTACCATATCGACGATATCATTATTACTCTGCATGACACGGGTATTTTGGAAGTGGCACCGCGCGTGGGCGCCAGCAAAGACGTAGTCATCAGTGCCGGTATTCATGGCAATGAAACCGCGCCAATCGAATTGGTCAACCATTTGGTGACCCGCATATTGCAGGAAGAAGTCTCGGTAGGTAATCGGGTGTTGTTCTTACTCGGTAATGCCGATGCAATGAACCTCGGCACCCGCTTTGTGGTACACAATCTCAACCGTCTGTTTGCAGGCGCTCACACAGCCAAAGGCTTGGCGCAGGGCTATGAATTAAACCGTGCCCGACGCCTCGAAACGGCAGTGGATCACTTTTTCGAACACGCAGTAAGCAGTTATCCGCTGCACCTAGATTTACATACCGCCATTAGGGGTTCGCATCGCGAGCGCTTTGCGATCTATCCCCATTCAGCGAAACGCCAGTTGGAATCAACAGGGCTTGCAACCCTAGCGGCTTGCCAAGTCAACACCCTGTTGGTCATGGAACACGCGGGCAATACCTTTTCGTCACATACCGGCCTGAACTGGGGCGCACAAAGTTTCACCGTCGAATTAGGCCGAGTTGCACCCTTTGGTGGCAATGATCTCGACCACTATGCCGATGTCGCCGCAATGCTAGAAGCCTTGGTAACGGGTGACGAGGTGGCAGGTCATGCAGAGCAGGTAGAGCAATTTCGTGTGGCGGAAGAAATTCGTCATACAGGGGAAGGGTTTGCGTTGAACTTGCCCGCATCGGGCTACAATTTTACCCGTTTCGCGCCTGGCGATTGGGTCTGGTCTGACCATGGTGTGCAACACTGTGTTGGTGCGCATACCCAGTATTTGGTATTTCCCAATACCGATGTGCCACAGGGTCAGCGCGCGGGTTTGTTAGTCGAGCATCTATAAACACGCCCACACCCGATAATCACTGTTCTACACCTAAGCAGCGCGTTGGCTGTTAGTTAGCCAAGGTATCGGTATCATGCTGCTGCGCAAGCCACTGTAGGCCTTCTCGCAGTGACTTGGGTAGCTGATCTAGGTCGAAGGCATCCGTCAGGTTCTTAAATTCCAATGCCACTGCGGTATCTCCCTCCATCACCAACTTCCGTTGGAAAAACAACGTATCGGCATCAACCGTTTTTGCGCTCAGTTTCACAAAGCTGGCCAGGTTGCCACGAATGACGGCGTCAGGTGAGTTGACATCCAAACACCGTATCCGCAAGCGATCTTCTACAGCAATGACCGTGAGTGACAGGGCAAACTGTGCATCAGTGATTTCCATCCGCAGGAATTTGTCTTCAAGGAAATCGAGATCGCCATCTTCAATAGACTCAGCAAAAATCTGATTCAACAAGCGTTGCGCCACTTGCTGTTGCAATGCCTTGGGGGTCCAACGGGCAAACTTAACAAGGCCCAAGGATACCTGCTGTACCCGAGAAGCGGGCGGCATAGGCAATGAAAAGGGTAGCGACAACATGGCGACTCCGAAGATGAAAAATGCGTGGCAATTCTAGCCTGTCTCCCCAGACCCGACAACAGGGCTCGGTCGCTGAAACGGTGGCAGAATCGGTGTTTCTTCCAAGGTGACGGACAGCTCATTGGCGCCACTGTGGCTTGCTGGTCGTGGGCAACCCAGTGTTCATGCAGCTGGCCCCTCATGTGGCTTACTTTTCGGTTTCGCCTGTCATGCAGTGGATGCGGATCAGTGTGTGGCCAAACAGTTATTGATAACAGGGATATCCTTGATGTGGGTCAAGCGCAATTAGGGGTGCTTTGCTATTTTCGCGGTTTCTGTACGGCGAGAGAAGAATATGGAATTGGTCTGTCCTGCGGGAAGTTTTCCTGCATTGAAAGCGGCGGTAGATAACGGCGCAGATGCGGTCTATTTGGGGTTCAAAGATGACACCAATGCCCGCCATTTTGAAGGGTTGAACTTTGACGACAAGCGGCTAGAAAAGGGTTTAGATTACGCCCGGCAGCGAAACGTTAAGGTGTTTGTGGCCATTAATACCTACCCACAACAGGCCCGTTGGAAACAGTGGACGCAGGCTGTTGACCGCGCAGCGGCTTTTCAGGTCGATGCCGTTATTATGGCTGACCCGGGTTTGTTAGGCTATGCCGCCGACACCCACCCAGACCTGCCATTGCATTTGTCCGTTCAAGGCTCTGCCACCAGCCATGCCGCTTTAAGTTTTTATAAGCAACGCTTTGGTATTCGCCGCGCGGTATTGCCACGGGTTTTGAGTTTGCCTCAGGTAAAGTCGGTCGCGTTGCAGTCGGATGTCGATATCGAAGTGTTTGCCTTTGGCAGTCTGTGCATCATGGCTGAAGGGCGATGCCACCTGTCGAGCTACCTGACCTCTGAAAGCCCGAACCAGAATGGTGCCTGTTCACCTGCCAAATATGTGCGGTGGCAAGAAAAAGACGGGATATTACAGTCTCACCTCAACGGTGTCCTGATCGACACCTTTCAGCCAGGTGAACAAGCAGGCTATCCAACGCTCTGCAAGGGCCGCTTCGATACACCCGAAGGCACGGGCCATGCATTAGAAGCGCCGACCAGTTTGAATACCCTCGGCATTCTCGATCAGTTGTCACAGGCTGGCGTTAAGGCCGTTAAAATAGAAGGCCGACAGCGCAGCCCTGCTTATGTAGCGGAAGTGGTCTCGGTGTGGCGACAAGCATTGGATCAGTATCGTGCCTCGCCTACTGGCTACAAGGTGAATCCCGAATGGATGACCCGGCTGGCCAAGTTATCGGAAGGCAGTCAAACCACCATTGGTGCTTATGAGCGACCTTGGCACTAAAACACCCCATGACGTATCGAGATTGAAACCTATGAAGTTGAGCCTTGGCCCTATTCAGTTTTATTGGACGGCAAGCGATGTCCGCGCATTTTATGACGAGGTCGCAGCCTCCGATGTCGATATCGTGTATCTGGGAGAAACGGTGTGCAGCAAGCGGCGCGAATTGCGTTGGCAAGATTGGCAGGCCATCGGCGCGCAGCTAACAGCTGCAGGCAAAGAAGTCATTTATTCAACCTTGGCATTGGTTGAAGCTGAGTCTGAATTGAAATCGATGGCGCGCATGGTACGTGAGGCAGGGGCCACCATAGAGGCCAATGATTACGGCGCCATCCAGTTGGCCTCTGAGAGCACACAGGGTTTTACCACCGGCCCATCGATCAACCTTTACAATGCTGAAGCCATCAAACAGTTGGCAAAAGCCGGTTTAAAACGCTGGGTGATGCCCGTTGAATTGGGCCGTGACGCATTGTCAGCGATCCAAGCAGAGAAAGCGTTGTTTCCAACCGTTGAGACTGAAGTTTTCGCATTTGGGCACTTGCCATTGGCATTCTCTGCGCGTTGCTTTACCGCTCGCCAGTATGATTTGCCCAAGGATGCCTGCAAGCTCAAATGTATTGAGTTTGCCGAAGGTATGCCATTATCGAGCCAAGACGGCACCCGTTTGTTTACCATCAATGGTATTCAGACGCTGTCAGGACAACCCATCAATTATCTGGCCTATGTAGAAGAGATGCGCCAGATGCAGGTTGATGTGATTCGTATCAGTCCCGTGGCTCAGGGTACCTTTGACTGCATACGCCAGTTTAGACAGGCCATTGATGGTGAGCTGCTTGCCACCACGGCGTCTGACTATGCCAATGGCTATTGGGTGGGCGAAGCGGGCATGAACTCAAAAATAAATGCCGAGCAATTAAGCTAGGCCAGTCAATTTATCGGCTATAATGGCCGCTGACATTCTGTAGGATTACCCCATGAGTTTAGAAAACACCTTGACCACACGCAGCGGTGGTCAGTGTGAGCTGTGTAAAGCCTCTGAAGGCCTATCGGTTTATGCCATCCAGCCACAATCTAACGGCGGCCCCGATCAATCGGCTTATTTGTGCGCACAATGCGTCGGTCAAATTGAGCACACTGAGACCATGGATGCTAACCATTGGCGGTGTTTGAACGACAGCATGTGGAGTCCGAGTATTCCAGTGCAGGTGTTGGCGTGGCGCTTACTCAACCGTTTGAGTGGCGAAGGCTGGCCGCAAGACCTACTAGACCTGATGTATTTGGATGACGATAGCCTGTTGTGGGCCAAAGCCTTGGGCGATGGCTTGTCTGATGATCTGAAAGTACAGCACCGAGACAGTAACGGGGTTGTGTTAACCGCGGGCGATACCGTGGTGTTAATCAAAGACCTGACCGTGAAGGGCGCCAACTTTACCGCTAAGCGCGGTACGGCAGTACGGGGAATTTCTTTGGTACAGGACAATGCTGAACAGATTGAAGGCCGTGTAAACGGTCAGCAAATTGTCATCCTGACCCAGTTTGTGAAAAAGTCTTAATGCGGTGCGCTGCCCGAGTCGTTGAATCCTAAACGGCTGCGGGTTAGCGTTAGCTGAAATCACCGACAATAACAGCACATCCGCTTAGCCACCGCTGGCGGAATCAATGGTCATCCCGGTAATAGCAGCTAGTCTGTAACCGCCCTTATCAAAAATCACCCCAGAGCGCCTGTGCAACCGACAAGGCCACCAGGGGCGCGGTTTCTGTGCGTAACACCCGCGGTCCAAACAAGCAGGCATTAAAACCAGCAGTGAGCGCCGCCTCAATTTCTGCCTCGTTCAATCCGCCTTCAGGGCCAATAAGAAAACGCACCGCTTCTGGGCGTTCAAACCCAGATAAGGGCTGTGCTGCACGGTGGTGTAACACCAGACTTAGGCCATCGAACGGCGTACCAATCCAATCAGCTATGGCGGAGACAGGCGCAACGGTCGGCACCACATTGCGTTGGCTCTGCTCACACGCGCTGACACAAATGGCTTGCCATTGGTCCAGTTTCTTTTGCAATCGATCGCCCTTTAAATGCACCTCACACCGGCTGCTGGTTAGCGGGGTGATATGACTCACCCCCAGCTCAGTGGCTTTTTGTAGCGCGTATTCAAAACGGTCGCCTTTGGATATCACCAACCCGATATGGCTGGTCAACGGTGATTCACGATCCACCCTGTTTGCCGCAGTGACCAACACCTCAACCGATTTTTTGGTGGCAGAGACGATCACGCTCTCATACTCATGGCCATCGGAATTGAACAGCGTCACCGTTGCGCCTTGGGTCAGGCGCAAGACACGTGCGACATGCGAGGCCGCTTGGGGCGCCAACGACAGGGTTTGTCCTAGGATTAAGGGCTGGTCATCATAGATTCTGGGTTGACGCATCGGGCTTCCAAAACAGTCATGGGATAGTGTGGGCATCATACAATGCTTTTGGCCTGTCGTCAGTCAGTTCGGCCTGCAAAAACCGAGGCGTCCATTCCGGTTGACGCAGGTCTTAGTGGCGGTAGGCACAGGGCGCCAGAGTGACCATTTTACGTTACACCTCGCCGTCCAAGCGTTTGCTGCCCTTGGTTGGCAAATACGCAGCTACAGGGTATTTTCACCCCATCGCATACTGGAATTCGGTCGCCGTATTCTCGTTGCCAACAGGACAGACGGTATCAGTCATCCTGACACATTGATTAACGATCGGTGATCCCGATTGATATCCCCATAGGAGAACACCATGAGTGTGTATTCACAGCCTGATTTTGACCAGCATGAGCAGGTCGTATTTTTTAATGATGCAGCCTCTGGCCTAAAAGCCATTATTGCCATCCACAACACGGCATTAGGTCCTGCATTGGGCGGCACCCGGATGTTCGCTTATGCGGATGAAGAGCACGCACTAAAAGATGTGTTGCGGTTGTCTCGCGGCATGTCCTACAAGTCGGCTTTGGCAGGTTTGAAGTTGGGTGGCGGTAAGTCGGTCATTATTGGCAATCCAAAAACCGAAAAAACGCCAGAAAAGCTGGCTGCTTTTGGTAAGTTCTTGGACCGCTTGGGCGGTATGTATATTGCTGCTGAAGACTCAGGTACCAGCGTTGAAGACCTAAAGTATGTGTCGCAGTTTACCAAGCACGTCAGTGGTGTGCAGGACAAGACTGATGCATCTGGTGTCACCAAGAGTGGCGATCCATCACCAGCCACCGCCTATGGTACTTTTTTGGGTATACAGGCGGCGATCGAGCACAAGTTAGGTCGTTCTGACATGAAGGGTCTGACCGTAGCGATCCAAGGCTTAGGTCATGTGGGCTTGGATTTGGCCCGTCGTCTACACGAAGTGGGTGCGACCTTGTTTGTAGCGGATCTGGACGCTGAGAAGCTTCAAGGTGCGGTTGAAAACTGGGGTGCCACCATCATATCGGGCGATGATATTTTGTATCAAGACGTCGATGTGATTGCGCCGTGCGCCATGGGTGCTATTTTGACCCTCGACAATGCTGACAGCATCAAGGCACCCATCATTGCCGGTTGTTCAAACAACCAGTTGGCGACACCAGCGGTAGGTGAGAAGTTGCACGTATTAGGCAAATTGTATGCGCCAGATTTCGTCATCAATGCCGGCGGCATTATCGATGTGTACCATGAAAAAATTGGTTACGACTCGGTGGTAGTTCAAAAGCATATTGAGCAGATTTACGACACCCTGAACACCATCTTTACCCGTTCGAAGGAACAGGGTTTGTCGACCAGTAAGATTGCCGATATGTTGGCAAGAGAAAAGCTGGGCTTGCCTGAACCTGACGCCTAATCGTCACAGTCCCTCAAAAGCCAGCCCTGTGCTGGCTTTTTTGTGCCCGAAACCTACCGACGGAACCGCTGTAGCCCATAAAAATGACGGTTAAATCAGACGATTAAATCAGACGATTGGGCTGCTTGTTCATCCAGTGTTCAATGGCATCTGGGTCTTTGATTGCATCGGCAGACAACACCTCATGGCCAGTCTTGGTCACCAACACCACGTCTTCAATGCGAACACCGATGCCCCGCCACTTAGGCGCAATACTCAGATCGTCAGGTTGAAAATACAGACCCGGTTCTACCGCCATCACCATGCCAGGTTCTAACATGCGCGACTGTGTATCAATGCGGTATTCACCGACATCATGGACATCGAGTCCTAGCCAGTGACAGGTGCGGTGCATAAACCAGTTGCCAATATCGTCATCAATAGACTGGGTGATACCCAATTGCTGTAGGCCGGCAGCAAACACCGCATAGGCAGCATCATGGCCATCAGAAAAGCGTACCCCAGGTTGTATCGCGGCAATAGCAGCAGCTTGTGCCGTCAAAACCAGTTGGTATATCGCCCGTTGAGCAGGGGTGAAGGTGCCAGAAATTGGGTAGGTGCGGCTGATGTCCGAGGCATAATGTTGAAACTCGCAGCCAGCATCGACCAACACCAGATCACCCGAATGGCATTGGCTGTTGTTGTCTGTGTAGTGCAACACACAGTTGTTTTTGCCTGAGGCCACAATGCTAATGTAAGCGGCGCGGCGCGCACCCGCCATTGCAAACTCATGCTGAATTTCGGCATCCAGTTGGTATTCCCAACTTCCGGGTGTGACCCAGCGCATGGCGCGATTGTGTGCCCGCGCACTGATGTGTGATGCCGTGCGAATCAGCTGTTGTTCATAGGCAGACTTGACCAGTCGCAATTCGTGTAACAGATAAGACAGGTCAGACAGCCGGTGCCGAGAGCGTTCAATCTCCACATCGGTGTCATCTATGCCTTCAAGCCACCGCATCAATTTTCGGTCAGCGGCGTCATGGTGGCCGACACTGGCATAAATACGGGCTTTGTCTTCGATTAAGCCTGGCAGGATGTCGTCAATGTCTTCCAGTGGAAAGGCGTCGTCGACACCCAGCGCGGTGATAGCCTCATCCGGACCAATGTGAATGCCATGCCACATACGGTCTTTGGCATCCTGTTCATTGCAGAAAAATACCGTTTGGGCGGCAGCGCGGTCTGGTATTAACACCAAATAGGCATCTGGCAGGTCAAAGCCAGTGAGATAGTAAAAGTCGCTATCTTGTCTAAACGGATAGGTCACATAACGATTGCGAACGGTTTGCTGCCCCGACGCCAAGATGGCGATGGAGCCGGGGGCCATCATCTCCATCAATCGGGTGCGTCGTCGCTTAAATTCCGCGTGCTCTCGTGATTTCATTTAGTGTGTGGTCGGTTCAGTATCGTCCGCTTTTGGCGGCTCGTTATAGGCCAAAAATAAATGAACCGCCGACAGGCGTGCGTGTTCGACCACGGTGTACCAGTCATCTTCTGATGCTTCTTCGGCTTCATCCCAGTCTACCGTGGCAATAGCCGCGAGGTCTGAGAGAATTTCTTTGGCGTCATCGTCCATGGTACTGAAGTCTTGACCGCTGGTGCCAAAACCACTTAAGAAAGCGCTAACCCAACTGGTGAGGGCTTCCAGCCGCGATTCCATGGCATGGCTGTTATCCGGTAGCCAGGGTAAAAAACTCATGTCTTCGGCGTTTAAGGCTTCCAAGGTGCTGTCATACACCCACAAGAATTCTTGCTGGCCCGCAGCATCGGGTTTGACCTTGCTGTCTAGCACCACCGCGGATTGCATAATAAATTGTGCCTTGCTCCACCGTTGTCCTGCGCACAGGTGGCCTGCTAATGCGCCTTGCAGGGCTGCAGGGTGCATCACGCCTTCTACGGTTGCTACCAAATCGGTTAACCGTTCATAATGTGTTGTTTCGTTCATGCTTTTCATCCCAGATCAGTTACACTAAATGCTATCATGCGTGGGCGGAACTGTCCTGTCGATTGACCGAAGTCGCAGACGCTCTTATAGTATTTGTCTCATTACAAAAGAATGGTGCTCATGAGCCCGATGGATTTGAAAGAATTACAGGTGAAAGTGGATGCCTTGCTGACCGCTTTTGACAAACTCGATGCTGAAGTAAAGTCTCTTCGAACCGAGCGTGCCGAATGGGAAAAAGAGCGCATTACGCTGGTTGCCCACAACGATCTGGCCACCAAAAAGGTACAGGCGATTCTGGCGCAGCTTAGAAAAATGGAGGCAGGAGAGTAATGGACAAACACATCCCCAAGACCCTCACTGTGCATATTCTTGACAGAGAATACCGGGTTGCCTGCCCAGATGGCGCAGAAACGGCATTGGAACAGGCTGCACGGTTTTTGGATCATAAGATGGTAGAGATTCGAGACAGTCGCAAGGTGTTAGGCATTGAACGCATTGCCGTCATGTCTGCTCTGAACCTGACCCACGATTTACTCAACCAGCGACCGGTAGATTCCCCTGAAGCCTCCGGTGCCGTCGCCGACATGATGGCCCGCATAGACGCTGCGTTGCAGCGCCACAAATCGAACGCCTAACGCGTTTCTGGTTGTTCCGACATGGCAAGTACTTCTTGCCATTCGTCAGGTGTCACAGGACAAATGGACAACCGTCCGTGAGTCACCAACATCATTTTTGACAATACCGGATTGGCTTTAATCGCGCCCAGTGACACGGTGTGCTTGAGCTTGCCCACATACCGTACGTCTACCATAACCCAGCGCGGATTGTCGTCCGTGCTCTTGGGATCATAATAATGGCTGTCCGGATTTCGTGCGGTATAGTCAGGATAAGGTTCGCTGACAATTTCAGCCAAACCCACAACATGGGGTGGTTTGGCATTAGAATGATAGAACAGCACCTGATCACCAACCCGCATATCGTCCCGAATATAATTACGGGCCATATAATTTCGAATGCCATCCCAATGATCAGTGCCATTGGGGCACTGTGCGAGATCGTCGATACTGAAGACGTCGGGTTCACTTTTCATCAACCAAAAAGCCATATTCGTATTCCTACCTTCTGATAATGTCTACCGGTTCAAATTCGGAAATGAACTGGTCTGCAAATTTTAACATTGCTAGTGTTTACAGGGCCTAGGTCACATTATGCCCCTAGAGCACATTGCATAATGGCCGTCCATTAAACGAGGGTCTAGCAACATGAAGTCTTATAAATCCAACCTACTCTTTTTGTTGGCTGGCGCATTAATTTTTACATTGGCACTGAACGCACTACCCCTAGGTGAAACCCAGAACGCTATGTTGGCAGAACTGACCGGCGCGGTACAGCAAAGTAACTGAATGTG
>CAJXZL010000028.1 GCA_913063165.1 uncultured Saccharospirillaceae bacterium | reverse complement strand
CTCCCCATGTGAGAGTAGGGCATCGTCAAGCATCTAATATCGAAACAACCCGACCTTTTAGGTCGGGTTTTTTCGTTGTGGAGAAGAAAAGCGGCAAAGAAAAGCCGCGAAGAATAGCCGCAAAAAAAACCGCACTGAAAAATGATTCAGTTCCCTATCTGCGCATAAAGGGCCAACTTCTATCCTTTTGACCTAGCTCACACCGAACGCATGACCCTGTCTATCCGATAAACTGTTATCAGCTTACTTAACAGTGCAATAGGAAGGAAATGGCATAAAATGCGTCTGCCTATGGTATCTAATCTGGCTTATCCTGAATGCGTTAGGTTGTAGTCTGAGTCATCAATGCATCGACTTGCCGGCTGGCATATAACCTGTGGACCATCTTTCTATTCTAATGGCTGTATACCCGGTGTGTGATACGGAAATAAATTTCTGAATCGGGCTACTAACGAAGACTGGCTTGGCTGGTCTCAATGGTTTTGATGCACAGGCCGAATTGAACAAGTTCAATATGACATGGTGTTTCATATTCATATTCTATTGAAGGGATCTTTCAGCTAAGAATTTTTTAGGCTGTTGCAGTAACAGAGTATCAACTCAGTATCCCTATGAAGGATACAAGTGATAAACTAACGTTTGAATATGAGGTGCATCTAGGGTTTTGTGTGCTTCCTAAATGTAACTATCAAGGATTTAGAATATGTCCAAGTGGGGCATCGCCATTTTAGTTGTAGTGTTAGTGCTTCTGCAGGTGCGCCTGTGGTTTGGCGATCGAAGTTTGTCTGAAATAGCGTCTTTAAAAGAGCAGATTGAAGTTAAATCTGTGGAAAACGCCACCCAAGTACGTATCAACAAAGAACTGCAAGGCAAGGTCAACGACTTGATGTCTGAGTCTGAGTCGGTTGAAGAGATTTCCAGGAGCGAGTTAATGTTGGTAAAGCCAGGTGAGGTCTTCGTTGTTATCCCAACCGAATAAACAACACAAGTTACCTAGAGTCTGGGTTGTCATCGCTAATGGAGGCGTAGGGAAACGCTTTGGCGCTTCCGGCGCAAAGCAATATGCGAAGGTGTTGGGCAAAACGATATTTGAATGGACGTTAGCGCAGTTTTTGCAGCGCACTGACATAGCGGGGGTCGTCATACCGAGTAATCCAAGTGACCCCTATGTAGGTACACAAAATGGTGTCAGTGATTCTAGAGTCACCATTGTCAATGGTGGTGAAAATCGCGCTCAGTCAGTATTAAACGGTTTAATCTGGCTAGGTAATCATGCCTCAGCGGCGGATTGGGTGCTGGTTCATGATGTTGCTAGACCTCTGGTACAAGCAATTGATATAGATAATTTGCTTGCCCATGTATTTAACACGGGTTGTGGTGCAATTTTGGCATGCCCTATTGCCGATACGGTAAAGCGTGTGAACGAACACCAGATTATAGAAGAAACAATACCCAGAGACGGTTTGTGGGGTGCGCAAACCCCGCAGTGTTTTCCTTTAGAGACGTTAAAGGCCGCCTTGTTAGCGGCTATGGATAAACATTTGTCTGTCACTGATGAGGCATCTGCGATGGAAATTGCTGGGCATAGGGTGGGTATTGTTCAAGGGCAGCGTACAAATATTAAAGTCACATACGCAGAAGACCTAGCATTTGTGGCGTCGCAATTAGAGGTGAGTCAATAATGATACGCATAGGTCATGGCTATGATGTCCACCGTTTTGGTGTTGTTGAAAATAGCGCGAGCATTACTTTAGGTGGCTGTTCTATTGCCTATGAACGTCCCCTTTTGGCTCACTCTGATGGTGACGTACTGGTACACGCGATTTGTGATGCATTACTTGGTTCGGTGGCCTTAGGTGACATTGGCAAACATTTCCCGGATACCGATGACGAATTTAAAGGCGCCGACAGTTTGGTTTTGTTAGCACACGTAGTATCACTCGTCAGTAAGCAGGGCTATAGCATCGCCAATATCGATTCTACTATTGTTGCAGAACAACCCAAAATGGCGAAGCATATTGGTGATATGTGCATCAATATTGCTAACGCTGCTGGAATACATGTAAGCCAAGTGAATGTTAAGGCGACCACTACTGAAACGCTCGGTTTCACAGGACGTAAAGAGGGTATTGCAGCCCATGCTGTGGTGTTAGTGAATAAATTGGAGTTGTATGTATAGTTTTGATTGGTCAAAGGCCTATCCCGTGGTACCCGGTATCGCACAATTCAAATCCGCACCAGAAGACTTTATTGTTGAAGAGACCTTAAGTTTTGAGCTCACTGGAGAAGGCGAACATCTTTATTTTTACATTGAAAAAGCAAGTCTAAGTACTACTTATGTTGCTGACCAGTTAGCACGATGGGCAGGGGTCGGTGGACGGGATGTATCCTTTGCAGGATTAAAGGACCGGCAGTCTGTGAGTCGCCAGTGGTTTAGTGTATGGATGCCAGGCAAACCACTTCCAGAGTTACCTTTTGACTTACCTAATACATCTGTCTTGGTAATGAAAAAGCATGACAAGAAACTGCGTCGTGGTGCGATCAGAGAAAATCGGTTTTGTATCCTACTAAGGCAAGTGTCAGCAGACAAAACAGAGATTGAAAACCGGCTGGCTTTAATTTCAGCAGAGGGGGTGCCCAATTATTTTGGGCCACAGCGATTTGGACATCAAGGCGCAAATATCCCCGATGCGCTGCAGGTTTTGTCGCGCCGTAAAATAAATCGCGAACGGAAAAGTATGCTCCTCTCAGCTGTTCGTTCATATTTGTTTAATGCGTCGTTAGATCATCTCGTTAGAGATGGGTCGTGGAAACAAGTTGTAAATGGGCAACCGCTGCAACTATCCGGTACGAAAAGTTGGTTTTTAGCTGAAGATTCAGAGTCAGAGGCGGATCGTGTGGTCACGGGTGACTGTAGCCCTACCTGTAGCCTCTATGCAGGTTCACAGGGTCGTGATTACGTGCCGCCGACGGCTTCTGAGCAACAGGTATATGAGCAGTTTCCGGAGCTAACGTCACTGTTGGACAAAGAGCGTTTAGATCATGCCCGACGAGCAACAATACTGCGAGTGTCTGGTTTGATATTTGAATGGCAGGGTGATGACTTAAAAATTGAATTTGGTCTTCCAACTGGAACCTATGCCACTGGCGTTCTATCCGAGTTGATTGCTGTAAATGAGGCCTAATTTAGGGTATTTTCTATCCAAAATAAGTCCATTTAATTTGATCAGTCGTACACTTTTTGAGAGCAAGCAATGAACCGTCAACAGGGTATTGGAATGACATCAATGAGAACGCGTGTGCGTCTTATTGAACGGTTGTCAGAACAAGGCATTACGGATGTTGCTGTGCTAGATCTGATTCAGTCAACACCAAGGCATTTGTTTGTTGAAGAGGCGCTTTCGCATCGAGCCTATGAAGATCGGTCTTTACCAATTGGATTTGGTCAAACCATTTCTCAACCCTATATCGTTGCTAAGATGACTGCATTGTTGTTTGAGAATGGGCCACTAGAAAAGGTATTGGAAATTGGTACGGGGTCGGGTTATCAAACAGCACTTTTAGCACCACTGAGTAAACAGGTTTTCACTACTGAACGCATAGCGCCATTGCAACAACGATCAAAAGCTTTGCTGCACACAATGGGTATTCGTAACGTTCATTTTGCGTTATCTGATGGTGGTTTAGGATTGGAGCAAAAGGCACCTTTTGACGGCATCATTTCTACGTGCGCGCCAGAAGAGATTCCTGAAAGTTTGCTTAATCAGCTAAGTCCAGAGGGAGGGCGCCTTGTCATACCTGTTGGGAGACAAGAGCAGATGTTGATGCTCGTTACCCGTGATGGTGATACGTTCACGCATAAGGCGATCGAGCCAGTTGTCTTTGTACCTTTATTGAAAGGTCTTGTTTCGTAGCTGTAAAGCCAAATTAATTTAAAACCAAGCTGTGTTAGCATGACAGCAGCGATGTACGCCGGCCAGTGACAGTGTTAGGAATATAAGGATACCGCCAGATAACATGATTCGAACAATGTGGGCGCAATTAAAGGCGGCAGGGAACTATCGGTTGCGTGTATCGAATGTGCCTGTCGCTTCGGTTTCTAAAGGCAGTGGTAGGGTTCTGTTTATTCCTTTAATCGCCGTCATTTTGGTGGGTTGTATCAATAACCCCAAGTACGCGGCGCTGTCGAAAAGCCCCAATAGTGCCGAAAGGCCAGCAGTTCAAGTCAAACCTGGTAAAGTCACCACGCAAAACAATAGCCAATCAACGACAGTTGCCACTACAAATGGCAAAAACAGTGAGTGGTATAGAGTGGCAAAAGGTGACACCTTATACAGTATTGCCATGCGTTTTGATTTGGATTACCGCCGTCTGGCAGAAGTAAACGCAATAGGCTCAGACTATCACTTGGCCATAGGGCAGCGTATCAAATTGAGCGATATCGTCGTTCAAATCACTGCTGTGGTACCTACAACAAAACAAGTGTCACCCGCTTCATCAAACGCTGTAACGCCATCCAAAAATGCAGGACCAGGCACGAATAAAACTAACCAATCTGTGTCAGTTTCAGCCCCAATAGGCCTACCAATAGTGTGGCAATGGCCCTTGAATCGGAATATAGTTAAGACAGATGCATCAATAACAACCCAGTTAAAGGGCGTTGATATATCTGGAAGCATGGGCGAATCGATCGTTGCAGCAGCATCTGGTGTGGTGGTATTTGCGGGTTCTGGCTTACGTGGATACGGTAATATGGTCATTGTACAACACAGTGGCAACTATCTATCAGCCTATGCTTACGCAAGTGAATTGTTGGTTGAGGAAAAACAAACCGTAGCCGCAGGGGATCCTCTTGCTAAAATGGGGCGAGTGAATGTAGCGGCAGATCCAGCGCTGCATTTTGAGATAAGGAAGGACGGGAAGCCTTTAAACCCATTGACGTTTTTGCCTTAAGCGCAACAATATTGGGAGTTAGTTTCCAAAAGACTTATTTAATAGGGAGATACTGCCATGGAAGAGATTAGGAAGATATCTACCAAGGACATAAGTGATGATATTGAAGCCACAGAGAAAATAATTGGCCTCGATTCGGATGACGACGAGATAAGCGATTCTGAGGATCAGGATACTTCAGACGATTTTGACCAAGAAGTTCTAGACGAAATTTTGTCTGAGAAAGCAGATTCCGCCAAACAACTCGATGTAACCCAACTCTATTTAAATGAAATTGGTTTTTCGCCATTGCTAACACCTGAAGAAGAGGTGTATTTCTCTCGTTTGGCCCAAAAAGGCGATGAGGCTGGTCGAAAACGCATGATTGAAAGCAATTTGCGTTTGGTTGTGAAAATTGCCCGGCGATATGTCAACAGAGGACTGACGCTGTTAGACCTAATCGAGGAAGGTAATTTGGGGTTGATCCGAGCAGTGGAAAAATTTGACCCTGAACGTGGTTTTCGATTCTCTACCTATGCTACGTGGTGGATTCGACAAACCATTGAAAGAGCAATCATGAATCAGACTAGAACCATTCGTTTGCCAATTCATGTGGTAAAAGAAATTAATGTTTACTTGCGCACTAGTCGCGAACTAGCCCAGCAGTTAGACCATGATCCAACCCCTGAAGAAATTGCAAAAGCTACTGACAGACCCGTTGCGACGGTAAAACGGATGCTGAGTCTCAATGACAAAATCACCTCAGTTGACACGCCCATTGGTAGTAATACTGAAAAAAGCCTGTTAGATACCATCGCTGATGCCCATGTAACCGATCCTTACCTATTGCTTCAAGATGAAGACTTAAAAGAAAGTATTGACCATTGGATTTCTGAATTATCAGACAAGCAAAAAGAAGTGGTTGCCAGAAGGTTTGGACTACGTGGGTACGAGACCAGTACCTTAGAAGAAGTAGGGCATGAGATTGGATTGACTCGCGAACGCGTTCGTCAAATACAGGTTGAGGCTTTGCGTCGTTTAAGAGATATATTGGAGCGTCAAGGGTTGTCTGGTAATGCCCTATTTGCAGATCAAGACTAAAAAAGGCATTACGATTATCAAGAGAAATAAGCGGGCAGATTCGCATATGGTGCGCGCCGTACCCGCTTCTTTTTTCGAATTGTCGTTAGCGTTCTAGGTATTTCAGCTTATTAGGTACGCCATCCCACTGTGCTGCTTCAGCGGGGTGCTCTTTTTGTTCCGTGATGTTTGGCCACACCTCTGAGAGTTCTGCATTCAGCTCTATAAATTCCAATTGGTCTGGTGGAACATCATCTTCTGAGACAATTGCGTTGGCAGGGCATTCCGGTTCGCACAAAGCACAATCGATGCACTCATCAGGATGAATGACGAGGAAGTTGGGGCCTTCATAAAAGCAATCAACTGGACATACCTCTACGCAATCGGTGTATTTACACTTAATACAGTTGTCCAAAACAACAAACGTCATTCTTTTTACTCCGAAATAAATATCAAAAAGCACTGAGTTGGCAATTATCGGTTAATCCTAGTGATTAGCCAACCCTAAAAGCGCAGCAATTTGCACTTACTTTACCAACGACTTTAATTGAAATACCAACTCTAATGCCTGTAATGGCGTGAGCTGATTGGGATCAATTGCATCTAATTTATCTGTGATTTCCGATTTCTCGGGCAATGCAAATATGTCTGCCTGCAACGGTGCTGGTCCGCTTTTTGCCATTCTGGTTACTGATTTAGATTCTAATGCGATAAGTTTGTGTTTAGCCGCTTGGCATACCTCAGAAGGCACTCCGGCCAAAGCTGCCACGTGAAGCCCGTAGCTTTTGGATGCTGGGCCCGATTGTACTCGGTGAAGAAAGTATACCCGGTCGTCTACTTCGGTCGCGCCTAAATGCAGATTGTTGCAATGGGGATTTTGGTCACCCAATGCCGTCATTTCAAAATAATGTGTTGCGAACAGTGTCATGCACCCTATGTTATCTGCCAAATAGGTTGCAGCGGCCCACGCAAGTGACAGTCCGTCAAATGTGCTGGTGCCTCTACCTACTTCATCCATAATTACCAAGCTGCTTTCGCTGGCATTATTGAGGATATTGGCTGTTTCTGTCATCTCGACCATAAAGGTCGATAGACCGCCAGCGACATCATCCGACGATCCCATGCGCGTAAATATGCGGTCAATAGGGCCAATAGTGGCTTGTGTAGCCGGAACAAAACAACCTGTGTGGGCAAGCAAAACAATTTGTGCAGTTTGACGCATGAATGTCGACTTACCACCCATGTTTGGCCCCGTAATTACCGACAAACGTTTTTTAGGTTCCAAGCAACAATCGTTGGCAACAAAGGGCTGCTCAGACATTTGCTCTACGACCAGATGTCGGCCGCCTTGAATGTTGATCGTCACCTGTTCTTGTAAGTGAGGTCTTGTTAAATTGAGTGCCAATGCCCGTTCTGCAAAACAACAAAGTACATCTAACTCGGACAAAGCCCGCGCCGTGGTCTGTAATGACTCAATTTCCGCGCCGACGAGTTTTTGGACTGCTTCGTACAGCATTCTTTCTCTGGCGAGCGCTTTTGACTTGGCGCTTAATGCTTTGTCCTCAAATGCCTTGAGTTCTGGCGTGATGTACCGTTCAGCATTTTTTAGGGTTTGTTTGCGGATATAGTGTTCAGGTACGTCAATATTGGATTGAGATTTTGAAATTTCGATGTAGTAGCCATGGACACGGTTATAGCCCACTTTCAGACTAGATATTTGTGTTGCAGCCTTTTCTTCCTCTTCAATTCTTATCAAATGATCAGAGGCATTTGTCTGGATTGAGCGTAATTCATCCAATTCCGCATCATAGCCAGTGGCAATTACACCGCCATCTCGAATCAAGTGCGCAGGCACTTCTTCTATGGCGTCGGTGAGTAATGTCAAAATGGCGGGGTGGTGGTTAATCTCAGACTGCAGAGTTTCAAGGCGCTTAGCCTTTTCTGGAACAATCGACCCTGTAATTTCAGGTAAATGTGTGAGCGCATTCCTCAGTCGACTCAAATCCCGCGGTCGGCCAGTTCCCATGCTGATCCGGGCCAGGGGTCTTTCAATATCCCCAACCTGTTTTAAGTGCTCTTGCAAGGTGTCGTACAGGTATGCGGATAAAATTTGTTCGACTGCATCTTGGCGATGGGCAATGTCAGTAATATTGCGTATGGGCTGGTTTAACCACCGTTTTAACAGCCGACTGCCCATGGCGGTTTTTGTATGATCAAGTACCCAGGCAAGCGTGAAATCAGTCGCGCCCAACTGGTTGATATCAATTTCTAAATTCTTTCGTGTAGCGGCGTCAATTTGCAGGCTATCGCTTCGGTTTTCGCGAACCAACGTTTGAATGTGGGGTAATGCAGTGCGATTGGTGTCTTGAACATATTGCAGAACTGCCCCAGCTGCGCATACAGCCAGAGGGATGTCTTCAACGCCTAAACCATCTAAACTGATAAATTGAAATTGGTCTTTTAGCAAACGCTGGCAGGTATCTAATTGGAAATGCCAGCTGGGTATATGCTGAATGCAGCCCTTAAAAAGATCTTTTGGTATGACATTGGGAATATCTTCAACGAGTAATTCAGCGGGACGTATACGTGCGAGTTCAGAAGAAAGGGCGTCAAGTGATTCTATCGGTGTGACCAGAAACCTCCCCGTACTGACGTCTATGCTAGCGAGCCCACCCTGGTCAGTTGTCCCATAAAATGCGCAAATCAGATTATCACTTGTGCTGTTTAAAAATGCATCATCAGTGAGTGTTCCTGGCGTTATGAGACGCACTACTTGTCTTTCTACTGGTCCTTTTGAAGTAGCTGGGTCGCCGATTTGTTCGCAAATGGCAATCGATTTACCAAGTCGTACCAACCGTGCCAAGTAGTTCTCGGCAGCATGGTAGGGAATCCCCGCCATGGGTATTGGTTTTCCACCACTTTTCCCCCGAGCCGTTAACGTGATATCCAGCAATTTCGATGCATCTCGGGCATCGTCAAAAAATAATTCGTAAAAATCACCCATGCGGTAAAACAACAAGCTGTCTGGGTGAGACTTTTTGATGCCGAGATATTGCTGCATCATTGGTGTGTGTTCAGACATGCTTGTTTTTCCTAGCCAACAAAGTGAATTTCTGGCGTTATTTTAACGGCATTATGGAGTAAGGAACACGCTTTTATCACGAAAATAGATCCGCAGTGAATAAAGGCGAAATTGTAATTAAGACAGGCAAACGGAAAACAGTTTCATGTGCGTAGAATCATATGGTTTGTTGTTGGACCCATGTAAATAACCTATCTTATTGCCAATCATCCAATAGGAGACAGCGCATGCAGCAAGAGGCATTTATGCCGATACAAAGACTCAAGCAGACTGGTTATACCGTGGCAACTGCAGAATCTTGTACAGGTGGGCTATTAGCGGTTTGGTTAACGGATCTTCCGGGTAGTTCAGACTGGTTTGATAGAGGCTGGGTAGTCTACTCAAATGGATCGAAAACGACAGAGCTAGGTGTTGATGAGCGAGTCATAGATAAGCACGGACCAGTGAGTGAATCGGTGGTGATGGCGATGTGTGTCGGCGCCCATGAAAAATCCAATGCAGATATTACATTGGCCACCACGGGCTTGGCAGGACCAGGAGGCGACGGGTCCTTATTGTCCGTAGGCACAGTATGGGTCGCTTGCCATTTTAAGGGCCAAACACATACGAGGATGCTTGAGATACCGGGCGATCGACAGGCAGTGAGAGAGCAAGCCGCTATTGCTGTATTGGCATTAATGGCGGAAATCATCAGCCAATAGCCCTAAATGGTTGTGCATGTTCCAGCTGACCGCGCTAGTTGAAAAACAAATATGGACACTGAAACCAAATATACTTGCATAAGCCTCCCTATACTGGTTATATTTACAGTATAGATTATTTATCCACTACAACAGTCAGGTGACACCAATGGATGACAACAAACAAAAGGCACTCGCGGCAGCTTTGGGACAAATCGAAAGACAGTTCGGTAAGGGCTCTGTTATGCGAATGGGCGACCAGAAGCGCGAACCGATCCCATCCATTTCAACAGGGTCGATAGGTCTTGATGTTGCATTGGGCATCGGTGGATTACCTAAGGGCCGCATCGTTGAAATATACGGACCGGAATCGTCTGGTAAAACTACCCTAACTTTACAGGTTATCGCAGAGGCCCAAAAAGCGGGTGGTTCTTGTGCCTTCGTTGATGCTGAGCATGCGCTAGATCCTATTTATGCCGAAAAATTGGGTGTGAATGTAGATGATCTCATCGTGTCACAACCTGACACGGGAGAGCAGGCGCTTGAGATTGCCGACATGTTGGTAAGGTCAAATGCAATCGACGTTTTGGTCATCGACTCGGTGGCCGCACTGGTTCCTCGAGCAGAGATTGAAGGTGAAATGGGAGATACCCATGTTGGCCTACAAGCGCGCCTGATGTCGCAAGCCTTGCGTAAGATTACGGGCAACGTCAAGACAGCTAACTGTCTGGTAATTTTCATTAACCAAATTCGCATGAAAATTGGCGTGATGTTTGGTAGCCCTGAAACAACCTCCGGTGGTAATGCATTGAAGTTTTATGCATCTGTTCGCTTGGACATTCGCCGCACTGGCACTGTTAAAGATGGTGACGAGGTTATTGGTAGCGAAACCCGCGTTAAGGTGGTTAAAAACAAAGTGGCGCCACCATTCAAGCAAGCTGAATTCCAAATCATGTATGGTAAGGGAATTTACCGGATGGGCGAACTAATTGATTGGGGCGTCAAGCTAGGGCTGGTTGAAAAGTCCGGTTCTTGGTATAGCTACGAAGGCAACAAAATTGGCCAAGGCAAAGCAAATGCCGCTAAATTCTTGGAAGAGAATGTGGAACTTGGACAAAAGTTAGAGAAATCAGTTCGAGCAGAGGCGCTAGGTGAAGCTGATTCGGCACGTGCCAAAAGTGTTGAGGTCGCTGCAGCTACTTAGTAGGTCAAAGCAAGCGTTTTGGGTTGGGTGCTTGTCGTTGGCAATGTTGCCCAACTCAATACCAGGGCCCCCCGATACTGGTGGGGTATGGTCAGAAACAAATTGGTTGGCTATGGTGTTTGTTTCTATCACAGCAGATGGGGCTGCTAATGGCACGTTCTCTAAAGGAGTATTTAGTGTGGATGCTTTCTCGTCGGGAGTATAGTCGACAAGAATTAGCCACGAAGTCGCGTTTTAAATTTCCAGATCTATCCTCGGAAGAAATTGAAGGTCACCTCGATAACTTATCAGATCAAGGTTGGCAGTCTGATGCCCGTTTTTGTCGTTCGTTTTTCAGAATGCGAACTGAGCAAGGAAAGGGATTGAGACTGATACGGCAGGAACTCGCGTTCAAAGGTATTTCACAGCATCTCATTGAAGACGTCATTTTAGAATTTGACGTCGATTGGCAAGCCATCGCCACCCGCCAAATTCTTAAAAAATATCGCAGTGCAGACCTCTCAGACACCCAAGTTAAACACAAAATTTATCAATTCCTTACACGTAAAGGATTTACTGGGCGAGAAATTGAGCAATCTCTCCAAAACCTACGTTGCGACTAAGTCACGGGCATTGTAGTATTCTCCGCTTACCCATTTTATTGCCCGACGCCTGGACCAAAATTCTATGAAAAGTGCTGAAATAAGAGACCGGTTTTTAACCTATTTTGAAGGAAAGGGTCACACCCGTGTTGACAGTAGTTCGTTAGTACCTGGTAACGACCCAACGCTGCTGTTTACGAATGCGGGAATGGTGCAGTTCAAAGAAGCATTTTTAGGTCAGGAAAAGCGAGCCTATACAAGAGCCACGACGTCACAACGGTGCGTGCGGGCCGGTGGGAAGCACAATGACTTAGAGAATGTTGGTTATACGGCGCGGCATCATACCTTTTTCGAAATGTTGGGAAATTTCAGCTTCGGTGACTATTTCAAGCGTGATGCCATTGCATTTGCGTGGGAGTTTCTCACCGTGGAGTTACAGCTTCCAAAAGACAAGCTGTGGGTGACGGTTCATAAGGACGACCAAGAAGCAGAAGACATCTGGCTCAAAGAGGTTGGCGTTAGTGCCGATCGTTTTTCACACATGGGCGACAAAGACAATTTTTGGACTATGGGTGACACGGGTCCTTGTGGGCCCTGTAGTGAGATATTTTATGACCATGGAGCCGATGTGCCCGGTGGTCCTCCAGGTAGTCCAGACGATGACTTAGACCGTTACATAGAAATTTGGAACTTGGTATTCATGCAGTTTGACCAGCAGGCGGATGGTTCTAGGGTCCCTTTGCCGAAACCTTCTGTAGACACGGGTATGGGGCTAGAGCGGCTTTCTGCAGTGCTGCAACACGTCCATAGTAACTACGAAATTGATTTATTCCAGGGGTTAATAAAAGCGGCAGCGACACTTACCGGTAGTAAAGACCACAATGATTATTCATTGCGTGTGATTGCCGATCATATTCGTTCTGCAGCATTTTTGATTTCTGACGGCGTCGTGCCATCAAATGAAGGGCGAGGCTATGTATTGCGTCGCATTATCCGCAGAGCCATTCGTCACGGTAACAAACTAGGAAGTCAGGGCCCATTCTTTCATCAATTGGTAGATGAACTGGTAGTTCAAATGGGTGGTGCCTATCCGGAATTGGTCAGCCGTAAAGCCATGCTCAAGAAAGTGTTACGTTTGGAAGAGGAGCAGTTTGCAAAAACCTTGGACAAGGGCTTAGCGATCTTGAACGACGAAATTGCTCTGTTATCCGACACTGTGATACCAGGTGAAGTGGCCTTTAAGTTGTATGACACCTATGGTTTTCCAGTGGACCTGACTGCAGATATTGCACGTGAACGCTCACTAACCGTTGATGAGGCTGGTTTTGAATCGGCAATGCAAAAGCAGCGTAAGCGTTCTCAGGAATCGAGCGCGTTTACCATGAAAATGGATCATGTTTTCGATTTGGGTGTTTCGACAATATTTGTAGGCTACGGGCAAACTGCTGCGACTAGCGTGATAACTGCGTTACTCACTGATGCACCAGTCACCGCTCTAACCGAGGGTATGCAAGGTGTTTTAGTCTTGGATAACACACCATTTTATGCTGAAAGCGGCGGGCAAGTGGGTGATACCGGCATGATCCGGTGTGGTCATAACCAATTCGCTGTTAAAGACACAATTAAAAACGGTGACAATCATTTCCACATGGGTGTTGTCGTGTCCGGTGAATTTGCCGTTGGCCATGCGGTCTCATGTGAGGTGGATCGTGTACAGCGTCAAGACACGGCTCGACACCATAGTGCCACGCATTTGCTACATGCGGCTTTAAGAAACGTGCTGGGTTCGCATGTACAACAAAAAGGGTCGTTGGTAGACGCCACTAAATTGCGTTTCGACTTCACCCATATAGAGGCGATAACGCCCGAATTGCTCCAACATGTAGAAGACATGGTCAATGCACAGGTGCTTGATAATAGCCCTGTAACTACTGATGTTATGTCACTGGATGCGGCTAAAGAAAAAGGCGCTATGGCGTTATTTGGTGAGAAATACAGCGCTGATGTCCGCGTGTTATCAATGGGTAACGATGGGTTCTCAGTTGAGCTGTGCGGCGGTACCCATGTCCAAAGAACTGGCGACATTGGCATCATTAAAATATTGGCAGAGTCCGGTATTGCTGCCGGTGTGCGTCGTATTGAGGCGGTAGCGGGCCAGAGAGCCTATGAACATGTGAGAAGCACCGAGTCGATTGTATCTGCTGTGCAAAAGCATTTGAAAGCGACCGCAAGTGGCGTCGTCGGCAAGGTTGAAGACCTGTTAGCGTCACATAAGGTATTGGAAAAAGAACTTGAACAGTTAAAACAGAAACTCGCATCTGCAAAAAGTGGCGATTTGGTGTCTCAAGCGAAAAAGATTGGGGAGTCGGCTTATTTGGCAGTTGCAGTTGATTCAGTCGATGCTAAGGGCCTTCGGGACATGGCGGATCAATTGAAGCAAAAGCTTGGGTCTTCTGTCGTCATGGTAGTCAGCGAAAATGATGGAAAAGTACACATGGTGGTAGGTGTGAGTAAAGACCTCATCGTGCGCCATAAGGCTGGGGCTTTGGTAGGCACTTTTGCTGCCCATGTTGGTGGAAAAGGCGGTGGCAAGCCAGATATGGCAATGGCTGGTGGAACAGATCCTTCAGGCATTCCAGCTGCGATCGCTGCCTTTTACGCGTTCGCTGACACACAGGCCACTAACTAGAGTGGTGCTTGCCCATGTTTGCTTAATCGATGGGCTCATTTAATTTAGAGAAGAAACTAAGACTATGGCTTTGTATGTTCAAAAGTTTGGTGGCACATCCGTTGGCAGTGTAGAGCGGATTGAAGCGGTTGCAGAAAAGATAAAACGATTTAGAGACGAAGGTCACGATATTGTTGTGGCCGTGTCTGCAATGTCTGGAGAAACCAACCGTCTTGTCGCGCTCTCACAGGCTATTAGTAATCAACCAAGTCCTCGCGAACTGGATGTCTTGTTGGCTACAGGTGAGCAGGTCACCATTGCCCTGTTGTGCATGGCACTACAGAAGTTAGACTGTGATGCGGTGAGCTATACCGGTACACAGGTCCCAATTTTGACCGATTCAGCCCATACTAAGGCGCGTATCCAAAGCATCGACACTGTGAAAATGCGGCGTGATCTTGATGCCGGTAAGGTGGTGGTGGTAGCCGGTTTTCAAGGCGTCGATCAATTCGGCAGCATCACGACACTTGGTCGCGGCGGCTCTGACACTACGGGCGTTGCATTGGCAGCGGCTTTGAAAGCTGATGAATGCCAGATATATACAGATGTCGATGGTGTTTATACAACGGACCCTAGAGTAGTCAAATCCGCTCGGCGCTTAGATCGAATCACTTTTGAAGAAATGCTAGAGATGGCCAGTCAAGGGTCAAAAGTTCTTCAAATTCGTGCGGTTGAGTTCGCTGGCAAATACAATGTTCCACTTAGGGTGCTATCTTCATTCGAAGATGGCCCTGGAACCCTTATATCTTTAGAGGAAGAAGACATTATGGAACAGCCAATTATTTCTGGCATCGCCTTTAATCGTGATGAGGCTAAGTTGACGGTATTGGGTGTGCCAGATGTACCAGGTGTTGCTTCACGCATATTGGGCCCTATTTCAGCTGCCAATATTGAAGTGGATATGATCGTTCAAAACGTGGCTGAAGATCGGACGACGGACTTTACTTTCACAGTGCATCGCAATGATTATGATAAAGTGATGAAAGTGATTGAGCAGGTAGCCGATGATTTGGGAGCGGTTGAAGTGAAGGGTGACAATACCATCTGTAAGGTTTCTATTGTCGGTGTTGGTATGCGTTCACATGCAGGCGTTGCTAGTAAGATGTTTGATGCCTTAGCTTCTGAGTCAATAAATATCCAGATGATTTCAACTTCTGAGATAAAAATTGCTGTCGTCATTGCAGAGAAATATTTGGAATTGGCTGTCCGTACACTTCACGCTGCATTTGGGCTGAGTGATGAATCTCTTGTATAGGGATAGCTAAATCGGAAAGGGCAAGATATTATTGCTGTAGGAAATTGGTAGCTGGTAGTGATATTGGAAGTCTCACTAATGGAATAGGAGTGGCTGTAACAGGAGCTGGTGAATCCAATCCAGTTTGTGTTAACTATCCATGCCAACATTAATAACAACTTTTTTAATATTAGGAGACAGCATGCTTATTCTAACAAGACGCGTTGGTGAGACTTTGATGATTGGTGACGAGGTCACTGTCACGGTCTTGGGCGTAAAAGGCAATCAAGTGCGTATTGGTGTCAACGCGCCAAAAGACGTATCTGTACATAGAGAAGAGATTTACCAGAGAATTCAAAAAGAAATCGATACGGACGATAGTGAAGGTAATGTTTGATCCTTTACTCGTTGAGCTGTAATCGACGCTAATCTATTCATTTCATTAAAGATTTTCTTTTCATTTTCATTTTTCATGGTATTATGCGCGCCTTGTTTGGAGAGATGGCCGAGTGGCTGAAGGCGCGCCCCTGCTAAGGGCGTATGGGAGAAATCTCATCGAGGGTTCGAATCCCTCTCTCTCCGCCATTATTGCACGTGATAATGGCAGCAAGATGTTAAGACTTTGCACCCATAGCTCAGCTGGATAGAGTACCCGGCTACGAACCGGGCGGTCGCACGTTCGAATCGTGCTGGGTGCACCATTTCTTAACACGTTGTAAGACTGCACTGCACCCATAGCTCAGCTGGATAGAGTACCCGGCTACGAACCGGGCGGTCGCACGTTCGAATCGTGCTGGGTGCACCACCCTTCCTTTTTGTAGTCTTCATACGCACCCATAGCTCAGCTGGATAGAGTACCCGGCTACGAACCGGGCGGTCGCACGTTCGAATCGTGCTGGGTGCACCACCCTTTCTTTTTGTAGTCTTCATACGCACCCATAGTTCAGCTCGATAGAGTACCCGGCTACGAACCGTGCGGTCGCACTTTCGAATCGTGTTGGGTGCACCACCTTTTGTTCCAGTCCTTTGCATTATAAATTCGGAAATGGCTAATTGCCGAATTTATTTAGCTATTTTTTGTGTCTTGTATTGGTTAGAATCAAAACATATATGTGCTACTGCACCGACTGACTTTGAGGTACTGCCATGTTAGGAATGATTTATACGGAATTTTTGAATATGGCCGAGGACACCTTTGGTGTTGACACGACAGAGGACATGATTGAAAAGTCGTTACCAAATTTGCCATCTAAAGCGGTGTACACATCAGTGGGAAATTATTCTCACAAAGAAATTATTGTGTTGGTGAGCCAGTTAAGTGGCATAACGGGCATGCCGATCACAGACTTGATCAAGGCATTTGGTACACATTTGTTTGGTCGATTTAATGATAGATACCCCGAAATGTTTGATAGCGGTGAAGATGCCTTTGCCTTTTTAGAGAAGGTAGAAGACTATATTCATGTCAATGTACGTAGTCTGTATCCGGAAGCCGAGTTGCCATCATTTGTATGCCATCGACAGGGTGAAAACACCCTTATTATGGACTATCGCTCTCAGCGGCCCTTTGCCACGTTGGCGCATGGCATGATTCTGGGTTGCCTAGGTTATTTCAATGAAGACGGTACCGTAGAGGGAATGGAATTAAGCGCGGACGAGTTGAATGGATTTGTCGCGGGTTTTCGATTTACGATTACACGGCATGGATGATCAGGCACTAGAGCGTTCTGTTCGCCGTTTTAATCGAGAGCGAGAGGCGCGAATTGCCGCTGAAGAATTGCTCGAGCAAAAAGGGCGTGAGCTTTATAAGGCCAATACGCGGTTGCAAGACTTGCTTGAAAATCTGGATGAAAAGGTGCGGCAGCGTACTGAAGAATTACGTATTGCACTCGCTGAAGCACAACGGGCGAATCGTGTTAAAACTGATTTTTTGGCGATGATTAGCCACGAAATTAGAACCCCTATGAACGCCGTGCATGGTGTCGCTCAAATTCTTAAAAATGAAGATCTACCGGATAACCAGATCAAGTTGGTCGATCTCATGCTGCAATCCTCTACTTCTTTATTGGCCATCGTTAACGATCTCTTAGACCTGAGTAAAATTGACGCTGGTAAGATGAAATTGGAAATTGTTTACTTTAGTGTTGCTCAGCTGTCACAAGACATTAAAGAATTGTTTTCTGCGAAAGCCAAAAAGAAAAACCTTGATCTCATTATTGAACAAACAGTAGAGAGCGAAATCGTAGTTGCGGGTGATCCTGGGCGTCTACGGCAGATATTAATCAACCTTATTGATAATGCTTTGAAATACACGGTGTCGGGTTCTGTGACACTCGGTATATCAGTTTTTGATATTGATCCTGATACAAAATCCTTTTGTTTTACGGTGGTAGATACTGGTCCTGGTATTCCTGAGGATAAGTTAGATCGTTTATTCAGCCGATTTGATCGAATTGATATCAAATCATCACACAATATTGAAGGCGCGGGCTTAGGCCTCGCTCTATGTAAACAGCTAGCCGAATTGCTCAACGGTAAGATCGGCTGTGACACCGTCGTTGGAAGAGGCAGTTCATTTTGGATGACAGTGCCCTTTAAAGTCGCTGGGAATGCGCCTAAGAAAATTGAAGAGCCGCAACGGCAGACTGTGGAGCCCAAGACGATGACGCGTGCACTGAGAATCTTGGTAGCTGAGGACAATATTGCCAACCAGGTAATCGTCCGTGTCATGTTGGAAAAGCTTGGTCATCTAGTAGATATCGCTGCGGACGGAAATGAAGCGGTAGCTGCAGTAAAACTATTGGATTATGATGTGGTGTTTATGGACATGCAGATGCCCAATCTTGGTGGTATGGACGCCACCGAGCAAATTCGGGCGCTACCCCACAGGAATAATAACGTACCCATTTATGCATTGACGGCCAATGCAATGGATTCAGATAGGGTGCGTTGCTTGGATGCGGGTATGACTGGTTTTTTATCTAAACCGGTAAGTCGTCTGGATCTCATCGCAACATTGAATGAATTGGATATTGGCTGAGTTCATTTTGAATATGTTTTTTCACACTGTTTAGATCCTGTAGGTGTTTGAGGTCAGAGAATAGTTCAGTGCCCTGTTCATGAGCGGCGCCCAATAGTTTGACCCATTGTTTGACACGGCCTGGGATGTGTCTTTCTGGGAACCCATCAAAGTGCATTAAGTTCTGGTAATCTAAAAGCAACTGTAATATTTCTTGCCACGCAAGTGGGTTATCTCCGTGCGCCAATTGCGCAATTAAGTTGGGTTGATATACCGCGCCTCTACCAATCATGACGTCTGTACAACCCGTTACTTCTAAGCAACGGCGATAGGCGTCCTGTGTGAAAATATCACCATTGGCAATGACTTTAATTCTGACCGCTTGTTTTATCTTACCGATTGCCTCCCAGTCAGCAGGTGGCTTATAGCCTTGTCGCTTCGTCCTACCATGGACGACAAGGGTGTCAAACCCTGCATAAGCAACGGCTAGTGCTACATCAAGGCTCTTTGATGTGTCATCAAAACCGAGTCTCATCTTTGCAGATAGTGATGTATTGGCAGGCAAATTCGATTTGATGTGATGCAGAATGTTGTATATGCGATCGGGCTCTTTCAGTAGAGCCGCGCCACCACAATGACGATTAACAGTCTTTGATGGGCATCCAAAATTAAAGTCAACACCATGGGATCCCATTGCTAGTGCGGTTTTTGCATTAGCTAACAGTGCCTCTGGGTCAGACCCCAGTAATTGTACGCGAATCGGGGTGCCGTATTTTGTAATACCACCATGGGCGAGTTCTGGTACCTGTGCCAGGAAAACACTTTCTGGTAAAGGTAGGTCAACAACCCTTACAAACTCGCTAACCGCCAAATCAATGTGGCCGTAACGCGATACGATTTCCCTGAGGCTGAAATCCATTAAGCCTTCCATAGGCGCTAGCCAAAAAGTCATGGGCATTACCAAGTGATAATTTAATTAGGGTGTTACAGTAAGAGTGCAACTTTAATCGATTGAAAGGCTATGCACACGTCTATTTCATTCCATCGATACGGCGACGCCACTATTCCGATCCATGTCATACCAATTATTACCATTAATTAGGGTGGTGCGGTTGCAGTAAAGGGCTGATATCAGTACATTTCGTACAGAATTCATATTGAATTAACTGACTAGGAGATCATGCCATGAGTGAGCTATTGTCGTCAGGACTAGATCTCATGCTGTTGGGGATGGGCACGGTTTTTGTATTTCTGGCCGTGTTGGTGTTCAGCACCCTGCTGATGTCAAAAATCTTGATGAAGATCGGCCAGCCAGTGATCGAGAAAAAACCCATAACGTTTTCTGCCGTGGCGCATAATGAACAAGAAATTGTCGCCGTTGCTGCTGCGGTTTCTGCATTAGTACAAGCTAGAAAAGCATCTCATTAATTCGAAAGGACTTTCAATGATGTCTGCACCAAAAAAACCTGTGAAAATTACTGATGTCGTGTTGCGAGATGCGCACCAGTCGTTATTTGCGACTCGGATGCGATTGGACGATATGCTACCCATTGCTGAAAAGCTCGATCAAATTGGTTATTGGTCACTTGAGACTTGGGGTGGCGCAACCTTCGATAGTTGTATCCGATTTCTAGGTGAAGATCCTTGGGATCGCTTGCGTGCGCTCAAGGCCGCTATGCCTAAAACCAAGCAGCAGATGTTGCTGCGAGGCCAGAATCTGTTGGGGTATCGTCATTATGCCGACGATGTGGTGGACAAATTTGTTGAGCGCGCAGCCGTCAATGGCATTGATGTATTTAGGGTGTTTGACGCGATGAACGATCCGCGCAATATGGCGCAGGCATTAGCGGCCGTTAAAAAACAAGGTGCCCACGCACAGGCTACTTTATCCTATACCAAAAGCCCGGTGCATCAATTGGATACCTGGGTGAGTTTGGCGCAAGAGTTAGTCGATATGGGTGCAGATTCAATTTGCATCAAAGACATGTCAGGCATTTTGACACCCAATGATGCCTTTGAATTGGTGTCAAAAATAAAAGCTGCTCAAGATATTCCTTTGGCGCTGCATTGTCATGCGACGGCGGGATTGTCATCTATGACTTTATTAAAAGCAGTTGAAGCAGGGATTGATCATATTGATACCGCGATATCGTCAATGTCCATGACCTATGGGCATTCTCCAACAGAGTCTTTAGTGGCTGCGTTGCAAGGCACTGAATATGACACGGGATTAGATATTGTCGCGCTGGAAGAGATTGCGGCTTATTTTAGAGCAGTAAGAAAGAAATATGCGGCATTTGAAGGTTCATTGCGGGGTATTGATTCCCGTATTTTGGTTGCACAAGTGCCTGGCGGCATGTTGACGAATATGGAAAGTCAGCTAAAGCAACAGGGTGCGGAAGATAAATTTGATTTGGTACTTGAGGAAATTCCTCGGGTCAGAAAAGATTTGGGTTACATCCCGTTAGTCACGCCTACGTCGCAAATTGTCGGTACACAGGCCGTACTCAACATTTTGTCAGGTGAACGGTATAAGAATATATCTAAGGAAACCCAAGGCATCCTAAAAGGTGAATATGGTGCGGCACCTGCACCGTTTGATGCAGCATTGCAGACTCGGGTACTTGATGGCGCTGAGCCAATTACCTGTCGTCCTGCTGATTTACTCAAGCCAGAAGTGACCTCATTGACCGCTGAACTCAAGGAGATTGCCAAGGAAAAGCACATTAGGTTGGCCGAAAACACCATCGATGATGTATTGACCTATGCATTGTTCCCGCAAATAGGCTTGAAGTTTCTGCAGAATCGCGACGATCCCAGCGCTTTTGAACCTGTGCCTCAAATAGCAGATGACAAAAAACCGGCGTCGCCAGTCGCAACCGGCAGTGATGACACACATTATAATGTGATGTTACAGGGCAAGAAATACCATGCAGTGGTAAACCAAGGCGGCAAAGTGACCGTTGCGGTCAATGGCCAGTCGTATGAACTTGACGTAACAGCAGGCAATGCCAATGACAGTGCATCTGCAAGTTCGGTTTCTGGCGAGGCAGTAACTGCGCCTCTGGCAGGTAATATTTTTAAGATATGCGTAAAACCCGGTGAGCAAGTAGTCGAAGGCCAAGTTATTATTATATTAGAAGCCATGAAGATGGAAACTGAAGTCAGTGCACCTAGGGATGGTGTGGTTGGCCAAATATTGACCAAAGAAGGTGACGCCGTCTCTATCGGCGACCCTTTACTGATGCTCTAAGGAGACCATTCCTAATATGGATAACTTGATGTTTCTGGTGCAAAACTCTGGGTTTGCCCATTTGTCATTTGGTCAGGGGGCGATGATTTGCGTTGGTCTTATTCTGATCTATTTGGCAATCAAAAAGGGATTTGAACCCCTACTGTTGCTGCCAATTGGTATGGGAGCGATCCTAGTCAATATCCCTGAGGCTGGTTTTTACAATGAGCCAGTTTACGATGCGTTGGGCAATCAAGAAGCGGCGGGTGGATTGCTATATTACATATTCACCATGGGCATCAGCACCAGCGTTTTCCCGCTCATCATTTTTATGGGCGTTGGAGCTATGACCGATTTTGGTCCTTTGCTGGCTAATCCCAAGACTTTGTTTCTCGGTGCGGCGGCGCAGGTTGGTATTTTTGCTACGGTGTTTGGGGCAATCTTGCTGAGCGATGCAGGTGTTGTGTCTTATACCATTATGCAGGCTGCGGCCATTGGTATTATCGGTGGAGCAGATGGACCGACTTCGATCTATGTCGCAACGCAATTAGCCCCAGAATTGTTGGGCGCCATTGCTGTGTCCGCCTATTCCTATATGGCTTTGGTGCCGATGATTCAGCCGCCGATCATGAAGGCGCTGACCACGAAGAAAGAACGTGAAATCGTCATGACACAACTGCGGCCGGTATCTAAAACAGAGAAAATTGTTTTTCCTTTGTTGGTATTGATGTTGGTGGCCATGTTTTTACCCTCGGCTGCTCCGCTGTTGGGCATGTTTTGTTTTGGCAACTTAATGCGCGAATCAGGGGTTGTGAACCGATTAAGTGATACGACTCAAAATGCATTAATTAATATTGTCACAATATTCTTGGGACTTGGTGTGGGTTCTAAGCTCAGTGCCGAAGCCTTTTTGAATATGCAGACATTGGGTATTTTACTATTGGGTCTGTTCGCTTTTTGTATCGGTACGGCAGCAGGTGTATTGATGGCAAAGTTAATGAATCTGATATCAAAACATCCTATCAACCCTTTGATTGGATCAGCGGGTGTTTCTGCGGTGCCGATGGCGGCGCGTGTATCCAACAAGGTCGGCCTAGAGGCCAATAACCAAAACTTTTTACTGATGCATGCTATGGGGCCCAATGTAGCGGGTGTGATTGGCTCAGCTGTAGCGGCTGGAGTGATGTTAAGTTATTTTAGTTAACACGTTATTTTGAATCTACAATATAGAGGCCTACTAACCACTTGGGCTACCAATGATGTCAACGTGAAGGAATCATTATGGAATATCGACGATTAGGAAAATCGGGCTTACAGGTCAGTGCTTTGAGTTTGGGTTCTTGGGTGACATTTGGTAAGCAGGTCGATACCTCTTCAGCGAAAAACATCATGGCGCATGCTTTTGATAACGGCATTAATTTTTTTGATAATGCTGAAGGCTATGAAAGTGGTGCATCAGAAATTGTCATGGGGCAGGCGCTATCTACATTAAATTGGTCACGCGATAGTTTTGTCCTGTCGAGTAAGGTTTTCTGGGGCGGAGACAAGCCCAACCAAAAAGGGCTAAGCCGGAAGCATGTGTTTGACGCCTGTCATGCGGCATTAAAACGCCTACAGGTTGACTATTTGGATCTGTATTTTTGCCATAGACCCGACGTCGATACGCCAATTTCTGAAACGGTTCGTGCAATGCATGACCTGGTGTCGCAAGGTAAGGTTATGTATTGGGGCACATCTGAATGGTCTGCTCAACAAATTACGGAAGCCTATGCGGTTGCGAAAGACGAACGTCTTATTGGTCCGACAATGGAGCAGCCGCAATACAATTTGTTTCACAGGCACAAGGTCGAAAAAGAATTTTTACCCCTCTACTCATTGATGGGATTAGGCACCACCATTTGGTCTCCCTTGTTTAGCGGTATATTGACCGGAAAATATCAAAAAGGTATTCCAGAAGACAGTCGTTTAAATCTGCCTGGCTATGAATGGCTAAAAGAGCGGATGACTGGTGACGGGCATGCCAAAATGGTGGAGCAGGTAGCAGCACTTTCGTCATTAAGTGATACATTGCAGATGCCATTGCACCATATGGCTATTAATTGGTGCCTTGCCAATCCGCATGTCAGCACGGTGATATTAGGTGTATCTCGGCTAGAACAGTTAAAAGACAACCTAGCTTGCTTGGAAACCCGCCATGCTTTGACGCCTGATGTGTTGGCGGAAATCGATCAGATTTTGGGTAACGCACCCAAACCGGCCGAGCGATTCTAAGCGATTCAGGTAGACGAAAACGCTTGTAATAGGTGCACCTACAACGCGAATGTAATCCTGAGTTGATGGTGCAATTCTTGTAAATTTGATTCAAACATCCTCCTGTCGTGATAAATTTGCTAAAATAGTGCCTCTAGCCAATCAGGAAATAGACCCTTGAAATTGAGAATTGTCTTTGCAGTCACAATGAGCCTGTTGTTGGGCGCCTGTTCTGTTGCGCGACTCCCTGAATCCATTAACGCAGCGATCGTCAATAATCCAGATTTAGACACTGTCGAAGCAGGCTTGCCAACCTATTTACTAACCTTGGACGGGATGGTTGAAAATTACCCGCGCAATGTTGGGCTGCTACAAACGTCATCTACCCTATATGGTTCCTATGCCACGCTTTTCGTTGAAGAGCCAGTCAGGCGTAAGGCCATGGTTGAGAAGTCCTATCAGCGTGCTTCGGCCGCCTACTGTATTGTTAAGAAGTCTGATTGTGATTTGAAGTCTTTGCGGTTTGATGCGTTTGAAATCCATGTGAGTGCCATTAAAAAGCCTGCAGAAATTAAAGCCTTATATATGTTAGGCAGCAGTTGGGTGAGTGTTATTCAGGAAAATAGCGATGACTGGAATGCCATTGCTGATTTGGCCAAAGTACAGTTTATAATGGAGCACGTCGCTGCTTATGACGCCACCTATGACAACGGCCAGGCGCTGTTGTATTTGGGTGTGCTGAATACCTTAATTCCACCTTCTTTGGGTGGAAAACCAGAAGTAGCGCGCGCCTATTTCGAGCAAGCGGTAGCAGTATCGGATGGTAAGAATCTGTTGATTTCTGTTTTTTTTGCTCGGCATTATGCCCGCCTAGTGTTTGACCAAGAGTTGCATGACCATCTCCTACAAACCGTTATTGACGCAGATCCAGAAGTGCCAGGTCTCTGGCTGCAAAACGTGTATGCACAAAAGTTAGCCCACCAGTTGTTAGCAGACAGTGTTGATTACTTCTAAGAGGAAGATTCTGTGTTGAAGTTGTTTATTAAGGTAGTGAGCTTGGCATTATTCAGTGTGTCGGTGTCAGCGGTTACGTTGAAAATATCCACTGCATACCCAGATGGAACAAGTATTCTGAATACATTTAGGGCTGCAGCGGACGAGATCGAGCGTGATACACAGGGCCGGGTTAAGATGCGTTTTTATCCGGGCGGTGTGATGGGTGATGATCAAGCAGTCTTACGTAAAGTCCGCATTGGACAATTACATGGTGCCATCATCCAAACGGGCCTTTTTGCAGACGTGTATCGGGACAGCCAAATCTATAACGCGCCAATGCTGTTTAGAGATTTCGATGAGGTCGATTACATTCGCTCAAAGTTTGACCAGACAATTATTGATGGTTATGAAGCGGGTGGTTGGAACACATTTGGATTGATGGAAGGGGGTTTTGCCTATTTGGTTTCAGTGAACCCAGTCATCACACGAGAAGACCTAAAAGCCCAAAAGTTTTGGATACCGGCTAATGATGCCGTATCAGAGAACATCAGCAAGGCGTTTGGCGTTTCACCTATCGTACTGGGTTATGGCGAGGTCAAAACTTCGCTCGAAACCGGTGCTATCAATGCGTTGGCCAGTCCACCGATAGCGACAATCAGTATGCAATGGTTTACCAAGGTGCGCTATGTCACTGATCAGCCGTTTCTGTATACAGCAGCAACACTGGCGATTGACAATAAAGTCTTTAATAAGATCAGTCCTGAAGACCAGTTGATCGTATCTCAGTATTTGGGAGGTGCGAGTAAAGCCTTGGATAAACAAAACCGTTTGGACAATATTAAGGCCTACGCTGCCTTGTTAAATCAGGGTCTGGAAGTGGTGGCAATGAGTGATTCAGAGCGTAGCCGTTTATTGGCAGATTCCCAAATGGCCGCAGAAAAATTGGTTGAAATGGGTCAATATTCGCAAGAGGTGTACGACCTTGTGAATGGATGGCTCATTGAATACCGAGCGCGATAACACAAATGGCTAGGATCTAGACATGTTAAAACCAATTAAAATGGTCGTGCATTCGATTCGTGCAGCCGAAAGCGCCATGCTCGTCATTCTGTTACTGGGCATGATGATTTTGGCTGTTGCCCAAATTGCTATGCGCAATCTACTGGGTACGGGTGTTACCTGGATCGACCCCCTGATTCGCATCGCGGTGCTCTGGATTGCACTTATCGGTGCCATGATTGGTACAAGAGAAGGCAACCATATCGCCATCGATCTGTTGAACCAATACATTAAGGGCCGGTGGAAATGGGTTGTTGAACGCTTAGCCAATGCGTTATCCGCTTTTGTCTGTGCCATCATGTCTTGGGCCAGTATTCTCTTTGTATACGATGAGTATCTGTATGATACCCCGGCTTTTGGCGCGTTACCTGCTTGGCCATTTGAGCTCATTATTCCAATTGGTTTTTCTGTTATGACCATACGATTTGCGCTGCGTGTGCTACTGCCCTCGCAGGAGGCACGAGTATGAACGCATTTTTGTCGTCAGGCATACTCTTAGCAGCCCTGTTAGGCGTGCCGCTATTTCTGGTCATTTTGGCTGGTGCTGCGTTGGGGTTTCATTCAAGTGACATCGATTTAATGGTTCTGCCCATTGAGCTGTATCGGTTGACAGAATCTAGTGTGTTAATGGCCCTCCCTCTGTTTGCTTTTGCCGGGTTCCTATTAGGCGAAGCGAAAACAGCCGACCGTCTCGTGCGGGTTTCCATGGCCGCACTGGGTTGGATGCCAGGTGGTATGATGATCATCGGCTTAATGACCTGCGCATTTTTTACGATGTTGACGGGCGGATCGGGGGTCACCATTGTCGCATTGGGTGCCTTGTTACTCCCCGCATTGCGTGCAGCTGGGTATCCAGAACCTTTTTCATTAGGATTGATTACCACATCGGGTAGTCTCGGATTGCTGCTCCCGCCAGCCATTCCATTGCTCTTGTATGGCATCATTGCCCAACAAATGGATATTGTTGCAGTGGATGTCGCAGATTTGTTTATCGCAGGTATCGTGCCTGCACTCATCATGATTCTGGCACTCTATTTCTATGGTTTATGGGCTAACCGCCGAGCGCCAGCACCAACACAGAAATTTATTCCGAAAGAGCTGTGGCTCGCTTTTCTTGAATCAAAGTGGGAGTTGGGTATACCTGTATTGGTACTGGGTGGTGTGCTGTCTGGATGGTTGGTCTTGTCGGAAGCGGCAGCTGCTACGGCGCTGTATGTATTGATCATTGAAGTCTTTGTATACAAAGACATTAAGTTCGGTCAGCTGGTGGGCATCATGCGAAAGAGCATGGTGATGGTGGGCGGCATCTTGCTCATCCTTGGCGTAGCCTTGTCATTTACGAACTTTTTAGTCGATGCTCAGGTACCTGAAAAAATATTCGACATGGTATTGGATCTGTTTCAAAGTAAATGGTCCTTTCTCTTATTTCTAAACGTGTTCTTGTTGGCGTTAGGCGCCATCCTGGATATTTTTGCGGCCTTGATAATCATGGTGCCGTTAATTTTACCGGTCGCGTTACACTATGGTGTTGACCCAGTACATTTGGGTATCATTTTTGTCGCGAATATGCAGATCGGCTATTTCACACCGCCAGTGGGCATGAATTTGTTTATTGCCAGTTATCGCTTCAATAAGCCTATTTCGGAGCTGTATGTAGCCACCTTGCCCTTTATGGTCGTGCTGATGTTGGTCGTTTTGTTGATCACCTACGTACCACAATTGAGTCTCTGGCTAATTGATTGACGATTTCATTCATAATTGTTTGACTTCATTGGGGATTTCTTTAAAATGCGCCCTCACTTAATCGACACAGGCTGTAAAAAACCTTGTAGATCAAGTACCTATCGTCGGATATAAAAACGAAAGCGTTGGGTGTGTAGCTCAGCTGGGAGAGCATCGCCCTTACAAGGCGAGGGTCAGCGGTTCGATCCCGTTCA
>CAJXZL010000027.1 GCA_913063165.1 uncultured Saccharospirillaceae bacterium | reverse complement strand
GGGGTTTAGGTGTTGTGGGGTTTAGGTGTTGTGGGGTTTAGGTGTTGTGGGGTTTAGGTGTTGTGGGGTTTAGGTGTGGCTGGGTGGCCTGTGATACTGCCGGGTCGACATTGAAACGCCAGAAAAAACAAAGGGGCGAATAAATCGCCCCTATACCATCTGTAGTAATACTGAATGTCCATGTCAATGTGCAGTGCATTCCGTTGTCGTTACATAGTCCTTATGCCAGTGGCGTCCTGTCCACCGTTATGATCCCTGATAACACGTCGTATCCCTACCACGACTTCCATGCCGCTATCCACTCGTCCTTGAAAACTGCCTTACTACACATCATCCTTGTGAAGGTCGCCTCTACAACCCATCTCATTTTGTTGCCCATCCGAGTGCAACAGTATGCCTTCCTTGATGGGAAGTACTATAACAGGCAGAAAAACCTGACAGGGACCTCAAAAAGCTAAAAAGCCACAGCTACTCGATATCAAACACGTAATCACTGGGCTGCAGCGGGATTGCTGTGAGACAACAGCGCTTTTTTTGGGTATTTTTTAATCTGATACTGACACCAAAGTAAGAGATCACTTACAAGGCATCTCATGCCCCAGGGGTTAGATGCCGTAATTTAGTACCAAACCAGCAAATAGGGCAGCGCCAACCCAGTTATTGTGTAAGAACGCTTTAAAATATGCCTGCGTATCACGACCTCGAATATGCCAGTGCTGCCATGCCATCAATGCGGTAGCAACGGCGACTCCGCCATAATAGAAAACGCCCAATTCGGCGGCCAATCCCACCAGAATAAACGCAATCATTGCCAATATTTGGAGCAGTGCAACCATCACGATGTCGGCATCCCCAAATAGGATCGCGGTAGATTTAACGCCAGCCTTGATGTCGTCTTCTCGGTCAACCATCGCATAGAGGGTGTCATAGGCAACGGTCCACAACAGATTGGCGGTAAACAACAGCCATACCACTTCGGTAAATGCCGCGCCTTCCACACTAAAGGCCATAGGAATAGCCCAGCCAAACGCCGCGCCCAAGACCACTTGAGGCAAATAGGTATAGCGCTTCATAAAGGGGTACACCGCCGCCAAAAACAAAGCGACCACGGATAGCAGAATGGTTTGCAAATCGGTCAACAGCACCAACACCAGTGCAACCAAACAGAGCCCAACAAACACCTGCAATGCTTGTTTTACGGTTAATTCACCTGCTGCTAACGGCCGCAGGTGGGTGCGGGCAACCAGACCATCGACATGACGATCGGCAATGTCGTTGATCACACAGCCCGCACTGCGCATAACCACCACACCAGACACAAAGATCATCAAGCTGCTGACATGCGGCATACCGTCCGCCGCAATCCACAGTGCCCACAACGTAGGCCACAACAGCAGGAATATGCCAATGGGTTTGTCTAAACGCAGCAACTTGATATAAGGATGCAACGACTTCACATTGATGTTCATTCTGGTACGACCTGTTTGTCAGTTACGTAGTGAAGCAAGGCTTCAAGGAAGTATTCGGCCACGACAATAGGCTCTCCGTCCAATGAGAAACGAGACCGCCGCCCCCAGCCCGTTCGGGTTTTACAAATCTCGATTGGGCCACGTTGCATCTGGGGATGTTCAAACAACAAGGCCCCCAACGGTTGACGGCCTAGTGTCAATACAGCATCAATAGCGGTACCTACGCGGGGAGGCTTGCGCCCTGTCGCACTGGCAAAATAACTGTGGGCAACCACCCAAGGGGTTTCGCATCCCAATAGCGCCACACGACGAGACCACACGGCATCGGCCTGTTGAATGCCCAATGCAGCAAGGTAGTCTGGGGTTGCCGAAACCCACGCCGCTTCAACCACCTCTACGGCGAACGCATTGTCACTGAGCCGTTGTAACCGCTGCGTTAATGATCCCGGTGCCAACAACCAATCTCGCCAGACTTCCTGTGGTAAGTCGTCCGCATTTTCGGGCAGTGTCCACTGATAGTCAGTATCTAGGAGATCTGGATAGCGCTCCTTCCAGTCGATAACAGTCACGAGTTACTCTCAATTTTTGAATGGCCTGATGATAGCAGATCGCAAGGACGCATCCATCTACTATCCACATTTCTTGGGTGCTACCTAGGTGATACCCTGACCCATTGTAGGGGTTAATTTCGATGGGCTACGTGGGATCAGAGCCCCATGAATACGGCCTATTGTTCTAGATTATTTGTGTACCTTATTCACAAAATCATCAAAAAAACATTGAAGGATTGGGAGTTGTCTGTTTTATTGTATAGGAAAGCACAAGTCTTTGACGTCGCCGAAGCATAGTGACAAAGGACTGTAGGTGATTTGCCACACAACAGGATGTGTTGTGCATGGCAGAGGACACTGGGGTGCTTGCATCCCAAAAGTTTATTTTACGTTCGATAATGTAGACACGGAGATTTGTATTATGCGGAAACCAGACCTAGCAGCTGTCATTGCTGATAAAGCAGATATCTCAAAAGACAAAGCAGCTGAAGTTTTAAATGCGTTACTCAGTCAAGTCACTGCAGCAGTTAGCAAGGGCGAGTCTGTTAGCCTCATTGGCTTTGGCTCATTTGAAAGACGTTCGCGTGCAGCGCGAACCGGTAAAAACCCACAGACTGGTGCCCCTATCCAGATTGCTGCAAGCAACACCGTAGCATTTAAAGCGGGCAAAGCGCTGAAAGAAGCTGTAAACAAGTAATTCCTCTGTTCAAAAAAATAGCGGGTTTCCCCGCTATTTTTTTGCCTGCTATTCCAGATTACTGGCTCTTCAAATAGGTACGCTTGCTAAAATTATTGCCGAACATCTCGATAAATTGCTCACGCGTGGCTGGGTCTAAATTGCTCTGAGCAACCTGCTGCCTGAAGCGATCCTGCATGACGTCGGCATTGAAGTCGACATAGGCCAATACCTTGGCCATGGTATCTCCACGTTGCGCATGCTTTAACTTCATCACACCTGCATCATCAAAGTACACGTCCACCGAATCGGTATCCCCAAACAAGTTATGCATATCGCCAAGAATCTCTTGGTAGGCACCCACCATGAAGAAACCAATCAGCGGCGAGACACCATCGACCATCAATGGCAGAGGCAAGGTCGATTCAATGCCCTCATCATCCACATACTGGTCTATGCGGCCATCTGAGTCACAGGTAATGTCCTGAATAACACCACGACGCCCGATAGGCTTGTCCAAACCTGTTAGCGGCATCACCGGAAAAATCTGACCCAAGGCCCACACATCAGGTAAGGATTGAAATAAGGAGAAATTGACAAATATTTTATCAGCCAACACTTCATTGAGGTGGTCCAATACTGGACGGTGGCTGCGCTTGGCTGGGTCGAGCTTTTGCTGTATCGCCAAAGACAAATGCACAATAAACTGCTCAACCTTGGCGCGGTCATCTAGTGACATCTGTCCAATTGAAAAGGTTTGTTTTGCCTGCTCTTGGATTGCGCTGATTTGGTGGTAGATTTCCATGACCGCATGTTCGCCCGCCAACAAATTTTGGTGACACTCCCACAGCGCCTCCAACAACGGCTGATCGCCATTGTGCTCAAACTCGGGCACCTTGCCTTCTTTTACTTCTTGGTCGATCACATCCGCAATCAACACCGCATGATGTGCGGTGACCGCACGGCCCGATTCAGTTAATAGCGTCGGGTGTGGCAAATCATGTTGTAAGCAAGCCTGTGAAAACGCACGGACCACTTGACGGGCGTACTCTTCAACGGAATAGTTCATCGAACAGGTACTGCGTGAACGCGTGCCCTCGTAATCGACACCCAAACCACCACCAACATCCACAGTGCTAATGGCCACACCCTGATGGTGAAGCTGTACAAAAAACTGCGTACATTCCAAAAGTCCCATTTGAATATCATGGATATTGGCAATTTGGCTGCCCAAATGAAAATGCAGAAGCTGCAAGCTGTCTAGCTGATCATGGGCCTTCAATCGATCAATTAACTTCATAATTTCGGTCGCTGTGAGGCCGAATTTTGATTTGTCGCCACCGGTATTTTCCCAGTGGCCCTTGCCCATAGAGGCCAGGCGAGCGCGCACACCGATACGGGGTTTGACGTTGAGTTGTTCTGCGATGCGTAACACATGCGCCAGCTCGTTTGACTTCTCGATCACAATATAGGTTTTGTGACCTAACTTTTCAGCCATCAATGCCAGTTCAATATAGTCGCGGTCTTTGTAGCCATTACAAACAATGGTTGCCGGAGCCTGCCCTGCTTGGGTCAATACGGCCGCTAATTCAGGCTTGCTGCCCGCTTCCAATCCCAACCGCCGAGGCTCTAAACAGGCCAACTGGCCATTCACTATCTCTTCAACCACGCGTCGCTGTTGGTTCACTTTAATGGGGTAAATGGGGGTGTAACTACCCTGATATTCAAAATAGTCGATGGCCGAAGCAAAGGCTTGGCTCAGCAATCGCACACGGTCATGCAGGATGTGCGGGAAGCGCACTAACAAGGGCAGCTCCAAATCCTGTTCCAAGGCCGCCTTTACTATGTCAGGCAAAGCACAGGAATTACCGGCTGACTTCACATTGACCGCAACATCACCGCGGTCATTGAGGCTAAAATAGCGATTGCTCCAGTGGTCAATGTTATAGATGTCGGCATTTTCATTTACGCTCATGGTGTTATCTCATGGAAAGTTGCGGTGAATGTTCATAATATACCGTGCATACTATCTGGTAATTATTTTTTATCCCCTAGGGTCATCTTTTTTAGGAATTGAATATGAGCAACCGACAGATTATCTCCACGAATGACGCGCCTGCTGCGATTGGTACTTATTCTCAGGCCGTAAAGGTCGGTGAAACCGTGTACATGAGCGGTCAAATCCCATTGGTTCCAGACACCATGGAAGTGGTAGCTGGCGGCTTCGCTGAACAGACACATCAGGTATTTAAAAACCTCAGCGCCGTCGCTGAAGCGTCGGGCGGCTCGTTGGCTACCGTTGCCAAACTGAATATTTTCATGACGGATCTGAGTCAATTTGCAACGGTCAATGAGATTATGGCCCAGTACTTTACTGCGCCCTATCCTGCCCGTGCTGCGGTTGAAGTGTCAGCGTTGCCCAAGGGTGTGATGATTGAAATGGATGCCATTTTGGCCTTGTAATCGCCTGTCTATACGGATGCGTACTTTTCACCCTGCGATAGCCATCGGGCGATCAGCAGGGGTACGCGTTCGGGATGTTCGGCCAGTAACAACGCGGCCAAGCGTTGAACCTCTGGTAGCAGCCCCATATCCCGCTGCAAATCGGCCATCCGAAACTGTTGCAGCCCCGTTTGTCGCGTGCCCAATAATTCACCAGGCCCCCGTAACTGCAAATCTTGTTCGGCAATTACAAAACCATCTTGGGTTTCGCGCAATACTGACAACCTTTGTTTGGCGATGGCGGATACCTTTTCACCATACAGCATCAAACAAAAGCTTTGCTGCGCGCCTCGACCCACTCGCCCCCGCAACTGGTGTAACTGCGACAAGCCCAGGCGTTCAGGATTTTCAATAATCATCACGGTGGCATTAGGCACATCAACCCCCACTTCAATGACCGTGGTAGCCACCAACACATCCAATGCATGGGCTTTAAAAGCAGCCATTACCTCGGATTTTTCATTGGGTTTCATGCGACCATGAATCAATCCTATGCGGGCATTGGGCAACGAGACACGCAAGGATTGGGCGGTTTCTTCAGCATCCTGACACTGTAATTCTTCAGATTCTTCAATGAGTGTACACACCCAATAGACTTGGCGGCCTTGCCCACAAGCGTCCGACACACGGTCGATCAAATCTTGACGCCGCTGGTGGCTCATGACGCGGGTAATAATATCCTGTCGTCCCGGCGGTAATTCGTCGATCACTGAGTAATCCATATCAGCATAAAGACTCTGTGCCAGCGTTCTGGGAATTGGTGTGGCCGTCATTACCAATTGGTGGGGCACCCAGCCTTTGGCTTCGGATTTTGCCCGTAATGCCAACCGCTGATCGACCCCAAAGCGGTGTTGTTCGTCGATCACAATAAAGGCCAAACTGGCAAATACCACCTGAGGTTGAAACAAGGCGTGGGTGCCGACGATGACTTGTGCCTGGCCCGAAGCAATCTGTGCCAACTGGCTATCCCTTACTTTTTTGGTGAGCTTACCGGTCAAACACACCAGTTGAATACCCAAGGGCGTCAGCCAAGCGCGCAGTGTCGCAGCATGCTGTTCGGCCAATATTTCAGTCGGTGCCATTAACGCGAACTGGTGGCCACTGGCTACCGCCTGTAGACCCGCCAGCATCGCCACAACGGTTTTTCCAGAGCCCACATCACCCTGTACCAAACGCGACAAGGGATAAGATTGTGCCATGTCTTGGCGAATCTCTGACAACACGCGCGACTGCGCACCCGTCAGAGAAAAGGGTAGCTGGCCCAGCGCTTGCGCGGTCAGTACGCTGTCTGCTTGCATTGGCGGGGCTCGCCACTGTGTCTGTGCACTGCGGGTTTGTCGTAACCGCAAGTGGTGCGCCAATAACTCTTCCAATGCCAAGCGTTGTTGCGCGGGGTGTGTGCCTGACAACAGCTGTTCAGTATCTGCATCGGGTGCTGGCTTATGGAGGGTATAGAGCGCTGTTTTCAGATCCGGCAATCCGGCATGCTGCAGATACCGCTCAGGGATCCAGTCCTCCAAGTGCGCCAGCAGCGGCAGTACCTGTCCGACCAAATCCCGAATACGCAACTGTTGCACGCCTTCTGCCGTTGGGTACCAAGGCGTTAGGGTTTGTTCTGGCGTATAGGGGGTGTCTGGCTGCAAGACACGGTATTCTGGATGCACCATTTCCAGTCCAGTAGGACCCGGACGAATTTCCCCAAAACACAGCAACCGCTGCCCCATCGCCAATTGGTTCTTTTGGGTCTGATTGAAATGAAAGAACCGCAGACTGATTAGGCCGGTGCCATCAGTTGCCCGAACCAGCAAGGCGCGTCGCTTACCAAATACCACATCGGCAGCCCGTACCCGCACATCTACCGCAACCGACTGTCCAGGCACCAGACCGCCCAGCTGGGCAATTCGCGTGCGGTCTTGATACCGATAGGGCAAATGGAATAGCAGATCTTGAACGGCATGCAATCCCATGGCCTGCAGTTTTTCAGCCACCTTCGCGCCCACTCCTTTCAAAGACGTGAGGTCGCGCTGCAACAGCGACTGACGTTGCGATGGTGTCGCAGTGACGTTATTCAATGCATCAGTCTCCTGTCATGGGGTGTTGCTGCAGCCTGTTTAGACAACCGCTTCCCTAGGTTGATCTGCTAAAATATCGAAACAGATTGGCGTGAGTTCAGTTAGTATATTCACATTCATGGGTCAAAGATAAAGCAAATGGACAATACAACGAAGTGGGATTTGATCATTGTGGGTTTAGGCGACTTGGGGCACCGGGTTGCAGCAGCCTGTCACGCGTCTGGACTTCAGGTCTTGGGCATACGAAGACAGCGCGTTGAGCGGGATTACCCGACGCTGGCGACTGACCTCCATGGTGATGCGCTGGCGGCGATGGGGTTGCGTTGTCATTGTTTGGTCTATGCCGTTGCAGCCGATCAGCGGACACCAGAAGGCTATCAAAGCGCCTATCCGCTGGGTTTTGCGCGTGCCCGACAAGCCATCCAAGCAGACCGCGCCATTTTCGTGAGTAGCACCCGTATCTTTGGACAGAACGTTTCCGAATGGATAGATGAAAACAGCCCTGCTGAACCCGCTGATTGGGCTGGAGAGGCCTTGTTGGACGCAGAGCAGTACCTAGCCGCTGGCGACTGCGCCTTAGTACTGGGTGGTATTTACGGCCCCCAGCGAGAACGTATGCTGTCTTTGGCCAAGCAAGGCGCTTGGTGTCAGCCGGGCTACCTGACCAATCGCATCCATATTGCGGATGCGGCCAGCCTCTGTCGCCATTTGGTGCAGCGCTGTCTAACAGAGACGCCCCTGCCGCCGCGCGTTATTGGTGTTGATGGTGAGGGCGCCGACATGGCTGATGTACTAACCTGGTGTCGTGAACAACTCGGTGTGGCGGCAAAACCTGCTGCCGAGATCCAGCCACCCAAGGGTAAGAAATGCCGCTCGATACTGTTTGAGTCTTTGGCATTCACCTGCCAATACCCCGATTTTCGTACTGGATATCGCGATCAGTTACCCCAAAAGGATACCCTATGAACAATATGGCCCAGCGCCCTGTTAAAGATGCCTCTCTGTCGCCCATTGGCAGTCTTGAAACCCTGTCTCAGTCTGAAGTGTTGCTGCTCACTGCTTCTAGCAACACCGACACCTACCGGTTGTTTCGTCAATGCGCCTTGGCAATATTGAACACAGGATCGGATGTCGATAATGCCAAGACCATTCTTGAAGCCTATCCCGATTTTGCCATTGAACTTGAGCAACAGGATCGCGGTATCCGTATGCACCTGACCAAGGCGCCAGCAGATGCCTTCGTGGATGAGGAGATTATTACCTCGACCCGAGAAATGCTGTTTAGTGCCTTACGGGATATTTTGTATAGCCAATCGGCATTCCCTCATGACGTTGTGGCTGACAACTCCCTGGCCATTACCAATCAGGTATTTCGGTTTTTGCGTCACGCACGCGCGCTTCGCCCAGGCGTAGAGCCTAACTTGGTGGTGTGTTGGGGCGGCCATTCCATTGGCGACGTTGAATTTAAGTACACCAAAAATGTCGGACATGAATTGGGCCTTCGTCACATGAACATTTGCACAGGCTGTGGACCTGGCGCCATGCGAGGCCCCATGAAAGGCGCAACCATTGCCCACGCCAAACAGCGCACTCACAATGCTCGGTATTTGGGTTTAACGGAGCCTGGCATCATTGCGGCGGAAGCGCCCAACCCAATCGTCAACGAATTGGTCATCATGCCCAATATCGAGCAACGTCTCGAAGCCTTTGTCCGCCTCGGACACGGCATTATTATATTTCCCGGCGGCCCCGGTACCTCGGAAGAATTGCTGTATTTGCTCGGGATCTTGTTGCACCCCAACAATAAAGACATCCCCTTCCCCTTGGTGCTAACCGGTCCTGAAACATCGCACCATTATTTTGAAAAACTCAATGACTTTGTCGGCCTCACCTTGGGTGCTGAAGCCCAATCACGCTACCAAATCATTATCAATGACCCACAAAAAGTGGCGCAGGTAATGGCGCAGGGCCTCAAAGACGTGACGGCCTATCGCATACAGCACAACGACGCGTTTCATTACAATTGGATGCTGACCATCGATCTGATTTTTCAGACGCCCTTTGATCCGACCCACGACAACATGCGCACATTGACGCTATCACATGACATTCCGGTACATGAATTGGCAGCCAATTTAAGGCGGGTGTTTTCGGGAATTGTGGCTGGTAATGTCAAAGAAGAAGGCATCTTGGCGATTGAAAAACTAGGGCCCTTTGATATTCAAGGCGACCCCAGCATCATGTCAGCATTGGATGATTTGTTGGCAGACTTTGTCGCCCACGACCGAATGAAGCTACCTGGAGGCGCGACCTACGAACCCTGTTATCGCTTGGTGCGATAGCCATCAACGCAAGGTCGGCCCTGCAGGGATATTACCCTTTGCTGCGGCTAACCTTGATCAGGGGTTTTAACTGACGGATTTTACGCATAACCCGTGATAAATGGTTACGCCCAGTGACCGCTACCGTCAGATGTATTTGGCCCGTCGATGCATCTTTCTCAAGGATAGTGACGCTTTCAACGTTGGCATCCGCCGCCGCTACTGCGCTGGCAAGCATCGCAATGACACCCCGTTGGTTATGTACCGCGATACGCAACTCCGCCAAAAATTCACCTTTCATTTCGGCATCCCAGCGCAGGGGCACTGATTTATTGGCATCCCGTCGCTGATCCAAAATGTTTTTACAACTATCTAGGTGAACGACCATGCCGCGGCCAGCACTGATGATACCCAATATCGGATCGCCGGGAATGGGGCGACAACATTTCGCGTATTTCAAAGTCATGCTGTCTGAATCACTGATATTGATCGCCTGCATCTGCCCTACCGGATGATCAGACGAGGGTTCAGCCAAATTCTTCGCCACAATAAAGGCCATGCGATTGCCCAAACCAATGTCTTCTAGCAAGTCGTCAAAATCGGAGAACTCTGAACTACTTACCAGTTTTGCTATACGGTCATTACTCACCAACTGCAATTGGGTCCCCATCGAAGCCAATGACTGATCCAAGAATTGTCGCCCAAGGGTGATCGACTCGCTGCGTTGACGGTTCTTTAGATAGTGACGTAAAGCGGCGCGTGCCTTACCGGTAACCACAAAGCTCAACCAGGTGGCGCTGGGTTGGGCATTGGGTAGGGTCATAATCTTGATGGTGTCGCCACTTTCCAGTGCTTGACTCAGCGGGGCGGTCTTCTTATTGACCAAACAACCCACGCAACTATTCCCAATATCGGTGTGTACCGCATAGGCAAAGTCAATGGCTGTTGCCCCACGAGGTAGCTCCATAATGCGGCCTTTTGGGGTAAACACGTAGATATCGTCGGGGAACAGGTCGATTTTGACGTTTTCAATAAACTCGATCGGGTTGCCGGCTTGATGCTGCATTTCCAGCAAGCCTTTTACCCAAGCACGGGCACGTGTGTGACTCAAATTACTTGCAACACTGCCGCTCTTGTACAACCAGTGGGCCGCAATACCATTGTTGGCCATCACTTCCATGTCTTCGGTGCGAATCTGAACCTCGATAGGAATCTGGTTCATACCCTGCAAACTGGTGTGAAGCGATTGATAGCCATTCACCTTGGGTATGGCGATATAATCTTTAAACCGACCAGGAATTGGCTTGTAGAGGTTATGTACCGAGCCCAAAATCCGATAACAGCTGTCGACACTGTCGGTCATAATGCGAAAGCCGTACACATCCATAATCTCTTGAAAAGACACTTCCTTAGTGCGCATTTTCTGATAGATGCTATACAGGTGTTTTTCACGGCCGATAATGCGGCCACTTAATCCATCGGCCTGCAAACGCTTTTCTAATGCCAACTTCACTTGTTCTATCAACTCTTTTCGGTTGCCGCGTGATTTTTTAACGGCGGCCTCAATAAACCGTGAACGCATCGGGAATATGGCTTTAAAACACAGGTCTTCTAACTCTATACGGGTTTCGTTCAGACCCAAACGCAAGGCAATGGGTGCGTAAATATCCAAGGTTTCTCGCGCAATACGGCGCTTTTTTACCGGCGGCATGGCCCCCAGCGTACGCATGTTGTGTAAGCGGTCAGCCAGTTTCACCAGAATCACCCGAATGTCATCAGCCATGGCCAATGCCATTTTTTGAAAGTTCTCGGCCTGCTCTTCTTTTTTGGTTTCGAACTCTAGATGCGTCAACTTGGTCACACCATCGACCAATCCGGCAACTTCTTGGCCAAACTGCGCTTCAATAGCAGCTTTGGTGACTGGGGTATCTTCGATGACGTCATGAAGCAGGGCGGCAATAAGACTCTGATGGTCCATGCGCATGTCAGATAGAATTTCGGCAACAGCCAAGGGATGGGTCACATAGGGCTCGCCAGAGCGACGAAACTGCCCATCATGTGCCTGTTCAGCAAAATAATAGGCGCGCTTCACCAATCGAACCTGTTCTGGTTCTAAAAATGAATCAATTCTACTGACAACTTTATCGAGGGTGGGTAGCACAGCCGCTAAAAACCTATAGAAAATCAATAGGCTAATCTTAAGGCTATTCCGAACCAGAGTAGAGACTTATTGCAGATTTTTTAAAAAATAAGATTGTTGCATCGGTTTGTGGAGCAATTTAGCACTGGATATATCCAGCGTTTTGTCCGATGCAACAATAGACAGGCGCCTAAAAACGCCTAAAAGTGGGAATTACGCGTCTTTCTTTTCAGTCAAAATGCTGGCGTTTATCAAGCCTGCAGCAATTTCACGCAATGCCAAAACGGTAGGCTTGTCGTTTTCTGCTGGAACCAAAGGCTCAGCGCCTTCATTCGCCAATTGACGTGCACGCTTTGAACTTACCATGATCAGTTCAAATCGATTGTCTACGTGCTCTAGGCAGTCTTCAACGGTCACTCGTGCCATCACTTTCTCCAGTGCTATCAGTCAGCGGTCAAAAATTGAACCGCGCAGTTTACTTGTTTTTAAAATTAAGACAAGAGCTGCACCAACAAACTCTGGTGCCTTTGGCTCTGTTTTGATATTTGCAGACGTTCTGCCACAAAAATCGAACAGAGTTCATCTAACGCCTTATAAAAATCGTCGTTAACGACCAAATAATCGAATTCATTGTAATGCGACATTTCATTGACGGCTTCTTCCATACGTCCCTGAATCACATCGGCACTGTCCTGAGACCGCTTTTCCAATCGCTCTTGCAACGCATCACGCGAAGGCGGCACGATATAGATACTGCGGGTGTGTTGCATGGCCCGTCGTATTTGCTGCGCACCCTGCCAGTCAATTTCTAAAATGACATCATGGCCATTGCGCAACTCACCTTCGACATAAGCCTGAGAAGTGCCGTAGTAATTACCAAAAACCTGGGCATGCTCTAACAGTTGCCCCTGGGTCACCATGCTTTCAAAGTCAGGCTTTGAGACAAAATGGTAATGTTCGCCTTCTTCTTCGCCGGGCCGTTGTTTTCTGGTGGTATGGGAGATGGATAAATACACGAATGACAAACGCTTTATCAGGGCATTCACCAAGCTGCTTTTACCAGCACCTGAGGGCGCGGCAATGACATATAGGGTACCGGGTGTTTGATGGTCTGCTGTCATAGTGATCTCATAGCCAATGTAACGGGGGACATTATATTACAAACTTGCCTGCGGAAACATCTCAATCCAATGTCGCATGATAGGCGTCTACACAGCGCTGACATATACAGGCTTTGTCTCGCAAAGCGGTTGGTACCTGATCGAGCAAGGCGGGAGGAAATGGTTGTCCGGTCGCCATACACCAGCACGACGACAATGCGCTACCATTTACGGCATGACAGGTGGTGAGGGGTTGTTGACACAGTGGACAATGGAGACTATCAGTCATGCGAGTAACCCTGTGATTGAACATACCCATGGTGACACGGTGGCCACCACGGGACAGGTGTCGACCTTATCGGTGGTACTCTGGGCTCAATTCAACAACCGCTTCAACGAATGCCTTCGCGTGCGCTGGATCAGCAAACTGATGGATACCGTGACCTAGGTTGAAGATGTGTCCAGTACCCTGACCATAGCCATCTAGAATACGCTTCACTTCTGCACGGATGTTGGCTGGTGAGGCGTACAGCACGGATGGATCCATGTTGCCCTGCAGCGCCACTTTGTCGCCGATACGACGACGCGCGTCGGCAATATCAGTTGTCCAATCCAAGCCCAATGCATCTGCACCGGTATCTGCCATGGCTTCTAGCCACTGGCCAGCACCCTTGGTAAATAGGATAACGGGTACACGACGACCATCATGGTCACGGATCAAGCCGTCTACGATCTGCTTCATGTACTTCAATGAGAATTCTAGGTAAGCATTGTGTGCCAGCGCACCGCCCCAGGTATCAAAAATCTGCACCGCTTGTGCGCCTGCCAAGATTTGCTTGTTGAGGTAGTCAGTCACCGACAACGCCAACTTATGAAGCAATTCATGCATCACGTCTGGCTGCCCGTATAACATGGCTTTTGCATGACGGAAGTCTTTAGAACTGCCACCTTCGACCATATAGGTTGCCAAGGTCCATGGGCTACCACTGAAACCAATCAATGGCACACGGCCATTCAATTCATGGCGAATGGTCGACACGGCTTTTAGCACGTAATCCAAATCAGTTTCTGTATTGACGATACCGAGGTTGGCAACATCTTGCTCTGTGCGGATGGTCTTTTTGAATCGCGGACCTTCACCCGTTTCGAAATACAGACCCAAACCCAGTGCATCAGGAATCGTCAAGATGTCTGAAAACAGAATAGCAGCGTCTAATGGGAAGCGGTCTAATGGCTGAATGGTGACTTCACAGGCCAAGTCTGCATTCTTGCACAGGCTCATAAAATCGCCCGCTTGGCTGCGGCTTGCACGGTATTCAGGCAGATAACGGCCAGCTTGACGCATCATCCAAATGGGTGTGCGATCTACAGGCTGTCGCATTAAGGCTCTTAAAAAACGGTCATTCTTCAGTTCAGACATGAGAGATATCCCTATAAAATAATGCCGGCGATTGTACATTGATCAGCCGTGTTACCAAAGTGCCAAGCGCCAATTCATTGCGCTAAAGCAGTTAGAGACTGTCAAGTTGCCCAACCGCAGGCACTATTTAGTCTGCCAAATAGTCCAAAATACCCTCGGCAGCCTTTCGTCCCTCATAGATGGCGGTGACCACCAAGTCGGAGCCACGCACCATATCACCACCAGCAAATACTTTGGGATTGCTGGTTTGGAACGCAAAATCTTGTTTCTCAGGCGCTACCACACGCCGCCATTCGTCGCGCTGGATGTCTTGGCTGTCGCACCATTCTGGTGGTTCCGCTTCAAATCCAAAAGCGATCAAGACCACATCGGCTTCAATCACTTCTTCGCTACCGTCAACCACTACCGGGCGGCGTCGACCAGCATCATCCGGCTCACCCAAGGTGGTGGTCACCATTTTGACACCGGTAACCTGACCCTGTGTGCCGACCAAAGCCACGGGTTGTCGGTTAAATTGAAAGGACACACCTTCCTCTTTGGCGTTGGCCACTTCTTTGCGTGAGCCAGGCATGTTCGCCTCATCACGGCGGTAGGCGCAGATGACGGAACTGGCTCCCTGTCGAATTGCTGTGCGGTTGCAATCCATGGCGGTATCACCACCACCCAACACCACAACACGTTTGCCATTAAGGTCGATGTGCGGATAGTCGGCCATTTTATAATCTTGGTTGTGGTTTACCGCACCGATCAAATAGGGCAAGGCTTCGTAAACACCCTGTAGGTCTTCGCCCTCAAAACCACCCTTCATTGAGCGGTAGGTACCCATGCCCATAAAGACCGCATCGTAGTGCTTCATCAGATGCGACATCTGCACGTCGTCACCAATGGTGGTGTTCAGTCGGAACTCGACACCCATCTTTTTGAATATTTTACGGCGATTCGCCATCACGCTCTTTTCAAGCTTGAATTCTGGAATACCAAAGGTCAGCAGGCCGCCAATTTCTGGCATACGATCAAACACCACGGCCTTAACCCCATTTCGGACCAGCACATCGGCACAAGCCAATCCCGCAGGGCCGGCACCAATCACGGCAACGCGCTTATCGGTCCAGGTCACGCCCGAGACATCTGGCTCCCATCCCATGGCCATCGCGGTGTCGGTAATATATTTTTCAATGGCACCAATGGTGACTGCACCAAAGCCGTCTTCTAGGGTACAGGCCCCTTCGCACAGTCGGTCTTGCGGACAGACACGGCCGCAGACTTCGGGCAATGAGTTGGTTTGGTGGCTGAGGGTGGCGGCCTCTTTAATCCGTCCTTCCGCGACCATTTTTAACCAATTGGGAATGTAGTTGTGTACTGGACACTTCCATTCACAATAGGGATTACCGCACTCCAGACAGCGTGCCGACTGACTCGACACTTCGGCTTCTGAATAGGGCTCGTAAATTTCAATAAATTCGGTCTTTCGCTGCCGCAGCCCCGTCTTATTGGGGTCTTGGCGCTTTACCTCAATGAACTGAAAGTCATTATTCACCTGTGAATATTTCATCGCGTCACCCTCAATTCAACCGCATCATTCTGGTCGCGCGCGCGTGGCGCTGAGCAGATGATCCAAACTTGCAGCCTTAGGCGTCACCAACCAAAACCGGCTGACATAGTCATCGAAGTTATCCAATAACTCCGCGCCCCAAGCACTTTGTGTTTCTTCAACATGGCGATGAATGGTATCGACCAAATACTTACGATAGTCTTCCATGCTCTCACTGCCGATGCGGTGGATTTCGACCAGCTCTCGGTTGTAGCGGTCAAAAAAGCTGCGCTCTAAATCCAACACATAAGCGAAACCACCGGTCATGCCTGCGCCAAAGTTGCCGCCAGTTTTTCCCAGTACCGCCACCATGCCACCGGTCATATATTCACAGCAGTGCTCACCCGCGCCCTCGACCACCGCAATGGCGCCCGAGTTACGCACAGCAAAACGTTCACCTGCCCGTCCAGCCGCATACAGCCGCCCGCCAGTGGCACCGTATAAACAGGTGTTGCCCATAATGGGGGTCTCTTGGGTACTGAATGCAGACTGTTGTGGCGGCCGCAATGAAATCGTGCCGCCAGTCATGCCTTTACCCACATAGTCATTCGCGTCGCCTGCCAACGACAGGTTCAAACCACCGGCGTTCCAAGCACCAAAGCTTTGTCCCGCTATTCCTTGTAAGTTCAAAGTGATGGGATGGTCTTCCATGCCACGGTTGCCATGCAGCCGGGCAATCTCACCCGACAAACGCGCCCCAATCGAACGGTCACAATTGCCGATGACAAAATCGAAGGTGCCGCCCGTTTTGTTTTGGATGGCTGGTAATAGCTGCTGCAGCATGAACTCGGCTTTCTGACCTTTATCGAACGGCTCGTTATGCACAATCTGACAAGTTCGAGGCTGATCTGCATAGTCAGCATCTCCCGCCAAAATCCGGCCCAAATCAATCTTGCCTAGCTTACCCGGGAGATTGGGGATGGCTTCTAACAATTCTGTCCGACCAATGATGGACTCAAGGTTAGGCGCACCAATGGCCGCTAGCAGCGTTCGGACTTCCTCAGCAACAAAATGGAAATAGTGCTTCACCATTTCTACCGTGCCGCGAAAGTGGTTGTCTCGCAAATATTCATTCTGCGTTGCGACACCGGTCGCGCAATTATTTAAGTGACAGATTCGCAAATATTTACAGCCTAGGGCCACCATGGGTACGGTACCAAAGGCAAAGCTTTCGGCACCCAATATGGCTGCCTTCACCACGTCGAGACCCGTTTTTAATCCGCCATCCGTTTGCAACCGCACCCGACCACGCAACTGGTTTCCTCGCAAAGTTTGCTGCGCTTCGCTGAGACCAAGCTCCCAAGGAGAACCTGCATGTTTGATCGAGGTGAGCGGGCTGGCAGCGGTACCACCGTCATAGCCCGAGATGGTAATCAGATCGGCATAGGCCTTGGCCACACCGGCAGCAATGGTACCAACACCCGGTTCTGATACCAGTTTCACTGAAATGAGCGCCTGAGGATTGACCTGTTTTAGGTCAAATATCAATTGCGCCAAATCTTCAATCGAGTAGATATCGTGGTGTGGCGGCGGTGAAATGAGGGTCACGCCTGGCACTGCATAGCGCAGCTGTGCAATGAGCTTATTGACCTTACCACCGGGTAACTGACCACCCTCGCCCGGCTTAGCACCCTGGGCAACTTTAATCTGAATCACTTCAGCACTGACTAGGTACTCTGGGGTAACCCCGAATCGCCCCGATGCCACCTGCTTGATTTTGGAACGTTTTATGGTGCCGTGCCGTGCAGGATCTTCACCACCTTCACCTGAGTTACTACGGCCACCCAGTTCATTCATGGCCACCGCTAATGCTTCGTGGGCCTCTGGAGACAGCGCGCCTAAGGACATGGCTGCGGTATCAAAACGGGTAAATAAGGCCTCAGCAGGTTCAACCGATGATAAGGGAATGGACTGCCCGGGCACGATACGCATCAGGTCACGCAAGGTCGCTGGGTGCCGTTCATTGACCAAACCGGCAAAGGTACGATAGGCCGCGGCATCATTGTATTGCACTGCCTTTTGTATTGACTGCACCACATCCGGATTAAAGGCGTGGTATTCACTGTCGTGCACATATTTCAGAAAGCCACCGGCCAACAGGGGCTTGTATTTCTTGTTGGCGAAAACCGTTAAGGCTTTTAGCTCATCACCAAACCACGCAAAGTCTGCGCCTTGAATGCGACTCGGCACGCCCTTAAAGCACAGGTCGACCACGTCATCGGCAATGCCGATGGCTTCAAATAGCTGGGCACCACGATAAGAGGCAATGGTCGATATGCCCATTTTGGACATGATTTTTAGCAAGCCTTTGTTGATACCTTTGCGGTAACTCTTGTAGAGCGCAATGGGGTTACCCGCCAATTCGCCCTTGCGAATCATGTCAGCCAACACTTCATAGGCCAAATAGGGGTACACCGCTGTGGCGCCAAATCCGATGACCACGGCAAATTGGTGTGGGTCCCGAACTGCACCCGTGTCTAGCACGATATTGGTGTCGCATCGCAGACCGGTATCCGTTAATCGGTGGTGTACCGCGCCGGTTGCCATCGCAGCCGGAATGGGTGCTCGGCCGCCTGCTATGTTGCGATCGGTTAGCAGCACAATCGCAAAGCCTTCGCGAGAAGCATCTTCGGCTTGCTGCGCCAAATGCGCGACGGCATCTTGTAGCGAACCTGCAGGATCGTAGGTGGCATCGAGTACCTTGTGACTGAACTCAGGGCGCTCGTTATGCAACAGGTTTTGGTATTTAAGGGGTGACAATACCGGTGACGCCAGAATCAAACGGCGCGCCGCATCTTCAGAAGGACTGAACAGGTTGCGTTCAGGTCCCAAACAGGTTTCCAACGACATCACCACCGATTCACGAATCGGATCAATGGGTGGGTTGGTTACCTGTGCAAACTGCTGTCTAAAATAATCAGATATGGGGCGAATGCGCTGCGACAGCACTGCCATCGGTGCATCATCACCCATGGAGCCTACTGCTTCTTGCGCCATTTCTGCCAAGGGACGCAGGATTTCTTCGCGCTCCTCACGGGTTACCTGAAAGAGTTTCTGATGGACCAACAGCTTGTCAGGTGACATCGAAGCACCATCGGCTTCTTCAGACAAATCGAGATTGGTACGCAAGCGCATGGCGTTTTTGCGCAACCATTGCTTATAGGGATACCGGGACTTCAATCGGTTATCGATTTCTTCGGTTTCTAGGAATTCACCGGTTTGGGTATCGATGGCCACAATACGGCCAGGACCCACACGGCCCTTAGCCACGACATTTTCTGGCGCATAGGGCCAGGATCCGGTTTCAGAGGCCAGGGTAATATAGCCGTTGGTGTGAATCATCCAACGCGCTGGACGCAAACCATTGCGGTCTAACAGGCACATGGCATAACGCCCATCGGTTAATACAATACCTGCCGGACCATCCCAGGCTTCCATATGCATGGAGTTGATTTCGTAAAAGGCCTTCAACTCATTGTCTAGGTGGTCTACGTTCTGCCAAGACGGTGGAATCATGGTGCGCACGGCACGGAATATGTCCATACCACCGGTGAGCAACAACTCAAACATATTATCCATCGAAGACGAGTCAGAGCCTGTGGTGTTCACCACCGGCTGCAGGTCTTTTAAATTCGGTAACAGATCGGTCTTGAATTTTGATTCGCGGGCACGTGCCCAGTTGCGGTTGCCAGAAATGGTGTTGATTTCGCCGTTATGGGCCACATGACGAAAGGGTTGTGCCAACGGCCACAGCGGCATGGTGTTAGTACTAAATCTCTGGTGGAAAACCACAATCGCGGTTTTGAGTTCGGGGCTACCCAAGTCAGGATAAAAGCTTGGGAGGTCAACAGGCATCATCAGCCCTTTGTAAGACAAGACCTTTTCAGCCAATGAGCACACGTAGAAATGGGAGGCGTCTTCTTTCATGGCTTTTTCAGCCAACCGACGGGCACTGAATAGTTTTACTGCAAAAGACTGCTCGGTCAGCGTCGGTCCTTGAACAAATACCTGCCGTATCGTCGGCATCACCGCCACGGCCATTGGTCCAAGGCAATCGACATTCACTGGCACATCGCGCCATCCGATAACTTGCAGCCCTTGGTCTGTGAGTGTTTGGGTCAGCGTTTTTTGGCCTTGTGCCGCCACGTTGTCGTCTTGCGACAAAAACACCATGCCCACGGCATAGCGCGAGCCCACATTGACATTGAACAAACGCCGGGCTTCTGCCCGCAAGAAAGCATCTGGTTTTTGTATGAGCAGACCGCAACCGTCACCTGTCTTTCCGTCTGCAGCGATACCGCCACGGTGCGTCATACAGGTTAATGATTCGATCGCTTTTTCTAGTAAATCATGACTTGGCGTGCCCTGCATGTGGGCCATCAATCCAAAGCCACAGTTATCTCGGAATTCTTCCCGATTAAACAAACCCTTATTCATCGTGGCATCGCTCCCGCATGGTTCCCATCTCACCCATAAATGCTGTCCAGAATCGACGCATCAATTGCTAACCCATGTCCCAGCACAATACCCTTATGCGGCAGCGCAGTTTAGCTCAGTTGCCTACAACTCTCAATGAAATAACATATGCTTACCCATAATGGATAATATATAACCAAATGGAATAGGTGGTAGGCCAAAATATCATCCGACACCGCCACACCCTTAGGTAAGCCATATAAACGCAAAAAAATGCAAAAAAATGCAAAAAGAAAGAATATCGAGAAGGTTCAGCCATCAATCACTAACCGGCTGCAATGGCACAGCCGGACAGGTCAGACCACGTGTTCAACCGTTGTCGGGACGGATGCTGCCAACTGAGCGAACCCAAGGTTGCTTGGCCTTGATGCTGTCTGGCAATGTCGGTATTAACTTCACGGCTTGGTCTTTGGTATCGAATACCTTATATAGCACCACATACCAAGCATCACCATTGAGGCTGCTACGCACATAATCAAAGTCACCGGGATTCGACTGGCCATCGATATAGGCTTGCACCGCAACTTCTTGGTGTGACCCCAGTATCTGAATGGTATAGGCACCAGGCGCTGCATTGATAAACCACGGACGTGATACAGCTGCAGTGGTTTTACCTGCCTTGGTCGCCACTATTGGCTTGGTCACTGGCGTAGGTTCTGGCGCTTGGGTTGTTACAGTCGCAGCGGCGGCAGGCGTCGGTGCTACAGGCGTCGGTGCTACAGGCGTTGGTGGTACAGGCGGTTCAATGGCAATCGTTTTAACGGGTGTTGGCGCAATTTCCGGCACAGGTGCAGGCTTGCTCTCTATGGGTACCGATGTTGACGGCGCGTCAATCACTTTAGGTACCACCACTACCTCTGGAGCCACGGGTGCGGTCACTGCCGCAGTCACTTGGGGATCAGTGAGTTTTGGCGTGGGTGCAGGAAGGGAAACCGACTCAACCTTGGCAGGTTTAATCGTGGTGCTAGTAAAAAACAGCGACTGCACCAAAAAGGAAATACCACCGAGGATAATAGCGCCGCCAATGATGGCAATGCCTAGTCGCTGGGGCTTGGTGAGCTGTATGCCCATGCGCTCTATTGGCATACCACTCTGTGCAACCATATATTCTCGGGTCAAGGCAATGACTTTGGCTGGTATGCCTTCAGAATCAACGGCAATATTTTCAATGGCCTCTGGCGTAATCGGCACGCCTTTTTTGGCACCTGCCATTCGGAAGTGGTCTTTGATAAAGGCATACACATCCCGTTGGGTTAGCACTTGCAGGCGAATAAGATGAAGACTCTCCGACGGCTTAAAAATGCTGCGTAAATCAACCACACTTTCGTGACAAAACAACGCCAGCCCTATTGAGCGGTCTTCAGGCAAACCGGTGGTCAATGCGTGGAGCATTTGCAACCCATCGGGATCGATAAACTCTGCGTTATCGATAAGAATACAGTGGCGTATCCCCACGGTGGAACGCTTGAGTTGGTCATTGCGGAGTTGTCTTAATAGGGTTTCACGATTGACAGACGGCGCGTCTAATTTCCACGCTTCCGACAAACGCTGTAACAGTGACATGCCTGACACGCGGCTGATCAATCTAAACTGAGTAACGATCAAATCTTTTTCAGAGGACAGTTGTTTACCTAGCATCTTGTAGAGCACAGACTTGCCAAATCCTGCTGGCGAAATGACGGCAATAACCAAATTACTGAATTGGCTCAGGTGGACCATTTGTTCCAAAATCTCGTGGCGCTTTCCCACGGGGCTATAAGCATCGGCATTTTCGAATGGATCGCGTCTTAAACCGAACCGGTCTAACACTTTTGCATTCAGTTCCTTAGCCATTTCTTTGCTCCCAATGCCTCGCTATTAGCCATCTAGGCATTATAAAAATCAAAAACCTGTGACAACCGCTCGGCTGAATAATCACTCGTGACTTCTGCATCACCAAGTGATGTCAGTAAAACCAACCTAATATGCTGGGTTATGTTTTTCTTGTCTACAGCCATATAGGTTAAAAAATTCGCTTTTGTCATACCTGCTGGTGGCAACAGGGGCAAGTCAAATGCAGCCAGCAGTCGACTCAAACGGTCATAGACATCGGTACCATCTAAACCTGCTGACATCCGCACAGCCATCAACATACCGACCGCTACTGCCTCACCATGCAGCCATTGACCATAGCCCATGTGCGCTTCAATTGCATGACCAAATGTGTGACCCAAATTCAAAATGGCGCGAATACCCTGTTCGGTTTCGTCCGCCGCCACTACTTTTGCTTTAATTTCACAGGAACGTGCGATGACAGCCACCAGAGCTGACGCATCACGTTGCTGCAACAAGGTAGCATGGGATTCTAGCCACTCAAAAAAGTCTGCATCCCATATTAAGCCATATTTAATGACCTCTGCCATCCCTGCTGCAAACTCGCGGTCAGGCAGTGTGCTTAATGAGGCGGTGTCGATCAACACAGATCGCGGCTGCTTAAATGCCCCAATCATGTTTTTGCCTCGCGGATGGTTAACACCCGTTTTGCCACCCACGGAGGAGTCGACCTGTGATAATAGCGTGGTCGGCACTTGAATAAAGTCCACACCCCGTTGATAAGTCGCTGCAGCAAATCCGGTCATATCTCCGATCACACCACCGCCCAATGCAATTAAGCATACGCGGCGGTTTAGGCCCTTTTCTAATAGGCCATCAATGATGCGATTGAGGGTGTCTAAATTTTTGAATGCCTCACCGTCTGGCAAAATAATCTCATGCACCTGGTAGGCCGTTAGGTGTCGCTTTAACGCGTCTAAATACAAGGGCGCAATGGTCTCATTGGTGACGATACATACCGCATCACCTTGAATCTTATCTGCAAGCCAATCATGGCGAATATCATTCGCTAGCAGGTGCGTTGAAATGACGATCGGATAGCTGCGGTCACCAAGAGCAACGGGTACCACGGTGGCGTTATGACTCATGGCTGTGTTTCCATAAAGGTAATGATGGCTTGCACTATATTTTTGGGACTAGATTTGTCGGTAGACACAATCAAGTCGGCGGTCTGTTCGTAAAGTGGGCCTCGAAGCGCAAGCAAATCGGTCAGCACTTTTTTACGACCACCCTGTTGGAGTAGCGGCCTATTGCTGTCTTTTTGGGTACGGTACAGTTGGAAGCGTATGGATGTTTGAAGATAGACTACGACACCACGGCTTCGCAGATTCTTTCGGTTGTCTTCAGATAGGATCGCGCCACCACCAGTGGCCAGTACCACGCCTTTTTTTAACGTCAGCTGGTCAATGACCTGTTCTTCACGCTGGCGAAAGCCGCTTTCGCCTTCAATATCAAATATCCAGGGAATATCAGCACCAGCATTGTCTACAATAACGGCATCCGAATCGAAAAACTCATAGCCCATTGCCTTGGCGAGATGGCGTCCAATGGTGGTTTTTCCCGCCCCCATTGGACCCACTAAGTACAGGTTCGATTTCTGCTGCATTAACTGCCCGCAAGTAGCTCTTCAACTAGCTTTGGTGTGATAAAGATCAACAGTTCATTCTTCTCTGTAGAGGTCGTGGTACGGGAGAACAGCTTGCCAATGTAAGGCAGATCGCCCAAGAACGGGGTCTTGTCTATACGCTCAACATCCTGACTCTGGAACACACCGCCCAATACAATGGTCTGTCCATTATTCACCAATACCTGCGTGCTCAACTGGTTCTTATTAATGCTCACGTTGCCACCAATAATGTCACCCACAGAATCCTGAGTCACCTCAAGGTCGAGTACCAATCGGCCGTCGGGGGTAATTTGTGGCGTCACTTCAAGAGACAACAGTGCGTTACGGAATGATGTTTCACCTGAGGCGTTAGTAAACGGAATTTCGGTACCACTTAAGATTCTCGCAGTGCGGCCATCAGCCGTTAAAATCTTTGGTTGTGACACGATTTCAGCATTACCGTTCGACTCCATAGCGGACAACTCAAGATCCAACACATAATCGAGCGCGGTGAAACCCACCGCCAATGATGAGGCGGCTGTATTGTTCACCGGTAGATTGACCGCTAGGGCATCTGGGTAGCTGATATTGGTCGCCACGTTGGCGCCCAAGACATTACCGATTGCCGTGTTGGACTCTAACGAGCCAGAGAATCTTGTATCGCCTGGCGCACCTGATACACCCCAACGAATACCCAAATCAGTACCTACTTGCGAGCGGGCTACGACCACACGCGCTTCGATCAATACCTGTCGTACAGGTACGTCAAATATCGCGATGGCTTGGCGTATTTTCTCAAGGTTGCTAACGGTGTCACGGACCATAATGGTGTTGGTGCGCTCATCTACCGCTAATTTACCGCGGTTAGAGACCAAACCACTGGACTGATCAGAGGCCTGAGCGGCATCTGCACTGGCTGCCGCTCCACCAGACTGCGCCTGTAAAATGGCAACAATGTCTGCTGCTTTGGCATAGTTGATTTGAATAAATTCAGTGGTTAATGGCGCCAGTTTTTCAAGTTGGGTTTTGGATTCCAACTCGAGCTTTTCTCTAGCGGCCAATTCTTCAGCTGGCGCGACCAATAATACGTTGCCATTCTGGCGCTGCCCGAGACCTTTGGTCTTTAGTACCAAGTCTAATGCTTGATCCCAAGGTACGTTTTTCAAGCGTAATGTGATGCTGCCGGCAATCGAGTCACTGGCCACGAGGTTCAAACCGGTAAAGTCGGCTATCAACTGCAATACCGAACGGACTTGAATGTCTTGGAAGTTGAGCGACAGCTTCTCGCCATTATAGGGGAACTTTTCAGTGCGCTGTTTTTCTTGCTCTTCTTCAGTAATGGCCTTCACGTCAATGGTGAGGGTTTTATCGGTCTGGTATGCCAAGTATTCATGGAAGCCATTCGGTTCAATGGACATCACGGTGTCCTGACCTTCTTTGTAGACGTCAATGGCGTCGACCGCGGTTGCAAAATCTACAACGTTAAAGCGACGCTGCAAACGCTTGGGCAGATTAAATCCAGGAATACGGACACTAATCTTACCGCCCATCTCTTGGATATCTGCATTGGCAGAGGCATTGCTAAAGGTCACCACAACCTGACCTTCACCATTCACGCCACGTCTAAAATCAATGGACTCGATATCGTTGGACTGAGGCACAACTGCTGCAGGAGCACTGGTAGCAACCGGTGTTGGTACTGAACTGGCCAACGCCTGCATTTCATTGCCATAGGCTTCGCCTATCAGCAGAATCACGGTATTACCTGCGCTCACCATGGAATAGGGGACGATATTGGTAAGATTTAAAACCAATCGGGTGCGGTTGCCAGCACTCACCAAGGTTGCGCTGCGGGCATTCCCGGCGCCAATGGGGAAATACTTCGCCACGTCGCTACCTGTTTCCGCAAAATCAATAGAGATACGGGCGGGCGACTCAATGGCATAACTCGTAGGTTCTGGTGGCTGACCATCAAAGGTCAAGCGCACTTCTGTTCTGTCGCCGGTCAATGCCGAGAAATTGATCGCGGTGATATTGGCTGCCCAGGCCATCTCCAACGGGATAATACAGGCCAGCAGTGGCAATAGTTTTACTAAAATACGCATGACAGATTTCCTAAAGTTCTGATTCCACTTGGTTATGCTCATTTGTCTACTCCGGCCAACATCATTGAACGTGGTCGCTCTAACCAACCACCCTGACCATCTGGCACAATTTCCATGACATCTATTTGCGTTAGGGTGATGTTAAAGACTTTGCCGTTGTTTTTACCCATGTAATTACCCACCTTGATACGGTGTACATCGTTATCACCGTCTTTTATCAAGGCCCATAATTCGTTATCGGCTTTGGCAATCGTCCCCACCATAGACAAGGATTCAAATCGGTAGTCTTCTAAAATTTCTTTCAAACGGGTGTCATCTGGCACCACATTGCTGCGTGGTCGCTCACCTGAAGCAACCTCAACTTCGAGAGGAATTTCAAACGGTGCTCGAAGACTTACAGCGCTGTAGGTGAAAAATTCATAGGGCAAAAATACCGGTGGCGGCTCGATCTTGCCCTTAGGCTTCGAGTCAACCTCCGCCACATAGGCACGAAGATCTGCCATGTAATCACCTTGAGAGCAACCAGCCAGCACCAACGCCAATGTAAGAAGGATTAAATGTTTCATTAACTTCCTCCTGGCTTGTAACGGTAGGTCTTGGCTTTCACTTTCACACTGAGCGGTGCCCGGCTGTCGCTACTCGCGGCACCGGTTCGGGTAATGGTAAAGTCATGTAGGGTCACAATTCGGGGCAATGCAGACAGGCCACTGACGAAAGTACCCAACTCGTGATAACCACCGCGGGCTGCAATGTCGATAGGCGTTTCGATAAACAATTCAGAAACCGTATCTTGGCCCAACGCTAACGAATCAAAATCCAGACCACTTTGTACGCCCGTGAAGTTGATGTCATCTAGCAAACCGGATATTTCAGTTTCATTGGGTAACTGTTCAAGCAGGGTGCCAAATGTTGCTTCCATATCCATCAACTGCAACTTATAGGCGTCTAGGTTAGCAACTTGGAAGGCTTTTTGACGATAGGTTTCACGCAGCTGTGTTTCCGACCGTGCTTCGCGATCTAACATCAGATATTGGTCCTTCACGATAAACCAGTAACCCGCGCCAGAAATAACCGCTGCAACCAGTAAGCACGCTATGAGCTTAATGCCCGCAGGCCATGATCCCATGTTTTGGAAATCGATATTTTGATAATCGAATTTTTTGAAGCCGTCTACAAACCCGTTTAAGTTCATCGTGAACCTCCATCAGCCGCAATTTGTTCGGCGGTTGGCTTGGTCTGTTTTACGGTAATATTGAAACCATTTCCGGTGGCTTCTCCTGATCCGTCTTTGATCGCATTGATGTTGGACAAAAAGGCATCCTTAAACCAAATCGATTTATCAAGATTACGCAACAAATCAGAGATGCTATTGGGCTTGTCGGCGACCCCTTTAATCGCAATGACATCACCCGTTCGACTAAGCGACTCAAAGTAAACGCCATTGGGTAGGGTCCGCGCCAATTCATCGAAAATACGCACAATAATAGGACGGTCACCCTGTAATCGCTGAATCACCGTCATTCGATCAATCAACTTGGTGCGCTGGATTTGGAGGTCTTTGATTTCCGCTATGCGGCTTTCCTGCGCCTTGATTTCCTGATTGAGGAAAGCATTACGTTGACGTTGGTCACTGATCAGGCCTGATACTTGCTGATTCCAAGTAAACATCGCTGCCGCAGCCGCGACCACCACAAACACCAGCACGATAATATATTGCTGCTGTCGCTCTTTGCGCCGTTCATCGCGCCATGGTCTCAGGTTAATGTTAGACATTGCTGAAACTCCTTAATGCCAAGCCACAGGCAATCATCAGAGCAGGTGCATCATTGATCAAATTCACTGCGTTGACTTTGCTACCCACTGTCATCGATGCAAAGGGGTTGGCAACCAATGCTGGGGTACCAATCTTGTCTTGAATGAGTTCGGCCAAGCCTGAAATGGACGAGGTGCCTCCGGCCAATACGATATAATCGACATCATTGTACTGACTGGCTGCAAAGAAAAATTGTAGGGAGCGCGTCACCTGTTGCACGACCGCTTCTTTAAAAGGTTCTAACACCTCTGGGCCGTAGTCATCCGGCAAGCCCCCTTGTTTTTTCGCCAGGCCTGCTTCCTGTACCGACAAGCTATAGCGACGCATGATTTCTTCGGTGAGCTGTTTGCCACCAAATAACTGCTCGCGGGTGTAAATGGTTTTGCCGTTGTTCAATACGCTCAAACTGGTCATGGTGTGTCCGATATCCAACACAGCAACCGTAATGTCACCATCGACTTCGTCAAATTGGGGCATCAATAACTGGAAGGCACGTTCTAAAGCGAAGGCTTCGACATCGACGATCTTGGTCTGCAAGCCGCCTAACGCCAAGGCGTCTTCTCGCAACTCAACGTTTTCACGTCGGCACGCTGCAAGCAACACCTCTACCATAGTTTCGCTGCCCGCTTTGAGGCCAAGCTGTTCAAAATCTAGGGCAACTTCGTCAAGCGGATAAGGAATGTACTGATCCGCTTCAACAATAATTTGGGTTTCCATCTCTTCGTCAGTCAGGCCGGCGGTCATTTCGATGGTTTTGGTAATAACGGCCGAGCCAGCAACGGCCACAACACCCTTTTTTATCTTGGTCTTGGTCTTGGCAACTACCTTGGCAATAGCTTCGCCCACGCCTTCAACTTCGTTGATGTTTTTTTCAACAACAGCGTTTTCTGGCAACGGTTCCACCGCGTAGCTTTCGACGCGATACCCGTCACTATTTTGACTTAGCTCTAACAACTTCACCGAAGTAGAACTTATATCTACGCCCAGTACGATGTTATCCTTGTTCCTGAAGAGACTAATCACACGTATTTTCCTATCTGAAACCGACACTTACATAGGTTTTGTCGGTATTTACTTTAGGTATTAGATACCAGTGCAACCTAATCCGCAATGTGTTCTCATAAGCAAATAGCAGTATAATATGATATGAAACGCAACCATTAACTGTTAACTCGTTCATTTTATAGGAAAAACATGAGATTTATCTTTGCTAGCATCCGGGCAATATTTTGGTCTATTTTTGCCATTCTATGCGGCATCGCCATGGTTTTTAGCGCTATTTTCCTATATCTAGGTCCTAGCCTACCCTCTATCGATACGCTCAAGACCATTAAACT
>CAJXZL010000026.1 GCA_913063165.1 uncultured Saccharospirillaceae bacterium | reverse complement strand
TCATCGTACTCTGCCAATCTATTACATTTTAGGGCTTCAATCTCTTTTTGGGTACAACAATAGCCACCCCATTTATGTCTGTGGCGAAAACTGGTCGGCTAAATGTAGCTGCTTTGATATGGTCACCAAACAGCTGTCATCATTTAACAGACTTTGAAAAGACTCGTTATTGGCTAGTTTATTCTGACTGTCTGACGGGGTTCCAATTACGAAGAACAAATTTCTCCACGAGGGTGGCTATCTGTTAATTTTGGTTTGGATATTAAAAACCGAGCGTGCATCCCTTGTGCTTGAAAAGCCCACCTTTGTAGGTGGGCTATCGGTTTTAACAAGGTTTTTACAGACCGAGTGTGAAGGTAAGTCCCCATCCAAACTCTTGGGCGTCGAAGTTATAATCGACAGCACCGCCAACAAGCACGCGGGTACCCAGTAGGAGGTTGTAGCTTCTGCCTAGGCTGTGCGCAGTGTCACCCTCAGCATCCGTTCGCTCTATCCATGTATCGATCAGCAACTTCTCAGAGCTATAATTTTTGATGCCAAAACGCAGCGCCATCGCGTTTTTATCCGATTGATTGGTGAGTGTCTTATCTGAATAGGTTTCAGTCTCAAGATCACCGATTAAGAACTGGAAATAGAAATCTTTGGTGTAATTTACTGGAGCTCTATAGCCAGCGCCCACGAACGGGCCACGGGTATTATACTCACCGGCTGCAGTGCCAAGGTCGCCCGTTGCATACACCTGCTCATGCTGCACCATAAAATAGAGCGTCTCATTCATGAGATAACTGGCGTTAAAAGCCAACGCTTTTGCATCCCAATGGGTGTTTTGGTCGTAGTTGGCAGATTGTGTACCCATGGTCGCTGTCACATTTTGAAAAGCGAGCGTTTTTAAATTGGGCTTCTTTGCGAGTACAGCGGTTGAAGACAAACACAGTATCAAGGTTGGAATGATGACGCTTTTCATGACGTTCCTTTATGGTCAGGGTTAGCAGTAGTTGCAGGCACAAAAAAAGCCGCATCCGTTCTACGGTGCGACCCTAATGTATTAAGACCAGTGGTCTTAATGGAATATGGCGGAGAGGGTGGGATTTGAACCCACGGACGGTCACCCGTCGCTGGTTTTCAAGACCAGTGCATTCGGCCACTCTGCCACCTCTCCGGAACGTTGGCAATCATACTGACAGAGAAATTGTTGTCAATGGTTGTTTTCTAAATTGTTGAAATAACTGGGAATTAATGTCTTTTTGGTCATTTTTTGACAGATTTTAGTGTGCTCGATCAATGGCTGAAACAAGCTGGCAATCACTGGTAAATATCCTATTATGTCACTAAGCGAAACGCGGGCATTGTGACGTTTGGTTAATGGGACTTTTTGGGCTCAGGACCACGTCGCCGACTGTAGCTAATACCGAAGATCAGGTGGTACCCATGCAAACACTTTTTGGCAGTATTGATGAGCAGCAAATGGCGGCCTATGCAGATGAAGCGCAACTGCAATACGATGCGAAAACCGTAAAAGATTCTCAGCGAAAGTGGCGAAGCTATAGTGAACAGCAAAAACAGGCCATTTTGGATGACGGCAACCAGATATATACAGAAATAGTCGCGGTGATGGCGTTCGGTCCTGAGAGTCCCAAGGTTCAAGCAGTCATCAGCCGGTGGCGCCATCACATGGCCTATTTTTGGACGCCTCGATTGGACCAATTACAGGGGCTCGCTGATACCTATGTGCAAGACCCACGCTTTAAAGCCAATTTTGACGCATTTCATCCCGAATTAGCGGCTTTCATGGGAAAGGCTGTGTCCGTCTATGTGCGACGACACCGTGTCAGTTAGGCCACGGCAGGACGCGGTGGGGGTGTTATGCTGGTTTCTAGTAGGGGTATCCTATCCTGGTCATAAAAAGCACAGTAATGTTCTAAGGTCTTTTTGACCGTCTTGAATGCAATGTCGTCCCAAGGAATGTCCTCTAAGGCGACCAACGCAATTTCAGTGCTTTCGGGTGTTGTTGCAAATGCCGGACTGACCATGTCAGCAAGATGGAAACAGTGAATTTGATTCACCGTTGGCAAACTAATAATCGATATCAATTGGCTTGGAATCACTTGTGCGCAGGCTTCCTCTTCAGTTTCACGTAAGGCACCGTCAACCAGAGACTCACCGTTTTCCAAAAAGCCACCGGGTAATGTCCAGTATCCTAATCTGGGTTCAATACCGCGTTTGCACAACAATATTTTCCCTTCCCAAACGGGTAGGGTGCCGGTAATTACCCGAGGGTTTTCATAATGAATATGGTCACAATGGGTGCAGACCGAACGCATACGGTGGTCGTCTTCTGGCACCCGCAACACGACTTTGTGCCCACATAGGCTGCAATATTTCATCTCAAACCCTTGTTTTAAACGCGGCTGGCATCATTAATAAAGTAAGCTATTGATTAACGAATGGATTGCTAAAGATACTAAGTGGTTTGGCTTGGCATTTCTATGATATTTTAGGTGTTAATGAATATCGATGGATCGCTATAATCGTGACTCGGTGCCCTGAGTTACCTATTTTACTCAGCATGATCCGAACGATGCTGGTGTGCCGTAATACCATTGATTTTGTTTGATTCATTTGTTGTCCGTTATCTATAGGGTCGTCATGCATGATTAAATTTGATAAGAGTGGCATCGACCAAATTTACGGGGCGCTCAGGACCTATAAGCCGTTGGCGATAGCAGGTGATTATGGGGACGCGGCGGTTTTATTGCCTTTCATTGAAAATGATCAGGGTGAATTAGAGCTGGTGTTGACAGTACGCGCTGCCCACATGAATTCGCATGCAGGAGAAATCGCATTTCCTGGAGGCAAGGTTGAAGACGACGATGACAGTTTGATTCACACAGCCTTACGAGAGACCCACGAAGAAATCGGTTTGGCATCAAAAAATGTCAGAATTCTGGGGCAACTTGACCAGATTATTTCCAAAAATGGCATACGTGTGCAGCCGGTGGTGGCATTTGCAGAACAAGTAGCACCGTTAACTGCCAATCCAGACGAGTTGAGCCATATCTTTACGGTACCATTGTCTTACTTTATTTCTGAAAAGCCGGTGATTCAAACCTATGAATTTAAAGGTTTTTCATGGAAAATGCCTGAATATCATGTCCAGAATCATCGTATCTGGGGACTAACTGCGATGATCATTGTGAATTTTTTAAACATCGCGTATAAAATGAAAATGCCACACGATAAACGGCCACCTGGCCCCACACAATCGTGAATGGACGAAAGAGGCTACATGTCACAAAGTAGATTACAAATAGTCGTTATCAGTGCAGCCCACGAGCTGGAAGACGACCGCCGTTTGGTATGCGAAACCTTGGTAGGCTTGGGGGCCTTTGTCAGTGGGTTTTCGTTTCCTGATGTCTCTGATACCGACCGGTTGAAGCTAAATCAAAAATGTTTGGCTGATGCCGACTATGCCATCGTATTAACAAATCTACGCTATGCCCCGCTAACGCCTGGTGGCGCTGGCTTTGTACATCAAATGGTGGCAGCCATTCAAGCCAAAAACATTCCTATGCTGAGTTTGGTTTACAAAGGCGTTCACAAAACAATCTTAAATGACGATGACGCCCGTCGACAGGCAGATTTTGTATCCTTGCTTAAGGCAGGCCATTATTACGAGTGGCATAACGCTGAAGGTCTTCGTCATGCCACTGAAAAAGCCTATGAGAAACTGCATACCAATTACCCTGCTGGCGGCTGGATTAAAAAAGGCACAGATGCAGACTCTGGTGATGGTAATGCCAGTGTGTCAACCGACAGACAAATTGCCCTTTTAAAAGCAGCGCTTACAGATGCAAGAGCCAATAAAAAGCTGGAAGTAGACAATTCTGAAGTCACGATTGATTATGATTGTAAGGTTTTTTATGGTGGCACCATGAAGAATGAATCAGGTCGCGTGAATCTGACGTGGAACGATATTTTCTTGGCTTTGGGTCCACAATTGCTCAACCCGAGCAGAGAAAATAGTGTGAGAACTGTGCTGGGTGATCAAATTCTAGAGCGTGAAAAAGCCAGCCTTAAAAGGCGTTTTCCGCAGGCCCATGCCTTCGTTGATCTTAGGCTTCAAACCAACCTGTTCAATGTCATCAAAGTGAATTTGATGGCGCAAGGATTGGTTGCGATGACACAGGGGCAATGGCAACTAACGGCATTGGGCGAAAATCATTTGTTGCGCCAAGCCTCATCATTGAAAAACTCATAATTCCAGTTTTGGTCAGACCTTAATAGCACTGACCGAAATGGCATTCCTACCTACCATCGCTACCCCTGACACACTCATCATGTTAACTGTTACCTTGGCGCCCAGTCGCTGTGCATCGCTGATAAATTGATTCAACACTTGGTGCGTGCGAATCTCAGAGCGGCTTGCCGCCATACTGATATTGATGCGCGGTTGGTACTGGCCGGTTTTTAGGCGGGTTAATACTTCGTTGAATAATTGTTGGGTTGCCACTGGGCGGTCTTTGTGGATTTCCCCAAATTCGAAGCGCTTTTGAGTGAACAGCAGATTCACTGACTGTCCGGTCATTTGTAACTTTTTCATCTGTAACCAAGATAGTTTTTGGTCAAAGGTCGACGTCAAATCAAATTGCGTCGAAAGGTATTTGAAGGCGTCGTAGCTTGCAACAGAAATAAAGGTATCCACCCGATTGCTAAGTCTTGCCAATACACCACTGAGTTGCTCTGGTGGTAAGGCTTTTTCAGTGGTGTACCTAATGGCTTCATAGGCGACCAAACCATACCCAGACAATATACAATTGCTGTCGATGACCTTGATTTTTATCGGGCTAAGGATGCCTGCATTTTTGCGAACTGCGGCTATGTGATCGCGGTTTTGGAACGTAATATCCCGAATCATCACATGCATTTTCGAAAAATGTTCTGAGGCTGTCAAAATCGTGAGGTGGTTGATGTTGCTTTTGATCAATCGGTCGATTGATTGGGCGACGGTGGCGGTTTCGTTCGCGCCATAAGCCAGAAGCGGTGTCATCTGTTGTTTTTGTGGGTTGCTATAAAACGCCTGGGTGAACTTGACATCGCCGGTATCAATTTCTGGCAATCCTTTCAATACATAGTGTGATGGAATGATGTGCACACCATGTTGTTCCAAGTAGGTGCGTGGAAAATCACAGGATGCATCTAACGCAATTTGGGACACAGGAGTCACTTTATTCTACCTTTTCTTTGTATTCACACAGATCTTCGATGATACAGGACCCACATTTGGGGGTGCGTGCTACACAGGTATACCGACCATGCAATATGAGCCAATGATGTGCATCCTGTAAAAAAGGCTTTGGCACCTGTTTCATCAGTTTTTGTTCGACCAATTCTACGGTTTTTCCGGTCGCAATCTTGGTTCTATTCGACACGCGAAAGATATGGGTGTCAACCGCAATAACGGGGTGGCCAAAAGCGGTATTGAGCACGACATTGGCTGTTTTTCTCCCAACGCCTGGTAACTTCTCCAACGCAACCCGATCTTCTGGCACTTGACTGTCGTGTTGGGCTATTAGGATATGGCAGGTCTTAATAACGTTTTCGGCTTTGCTGTTAAACAGGCCAATGGTTTTGATGTAGCGCTTAACACCGTCTACACCTAACGCCAACATCTTCTCAGGGGTATTGGCGACAGGATAAAGCAATCGGGTGGCCTTGTTGACGCTGACGTCAGTAGCCTGAGCAGAGAGCAAGACGGCTATGAGTAGTTCAAAAGTTGAATCGTAGAGCAATTCAGTTTTCGGCTCAGGATTTTGCCGTTGTAACCGGGAAAAAATGTCAGTGCGTTTCTGTTGGTTCATAGGGCATTGACTCTTTTAATGTATATGCCCGGTCACACGGACGCGCCGTGATAACGCGGGTTGGTCGTCGACGGCCTTTTGGACGCGCTGCTTTTGACGGTCATCAATGACGTTTTTGCCTGCGATCAACAGGCCAAGTGCAACAAAGGCGCCAGGCGGCAAAACCGCAAAGAGAAACTGGGAATAGTCGGGAATTATCACCCATTTCCAATTGACCGCTGCAGGGCCAAACATGAGTTCCATGCCAGCAAACAATGTGCCTTGGCCAATCACCTCTCGAATAATCCCCAGCAACAGCAGAATGCCCATAAAGCCGATTCCCATCATGGTACCGTCAACCAACGAGCGCCACACGGTGTTTTTACGCGCAAAACCTTCAGCGCGGCCCAATATAATGCAGTTAGTCACGATCAGCGGGATGAAAATACCCAGTATTTGATACAGCTCAAAAGCATAGGCCTGCATGATCAGTTCGGCTGTTGTGGTAAACGACGCGATAATCATAACAAACGCCGGCAGTCGCACGGTGTCTTGGACGTGATTTCGAATGAGCGATACCGCGACATTGGATCCGATTAACACCAACAGGGTGGCGATGCCTAAGCCCAGCGCGTTGACGACAGTGCCTGATACCGCGAGTAAAGGACACAAACCCAATAGTTGCACCAATGCGGGGTTGTTTCGCCATAGGCCATCTTTAATGATGTCCTGAGTAGGATTTTGCACCGCGGGTGCAGGGCTGTGCGATTCGATACTCATGGTTGCGCTCCCAATAACACGGCTTGGTGCTGCTGATAAAATTGCAGTGCGCGATGCACGGCAGCAATCACGGCACGTGGCGTGATGGTCGCACCGCTCATTTGATCAAAGGCACCGCCATCTTTGACAACCAACCAAGCATCTTCTGCGGGGACAGAAATAGAAACACCATCGAATTGCAGAATCCATGGACTCTTTTTGAGTTCAATGCGATCACCTAGGCCTGGTGTTTCCTTGTGTGAGACCACACGGACGCCCTTAACTTGGCCGTTTTGTGAGATGCCGACCAACAACCGAATGCTTTCTGTATAACCGTCGGGTGCAATGGCTGGCAAAATAACGTCTTGGGTGCTGCGATCAATAAAGTAGGCTGTGCCGTCTTTTACACCCAAAAGGGCTAGGTCGCCGAATAGCTCTTGGGACAGTTGTTGGGGTAACAGTGCCAAATCAGCATCCGCGGTCGGCAGTATTTCATACAGTAACTTGGCCTGATAATGACGTTCGTTTTCCGCGATGCGCTCTGAGGTCATGGTTTGCGTTAAGGCAATGACACCCGCTGTTAAAATTGCAAACAGCCCCAATCCAATGGCATTTTGTCGAATGCTGGTATAGATACTCATGGAGACTCCTCAGGCAATTTATACCCGGAGACAGGCTTTGGTTTTCCATAGGTTCTTGGGCGGGTGTAGTGATCAATAAAGGGCGCAGAGATGTTCATCAACAATACTGCAAAGGCGATCGCATCGGGGAAGTTACCCCAGGTTCTGATGCAATAGGTCAAAATGCCGACACCAAAGCCAAATATGAATTTACCCCTATTACTGGTCGCCGAACTGGCAGGGTCAGTCACGATAAAAAAGGCGCCAAATACGGTTGCACCAGCAAACAGGTGCATCAAGACCGGCATGGCAGAGTCAGCATCAGCAGAAAATGGCAGCGCCAACACCAATAGCCCTGTGAACAAGCCTACAGGACCGTGCCAGCTGATGATTTTGAGAAACAGCAGCAGCAACCCGCCTAACAGAAATGCCAAGTTCACCCATAGGATGCCGTAGAACGGTCCTGCGACATACTCTGGTGTTTGGGCAAGTTCGTCAGCGGTCAGACGCTTGATCTTGGTTTTGTAATGATCCAACGGCGTCGCCATGGTAATGCCATCATAAGCCTGCCACTCAAGATTATGACTGAGTTGTTGGCTAAAGCTGGGCAATGGCTCACCAGAAATGGCTTCAGGGGTGGACCAGGATGTGGTCATGGGTAACGGAAATGAAATTAATACCAATGCAAAGGCAGCCATGGCAGGGTTAAATAGATTTTGACCCAAACCACCGTACAGGTGTTTTACAAATACCATCGCAAAGCCACTGGCAATGACCATGATCCACCAAGGCGCGAATGGGGGCAGTGTGACACCCAAAAGCACCCCAGTTAATACGGCGCTGGCATCCTTAAGCGTTTTCAGCACAGGGCGCTTACGCAGCATCAATATGGCCGCTTCGGCGAGCACCGCAGAAACCACGCAAATCACCGTATTGATCAGGTAGCCCCAGCCATAAAAATAGCTCAGCGCTAATAACCCAGGCAGGGCAGCAACAATGACCCACAGCATAATGCGACTGGTGGTATTGCGACCCATGACATGGGGTGAACTGCGTTGCATAAGGCTCATGGCGCATCACCTGTTTCGGTATGTGATTGCAGGGCTGATTGGGCATCGGCCAACCGTTTTTCTAATTTCTGTAAGGCGCCCGTTAATGCCTCGACACTGGGTAAGCCGTCGGAAACTGCTGTTGCTAATTTTACCCGTGTTTTATCGACTGCCTGCTGTGCCAACACCACCGTGTTTTCCAATGCTTCTTGGGTGACGGGACCGGTAGAGGCTGCTTTCTTGGCCTTGGCACGGGCAACACTGGCTAGAATGGCATCTTTGGCGCTGGCATCCAGTGTTGAAGGTGTATCCTGTGCCTTTGCTGCCTGCGCCTTGGCTGCCTCTGCTGCACGGGCCTTACGTTTGGCATCCTTCTCAGCAGCGTCGCGCTCTAAGCGCGCTTGTCTTTGTTCAAAGCGCAATCGAGATTGATCAGCCTTGATGGTTTCAATGGCTTCCCGTTTTATCTCAGCCTTGGCAAATCGGTAATGTTGTACCAGCGGAATATTACTCGGGCACACCCATGAGCAGGCGCCGCATTCGATGCAGTCACTGAGGCTGTTTAACCTGGCTTGTTCCCATTCGTGGTGTACCGCGTTCCAAAAAAGTTTTTGGGGTAGTAAATTGGCGGGGCAGGCCTGTTCGCATAACCCACACCGTATGCAGGGGTCTGGATCTGGCGCAGTCGGAAACTCAGTGGCACTAGGCACCAATAAACAGTTGGTTACCTTAGACACTGGCGCCGTGATATCAACGTCGTAACCCATCATAGGGCCGCCCATAATAACCCGCGGACGGTTGCCTGTAACCGCAACCTGAGTGGCCGCTAACGCATCTTGAATGGGCGTGCCGATGGTAACCCAATAATTACCGGGGTTGGGCGTGCCTTCACCGGTAATGGTGACCACGCGTTCTGTCATCGGGGTGCCAGAGACAACTGCTTCCTTGATGGCATACAGGGTGCCCGTGTTCTGCATGACAATGCCCAGTGATGCAGGGATGTCGCCAGACGGTACTTCGCGTCCGGTCAGTAAATACACCAACTGTTTTTCGCCACCCGAGGGATATTTGGTGGGGACCACTTTCACTTTAATCCGTGTATCCGTTACTGCCACTAATGCTGCTTTGATGGCGCTAATGGCTTCGGGTTTGTTGTCTTCAATAGCGATGAAGGCGGTACTCGCAGACAAGATTTTTAACGCTATCTGCGTGCCGGTGACGATGTCGGTGGCATGTTCGCGCATAAGGCGGTCGTCTGCGGTGATGTAAGGCTCACATTCAACCCCATTTACGATGAGGGTATGAATTTGGCGTTGACCAAGATACTTGATGTGCGATGGAAAGCCTGCGCCACCCAGCCCTGTGATACCGGCTTCCTGAATGCGGCTGACCAATCGCTCTTTGGTCTCTGTTGCCCAGTCGCGCATAGGCGCCATAGACACAGCCTCAGGAGACAATGCGGCTTCTTGATCAGATAAGCTTTCAATGACAATGCTAGGCACCGATAGCCCTGAGGGATGGGCAAAGGGGCGGTCTTCAATCGCTGTCACACGGCCAGAAATCGTGGCATGTACCAGCGCCGATACAGGGTGATGGCCTTTGGCAATGAGCTGACCCCGTTGGACCTGCTCACCTATTGCGACCATGGGTTCTGCCGGTAGTCCACTGTTTTGGTGTAGCGGCAATACCACGTGATGGGGTGCGGGTAACCGTGCGATTGGCCGCCCATTAGACTCCGACTTGTGCTCAGGCGGGTGGATGCCACCTGGCAGTGGCCAAATACGATCAACGCGGCTCATGAGTGGTCTCCGCTCGGTCGGTGGCAATTATTTTGGGCGCTTCGGGACTCTGCCATCGCCAATTCGTGATGGTGACCGGTTGAGAAACCATGTCAATACAGTCAACAGGGCAGGGTTCTAAGCACAGATCACAACCGGTGCACTCTTTTTCGATAACTGTGTGCATTAATTTTGCAGCGCCTAAAATGGCGTCAACGGGGCAGGCTTGAATGCATTTGGTGCAGCCGATGCATTCATCTTCACGTATCACTGCAATACGATTTTGCTCAGCGTCGGGATCTTCTGCATCAAGTTCTAATACGGGTAAATCCAATAAATCGGCGAGCGCTTCTACCGTTGCCATACCGCCGGGAGGGCACTTATTGATGGCGTCTCCGCCTGCAATGGCATCTGCATAGGGTCGGCAGCCTGGGTAGCCACATTGTCCGCACTGGGTCTGGGGTAGCAGGTTGTCGATACTTTCGACCAAGGGGTTGCCTTCGGGTTTAAACCGAATGGCCGCATACCCCAATAGCGCACCGAAAATGATGGCCAAGATCAACAGGGCGATGACGGCAGTTAATATGGTCACGTGAACAATGTCCCACTCATGCCGGTGCCAATCCAGCAAATCCCATGAATGCGAGGGACATCATACCGGCAGTGATCAGACCAATTGCGGAACCCTTAAAGGGTTTGGGTACATCAGATTGATTGAGCCTTTCGCGCATGGCTGAAAATAAAATCAATACCAACGCGAATCCCAAAGAAGCGCCTAAGCCGTAGATCAGTGAGGTAAAGAAGGTGTTGTCCTTCTTTATGTTCAATAAGGCAACGCCCAATACCGCGCAATTGGTTGTGATCAGTGGCAGGAAAATACCCAAAACGCGATACAGCAACGGACTGGTTTTACGAACGACCATTTCGGTGAACTGAACCAATACCGCAATCACGAGAATAAAGGAGATGGTTTTCAGGTAGGTGAGGCCCAACGGCACCAGTATCCATTCAAACACCAGATAGCTAGATACCGACGACAGGGTTAATACAAATGTGGTGGCTAAGGCCATGCCGATGGCAGTTTCAAGTTTGTTTGAGACACCCATGAAGGGGCACAAGCCAAGGAATTGCACCAGTAAGAAATTATTCACCAATATGGTGCTGACAAACATTAAAACGTAGTCAGACATCTGTACTCCAGAAAAATGCTGTTCGTCGGGGGAGTGAAGGCATCAATGAAGATGCCAGCAACTTTCCCTAACAATGGCCACGACCACAGTTAGCTCACACGTGTTCCCGGGATGCAGGATTCATGTGCTTCCAATATCCAGAAGTCATCGTCACCAGCGGCCAATACCATGCCTTCAGACATGCCAAACTTCATTTTCCGGGGCGCTAAATTAGCGACCAATACCAGGTTTTTTCCAACCAAATCGCTGGCTTTGTATTTGCTCTTAATACCGGAAAATACGTGTCGTGTACCTAGCGCGCCCACATCTAAGGTCAACGACAGCAGCTTTTTAGCGCCTTCAACGTCGGCAGCTTCAACAACCTTTGCGACCCTAAGGTCTACTTTAGCAAAGTCGTCAAATTGTATGGTGTCACCAACAGGGTCAACCTTGGCGGTTGTCTCTGGCTGCGCAGTTTCAGTGGCAGCGACTGGTATAGAGACCACAGAATCTGCCTGCATGGCGTCAATCTGTGTTTTTTCTATGCGGGTAAGCAACGGCTTAAAGGGTTGCAATGCGGTTCCGGTGAAATCATCTGCCAAGGTCGCCCAAGTCAGTGTTTCAATGTTCATGAACTGGGCAGCATCAGACGCCATTTTAGGCACAACGGGTGCCAGGTAGGTCATGATGATACGGAACATGTGAATACCCATTGAGCACACACGCAATACAGCGGCGTCAGAGTCGGGTTGTTTTGCCATGCTCCAAGGTGCCTGTCCTTGAATGTATTCGTTGGCCAAGTCAGCCAATGCCATGATGTCACGAATGGCCTTGCCATATTCACGATGTTCAAACTGTTCAGCGATCTTGTCACCGTCAGCAATAAAACGCGCATAGAGTTCCGGGTCAGCAATATCGTCTGATAGACGACCCCCTAACTTGTTAACAAAACCAGCGCAGCGACTGGCGATATTGACCACTTTGCCGACCAAGTCGCTGTTGACGCGTTGGACAAAGTCATCGAGATTCAAGTCCAAATCATCCACCCCGGCACCCAACCGTGCAGCATAGAAATACCGCAGATATTCTGGGTTTAAATGGTCTAGATAGGTTTCGGCAGTAATAAATGTTCCACGGCTCTTGGACATCTTCTCGCCATTGACGGTCACATAGCCATGTGCCCACACGCCCGTTGGCTTTCTGAAACCAGAAGTTTGCAACATCACAGGCCAAAATAGTGCGTGAAACGCGATGATGTCCTTGCCAATATTGTGGTACAGCTCTGTGTCGCTACCGTCTTTCCAATAGGTATCGAAATCTAGGTCGTCGCGGCGCGCGCATAAGTTTTCAAATGCGCTCATGTAGCCCACGGGTGCGTCTAACCACACATAAAAATACTTGCCGGGCGCACCGGGTATTTCAAAACCGAAATAGGGCGCATCGCGAGAGATGTCCCAGTCTTGAAGGCCAGTATCTAGCCATTCAGCGAGCTTATTCGCAACAGAGTCAGCCAGTGTGCCAGAACGGGTCCATTCTTTTAGCATATCGGTATATTGGGATACCGTTAAAAAGTAATGTTCAGAATCTTTCTCAATCGGTGTGGCACCAGAGATAGCACTGCGTGGATTGACCAATTCTTTTGGTGTGTAGGTAGAGCTACAGACTTCACAGTTGTCGCCGTACTGGTCTTCAGCGCCACACTTCGGACAGGTGCCCTTAATGTAACGGTCAGCCAAGAACAGTTGTTTTTCTGGATCAAAAAACTGGCGTACGTTACGCACAGCAATCAGGCCATTGGCCTTGCACTGCTGGTAGATATAGCCAGACAGTTTTTCGTTTTCAGGCGAATGGGTTGTGTAGTAGTTGTCGTATTCAACCAAGAAGCCTTTGAAATCTTTTTGGTGCGCCACATTAACTGCATCAATCAGTGCTTCAGGCGTGATGCCGGCTTTTTCAGCGCTCAACATAATGGCGGTACCGTGCGTGTCGTCTGCACAGACCGTTGTGCACAGATGGCCGCGTGCGCGTTGAAAACGAGCCCAGATATCGGTTTGGATATGTTCCAACATGTGACCTAAATGGATAGGGCCATTGGCATAGGGCAAAGCGCTGGTCAGTAAGATTTTTCGTTGAGTGGGCACGAGGTCAGAATTCCGATGATTAAAAGGCTGAATGAATGCTGATTCTACCTGTGCAAGGCTTGAATATAAAGCGCCTAAGGCTGCCAATATGCGTTGATTAGGCATTTTAATTCGCTATAGGAAACAGTACTATCGAACACAAAGGGCCAACCATTGGCCGAAACTGAACGTTAACACTGGATTCATCCTCTATGTCTATTGCTGCCACATTACACGAATGCCTTGCTCAATTTGTAGATCCCAATGCTGACCGTCCGTTATCTGACACCTTAACAGTGTCTGAGTTGATCGAAACCGACACGGCCGTAACCCTGAGGCTGACCTTGCCCTATGCGGCTGGTTTATTTGCAAGGGGCCTAGAAGGCCTGTTGATGACAGCGATTCAAGAACTGATCGGTGACCGTGCGCTAGCGCTGACCGTTGATTGGGAAGTGGCTGCAGCCGACCTCTCGGAGCGCCATGAAGCCATTGCTGGCGTCAAACACATTATTGCTGTCGCATCAGGCAAAGGTGGTGTGGGGAAGAGCACCACAGCGACCAACGTCGCACTGGCGTTGCAGCAACAGGGGGCATCTGTTGGGATTTTGGATGCCGATATCTATGGTCCTAGCCAAGCGATGATGTTAGGTGTTGCAGCTGGCACCCGACCTGAAGTTCAGGACGAAAAGTGGATGCTGCCCGTTGAATCCTTGGGCATTAAAAGCATGTCGATGGCCTATTTGATCGACGAGTCGCAGCCAATGGTATGGCGTGGGCCTATGGTCAGTAGCGCGCTACAGCAAATGCTGTTTCAAACCCGTTGGGGCGCACTCGATTATTTGGTGGTCGATATGCCACCGGGAACGGGAGACATTCAGCTTACCTTTTCTCAAAAAGTACCAGCTACCGGTGCTTTAATCGTGACAACACCGCAAGATATTGCTCTGCAAGATGCAGTAAAAGGCATTGAAATGTTTCGCAAGGTCAGCATTCCCGTGTTGGGGATCGTCGAGAATATGTCGATGCATATTTGCTCAAATTGTGGACATGAAGAAGCGATATTTGGCGAATTGGGTGGATCTAAAATTGCCGAAACCTATAACACAAGGTTGCTAGGCAGTATGCCTTTAGATGCCAGTATCCGACACCAAGTAGACGGTGGCCAGCCGTCGGTAGTGAGTGAGCCAGACGGCGTCATCTCTGGAAAATACCACCAAATTGCACTAGGTTTAGCTGCAGAAATTGCCGCTGCTGTGCGAACGGCAACCCCATTAGCCAGTATTGAAATTGCAGAGGATTAACCATGAACCGACAACAGCATTTTATGAGCCCAGCCCGCGTTGCAGCCATGATATTAACGCCGCTGTTGTTCGTGCCATGGGCGCAGGGTGCAGAACGACAGTTTGTACCTGGCCAAGACGTCACGGTGGTGAAGGTGCTTACGGCGTCTGATAATTACCATATGACGTTGGGTTTCGGAAAGCTCGACAGCAAAATTGGCAACATGGGCTATTTTGCCTATGAGCAGCAGGGTCAGTGGTCAGCGTTGGGTTCTGGAGCCGGCGCAAACAGTGGTGCCTCAATGCGCCGTTTGGCCGTGAAAGGCGAGGCGTTTGACGATCCACAGCAGCCCTATGAAAATTGGGTGCAGGGCGTGAAATTTGACCTGTTTGTATCTGAGAACAAGGTTGGAACGACCTATCAATGGCAGGGCGCTGGCGTAGGTATGGGGCTGGTGATTTCTCCGCTTGGGCCAAACGTTTCAATGCACCTCACCTTGGGTGGTGATTTTTCACCAGCCTTCGCACAATTCAACAGTGCGGGCGGTGCCGATTATCAGTGGAATAGCTATCAAGAGTTGGAGTATTTCTTTACTGATCGTTTGGGTGTCACCTTACGCCATACCAGATTGAGTACCGGCAAGGATTTCGCGCTTGAGCGGAAAGATGACCAGTTGTGGGTTGGCGTACGTTTGATGTTCTAATTGGGATAGTTAGACCAGACCAGACCAGACCAGAGTTGATCTGGCCAATCACGGAAGTCCTACGATCGGTGTGCCGCCATACTGGCCAGATTGAATTTCAATGCGACTTTCAATCTTGCCATTGCGGTATTGCTCTACCTTGATCGGTATAAAACCATAATCTGACGCCACCCAGTAGCGTTTTGACACGCTGGGTCGGTTGGCGTTGTTTTCATATAACAACAGGGTATTTAATTTGCCTGCGGGCGTATCCAGTACCTGAACTCTAATTACCGTGAATTCCAACGTGCTTTGCTTGTCCCAGTCCTGAACGACCTGCGAATACGTTTCTCCTAGCAGTACTGCTATTTTGTTTTGCACCGCACCCTGTGACAGCGAAAGAAACTCATCGCGAAGATGTTGCATCAGATTGACTTGGAAGCTACCCAGATCCACCACGTCATCACTCATGTTAAATATAGTGGCCTTTTCTTTGGTGATGACCCGAATGACCGCTCTTTCGCGGTCAAACTCCATTGATTTTTCCTTTTTTGAGAGCCCGACGCGCGCATTGCTGGTGTAGCTGATAGGAAGGGATTCTGTATCCATCCAGGCAAACCGGGCGACTTCTGACAGGGATACCAGCGGGTGTTTGGTGGTGAGTGTGAGGCTCCACGAGCCATCAGAATTGGGTTGTAGAGATTGCTCTCCATTGACTGAGAGATCAACCGTGCCAAACTTGGTGGCTTTGAGCGACATGGTAAAAGGCGTGAGACCAGCCTGTAGTAACCCGCTATAGAGGCACAACAGTAAGGTAGCTTGGAGTGTTCGTTTAAGGTGTGCCATTTTCCAAATGATATCCATTTGCATCTAAACAGAGACCATTAAGATAACAGCGATTATCTTTCATGCAAATGTTGTTTTGCAGAAACCATTCTATCGCCATGGGAAAAATTTGATGTTCTAGCGCCAAAACCCGCGTTGCTAGGGTGTCTGGGGTGTCTGATGACGTAACAGACAGGGTAGCCTGAATAATATTGGGTCCATCATCTAGCGCGGCGGTTACAAAATGCACCGTAGCACCATGGCGGGTGGCGCCTTCAGCGATGGCGCGTTCGTGGGTATGCAATCCTTTAAATTCTGGCAGTAACGCAGGGTGGATGTTAATCATCCGGCCTTCAAATTGGGCGACAAAATCAGCAGACAATATCCGCATAAAGCCCGCCAAAACCACCAGTTTGGGATCAAAGCGGTGAATCAATTCAGCCAATGCAGCGTCATAGTGCGCGCGATCACCAAAAGCAGTGTGATCAAGGATGACGGCTGGAATGCCCGCACGCGATGCACGGGCTAGTCCTTTGGCGTCTGCTTTATTGGAGATGACGGCAGCAATAGGTTGGCTGATAGCGCCCGATTCGACGCCATCGATAATGGCTTGTAAATTGGTGCCACCACCCGATATTAACACCACCATGCCCTGTGGGGTCATGACGTAATGCCTTCCAATATTACCCGTGCATCACCTGTTTGCTTGGCAATGCTGCCCAGTACCACAGGAGACTCGCCTTCGCTTTCAAGCAAGGCGGTTACGGCGGCAACCTCAGCCGGTGATACTGACAAGATCATGCCAATGCCACAGTTAAAGGTGCGGAACATTTCAAAATCTGAAATGCCGCCGGTTTTTTGAAGCCAGTCAAAAATAGCTGGTTTCTTCCAGCTGTTGGTATCGATGTTGGCCTGTGTACCCTCTGGCAATACGCGCGGAATATTTTCTTGAAAACCACCACCCGTTAAATGGGCAACGGCATTGACCTTGCCTGAATGCACGGCAGCCAATATTGATTTCACATAAATGCGGGTCGGTGTGAGTAAGACCTCGCCAAAGGTGCTGTCTTCAAAGGTATCGGTTAATTGTGTGTTGCTGATTTCCAACACCTTACGAATCAATGAGTAACCATTTGAATGGGGTCCCGATGACGGCAAGCCAATGAGTACATCGCCCGCGGTGACTTTGCTGCCATCAAGGATGTTGTCTTTCTCGACAACACCGACACAGAAGCCTGCGAGGTCATAATCGCTGCCTTCATACATGCCCGGCATTTCAGCGGTTTCACCGCCCACCAATGCGCAATGGGATTGCACGCAGCCATCAGCAATACCCTTCACCACTTCAGCGGCCGTGTCGATGTCCAAATGGCCAGTCGCGTAATAATCTAAGAAAAATAAGGGTTCGGCGCCACAAACAATGAGGTCGTTTACGCACATGGCTACCAGGTCGATGCCAATGGTATCGTGTTTGCCCATATCTAAAGCCAAACGTAATTTTGTACCCACACCATCAGTGCCAGAAACCAAAACGGGCTTGCGGTATCCTTCTGGAATCTCACATAACGCGCCAAAGCCGCCAAGGCCACCCATCACTTCTGGGCGTTTGGTTTTTGCAGTGTATGACTTGATTCGATCAACGAGTGCATTGCCAGCATCTATGTTCACACCAGAATCTTGATAGCTTAGGGATTTGCTCATGTCGTTAAGGGCTCCGAAGTGGGGCTTGGCAACGCTTGCATCGTTGGAAACAAGGGCGCTGTGAATGAAATAGGTCGATTGTCGGGAGCGGGGCCACTGATTGCTGTTTTATTCACATCAAAAACAGTGATCGACGCGGTACATTGTCCGTGCCGCCAATCTATTGGAGGCGAATGTTATCAGATCAGATCAATTAAAGTTATTAAGTAATGAATAAAAATTGGGAGTTTGGCAGAATGGTTTTTCGTCGAATTAATCTATAATGACGCACCTGTGCCTAGACATCGGGAAGGCCAGAAAGTATGTGGGTTTGAGGGGATATCATGGTTGTCTATCGGTGGATAGTTGTTTTGTGTGTTGGCCTGTTCGTCACGGTGATGCCGGCGGGTGCTGCAGAATTTGTAAAGGATTTGTACCAAGCCACTGAAGTGGTGTCAGTAGATGCCACTGACAATGAAATTAATCAGGCGATGTCCGATGGCTTGGCATCCGTCATTGTGCGCGTGTCTGGCTCGACGACGAGTTTGGCCCATCCTGTCATATTAGATGCGCTTAAAAGCCCAAAGCAGTTCTTATCGCGCTTCCGATACGAGCCCAGCACTGAAATACAGACCAACCGCTTGGGTGAGGTGGTACACACCAAAAAATTTGTATTGGATTTTGATGTCTTTCGGGTAAAAACCTTGTTGTCATCAGGATTGGTGCCGGTATGGGATGACATGCGGCCCACAATTTTGACCTGGATTGCCGTTGAACGGACCAACAGGCGAGAGATTTTATCATCGCTCACAACGGACGATGTTTTTTTGAAAATGGATAAGGTTGCACGTGAACGTGGCCTGTCCTATGAGTTACCCGAAATGGATCTCATTGACCAACTGTCTATCAGTGTGTCAGAGGTGTGGGGGCTATTTCCTGATGTTATTTTGAATGCATCGAGCCGTTATAACCCAGAAATGGTGTTAGCGGGCCGGATTTACCTCGGTCCTCTGGGCAAATGGAATGCAGATTTTCTGATTATTGCCCACAACACCACAAAGCGACTTCAAGCCAGCGCTGACACAGTTGAAGACTTGTTTGGTCTTATTGCGGACCCTGTGGCCGAAATGATGTCACGACAATATGCGGTGGTATTGGGTGGTAGCAACCTATCATCAACGGTCATCGGTGTCTCAGACGTAGCCTCATTAAAAGACTATGCCGCGGTACTCAAATTGTTTCAGTCAATGGGTCCGGTAAATCATGTGCAGGTAGGTGGGGTGGAAGGGGATAATGTGATCCTCAATGTAGATAGCTACGGCAGCGATCAGAAGTTAATCGATAATTTGCTGCTGTACCGCGACCAGCTCACAGCCACTGACCTAGTCAATCGACCTGATGACCGGCCCGATAGCGAAAAGTGGTACCAATGGCACAGCCAAACAAACGCCCAATAAGGGAAGTTAACCATGAACAATAAACTGTGGGTTTTTGTTGGCGTTTTGGTTTTCGCCGCTTTGATCTATTTGCTAAATCCGGTCTTATCGCCCTTTGTTACCGGATTGGCCATTGCCTATATGGCAGATCCAGCTGCAGATTGGCTGGAAAGCAAAGGCTTAAGCCGCACTGGCGCAGTCGCGTTGTGTTTTGCAGCCCTAACGCTGGTATTGACATTGTCATTGGTGATACTGCTGCCAATGCTAATGCACCAAGCAAAAATTCTGATTGGCCTCATTCCACAGGGATTAACCTGGATTGATGAAGCACTTTTGCCCTGGGTACAAACCCAACTGGGCATTAGTCTGGCGGATATTGACTGGAAAACCCTGTGGACCGGGGTTGATTGGTCTGCCACCACCAATTTCTTATCGGGGCTGCTGGGAAATATTGGTCAATCAAGTGCGACCATGCTGACCGTGCTCGCCAACTTGGTGTTAATACCGGTCGTGACATTTTATTTGCTGAGAGACTGGGATAAGTTAGTCGCGAATATTGATAGCCTGATTCCTTTTAGACATCAGGCTCGGGTTAGACAGCTCGCCAATGAATGTCACCAAGTCTTGAAAGCCTTTATTCGAGGACAACTGCTGGTCATGTTGGCGTTGGCGCTCATGTATAGCACTGGTTTAATGGTGATTGGATTAGACCTGGCGCTGATAATCGGCATTGTGGCTGGATTGGCGAGCATCATTCCCTATATGGGCTTCATCATTGGCATAGGCGCGGCACTGTTGGCGGCTGTGTTTCAATTTCAAGACTGGCTGCCAATTGTAGGTGTGATTATGGTCTTCGGTATTGGGCAAATGATTGAAAGCATGGTGCTGACGCCTTTGCTTGTGGGTGATAAAATTGGTCTTCACCCGGTCGCTGTCATTTTTGCATTGATGGCCGGTGGCCAATTATTTGGATTTGTCGGCATGCTCATCGCGCTTCCAGTAGCGGCGGTCATTATGGTCATTTTGCGCCACGTGCATGGCGGCTACATGGACAGCGATTTTTATCATCCTGAAGCGACAACGCAAGACAATAAAGCGGCCAAAAATGCGCCGTAACCAATAACAAAAATCAACCATTGCCTTTTAGAATGTGTCACACACATCGAAGGGTGTAGAGGGTTACTATGCAACCGTATTCGAGTTTTGGTCTCTTAAAGCATGCGCTCACCTTCCATGAAAATTGGCAGCGTGCTTGGAGAAACCCCGTTCCTAAAAAGCACTATGACGTGGTTATTGTCGGCGGTGGCGGTCATGGTTTAGCGACGGCCTATTATCTGGCGAAAGTGCACGGCATTACCAATGTGGCGGTGCTTGAAAAGGGCTATCTAGGCGGGGGCAATACGGCACGAAACACCACCATTGTGCGGTCCAACTATTTGTGGGACGAGGCTGCCCACCTCTATGAGCACTCGATGAAATTGTGGGAAGGCTTGTCCCAAGAACTCAATTTCAATGTGATGTTTTCTCAGCGTGGCGTACTGAATCTCGGTCATACCCTACAAGACATGCGTGACATTCAAAGAAGGGTGAATGCAAACCGCCTCAATGGCATCGATGGTGAAGTGTTGGATGCGAAGCAGGTGCAGGAATTGGTGCCAATTTTAGACTGTTCACAGCAAACCCGCTTTCCCGTGATGGGTGCTTCTTGGCAGCCTAGAGCCGGTGTGGCGCGCCATGATGCTGTCGCATGGGGCTTTGCGCGAGCAGCTGATGCCTTGGGCGTCGACTTGATTCAACAATGTGAAGTAATTGACATTGAAACCGAAGACGGTGCTGCGACAGGCGTGATGACCAAACAGCATGGCCGTATCACAGCGGGTCGCATTGGCTGCGTGGTTGCCGGAAACTCCAGTGTGTTGGCTAACATGGTGGGATTGCGATTGCCGCTAGAGTCTCATCCACTGCAGGCCATGGTGTCTGAGCCTATAAAGCCGATATTGGATACGGTGGTGATGTCCAACCATGTACATGGGTATATCTCGCAGTCTGATAAAGGCGATCTGGTCATTGGAGCAGGTATTGATGGTTATGTCGGTTATGGCCAACGCGGTTCTTACCACACCATTGAACACACGGTGCAAGCGATATTGGAGCTGTTCCCAATTTTTAGTCGCGTTCGAATGAACCGCCAGTGGGGCGGCATTGTGGATACCTGTCCAGATGCCTGTCCGATAATTTCTGCGACCCCCGTCGAGAATTTGTTTTTCAATTGTGGCTGGGGTACGGGTGGATTCAAAGCCACACCCGGATCAGGACACGTGTTTGCCGCAACTTTAGCCAAGGGTGAAGCCCACCCATTGGCTAAGCCATTTTCACTGGACCGCTTCGACACGGGGGCGCTCATCGATGAACACGGCGCCGCCGGTGTTGCACACTAAGGGAACCTCAATCATGTTATATATTCATTGCCCTTACTGTGAAGAGCACCGATCTGAAGAAGAATTTCATTATAAGGGCCAAGCACATATTGCCCGGCCTGATGACCCTGATAACTGCACTGATGTTGAGTGGGCAGATTTTATCTACCGCCGAGACAACCCGCGTGGCGAACACAAAGAACAGTGGTATCACACCGTCGGTTGTCGCAAGTTTTTTAATGCCATCCGTGACACCCAGTCTTATGAAATAAAGACGACCTACAAAGTGGGCGAACAACCGGACATGGCTGCAGGCATTGTCACGGGGCAGCAGGGAAGTAACGCATCATGAGCCAAACGAATTTACGGATTAGCGGCGGCCGTATCCGCCGTGACAGACCCATTGCGTTTACCTTTAATGGGCATCGTTATGCCGGTTATGAAGGCGACACCCTAGCTTCGGCCTTGTTAGCCAACGGCGTTGATGTGGTAGGGCGTAGTTTTAAATACAGCCGCCCACGCGGTGTTATGGGCATGGGCGCAGAAGAGTCTAATGCCATTGTGCAACTAGGCGCTACCGACGCGACTGAGGTGCCAAACGTTAGGGCCACGCAACAAGCGCTATATGACGGTCTGGTGGCAAGATCAACCAATGGTTGGCCCAATGTCAATTTCGATCTGATGGGTTTAGTGGGAGCCTTGGCACACCGTTTAATGCCACCCGGTTTCTACTACAAGACTTTCATGCGACCCGCATTTTTGTGGCAGTCCTATGAAACCCTCATTCGTAAAGCAGCGGGCATGGGGTCGTCACCTGTAGCGCCTGATGTAGATCGCTATGACCACATGAACCACAGCGTGGATGTCGTCATCGTCGGTGCTGGTCCCGCAGGCTTGGCCGCAGCTCTGGCTGCAGGAAAAACCGGCGCGACCGTTATTTTGGTTGATGAGCAAGAGGAAGTAGGCGGCCAGTTATTGCACCGACAGGCTAAAATTGACGGCATGCTAGGCGCCGATTGGGTCGAGCAGGCCTTATCCATACTGTTGTCTCTACCCAATGTGACCGTGATGGCCCGCACAACGGCAACCGGATACCACGACCATAATTTCATCACGCTACATGAGCGCGTATCGGATCACCTAGCCGACCAGGCACCAGAGCAGAGCGTTCGTCAACGCATGCACCGGGTCCGTGCACAATCGGTATTGCTGGCAACGGGTGCCATTGAACGACCTTTGGTGCTCGCCAACAACGATGTTCCAGGTTGTATGTTGGCATCTGCGGTGTCGGCCTATATCAAACGGTATGCTGTCATGCCGGGTAAAGATTTGGTCCTGATGACCGCGCAGGACGACGGCTATCGGGCAGCGATTGATTGGCACGATGCAGGCCATAAGGTGGTCGCTATTATCGATGCACGGGTAACCGCTGGAGACGACTGTACGCAAGCAGCGCGGTCTCGCGGCATCGCTATTTTTCCGCAGTCGGGTGTGATCGAAGTGATCGGCACCACGCGGGTGAAAGCCGTGAAGGTGGCAGCCTTATCGCCTAACGGTGAACAGGTGGTGGGCAACCCGCAAACGCTCATCTGCGACACGTTGGCGATGTCAGGTGGGTGGTCACCCGCCATCCATTTGTCTTGCCACACTGGCGCAAAGCCAGAATGGCGTGAGGATATTGCCGCATTTGTGCCCGGGTTGACGGTGCAAAAACAGTGGCTGGCGGGTTCAGTCAAGGGTGATTTTCGGTTGGCAGACTGTTTGTCTGCAGGGTCTGAGGCGGGTACTGCAACCGCTGCGTTCTGTGGGTTTACTAGTGCTGATGCCGTGGCCCACCAGTGGCAGGTAGATGACTGGGACGATGGCCCAGCAATGGCGTATTTCCACGTGCCCCATACCAAAGCAACCAGCCGTGCGCCTAAGCAATTTGTCGATTTTCAGACCGACGTGACCGCCGCAGGCATTGAAATGGCGACCCGTGAAGGCTACGAATCGATTGAGCATGTCAAACGCTATACTGCCATGGGCTTCGGTACAGACCAGGGTAAGACCGGTAATATCAACGGCATGGCTATCACGGCACGCGCACTGGGCAAGACCATTCCAGAAACGGGCACCACCATTTTTAGACCCAATTACACCCCTGTTACCTTTGGTGCGGTAGTGGGTAGACACAGTGGCCAATTATTTGATCCTGAACGCTACACCGCCTTGCACCGCTGGCATCTTGCCCGAGAGGCAGTTTTTGAAGATGTTGGCCTGTGGAAGCGTCCCCGTTATTTTCCGTTGGCGGGCGAAACCATGGACGAAGCAGTGGCAAGAGAGTGCCTAGCAACCCGAAACGGTGTGGGCATTCTTGATGCGTCAACGCTAGGTAAAATTGACATTCAGGGCAATGATGCGCGCGAATTTCTAGGGCGGGTATACACCAATGCTTGGGCCAAGTTGGCAGTAGGCAAGTGCCGATATGGATTGATGTGTGGTGAAGATGGCATGGTGTTTGATGACGGCGTAACCGCCTGCTTGGCAGACAACCATTTTGCAATGACCACGACCACAGGCGGGGCCGCTCGCGTATTGGAGTGGCTCGAGCACTATCATCAAACCGAATGGCCAGACATGGAGGTGTATTTTACCTCAGTGACCGACCATTGGGCGACGATTACCCTATCGGGCCCACAGAGCCGCGCGCTGTTGGCTGAAGTGTCAGATGGCATCGATTTGTCAGGTGACGCATTCAAGTATTTAGATTGGCGGCAGGGGTCTGTTGCAGGTGTTCCAGCCCGTGTATTTAGAATTTCATTTACCGGTGAATTGTCTTTCGAAATCAATGTGCAGGCCCATTACGCCATGCACGTATGGGAAGCCATATTCGCATTGGGCGATCGTTTTGGATTGACGCCCTACGGCACAGAATCCATGCACGTGTTGCGTGCAGAAAAGGGTTTTATCATTACCGGACAAGACACAGATGGTTCAGTCACGCCATTTGACTTGGGCATGGGTTGGTGTGTTAGCGATGCAAAGCCATTCAGTTATATTGGTAAGCGCGGTATGGCACGCCAAGACTGCATCAGAACCGACCGCAAACAGTTGGTTGGTCTGTTAACGGTCGATCCCAATCAGGTGTTGCAGGAAGGCGCGCAGGCCGTTGATGATCCTGAGCAAACCATTCCCATGACCCAGCTGGGCCATGTAACGTCTAGCTATTTTAGCCATTGTCTGCAGCGCAGCATCGCCATGGGCTTCATTCGCAATGGTCATGCACGTATGGGCGACATTGTTTATTATCCCAATCTGGATGGCACAGCAACAGCCGCTGAGATTTGTAGTCCGGTATTTTTAGATCCAGAAGGAGCGCGCCAACATGTCTGACCGTCAGGAACGTGACCAAACACGCGTGTGGATGCAGCAATTGCCCAGTGGTGATGTGCGCGTAGAAAGCCCGTTGTACCATGCCGATTTGCCCTCGATGATGGCCATTAATGACGATGCCGGCGCCGATACTGCTGGCGGCGTTGCATTAGCAGAATTACCGCTACAGGCGCATCTGGTCATACGAGGCCGCGCTGAGGCACCGGGATTTCAGGAAAGCCTAACCCAAGCACTCGGGCTGCAAGTGCCGACCCGCCTATCCAGTGTGTCAGACGGCAGTCAAACCCTTCGTTGGATCGGGCCAGATGAATGGTTGCTCACAGCCCCAGCATCGCAAGCCTTTGACATTGAAACGAAGTTGAGAGCTGCTCTGCCTGGGCACGTAGCGGTGGTTGATGTGTCGGGCGGCAACACCATTTTGCTGTTGTCTGGTTTGCACGCACGCAGTGTCCTTAAAAAGAGTACCTCCTACGATGTATCAGACCGCAATTTTCCACTTGGCAAAGTCGTCACCACGACGATGGGTAAAAGTCAGGCGGTGATTCGGCGGGTGGATGAACTGGGTTGGGAATTGATTATTCGCCGTAGTTTTGCCGATTACCTGTGGTTATGGCTGCAGGATGCCAGTGCCGAATACGGGCTCTCTGTTCATGAATAGGGTTACCAGCAAAGGGGTCGCCGCCGGTGTTGACTGGCGTGGTGACTGGCGTGTTATCAGCCGAGTTGCCTGGAGTGTTTTCTGTGGTTAAAACACCCAAGAACACGCCAAGACAGATACCGCTAGCGATTCAAGTGTCAGATCATTCGCTGTTAGATAATTTCTATGTTGGCAGCAACGCAGAGTTGATGGCCTATTTGTCAGCCTTTGATGTGCAGGATGAGCCTTCGACACTGTTGTGGGGCGAACCCGGTGTGGGCGTGAGCTTTTTGTTGCAGGCCATGGCCAATGCACACCATGCGCCCTATATACCGCTGTCGCATATCAAAGACATTGGTCCAGAAATGCTGCAGGGGATGGAGTCTATGCCCCTTGTATGTATCGATGATCTGGATTTGGTGCGGGGTAACTTGGTGTGGCAGGAAGCCCTGTTTCACTTCTTTAACGCGTCTCGACAACTGGGCCATGCGATTTTATTTGGTAGCCATGTGGCACCCGGTGGGTTGGATTTAGAGTTGGATGATTTGCTGTCGCGGTTGACCTGGGGACACTGTTTTCAGGTGATTGGTCTGACCGACGACCAAAAAGAAGAGGCACTGATACAGCGTGCCAATCAAAAAGGATTGGAGTTAGACAATGTCGTTGCCCAGTACTTGTTGACCCATTATCCCCGTGATTTACAGCGACAATTTCAATTGTTGGATCAACTAGACCATGCCTCTTTGGCAATGAAACGACGCCTCACGATTCCGTTTATCAAATCCTTTCTCGGAAAGTAGGGGGCCGGCAAGCGGCTGCCCATTACTTTTCACCAAAGTCTGACCAAATGCGCTGTAACACCAAGATTTGATCTTCAGATGATGTGAAACTCAGGTTGTTGGTTTCCATCAAAAACCGGCGCTCGTCATCAAAGGCATCAGCGTCTAGGCTAGGCAACACGTCGAACACCGAGCGGATATCAAATGGAATGTCGCGTTGGTAGGCGTCAAATAAATTGCCCAGCCACACCTCAGCCATGTCGACGTCTTCTACATACAAAATGCCGGTCTCGACATCCAATTCAAGTTCATTAATCACGTCAATCGCAGGGTCGCCCATGTCCAATAGGTCTTGTCGGGATTTACCCGACGAACTTGCAATGCCCGCATCCCATTCTGTCCAATGGTCTTCAGGGCGAATAAATACACTCTTATAAGAACCATCTAACAGGATCCAAGAAAGAGCAATGGGATAGCTCTGTTCGGTAAATCCACTTGGCTCAATGGTCATAAAACTGGGATGGTTCACAATATTTAGTTCCCTGATTGGTTAAAAGCAGCGGTATAATAACGCTTTTATCATAGGGGTAGCCAGACATTGTCAGAACGTAAATCACGCGACTTTTTTGCTCGCGACGAAGAAACCCAAAAAGAATTCCTCCATTACACTTGGTGTAATCAGTGCATGGCCAGTGATTTGGGTATGACTCATCCAGTAGAATATGAAATAGCAGGGGATGTATTTATTGAGGGCGCCTGTGCGGTCTGCGGAGATACCGTTACCACGGAGCTTCAAGACGACGATGAATCCTCCGACGAGCAGTGAGCAGTAGTCTGTGAAACTGCTGTTTGAAGATGCGCATCTGCTCATCGTAGATAAGCCAGCAGGGTTGATGATGCATCCTAGTTGGCTTGATAAGCATGAAACCGACTTTGCACAGGCTCGCGCTGAAGCCCATGCTGGGCAAAAGCTACATACCCTGCATCGGCTAGACCGTCCTACCAGTGGTATTTTGTTATTTGGCAAACACCCCGAAGTCGCACGGCGCATGATGACCAGTTTTCAACGTCATGAAATAGATAAGTATTATCTGTGCATTGCCCGTGGCTGGACACCGGAAAAGGGGCGTATAGACAAGGCGCTGAAGGAAGAAGTGGATGCTAAAGGCGATCGTCGGATCAAAGCAGACAAGCCGGCTCAGGAGGCGATCACCCGTTTTGTAAGGCTGGGGACAACCGTGATTCCCATCCCTGTCGGACCCTACGATTCTGCGCGATATTCGTTGGTTTTGGCCCGACCGATTACCGGCAGACTTCACCAAATTCGAAAGCACTTTAGAAAAACCTATCACCACCTAATCGGCGATACGCGTTATGGTGACGGGCGGCACAATGCCATGGTCGCCGCGCATTTTGGATGGCAACAATTGGCATTGCGGTGCGTGGCAACCGACCTCGTCCACCCCATGACCGGCGAACCACTGCGCTTACGCGCGGGTTTGACGCCTGCTTGGCAGCAACTGTGTGAACAGTGGGGATGGCAAACGCAAGCTGAGCAAATTGCTGCACTGTCTTCAGACTTTTTGCACGCGCAATTACATGCGCCGCTGGAAGATGCTGACAATAACGACAGTGCCGACAATAACGACAGTGCCGACAATGCAGCAACAGCCGACACAATCGACAGCAGTGAACCGCCAGTATCCGACGCCTGTCGTCACAACAATGGAGCAGTCTAGCCTCAATGAAACCCACATCGCACGACGGACCACCACCTACATTGAAGATGTGGGCAGCTATGAAGGCACTTGGACCCTATTTAAGCCAATTTAAGGGCCGTGTGGCCGTGGCCATGGGTTTTTTGGTGCTAGCGAAAGTGGCAACCGTATTGATGCCTTGGGTACTCAAGCACATTGTTGATGGTTTGGATGCCAGTATAAACCCCTTGCCAGTACTCCCGTTGTTGCTCTTAATTGCCTATGGTGGCTTGCGCTTTGCGACGGTGTTCTTTGGTGAAGCCCGTGATGCCGTTTTTAGTCGGGTAACTGAACGCACCATGCGATTGGTGGGCCTTCGCGCATTTAAACACCTACATCATTTGGATCTAGAATTTCACCTTAACCGAAAAACTGGCGGCGTGGCCCGCGACATCGAACGCGGCAACAGCGGTATCAGTTTCTTGCTGCGCATGATGGTCTTTAATATTTTACCCACGCTGCTAGAGCTCTTCATGGTGGCCGCCATTTTGATGGTGAATTTCTCAATTTGGATGGGTGCGTTAACGGTCTGTGCGGTTGGGCTCTATATTACCTTTACGGTCATGACGACCGAGTGGCGTAATAAATTTGTAAGAGAAGCCAATCAACAGGACTCCAAATCCAATGCGCGGGCCATAGACAGCTTAATGAACTATGAGACCGTAAAGTATTTCAACAATGAACAATGGGAAGCCAATCAGTATGACCAGTTCTTAGCCGACTGGGAAAAGGCTCGGCTGAAAAATCGCCTCTCATTGGCTGCATTAAACAGTGGTCAGGCGCTAATTATATCCGTTGCAGTGACGCTGATGATGATATTGGTTGCCGATGACGTGGTGGGAGGGGCACTCACGCTCGGTGACTTGGTCATGGTCAATGCTTACCTCATTCAGTTATTTATACCGCTCAATTTCCTTGGTTTTGTTTATCGAGAAATAAGAAGAGCCACCACCGATGTTGAGCAGTTGTTTGTATTATTGGATACCGAGCCGGCGGTCAAAGACGCGCCCAATGCCAAACCATTTGTCATCGGGCAGGCGTCGGTCGCGTTCGATCAAGTCAGTTTTCACTATGACCAACGGCGAGATGTCCTAAAGGGCGTCAATTTCACCATCAATCCAGGTGAAAAAGTGGCATTGGTCGGCCATAGCGGGTCAGGAAAATCCACCTTAGCGCGTTTGCTGTACCGGTTTTATGATCCGAGTGCGGGGCGTATTCTCGTTGACGGGCAAGCCTTAACCGATGTGACACAAGACAGCGTCCGCCAACATATCGCCGTGGTACCGCAGGATACCGTGCTGTTTAATGACAGCATTTTTGCGAATGTGGCCTATGCCAATCCAGATGCCCCTGAGCAAGCGGTTTTCGATGCCATGACAATGGCGCAGCTCGACCAGTTTGTCTCACGGCTGCCGGATAAGGAACGTACACTGGTCGGAGAGCGCGGTTTAAAGCTATCAGGCGGAGAAAAACAGCGTATCGCCATCGCCAGGGCCTTGTTGAAAAAGCCCAAGATTTTGATATTCGATGAAGCGACATCGGCTCTAGATTCGGCTACCGAACAAAGTATTTTGGAAGCCATGAAGCAGGTATCGGTCAATCGAACCACTTTGGTCATCGCCCACCGCTTATCTACCGTGGTTGATTCCGATCGCATATTGGTGATGGATCAGGGTGTTATTGTAGAGTCTGGCACGCACCGAGAGCTGATGGCGCAGGATGGTCAGTACCGCCTATTATGGAACAAGCAACACCAACTTCAGATCGACCAATAATTACAACATTGGCAAGCGTTGGTTGTGCCGCAATCAGATGGCCCATTTTTATCCAGATAACGGCAGTTCCTCACATTGGATTTTAATGGGCATTTCGGAATCGCCGTAAACAGAACCTCAAAAAAATCCTTTAAAAATAAAGAGTTGTATTTCCTTGTGAGGTTAATTAGTCTTAGCTATTGTCATTACTACAATAGGTCAATCCGTTATATTAGAAACAGCCGATAGGGACTGGACAATAACGGCAATTGCCAGAATGTTGCACTACTAAAAAGAATAATGCGGCCGAGACAAATCTTTGCCATGACATGATGTAACTCCACAGGAAAGGAGGGACAATGACCAAGTCTGAATTAATTGAGCGCATCGTTGAGCGTCAAAATCAGTTATCTGTCAAGGATGTTGAGTTGGCGATAAAAACGATGTTGGATCATATGGCACAAACGCTGGCAGTGGGCGAACGCATTGAAATTCGCGGCTTTGGCAGTTTTTCGTTGCACTATAGATCGGCTCGTTTGGGTCGCAATCCTAAAACTGGTGAGTCTGTTGATTTATCGGGTAAGTTTGTTCCTCATTTTAAGCCAGGCAAAGAACTGCGCGAATCGGTGAATGCGAGTATTGACGATTAAGGCAGCGTGCCTTGGCAGGAATCTCATATGAATACGCTTAAGAATGTATTGTTTATCCTTTTTATCCTTTTTATTCTTTCTATCGGCATTATCGTCGGTATCGACAATAATAGCCCCCAACACCTCACTTTAATGCAATGGAAGTCAGCTGATTTACCGCTATATCAGTGGTTGCTGTTGTTTTTTGGTGTCGGTTTTATATTGGGTATGGTTGCCATGTTGCGCCCAATGATCCGTTTGCAATTTCAACGTGGCAAGTTGCAACGTGAATTAAACAAGCTGAAAGCCAATGCACCGTTGAGTGACAAAATGGTATTGCCCAGTAAGTCGGATGTGAGCAAATCTGAGTGAGTGAGCTAGAACGTGACTTATTATTCCTGGCGATTGCTATCATCACAGGATTTGTTTTGGGTAGGGCGACTTTGTCGCAGCGAAAAGCACCCAAAGCAACAGAAGAGGCTGTCAATCTGCAGTCGCTCATCGATTGGTTCAACATCCAAGACGATACCGATATTCAAAAAATCATAGAATCCCTTGTAGTAACCCCCGAAACAGTAGAAACCCACATGGCGTTAGCGGTGATGTACCGCAAGCGCGGCGAGTTTTCTAAATCATTGGCGATCCACCAAAACCTATTTGGACGTGCGTCTATTGGGCCACCTTTGTCACTAGAGGTGCAGTTTGAGTTGGCTTGCGATTATCTGGATCTGGGAATGGTCGCTCGGGCAGAGCGCTTATTCAGTGCATTAATTAATAACAACACCAATCTCAAATACCGTGCCCTGGCTAAATTACTCCATATTTATGAGTCAGAAAACGACTGGGGTAAATGCATCGACACTGGCGAGAAATTTGGGCGAAAAATCCGACCTGCACAAAAACAGGCGTTATCGCACTATTATTGTGAGCTCGCATTGCAGGCGTTAGAAGATCGGCTTTATTCGAATACCGAAGCCTTTTTGAAAAAAGCCATCTCGCATAACGTCGCAAACGCACGGGCTTGGTTAATCAAGGCGCAAATGGAATCTAAGCGGGGCAGGCATGCGCTGGCATTCCGATATTGTAAAAAGGCAGCCACCAAAAACCCTGAGTTTATAAGCGAAGTATTGGGGCCGGCATTCAGCTATGCGGACCAAGCAAGCATCATTGATCAATATGATAAGTGGGTGAAACAGCTATCACAGTATTACGCTATTCCATCGTTGCAATTGGCGGCAACCCATTTGGCTTATCGAAGTGACGCGTCTGGAACCTTGCAGGATTTTTTAAAGAAGCAGACGACATCACCGAGTCGAAAAGTGGTCATGCAGCTGCTTGCATGGCAACAAGAATCGCAAGACGGAGCCGGCGATCACCGGCAGTTGCTCGCGTGGATGTCCGACTTGGTCAAAAAGGATGCCCAGTATCAGTGCAAGCAATGCGGTTATGAAACCATTAGGCACAATTGGCACTGTCCACAATGTCGACACTGGGAAACATCACTAGATAAAGAAGACCATGCCGTATTGGCCAGACAGGCCAAGCGCCAGTTTTAAACAGGTTTGCACGGTCATTGCCAAACAGTCAGCATTAAAAGTCATGTAATGAATTGATTTTGTTACAAAAAAGGTTGCAATGCCCGCTTCAATTGGTAATATACCCCCGCTGTCCACACAGCACTGTTTCAGCGCCATGTCCCGTTCGTCTAGTGGCCTAGGACACCGCCCTTTCACGGCGGTAACAGGGGTTCGAGTCCCCTACGGGATACC
>CAJXZL010000025.1 GCA_913063165.1 uncultured Saccharospirillaceae bacterium | reverse complement strand
GTTGCCTTTTTGGTTGGCCTTGGTATTGGTGGTCTGGTCTACCGCAGTGTCATGAGTGGAGATATGAGTGTGCCGATGGATACCAGTATGAGCCAGTTATTGGTTTCAGGTGTGTTGGTCGGCATTGGGGTAACACTCGCCAACGGCTGCACTAGTGGTCATGGCATATTGGGTATTGCGCGTCTGTCGGTGCGGTCTATTGTTGCCACGGTGGTATTTATGGTTAGCGCCATCATCACAGTTGCCATTGCCTAGGAGTGAATGATGAAAATAGTGGTCGCATTAATCAGTGGCATTGTTTTTGGGCTGGGACTGAGCGTTTCTCAAATGGTAGATCCCGCCAAAGTCATTGGCTTTCTTGACGTTTTTGGACAATGGGACCCCAGTTTGGCACTCGTCATGGGTGGTGCATTGTTGGTGACATTCCCGGTGTCTCGTTGGGCGTTTCAGGTGGGTAGGTCACCAGTCTTGGATGATAAATACCATTTAACCCACCAATCCCGTGTTGACTCCAAATTGATTACAGGTTCTGTGATTTTTGGTGTGGGTTGGGGATTGGCAGGATACTGCCCCGGCCCACTGTTTACTGCAGTGAGTTTTTCTAATTCAGCGGTTGTGGTGACCTTCGTTGGCTACACGGTTGGCACATTGGCCGTATTGGTCATCAGGCACCTTGTTGCGAGTAATACAGCAGACCCATTAACCCCATAATTTAAAACCTGACTTAGGTAATCATTAGGTTCGGTATTCATACAACGCCTACGATTTTGACTATCTTAATATCAAGCGTCAGCCCCTAATAACGATTCAGCAGATGGCATTCTAGCAAGGGGCTGGTCATGCCTGCATACAGAACCTGTTGCTCGCTTAGAGGTCAAAATGGATGTTGAAAATGTAAAAACGTTGCTGTTATCGACAGCAGCCCAGTACTACCTGCTGGGACGGCAATATAGCGCACTCACGAAGAGTGCCACAGATCACCAGGGCGAATGGCTTTTGGATTATCTGGCACGCTCTACGCGGTGGAATAGTAGAAACATTCGGGCCGGCTGCTTTCGCTTGCAACCGTCCATACAAATGACTCCCTTGGTAAAACTGCCAGAATGGATCCACGCAGAGTTGGGCTTCTATGTTGCTGAAACCGATCTGGAAGGGCATTGGGCGGTTATCGATACAGCCTTGCATCTTACCGCCCAACTAACGGATGCGTTGCGCCTATGCCGTGATCACATTCGAGACCCAGTTGCGCACCAGCAGATCCAATATTTGGTAGATATTGATATCGAATTTCAAAGTCACTTGGCGCATGCGCTAACAACGCCATTGCAAATCATTGTGGGCTCAAAATTGACAGCGTCTACAGGCTAAACGTCTGTTGCGCTAGTGGCTCATGCTGAAAGGCGTTATGATAGCGGTACCCAGCGTTGTCGCTGGATTACCGATACGAGACCCGCATTTTATGAACCACGGATCAGACCCACTTCATGGCGTTACGCTAGAGCAAATCGTTACTGCATTGGAAGCGCGATATGGTTGGGCTTTGTTGGGTGAAAAGGTTGCCATTCGTTGTTTTACAGAAAACCCCAGTGTGAAATCGAGTTTGAAGTTTTTGCGGCGCACCCCCTGGGCAAGAGCCAAAGTGGAGTCGCTCTATGTCAATGCCATAGCTAAAAAAATGCGACAAAAAACGCCGACGGCTGACCCAAAACCAACACCAGTTGTTGAGCCAACCCCGACACCCCGAGTCATTCCTGCCAAATGGAAATCGTTTTAAAGCGTCTGGTTTTAACCCACTGTTTTAACTTTGAACCCCGTCACGGTTTGTCATTGTCTACCACCAAAAAATTGCCCTCGCTCAATGTTCAGCAAATACAAATCAGGAAGATATAAGGGGTTAACCATGGCTTGGTTCTTTTGCCTTGTCGTGGGTTGTCTGACATAAACAGGGAGTGGTCAACATGTCATCAATTTCCTCTTTCAGGCGTCTTCTGGCAGGCCGTGCACCGGTGCATATTGCTGGTGTCTTCAGTGCTTATACTGCGCTTGCCGCTGCGCAGGTCGGTCATAGAGCCCTTTACCTATCTGGGTCATTACCTTCACGGTCTACGCACAATGCAGTCAGAAGTGTTCGTGGCATGACCGAGCTGATCGAATTGGCGCGTCAAATAACGGATACCTCGGATACCCCGCTGTTGGTCGATCTCAACAATGGATGGGACGGCGTTCATGTGGTCGAAGCCATAAAAGCCATGGAGCAGGCAGGGGTAGCTGCAGTGCACATTGGTGATCAGGCAGCCTTTAACAGTCTAGGCGGATGGGTGCCTAAACCCATCGTTAACAAGCGGGTGATGATTGATGCCCTTAAAGCGGCCGTCGATGCCCGCCATAATCCAGAATTTCTTATCATGGCGCATACAGATGCCTTTGCCCAAGAAGGCCTGCATGGCGCAATCGACCGAATAGCAGACTATGTCGCGGCAGGCGCTGACGGTATTTTCGTTGAGTCGGTGTCGTCATTAGCGGACTATCGCTTATTGACTGATGCGATTGGTGTGCCGGTGATTGCAAAGGCTAATGCCAATGCATTGGGTAAAACGACCATGTTTCGTAGCGGTGCACTGACCGACGTTGGCGTATCTATGATTGTACACCCCATGTCGGGGTATGAAGGCGCAAACGGTGCAATGCAATATGCCTATCAGTCGCTCCTCGATAGCTGCCACAGTCACACCCAGGCTGTAGCTGATGTAGCTGTCCATAATACGATGGCCAATCAAAGGCCAATGCGACTGCAAAACCGATAGCCTTATCAAAAAAAACAGGCCTGTTTCCCCTGTGTTTCCTAGGATCAGGCCCGTTTCAGTTAATCTGGCAGTACCAATCGGTAGGGTTCAGAGACACTTTTGTGTTCTGCATTGTTTTCATCGAACACCGCAAATTGTGTGATGACTTGATCTCCCGCCAGTAACGCTCGGTCATCTGCATGTTGGGTATCACGTAGCCGAGACAACTCGACGGTCCAATAGCCATCATGCCATTGGCCTTTTGCAATAACGTCACCGAGACTGCCGGTGTTAGGCCCCTCAATAGACACGCTGTCCACTTTTTGGGTCGTTTTTACAGACGATTCAGGCTTTTGGGTACCGTAGCCAAATTCCCCGGTATCGGTGCTGCGATCGATGTAAACGATCGTTCCATCGGGCAATTCATATTCAGCGGCATCTTGAATGTGTTGCGTTGAAATGTGGTGTTTGTAATCGTCGGCAAAGCCGATGAGATTACTGCGACCAGCCGACCATACCCAGACGTCCACTTCGTAATCAATGGTTGTCAGCATTGAACGGTCAAAGGCATCGCTTAATGAAAACCGTACCGCAAGCAGATCGTCACGTTGTTTGCCACGCTTGTATCGGTTTACTTTCCATTCATAGGGTCGGTAATTGTCGCTCATGGTGGGGTCTGGCCAACGCACAGCCATATAAATCCTATCGCCAATTACTTGCATGGCCACGTCGATACTTGCATCCCCAATGGCATTGTCTGCATCGTCTTCAATGGCTGAGGTAATCGACAGCGCGGTAAAATCTGCTGTTTTCCAATCAGAAAGATCACCGTCTATGGTTGGCGCATTGTCTGCTGCGGACACTTGAAGCGACGCAAACTTGTCCTCAGCATAGGCGTATCCTAAGGTCAGGAGGCAAGCGATCATGGCGATGAGGTTTCTAGTCATAATAGGATCCGAATAAAGGTGGGAAGGGCAGTGAATTACCTGCCCTAAATGCTATGCAGGACGACTTATTTGATCGTGATGGTGCTTTCCATGCCTTCGTCTTTATGGCCTTTAATGGTGCAGAATACATCAAAGGTGCCCTGAGTTACGGGTACAAAGTAAAGGTCCAATTGGCCGCCAACCATCAATTCAATGGCTGTAAAATAAGGTGCTTTGATTTCGCCGTCTTGGTTAGACTGTACTTTACGGGTGGCAATGGCACGATAAAACTCAGGCGCTGTGAAGTAATGCTTCTTTTCGCCGATGTTGACCAATTCTAGCTTGTAGGGTTGATTGGCCTCGAGCTCAAGATTCTCAAATGAGTACTCAAACTCATCCATTTCGATACGAATGGTCTTCATGGTATCCCAATCAGCGGCGCCTACAATGTCACTGGCATTGGTGATGTAAGATTCTGCAAAAACGCCAGAACTCAATAGTAACGTGGCGCCCAAAACGATGCTGCTAACGACTTTCTTCATGATGTATTTCCTTTTTTATTACATTAATAGTGCTTAATTCTGAAGGGTGATAACCACGTTCCTTCCGCTGTCTTTGGCTGCATATAGCCCCTGATCCGCCAACTTGATCAATTGTTCTGGAGACGATAAATTTCCAGCAAAGGATGATGCAACGCCAATACTGACGGTCACATAGAGGCCATCAACGGTGGTGGTGGCGATGCGCTTTCGGATGCGCTCTGCTATTAGCATGCCGCCTTCTAAGTCGGTTTCAGGCAAGATGACAAGAAACTCTTCCCCGCCATAACGACAAGCGACATCAACCGTGCGGAGGCTGTGTTTAACTGTGCCAGCAATGGCCTGTAGCACGCGGTCGCCTTGATCATGTCCGTGGGTATCATTGAATTTTTTAAAGTGGTCGACATCGAAAAGCAGAACCGTTAATTCGGTTTTATACCGGCTAGAGCGCTCTGTTTCATAGGCTAACTTGGTGTCTAGGAACCGGCGATTATAAAGACCCGTAAGCCCGTCAGAGGTGGACAATAACTGAAGCTCTTTATTTAATTCTACCGACTCGGTGACATCACGAATCAGTGCTGCAGTGCCGATTTGCTCGTCTTCGTTGTTGTAAATCGTTGAAGCAGAGATTTCAATCACCCGATTGCGATAGGCAACCTGTGTAGGGCCTTTGGGCTTTTGCAGACTATTAATTTGCTCGCGAATGACTTCGGTATCGTCGACCAGATGTAAAAACCCAGCGATGATGATGTCGTCGGTGCTCTTTTGCAGAATGAATTCTGCTGCCGGATTGGTAAGCACAATGCGCCCGTGTCGGTCTGTGACAACCATGCCTTCTGTGGTGCTGTGTATCAGCGTGGTGATTTTGTCGTGTTCTTCTTTTAGACCGAGGTAGGTGGTCTGTAGTTCATGCGACATTTGGTTAAAGCTTTTGGCCATGAAGGCCAGTTCGTCTTTACCAAATTCAGGAACGATTTGGTCTAAATCACCACCAGATATTTTGTGAATAGCGCGTGTAATGAGGTTAATGGGCCGCACAATGGTGCGCCTGACCATAAAGCCTGTCACGATGATGATGGCCACAATAAAGGCAATGGATAGTTTGTAAGCATTGCTGCGGGTATTGGCAATGGCTTGGTCGACTTCTGCAAGGGACGCACTGAGCATGACAATACCACGCACCGAATCTTCGCTGCCGTGGCAGTCATAACAGTCTTTGGCGTTTTTAATGGGGTTGATGAATGTTAATACACGATTTCCTGCGTCATCGTAGGTATAGAACTGCGTGGCGATATCTAGGGAGATCGAATCAATGAGTTCCTTATTGTTCGGATCTAGGATGATGTGCTGGGTTTCTTTATCGCGAGGTTCAAACAGTTCTTCATCTTTGCGGGTGTTCACATTATCAATGGTGGTGTTATCGAGAAAGGCTTCGGTACCGTCAATACGCAAAATTCTAAAATCGACAATGCCAGGCACACTTTGAAGGCTTTGGGCGTATGTTTGCGCAATATCAGCGTATCCACCCAGCATGACTGCCTGCAATCCCTGGCTCACACTTTCGGTGACTTTCCCCATCAGCAATTCGTTATTGCTGACGATTTGCTTTTCTTGGGCAACCGTAAAATAGGTGACCATGACCAACAAACCAATTGTGGTGATGAACACAAAAGATAATGTCAGTTTTGTACCGATGGTTTTAAACACACCTACACTCCGTTTTAATCCAACTGCTAGCCAGAGCAGTAATGTAACAGTGTGGGAGATAGGAATAATGACGGTGGTCAAAAAACCACCGAACATAGGTGCAAAAAAGACAGGTTTTGTCGGTCGAGCTTGACGGAGTACTTGCCACCAGGCAGTGGCAAGCGATTGGGTGGTTATTCTGGCTTAAAAACGGTGTTTGCTTGTTCTTGAACCCGAATAAACGTGGTGCGTTTTGACAATTCTTTGAGGTGGGCTGCGCCGACATAGGTACAGGTAGACCGTACACCACCCAGTATGTCCTGAACAGTAATCTCAATAGGGCCACGGTAAGGTACATTGACGGTTTTGCCTTCAGATGCGCGGTACTCTGCCACACCACCGTGGTACTTCTTCATTGCGGTCTCAGAGCTCATGCCATAAAACTGCTTGTACTCTTTGCCATCGACGGTGACTAGAGTGCCGCCGCTTTCATCGTGACCCGAAAACAAGCCCCCTATCATGACAAAATCGGACCCCGCACCAAAGGCTTTCGCGACGTCACCTGCACAGGTGCAGCCGCCGTCTGAGATGATGTGGCCGCCAAGCCCATGGGCAGCGTCTGCGCATTCTATCACTGCAGACAGCTGTGGATAGCCGACACCCGTTTTAACACGTGTTGTGCAGACGGAGCCTGGGCCGATGCCAACCTTCACAATATCGGCGCCTGCAAGAATCAGTTCTTCGGTAATGTCACCGGTGACCACATTGCCAGCCATGATGATTTTATCTGGAAAGGCTTCCCGTACCCGCTTGACGAATTCGATGAAGTGTTCGGAATAGCCATTTGCGACGTCGATACAAATAAAACGAATTTTGGGATGATGGGCAATCAATTGCTTTAATCGATCAAAATCATTTTTTGATGTGCCGGCGCTGACGCTAAAGTGGTTGTAAAAGGAATCGTCTTTATCGGCCAAGAACGCAGCCATATCAGCTTCATCATAATGTTTATGCAAAGCGGTCAGCATGCCGTGTTGAGACAGTGCTTGAGCAATTTCAATGGTACCCGTGGTGTCCATGTTGGCCGATATAACAGGTACACCCGTCCACTGTTGCCCCGAATTGCGAAAGGTATAGGTTCGTTCAAGGGATACTTGAGAGCGACTTTTCAGAGTAGATCTTTTGGGTCTTATGAGTACGTCTTTAAAGCCCAACTTAACTTCTTGTTCAACGCGCATGGTAAATCACCTATTCGATTTTTGAGGGCTAGGGGTTTGGACAGATGCTGGCAAACCGCTCGAAATAGTCCGGGAATGTCTTGGCGACACAGCCTGGATCGTTAATATGTATGGGTGCATTCCCCAAAGCAGCCAAAGAGAAGCACATGGCCATGCGGTGATCGTTGTAGGTATCGATCGTCGCCTCTAAGATCACAGCAGGCGGTGTGATGGTGATGAAATCATTGCCTTCAATAACCGTCGCGCCGACTTTGCGCAATTCGGTGGCCATGGCGCTCAGACGATCGGTTTCTTTAACCCGCCAATTATAAATGTTTCGGATAGTGGTGGTGCCATCTGCAAATAATGCAGCGACCGCAATCGTCATGGCCGCATCGGGTATGTGGTTGAGGTCAACGTCAATCGCCTTTAAGGTTTTTGGTCCTGTCACCTCGATCCAGGTATCAGATTTCTTAACACTGGCACCCATCTGCGCGAGTACGTCTGCAAACTTGATGTCACCCTGAATACTGTCTTTACCAACGCCTTCAACACGCACGGTACTGCCGGCAATCGCGGCTGCAGCTAAAAAGTAACTGGCTGATGAGGCATCACCCTCTACCATCACCGTACCCGGGCTACGATAGGTTTGCCCGCCTGTTACGGCAAAGGATGCATAGTCTTGGTTGTCAACCTGAATGCCAAATCGTGACATGGTGTCTAGGGTGATATCGATGTAGGGCTTACTAACCAAGGTGCCCTTGACCCGAATATGGCTGTCATTTTCTGCCATGGGACAAGCCATCAGCATGGCGGTGAGAAATTGGCTCGAAATATTACCCAAAATCTCCACATCTCCGCCCGCTAAACCCTGTGCATTGATGCGCAATGGCGGATAGCCGTCGGTTTTTAAATAGGTAATGTCGGCACCACATTGGCGCAGCGCATTGACCAAATCGCCAATGGGGCGCTCCTCCATACGCGGTTCGCCGGTCAACACATAGTGTCCTGTGCCGAGCGTGAGCGCAGCCGCAAGCGGTCGCATGGCAGTGCCCGCATTGCCTAAGAATAATGTGATGGGTGCGCTATTAGAAAAGGGCTTTCCGATACCCGTCACTTTAGCGACGGTATTGTTTTCGGATAATTCAATGGAAACGCCTAAGGCAGCTAAGGCGTCCAAATTAAATCGAATATCGTCACTATCAAGCAGGTTGGTGATAGTGGTTGTGCCTTCTGCCAAAGCAGCAAGTAACAGAATGCGGTTTGATAGGCTTTTTGAACCAGGAATGCGCACAACGCCATTAACCTGACGAATCGGTTTGAGTGTTAAAGACTCCATGGGGTTTCTTTTGATCAGTGGTGAATGAGTACAGCAAGGCTACCTTGAATAGACGGGTGTTTCAAGCGCAAGGCGGGGTGTTACATAGGGAAGGGCAGCGTGTTACATAAGGAAGTACAGCGTGTTACATAGGGAAGGGCAGCGTGTTACATAGGGAAGGGCAGGCTGCATCAGAATGAAAAATTGGGTGAGTAGCACGATGTAGCCAAACGACAGCGGGATCAGTGCAGACTCGCCCTTAATCTCTTGGTTAGGTGCACCAAAAATCGAGTAGCAGTACGGCCAATAAGGTGGAATGCTCCAAGCGACCGAGGATCATGGCAGCGTGCAGCGCCCATTCAACCGAATGCTATGCCAGCCAATTTTAAGCCGTCTGATCTTCGCGCGCTTTAATCACCAAAATATCGGCAGAAATTCTGTCCAGAATGCGCTCGGCCGTGTGTCCAATCAACCAGCGATCAAAACCCTTTCTGCTGGTGGCACCCATCACCACAATATGGGTATCGTTTTGATATAGGTGGTCAGGAATCATGGTCGATGGATTGCCCGTCTCTAAATGGACGCGGGTATCTTTAATGTTATAGGGCGCAACCAGTTTACTCAGTGCTTCCAGATGTTGTGCGCGAATTTGCTCCGTGATATCACCAGCGTCTAGCGCGGGTTGGTCCATATAGATGAGTAGCGGCGTGGGATCATAGACATGCAAGACGTCTAGGTGCGCTTTCAAAGAGTCTGCGAGGCTCACAGCGTAGGTAAGCAATGCGCTGTCAAGATTCTGGGCTGTTTCTTCGGCATTCACAGGGTCCACGGCAACGGTAATATTAAGGCTTTTATTGGGCCACACCGTGGACTTGGTCAATAGCAGCGGGATATTACAATATCGAATCAAGTCCCAGTCGGTATGAGAGTAGAACGTGCGCTGCATGACATTTTGGTGGTGGGTGGTCTTAATCACCAAATCACCGCCATGGTGCTCGAGGAATTGCATAATGGCTTCTGAGGGGTGCTTTTCCCATACAGCAACGGTTTTGACGTTAAAGCCTTTATCGATAAGGGCCGTCGCTTTTTCTTTGAGGGAAATGTCGAGGCGCTTCACAAAGGCCTCTCGGGTTCGCGACACTGTTTCACCCGTAATCGTCGCTGTTTGCGCAAGTGCGCCGTTATATCCAGAACAGAATAGGGTGATGCTGCCGTGGTCTACCGCTGCCAATTTTTCAGCCTTTAGCAAGGCAGTTTGGTTGTCTTCTGCGGGATCGATAATGACAATTATATTATTATAGGGCGACATATCAGTTACCTTTTATCGCATTGGTAACCTAAGCGTAGCCCCATATCTTCTTTATGAAATGATGTGCGTCAGAAAAGTTACGTTTTTGGACGCTCGAACACCTTGACGACTTTCTGCACACCATCAACCGAATTAGCCAACTCAGCCGCTTGTTTCTCAGTAGCTGCGTCTACGATGCCCATCAAATACACCACGCCATTCTCAACATAAACGTCAATTTTGCGCGATGGAAAGCCATCTTCAGTAAACATGCGCGACGACACCTTGGTTTTTAGCCAAGCATCACTGGTGCGAATTTTAACGCCAATATTGGATTCAACAGTCAGTTCGTTGTGCACCGCTTTCACACTACTGAGGCTGTTTGCAGCCACGGTGGCTTTCCCATACAAGTCTTTTTCAGGCACCTGTCCAATAAGTAAGATTTTTCCGTTATAAGAAATAACCTTGATGCGGGCATCTTTAAAACGGTCGTCGCTTTGTAAAATGGCGACTTTTACCTTGGTTTCCAATGCGCTGTCATCTACCACCGTACCCAAAGAGCGTGTTTCAGTTTCTTGGATAGGCTCGTCACCTTTGACTTGATAGACCACGTTTGCGCAAGCGGTTAGCAGCAAAAGTGATGCAATGGCGAGGGTCTTCTTGAGCATGATGGCGTGTCCTTTTGTATCAATGTATAAAAAATGTCAATTCAGTCGTTATTGCTGTCGTTGCTGCAACTCTGATTACTACAACTCTGGTTACTATAGCAGTCTTAAAGACAGTGCGATGCAATTAACTATCTTCGACACCAAATAGCAGGTTGTCAACCAAGTCACCGATACAGTGTACAACCAACCAGTGAATTTCTGCCACCCGCGCACGGGATCGAGAAGGAATACGGATTTCAATATCACCGTCAGTCAGCACCTGAGACACCCGGCCACCGTCGCCGCCGGTCAGGGCGACAATGTGCATGCCCCGCTCTCTTGCCACAGTGATGGCCTGTGCAATGTCATTGGTTTCACCATCGCTGGTGACCAAAAAGAAGAGGTCGCCTGGATGCCCAAACGCTTTGACGTGATCGGCAAAACAATGTTGGGCAATCGCTGCTTCGTGTTGCTCAGGGATCGGTAGAAAGTAGGCCGGCAGCGCAGGGCGTTCGCGCTCAAGACGGTTGACCATCATGTCACAAAATCGCTGTGCGACTAGGGTGCCTTCTTGATGCCCACATGCCAACACGCTGCCATCATTAACCAAAGTGGCCACCACTTGTTCTGCAGCCTGACTAATGAGCGGTGCCACTTGCTCAGTGGCTTGTTGTGTTGCCATGAGATGGTCTTCAAACAGCTGGTAAATGCGTTGTTCTAATTCCATTCTTGCACCTCAAATGCATGGGGTATCCAATCAAATTGCAGCGGCTCGCCGGTCACAGCGATTACGTCAAATCGACACGCGGGTTCTGCAGATGGCCACGTGTGTTGTAAATACCACTGTGCTGCTTTGATAATTTTGCGTTGCTTGGCAAGGGTGACTGACTCAGCCCCAGAGCCAAATTTAACCTGTTTGCGGTAGCGCACCTCGATGAACACCAATAGGTCATCCTTCTGGGCGATTATGTCTATCTCCCCCAGTCGACAGGTATAGTTGCGTGCTACCACGGTCATTCCACTTTTGGCGACCAGTTGTGCAGCAGCTTGTTCAACTCTGGCCCCTGTAGTGGGTGTGCCTTTTTTCTTAAAAAAAGGGAGGGTGATCACTTGAGCCAGATGTCGTCAGTCAACACCAAAGGTGTGGCCACACCACGCTTAACAATGGCCCATTCCAGTTCACGTACCAACTTGCCATCAGCATCCATGGATAGGGTGCCGGTATAGCCATGCACGCGTGCAGTGGCGTTGTTATCAAATTGGCGTAAACGTGGATACAGCTGAAAGGCATCTGCACCCAAGGCATATAGGCGAGAATAAGGCCCCGTCACTGCGTCACCCAATACGTTAGCCAACTGTTGCTTTAGGGCAATGGCGTCAATCTGCCAAGGCATATCGACAAAGTGGATGCCCTCTAAATCTTTGTCAGCAGCGGGGTCTTTTTTGCCAGCATAAATTGTGGAGGTAGCCAATACAGGCACGTCGGAAGCAAACTGAAAATCGAGCAGGGGTTTGATCTGTCTGGCATCGGTCGGTACAGCTGCCATAAAGATAAAATCCAGATCCTTGCGGCGACGGGCGTCGTATTCAACATTTTCGCCAATTACCTGTTCGATCAATGCGGTCCGCGCAATGCTGTTATCCAAATTCAACAGCGTACGGACGACTTCAAGCAGTTCTCGGTTGGCATCCGTGGTGTAATGCACCTGCGTTACAATCGTGCCACCCAATGATACAAATTCTGATTTAAAGGCGTTAAATACGCGGTCACCCCAGCTACCATCAGGCACCAGTACGGCAGCGGTATCAAAATTGAGCCGTCGCGCATGTCTGGCTGTTTCTATCGCTTCATCTTCTGGATTCAAGCCAAATTGATAGAAGGTGCCATCAAAGGGGAGGTCAACATCGCTGGTGTTAAGCGCTAATACCGGAATGCGTAAACCGCGATAGGCTTGTAAGTCCTTTACCTGTTGTTTGAGCAATGGACCGATAACCAGCTTAACGCCTTCAGCCAGTAATTGCTCATAGGCAACTTCCATCGAACTCACTTTGGTGGTGTCGATTACTGTGACCTTGGGTGTTTCAAGATACTGTGATTTCGCTTCATAGAGTGCCGCCAAAAAGCCATCACGAATGGCTTCACCGGTCTGCTGTAATGAACCCGACAAGGGCAATAACAGTCCGACGTGGTCTGGCCTGCTCACCACCAATGACGTGAGCATATCGAGTCCGCCAGGCAACTGCAGGGCAGCGGGGTGTTGTGGATGTTCACGTTGCCACAGTTTTATCGCTGCAATTTGAAATTCTAAATCGCGGTCTGTGGTGGCGCTAACATAGGCCAAACTTGCCCAGCCAGACAGTTCTGGGTTCGGATCTGAGGCTAAAATCCTGAGATTTTCAATGTCCACCAGTTGCAAGTCGTACCAGATGTCTTGGTGATTTTGCTGATATTCTTCGGGTTCTAATAACGCTGCAATGGCGATGCGTTCTCGTGCAGCAGACAAGAATTGACCATTCAGTTCCCATGCGTCAGCACGCCATTTTGAAAGCTGTACAAATTGCTCCCGGTTGAGTTTGTCAAATACATAGGCATAGGGCCCAGCCAACCAGGTTAATGCGTTACGGTGTTGTCCTAAACCCAAATAAAGTTCAACAGCCAATAAGCCCATCATGCGTTGCTGGTTGCTGTTTAACTCCAAAACATTAATCGATTCCAGCAGTAACAGAGATTTGGTAAGATCGCGCTGATTGAAATACAGGCGGCTTAACGCCAGTTTGGTTGTGGGTGACAGTACTTTGTCTTTGGGTTCCTGAGTGTCAGCAAAAATATCAGCGGCGGCGCTGTCCTCTGGTACGGGAGCCTCAACAGTGTCCGGCGTGGTGTCAGGCGCTTCAAATTCTGGCAGGTCAGAATCTGGCACCACAGACACAACCGCTGCAGTATTCTCGGGAGCGGGTGTTTGTGTTGCACAGCCTGATAGGATCAGCAGCGCAGTTAAAGTCGCTAAAAAAATTCGCATGTGTTGTCAGTCTGTCGGCAATGAATGATCATTCTAACGGCATGTTACCTGTGATTGAATACCTAGGATAAGCTTTTATTTAGTAAGGGCCTGTCACGGGCACTATAAATTTTGGAGTCTCGTTATGTCAGCAGTATTTACCCACAGATTCAAAGTGCGCGATTACGAATGTGATATGCAGGGTGTGGTGAATAACAGTGTCTATCAAAATTATCTAGAGCATGCGCGACACGAATACTTACTGAGTAAAGGGGTGTCCTTTGCCGAGTGGACGGCAGCCGATATTCATCTGGTGGTTGTTCGGGCAGAGTTAGATTACCTCAAGCCTCTGATGAGTGGTGATGGATTTGATGTGACGGTGCGGGTCGTCAAAGAGGGTCGGCTGCGACTGGTATTTCAACAAGATATTATACGACTCGCTGATGGTGTTACTGTCGTGAAAGCGCGGATTGTTGGTACTGCTCTGAAGGCGAACAAACGACCGTATTTCCCAGACGCACTCAATGCGCTGGTTGAACAAGCATAAAATAGGAATGGCTCATATCGGAGCCTTCCATAATCGAATCAATTACTGAGGTGCACCATGGAATCATCAGGCACGCTGTATATCGTGGCAACGCCCATTGGCAATGTCGCCGACATCAGCGAACGTGCACGACAGACCTTAGCCGAAGTCGATCGGATTTTGGCCGAAGACACGCGAACAACCCGTAAGCTGTTAGAACATTATGGAATTAAGACCCCCTGTGATGCGGTTCACGACCACAATGAACGTGACAAGGTGAGCCTCATTGCGCAATGGCTTCAGTCGGGTCAGAACTTGGCGTTGGTCAGTGACGCAGGCACGCCCCTTATTTCGGATCCAGGCTATCACGTGGTGTCATCTCTTAGGCAACAAGGGTTTCACATTGTGCCTATTCCTGGCCCAAGCGCCCTAACGGCTGCCTTATCGGTTTGTGGTTTGGCAACGGATCGGTTTTGTTTTGAAGGCTTTCTGTCGTCAAAATCGGCAGGTCGTCGGCAGCGACTGTCGTTGCTGGCAAGAGAAAAACGTACCCTGGTATTTTATGAGGCGCCCCATCGCCTGCTGGCATCCATTGAAGACATGAGTGAAATATTTGGCCCTGAGCGCGAGGCATCGTTGTGCCGTGAACTCACCAAAACTTTTGAAACGATATGGACGGGTCCGCTGAGTCAATTGGCTGCATTTGTCGGCGCTGACACGAACCAACAGCGCGGTGAAGCCGTTATTTTGGTCGCTGGCGAAGCCTCTGCCAGTAAGCAAGACAGCCTGTCTCAAGACGACGAGCACCTACTTGAGATATTGGTGGCCGAGTTGCCGCTCAAAAAAGCGTCAGTGTTGGCAGCGAAATACACGGGTAAAGCAAAGCAGGCCTTCTATCAGTACGGTTTGTCGCTGTCAGGGGATGATGCCGGTTAACCTAGGCTTCATTGTAATAATGTCTGGCGTTTGGCGTTCAAATCATTACCCTAGCGCCTGTTGAGTCGGCTAGACAGTCGCTGCCAGCTTCGGTTGGGAGAGGAAAGTCCGGGCTCCACAGGGCAGGGTGCCAGGTAACTCCTGGGGGGCGAGAGCCTACGGAAAGTGCAGCAGAAAGGAAACCGCCAACTTCGGTTGGTAAGGGTGAAAGGGTGCGGTAAGAGCGCACCGCGCGGCTGGTAACAGGCGTGGCATGGTAAACCCCACCTGGAGCAAGACCAAATAGGATTCCATTAGGCGTGGCCCACGCTGGAATCGGGTAGGTTGCTTGAACGTCATGGTGACGTGACGTCTAGACGAATGACTGTCCACGACAGAACCCGGCTTATCGGCTGGCTCAACACTATGCCCCAGCTTTTTAGCAATAAAAAGTTGGGGCATCCTCTTTTAAGTGACGTTCCATAAAAATGATTCTGCTGTACTAAATCAACGAAATGAATGGTTTTTCATACCCTCAAGGCATTTTGAATAATTCCTTTATTCCAAAATAGTCTTGATAGCCGATGTCTCACTTTAACTACCATTCCTAACCCAATGAATTATAAGAAAAAAAGAAATCCCAATTTCTCAGATTTTGCCATTTTCATGGTCTAATTCGCCCGTAACCTATTGTGTTTAAAGGGTTTTTATTAGAAATCTATCTGTTCGATTTCCTTGCAAACCATCCGAATCGTGAATATAGTGTCATATTGTGGAATAAAGTGGATCAAAGTGGCGTAAAAGTGGATTTTTAGCCCTGATTCAAACCAAAAAGACACGATGAGGCGCAATGACAATCGTATGGAATCTAAAAGAATCAGCTTAAGAGGTGTGCACGCACTCTCGATGGACGCGAAGGGCCGTTTAGCGGTTCCTGTGCGTTATCGTGCCGTGCTAGCTGATTGGTGTGATTCCATTTTGGTTGCCACGATTGATACCAGTGAGCGTTGTTTGTTGATTTACCCGTTACCAGAGTGGGAAATCATCCAAGAAAAAATCGAGGCACTCCCTAGTTTTAATACGGAGACGCGCAAGATTCAGCGTTTGCTTATTGGTCATGCGACTGATTTAGAAATTGATGGAAATGGCCGTGTGTTGTTACCCGCGGCTTTACGAGAATATGCAAGCCTAGACAAGAAGCTGGTGCTGATTGGTCAAGGCAAAAAGTTTGAGCTGTGGAACGAAGAAACGTGGAACGCTCGACGTGACTCTTGGTTAGACGGCAATGCTGATTCAGACAGCCTGCCTGAAGGTCTAATGCAGCTGTCACTATAACGGTGGCCGATATGAGCAAGGAATTTATACACAAGTCTGTCCTGCTTGATGAGGCTGTAGCCATGCTGGTGCAGAATCCAGACGGCGTGTTCTTTGATGGCACGTTTGGACGCGGCGGGCATTCCCGTCTGATTTTAGATTCGCTATCCCCCACTGGTCGTTTATACGCCACCGACAAAGATCCTCAGGCGTTGGCGATTGGTCGCGCGCTCGAAAAAGACGATGCCCGTTTTGAGATTGTGGCAGGCTCCTATGCCGACATTGGTCAGGCGCTGCCAACAGGCCAGTTGTTAGACGGCATTCTGTTGGACCTGGGCGTTTCATCACCCCAGTTGGATGATGCCAGTCGCGGCTTTAGTTTTATGAAAGATGGTCCATTGGATATGCGTATGGATCCAGAGCATGGCCAAAGCGCGGCAGAATGGATTAATACGGCAGAAGAGTCTGATATTGCGGATGTGTTGTACCACTTGGGCGAAGAGCGCCATTCACGCCGCATGGCGCGAGCGGTGGTGGCACGTCGGCAGGAAACACCCTTTACCCATACCTTGGATCTTGCAGAAGTAATTAAGGTGGCTAACCCGTCATGGGAAAAGCACAAGCACCCTGCGACTCGGGCTTTTCAGGCAATCAGAATTCATGTGAACCAAGAACTGGCCGATTTGGAACGTTTGCTGGCAGCGACATTGTCATTATTGACGCCCGGTGGCCGATTGGTGGTGATTAGCTTTCATTCGCTGGAAGACCGTTTGGTAAAACGTTTTATACAAAAGCAAGAGCGTGGCGATATGCCAGCAGGCTTGCCGGTGACGGACGACCAGATTCACCGCAATATGAAACGCGTTGGCAAGGCATTGAAAGCGTCTCCTGCGGAGATTGATGAGAATGCGCGTGCCCGTAGCGCCGTGATGAGAATAGCGGAGCGTCGATAGTGTCTCGGTACGGGTGGATTGCAGCCAGCTTGGTGTTGGCGAATTTGGCATCCGGCGTGGCTGTTATCTATGCCACCTACGACACGCGACAGCAGTTTGGCGCATTACAGCGCTTAGAGAATACAAACCAGCAATTGAGTACCGAATACAGTCAGTTGTTGTTAGAAAAAAGTGCATGGGCGGCATCAGGCCGTGTAGAACAAAAAGCACGGGCGGAGCTCGGAATGATCGAGCTCGATGCCAACGCAATTAAAATACTGGGTAACCGAAAGTGATTGGTTTGTTGTTACAGTTTTGGCGTCACCTATTGGTGCTAATTTTGCTGATGATGTTGTTCGGCTTAATTGGTGCTCGCGCCATTAAATTGCAGGTAACAGATCGCGATTTTTTACAGAGTCAGGGTGAAGCGCGCATGGAACGTGTCGACAGTATATCGGCATCACGTGGCATGATTTTGGACCGCAATGGTGAACCATTGGCGGTCAGTGCACCCTTGACGACGTTGTGGGCAGATCCCCGTTTATTCGGCCAAGAAAATGTTCCTGAATTAGCAAAAGCATTGGGTGTCACCCAGCAGTGGTTGTCTCAGCGCACCAGCACCCAAAAATCATTTGTATACCTCAAACGTCACATGGTTCCTGAAGACGCAGCAGCCATTTTGGATTTAAAGATGACGGGTGTATTTGGACAAATAGAATACAAACGTTTTTATCCGGCTGGCGAAGTAACCGCGCAAATCATTGGACTTACCAACGTAGATGAAGCCGGTCAAGAAGGTATTGAGCTGGCGTTTAATGATGTTCTGGAAGGTGAAGACGGCAAGAAGCGCGTACTCAAAGATCTATATGGTCGCACGGTCCGTGACGTTGAGTCGATTAAGGCGGTTTCACCGGGTGAAAATCTCTATCTTACCGTCGATCAGAACCTACAGTATTTGGCTTATCGAGAATTAAAAGCAGCGGTAACCCAGTACCATGCGACAGCAGGGTCATTGGTGATGATGGATGTCACCACGGGTGAAATTTTGGCCATGGTGAATCAGCCATCATTTAACCCTAACAACCGCGCCAATCTCGTCTACGCGCAAGCGCGTAACCGGTCAGTAACCGACGCCATCGAGCCAGGTTCTGTGGTTAAAGCGCTGACCTTGGCAGCCGCTTTAGAGAGTGGCAAGTTGAAGCCGACCAGCGAATTCAACACGTCACCAGGCTACCGTCGCTATGACGGCCATACCATTCGAGACACACGTGATTACGGCAAGTTGTCAATGACCGATGTGTTGGTGAAGTCGAGCAACATTGGTGCGTCTGAAATTGCATTGACCGTGGGTGGTGAAGAAGTCTGGAAAGTATTTTATGACCTGGGTTTGGGTCAGGTATCTGGTATCGGTTTGCCGGGCGAATCAGCAGGCTTGTTGCCCAATCGCCCCAATTGGAAAGACATTGAAACTGCCACGTTTTCTTATGGCTATGGATTAACGGTGACACCTCTGCAACTGGTGGTGGCCTACGCGGCGATTGCCAACAATGGCGTTAAGGTGCAGCCCATGATGATACGTGATGGCACATCGACAGTGTCTAAGCGTGTCCTGTCTGAATCGACTGCGACCAAGATGCAATCCATGCTCGAACAAGTGGTGTTAAAGGGTACAGGCCGCGCTGCGCAAAGCGCGTTATACCGTATAGCAGGTAAAACCGGTACCTCACATAAAGTAGGCCCAGAAGGTTATAACGACAACCGATATGTAGGCACTTTTGCGGGCTTTGCACCTGTCAGTAACCCGCGTTTAGCGATGATTTTGATCATTGATGACCCACAGGGTGAAAAATATTACGGCGGTGAAATTGCTGCACCAGCGTTTGGCCGCATCATGGAAGCAGCTTTACAGCTGTTGAATGTGGCGCCAGATCAGGCCTTGTCTGACGGTGCTGCCTTTGTCGCAAGCGAACTCGAGGTAGCACTATGAATTTCTTAGAGCACCTACACCAACGATATCCACACCACACATTGCCTGAAACAGTGACTGATCTGGTGTTAGACAGTCGCCAAGTAACACCGGGATCGGTGTTCGTCGCTTTAGAAGGACATTTTCAGGATGGCTGGAACTTTGCTCCTCAGGCTGTAGCGGCAGGGGCTGTATTGATTCTCACCAATTGTCGCAACTGGCATGAAGACATAGGGGTGCCTGTCATCCATGATGCAACGCTGGTCGAAGTATTACCGGCATTGGCAGCGGAATTCTATCAGGATCCTTGCAAGCAGCTGCGCATTATCGGTATCACAGGTACCAATGGTAAGACATCAGTCGCCCAATTCTGTACCCAGCTCATCATTCTCAGTGGTCACACGTGCGGCTATATCGGCACCAATGGTTATGGTCAATTGGGCAAACTAAAAGGCTTGATTAACACCACGCCCGATACCGTTAAATTACACCAAGTTTTGGCAGAAATGGTCGATGAGAACATTGAATTTTGTGCGATGGAGGTCTCATCTCATGGCTTGGATCAAGGCCGTATCGACGCACTGCGTTTCGAAGCAACCTGCTTTACCAACCTCAGTCGGGACCATCTAGATTATCACATCACGCTAGAGGCCTATGCCGAAGCCAAGTACCGCCTATTAAGTAGTTTCGATAGTAACACCAAGGTAATCAACGCAGACGATGCTTGTGGCCTTGAATTTATTGCGCGTCTTTCTGGGCAGCCTGGCGTCGTCACCTATGGTTTGAACAACGACCAAGGGACGCCGGATATTACTGCGACGCAAGTGGCCTGTTTGGATTCGGGCGTGTCGTTTAGATTGGTTGTTGGTACCCAGCAAGCCGATGTGACCATGCCCTTGTTTGGTACCTTTAATATTTCAAATATTCTCGCAGCAGTGGGTTTGGTCTTGTCGGTTGGGATTTCCTTCGATGCCGTTGTGAAATCGCTGTCATTGATTCAACCCGTTGCGGGTCGCATGCAATTCATGCCAAACAACGAAAACAAGGCGATTGCCGTTGATTATGCCCATACCCCAGATGCTTTAGAAAAAGCGCTCTCTGCCATGCGCGCGCATTGCGACGGCAAGTTGTGGGTGTTATTCGGTTGTGGTGGCGATCGCGATAAAGGCAAGCGTCCGCTCATGGCGGCAATTGCAGAACGCTTGGCTGATAGTATCGTGGTGACAGATGACAACCCACGTACAGAATCATCTGAATCGATTATGGACGATATTGGTACAGGATTTACACCTGCTGTGCAGCCTCATGTCATGTATGTGTCCGACCGAGCTGAAGCCATTACATATGTGTTGGCCCATTCTGGTCCTGGTGATGCCATTCTCATTGCAGGTAAAGGCCACGAAAGTTACCAAGTTGTGGGTACCGTTTCCCATCCCTTTTCCGATCAGGCAGTCATACGCCAGTGCTTGGAGGTGACGGTATGATTCGTCCATTCTCACTCAAGGAACTCACCCAGGCGACAGGCGGACGATTGGTCGGGCAGGATCAGGTGATCAGTCGTATCAATACCGATACCCGACAGTTGGTGCCAGGTGATCTATTTGTCGCGTTAACGGGACCCCATTTTGATGGGCACGATTTTGTTTCTGTGGCCGACGCGAAAGGGGTTCGTGCCTGCGTGGTTTCCAGACATTGCCATATTGCTAGCCAGATTGTAGTCGCGGATACCCATTTGGCCTTTGGGCAGTTGGGTCAGGCTAATCGTCGCGCGTTTGAAGGCAAAGTGATTGCCTTAACCGGCAGTGCTGGCAAAACCACCGTAAAAGAAATGTTGGCGCAGATGTTGTCGACACAGGGCCAAGCTGCCAAGACGCACCACAATCTTAACAATACCATCGGCGTACCCATGACTCTTTTGGCGATAGAGGCCAGTGACGATTTTGCCGTGGTTGAAATGGGTGCGAATGCGCCAGGTGAAATTGCATTTTCGTCCATTATGGCTGAGCCCGATGTGGCGATGCTGTTAAATGCTTCCGAAGCCCATATTTCAGGATTTACCGATTTGGCGGGTGTACGAAAAGCCAAATGTGAAATTTTCAAAGGCCTCACAGCCGGCAAAGGCGCGATATTAAATCGGGATGATGCGGGTTACGCGGGTTGGTTGGCTGTTGTCCAAAAAATTGATTGCCAGGTTACTGATTTTAGTCTGTCTAACCCTGATGCCGTTTTAAGTGCCGGACCACTGGTGACCAATGAACAGGGATGCGCGTCTTGCGACGTATACGTGCGCAACACCATTGTGGGTAAGTTGCAATTGCAGGTGCCGGGGCACCATCAGGTCATGAATGCACTGGCTGTGCTGTCAGTGGCTGAATATCTTGGCTTGCCGTTTGCTGACTGTATTGGAGCCTTGAACCAATTTACCGGTGTGCCGGGTCGCGTCAGTATCAAAACTGGACTGAACGGCTCTCATGTTTATGACGATACCTATAACGCCAGTCCGGCCTCCGTTGAGGCGGCAGTGGACCTGTTGGCGAATATGGAAGGTAATCGGATACTGGTGCTCGCTGATATGGCTGAGCTTGGCACTGTGTCACAACAACATCACGCGCGCTTGGCGGCTTATGCCATGAAACAGCTGCCTGATGTGCGGTTCTTCGGTCCTGAATATGGAGCTGCAGCCCCAGAGGGTGCGGTATATAAAAACAAAAGTGACCTGATTGATGCGCTCTTAACGGACGTCAAACCAGGGACTCGAATTTTAATTAAGGGCGCTCATTCCATGCACATGGAAGAAGTAGTCTCTGCCCTTACAGTGAAGGAAATCGCATGATTTATTGGCTGTTACCTTACTTAGAGCAAATAGACAGTGGTTTTTCAGTGCTGAACTATTTGACCCTGCGCGGGATTCTAGGTGTGCTGACTGCATTAATGTTCTCACTCACCTTCGGCCCCAAGTTGATTCGCTGGCTTACCCACTATCAAATTGGCCAAACGGTGCGAACAGATGGACCTAAGAGCCATTTTAGTAAGGCCGGCACGCCGACCATGGGTGGCGCACTGATTATTGTGTCACTGATATTTAGCACGCTGCTGTGGTCCGATTTATCTAACTACTACGTGTGGGTGGTGTTGGGCGTAACCACGATATTTGGGGCAGTAGGCTGGGTAGACGACTACCGAAAAGTGGTGCGTCGCAACTCCATCGGCTTGCGGTCACGGTGGAAGTATTTCTGGCAGTCTATTGCCGGTTTGGGTGGCGCATTGGTGCTGCTCTATTTTGCAGAAGATCCAGTGCAGACCACATTGATCATACCTTTCGTAAAAGAATGGGCCATACCAATGAGTGGTGTGGGATTCGTGTTGTTTACTTATTTTGTGATCGTCGGTGCGTCAAACGCAGTCAACTTAACTGACGGCCTTGATGGATTAGCGATTCTACCCACCGTATTGGTCGGTGGAGCGATGGGCGTATTTGCCTATACCGCAGGTAACACCAATTTTGCCAGTTATCTCCAAATTCCGTATGTCGCCGGCAGCGGAGAGATGATCGTTTTTTGCGGTGCGTTGGTCGGTTCAGGCCTTGGGTTTTTATGGTTCAACACCTATCCCGCACAGGTATTTATGGGTGATGTGGGCGCGCTGGCGCTTGGAGCAGCCTTGGGTGCAGTGGCCGTGATTGTTCGCCAAGAAATTGTATTAGCCATTATGGGCGGCGTGTTTGTTGCAGAAACCCTGTCGGTTATTTTGCAAGTAGCCTCTTTCAAGTTAACTGGGCGCCGGATATTCCGCATGGCGCCTTTGCACCACCATTTTGAATTAAAGGGTTGGCCTGAGCCCAGAATCATCGTGCGATTCTGGATTATCACGGTCTTGTTGGTATTGGTTGGTTTAGCAACATTGAAGATTCGATAATATGAGTCAGATTGCTACGGATGCTAAAAGGATTGTAATCGGTCTTGGTAAGACGGGTTACTCCTGTGTGCGCTATTTGGTGGCACAAGGCTATTCCGTGGCAGTGATGGACAGTAACCCAACGCCCAAGCTGGCATCCCAATTACAAGCTGCGTTTCCTCAGGTCACTTGTCACTTTGGTGGCTATGACCCAACCGCTTTGCTCTCGGCACAAGAAATTATCGTTAGCCCAGGCGTACCCATTGCCACACCAGAAATTGCCGCGGCCATGAAACAGGGCATACCGGTCATTGGTGACATAGACCTGTTTGCGCGCGCCTATCAGGGTCAAATCGTTGCCATAACCGGTTCTAACGGCAAGAGCACGGTCACTGAACTGGTCGGCGCAATGGCGACGGCAGCAGGGGTCAAGGCAGCAGTCGGCGGCAATATCGGTGTGCCGGTATTGGATCTGTTGGACCAAGATTATGAATTGGTGGTGCTAGAACTCTCAAGTTTCCAACTAGAAACCTGTCACGAACTAAAAGGGCATGTGGCGACGGTGCTTAACGTATCCGAAGACCATATGGACCGCTATGACGACCTACAGCATTACCTCACAGCCAAGCACCGTATCTTTAAGCACGCGGCAGTCATTGTGGCCAACCGCCAAGATGTGATGACACAGCCTTTGATTGGAACCGGCTCAGAGTTGTCGTGGTATTCACTCGATGAGCTGTTATTGAAAGGCTTTTGCGCCCCCTTAGAAGGGAATGGTTTAAGGACCATTCATTACAACAAACGTGCATGGATCAGCCAATCAGAGCTGCGGATCAAGGGCTCTCACAATGTCAGCAATGCCATGGCGGCACTCGCTTTGGGATTGGCGGTCGGTTTAGATGAAGCACCTATGTTGGCGGCATTGAAGGTTTTTCCCGGATTGGACCACCGTTGCCAGTGGGTAGCGACCCATGTGGGCGTCGATTATATCAATGACTCTAAGGCCACCAATGTCGGCGCCGCATTGGCTGCGATAGAAGGCTTGCATATCAAAGGGCGTCGTAATCTTGTGTTAATCGCTGGCGGCGTGGGAAAAGATGCGGATTTCTCGGCCTTGGCATCTGTGGCAGAAAAAAGCTGTAAGCATGTCATTTTAATGGGCCAGGCCTCCGACGAATTAGCAAGCATTTTACGTGGTGTTCCCCAGTCTATCGTGCATTCGATGGACGACGCTGTGGCCGTAGCGACCAAGGTCGCCTCGGCAGGCGACACCGTTCTGTTAGCACCCGCCTGTGCCAGCTTTGATATGTTTGATGGTTTTGACCACCGTGGACGCATGTTTGCAACAGCAGTGGAGGCTTTGTTATGAAGACCACCACTCACTGGATGAGCAGCCTGTGGAGCAAGCCTGCTCATGTTGACGGCTGGTTATTGGCTTTGGTAGGCATGTTATTGGCGATCGGCATGATGGTCATTGCGTCGTCCTCGATAGAATTTTCTAGCCGCATGTATGGCAACCCCATGGCGGTGTTGATCCGACATGTAGTCTATCTGAGCTTCGGTTTGGTGGCTGCATTGGTGGTAAGCCGATTGCCGATCAACCTATGGCATGACTTTGACCGCCTATTTTTACTGGTTGGCACGGTCGCGTTGATCGCCGTATTGATTCCCGGAATCGGTAGTCAGATTAATGGTTCTTGGCGTTGGTTCCGATTCGGCCCCATTGGTGTGCAGCCGAGTGAGATCATGAAGTGGTTTATGATTTTGTTTGTTGCCGGCTATTTGGCCCGCCAACGGGGCGCCGTGAAAAGTTTTTGGGGCCTCATGAAGCCCGTTGTAATCATGGTGTTTGTATTGTTTTTACTCTTACTCGAGCCCGATTTCGGAGCAGCAGTGGTCTTGACCGCAGTGGTCATGGGCATGATGTTTCTGGGTGGCGCTAACTTTATTCAGTTTTTAGGCTTGGCAATTTTGGGTGTCATGTTGATCGGCGTACTGGCGTATTCAGCCACCTACCGTGTCGCCCGTTTGATGGCATTTTTAGACCCATGGTCTTCCGAAAACGTCTATGGCAGTGGCTACCAGTTAACCCAAGCACTAATCGCAATGGGTCGAGGCGAATGGTTTGGCGTTGGTATAGGCAACAGCATGTTGAAGTTGTTCTATTTGCCTGAAGCCCATACCGATTTTGTATTCGCAATTTTGGGCGAAGAATATGGGCTCGTCGGTGTGTTGACGGTGTTGGGGCTGTTTGCCGCATTGATCAGCCGTGTGTTCTATATCGGTATGCAAGCCGAACGCCGCCAATTACTTTTTAGCGCCTTTGTGTGCTATGGCACCGCCATTCAGTTATCCGTACAGACCATCATTAACATGGGCGTGAACGTCGGTTTGCTGCCAACCAAGGGTCTAACGCTTCCGTTGCTCTCCTATGGCGGTTCAAGCCTCGTCGTTACCCTGTGCACATTGGGATTGGTCTTTGCCATCAATAATCAGGTGCAATCAACGCCCATTCCGACGGGTACAGACAAAGCGGGGGCCGATTCATGAAACAGCTTCCGATTTTAATCATGGCTGGTGGTACAGGGGGGCATATATTCCCTGCGTTGGCCGTGGCGCGTCATCTTAAATCCTTGGGTCACGAAGTGCATTGGCTCGGCGCGCAACAGGGCATGGAGTCGACACTGGTAGATACCAGCGAATTTCCGTTACACCTGCTGCCAGTCACCGCAATGAAAGGCGGTGGTTTGACACGAAAGTTAGCATTCCCTGTGAACTTATTGCGCTCGTTGTGGGCTGTGTTGAAAATATTTCAAGTCATCCAGCCGGCCGTAGTGGTTGGTTTTGGCGGCTATGCCAGTGGCCCCGGCGGCATAATCGCGGCACTGACACGCCGTCCATTGGTGTTACATGAACAAAACGCAGTCGCTGGTTTTACTAACCGCATGCTGGCACAGGTAGCGCAACAGGTAATCGAGGCTTTCCCCGCTACTTTTGGGCAAGCAGACAACGTGCACACTTTGGGTAATCCAGTGCGTGAAGAGGTATTGGCACTGCGTGAATCAACCGCACCTGTTAGCCAACTCAATCATATTTTGGTATTGGGCGGCAGTTTGGGCGCGCAATCATTAAACCAGTGGGTGCCGGAAGCCATTGCAGCCATGCCACCAGAACAGCGTCCTCAGGTATGGCACCAAGCGGGTGCACAGAAGACTGCGCCGGTTACCGCGTTGTATGCACAAAAAGGTGTGGCCGCACGGGTTGATGCCTTTATTGACAAAATGGACGAAGCCTATGCATGGGCCGATCTGGTGGTATGTCGATCAGGTGCATCCACGGTGTCTGAATTGGCCGCGATTGGAAAGCCATCATTGCTGATGCCATATCCTTGGCACAAAGACCGCCAACAATTTATTAACGCCGACTATTTGGTTCAGGTCGGTGCTGCTCAGGTGATGCCACAAGACGATACAGCCGTCGCCGTATTAACCGATACCCTGTTGCAATTAAGAACAGCACCTGAGGTGCTTCAGCGCATGGCGTCTGCGGCGAAAGCGCAGGGCAAGCCTGAAGCCGTTTCTTTAATAGGCAAAGTCATTACTGATTTGCTGCCACCGCACATGGGGATAGCCGCATGACCGAACAGCGATTCAACAGAGCCGATATTCCTGAAATGCGCCGGATTCGCAAAATTCACTTTGTCGGTATCGGCGGCGTGGGCATGTGTGGCATAGCTGAAGTGTTGTTGAACCAGGGCTATACCATTTCTGGATCAGACATCAAGGCATCCGCAGTCACCCAGCGACTCATCCAGTTGGGTGCTACGGTAGCGATTGGCCACACAGCAGACAATATCATAGGCGTGGACGTGGTCGTGGTTTCCAGTGCCATCAATCCCAAGAACCCTGAAATTGGCTATGCCTTAGATAACCGTATTCCGATTGTGCCGCGCGCAGAAATGCTCTCTGAATTAATGCGATTTAGACATGGTATCGCCATTGCGGGCACCCATGGCAAAACCACGACAACCAGTTTGATGGCCTCAGTTTTTGCGGTAGCGGATAAGGATCCTACGTACGTTATCGGTGGCAGGTTAACCAGTGCAGGTACCAATGCCAAGTTGGGTTCCAGTCGCTATTTGATCGCTGAGGCGGACGAAAGTGATGCATCATTCTTGCACCTATTGCCCATGACCGCGGTCGTGACCAATATCGATGCCGATCACATGTCGACCTATGGTGGCGATTTTGAGCAAGTAAAAGCTGCCTTTGTGAAATTCCTGCACAACTTGCCGTTCTATGGTTTGGCAGTGATGTGTTACGACGATGCCAATGTACAAGAAATTTTGCCATTGATTACACGACAAGTACTGACCTATGGCCTAGACGAAGGCGCAGATTACCGGGCGGTAGATATTCAGTCTCGCGGTATGGTGACCCAATTTACCGTACAGCGTCCGGGCGAAGCGCTTGACCTGACCATTTCATTGAAGTTGCCGGGTAACCACAACGTGCAAAATGCGTTGGCGGTAGTGGCAGTGGCGTCTGATGAAGGCTTGAGTGATGAGGCGATTATTGCAGGTCTCAATGGCTTTGAGGGTGTCGGTAGACGCTTTCAGGTGCAGGGCGAATTTGACGTATCGGATGGCAAAGTATTGATGATCGATGACTATGGTCATCATCCGCGTGAAGTGGAAGTGACCATCGATGCGATCCGCAGTAATTTTCCTGAGCGACGACTGGTGGCAATGTTTCAGCCGCACCGCTATTCGCGTACCCGCGACCTTTATGAAGATTTTGTATCCGTGCTCTCCCGTGTCGACGTGTTGCTGCTGTTGGATGTGTACCCAGCGGGCGAAGATGTCATTGCGGGTGCAGACGGTCGCAGCCTGTGCCGTTCCATTCGCCAACGCGGTCGAGTCGATCCAATTTTCATCGAAGATAAGGCCGATATTTCCACCATTCTTCGTGATGTTTTAAAAGACAATGATCTGTTCCTAACACAGGGTGCAGGCGATGTGGGTGTGCTGTCAGCACAATTGGCTGCTCACAATTTAGATTTTCAGGAGTCGTAGTAGATGGCCAAGGGAACGCAACAGCCGATGCGGGGTGCAGCCCCACGTGAGGTGCCTAGAGCATCCGGCCTGGCTTTTCCTGCGTTAAAAATACGGATCCGCCATGTGGCTGGTCTGTTGTTGGCAGTCTTAGTGGCTTGGGGCGTCTTTGCGGGTGCCTCTGTAATTCAAGATCAGCCAATACCGCGTCCACATTGGTCGGTATCGGCAGTCGAATTTGATCAGGTGTTGTTGTACCAAGACAACACAGAGTTTAACGCCATGTTGGCGTCTATAGCAGGTTTGAATCTGCTGACGCACTCAGTACAGGACATCAAGATCGCTGTTGAAGCGCTTCCTTGGATAGCCACCGCTGAAGTGCAATTGGCTTGGCCAGATGTGATTCGGGTGGCAGTGGTTGAAGAACGCCCTGTGGCGATATGGAACAACACGAATTTGATCAGCCAAACCGGCAAGTTGTTTACAGCAGATACACAGGATTTTGATTTGCCAAGGTTATCGGGCGATACAACGTCGATCGATGCGGTGATGGCCAATTATTTGAATTTTAACCGGTCATTGTTGGGATTTGGCCACATCGTCCATCAGTTGCAGTTGAGCTTGAGTGGTAGTTGGACGCTCACCACAGAACAGGGCTTGGTGATTCGGCTCGGTGGTAGCGATGTGTTGGCACGATTTAATCGGGCGTTGAGTTTTATGGAAGCAACCAGACAACAGTTACACAACATTGATTATATCGACGCCCGTTATCACAACGGCATCGCTTATAAATTACTAGATAAATCAGGAGCGCGCACAGTATGACGACATCCAAAAAAGGCCAACGCATTGTCGGACTGGATATCGGCACGTCAAAAGTTGTCGCCATTGTCGGCATGGTGGGTCCAGATGGTGATATCGAAATTATCGGCCTGGGATCCCATCCATCGCGTGGTATGAAGAAGGGTGTGGTGGTGAACATCGACTCCACCGTGCAGTCTATTCAGCGTGCGATTGAAGAAGCCGAATTGATGTCTGGCTGTAAAATTTATTCAGTCCAAGTGGGTATCGCCGGCAGCCACATTCATGGCCAAAACAGCCATGGCATCGTAGCGATCAAGGACAAAGAAGTGGTTCAGGCTGACGTGGACCGCGTATTGGACGCGGCGCGTGCGTTAGCGATTCCAGCTGACCAAAAGATTTTGCATAGCCTGCCTCAGGAATTTTTGATCAACAGCCAAGACGGCATCAAGGATCCCTTGGGCATGAGTGGCGTGCGGCTAGAAGCGCGTGTGCATGTGATTACGGCAGCCAGCAATGCCGTCCAAAACATTGAAAAATGTGTCCGTCGCTGTGGGCTAGAAGTTGATCAAATCATTCTTGAGCAATTGGCCTCCGCAGATGCGGTGTTGACGGATGACGAGAAAGAATTGGGCGTGTGCTTGGTTGACATCGGTGGCGGTACCACAGACATCGCGATTTATACCGAGGGCGCTATCCGCCATACCGCGGTGATTCCGATTGCCGGGGACCAGGTGACCAATGACATCGCGATGGCATTTGCAACACCGACCATCCATGCCGAAGACATCAAAATAAAGTATGCCTGTGCACTTGCGCAGTTGGCACACGAAGATGAAACCATTCAAGTGCCCAGTGTCGGAGATCGCCCATCACGGTCGTTGACCCGTCAAGCATTGGCAGAGGTGGTTGAGCCACGTTACGAAGAATTATTCACCTTGATCCAAAACGAAATTCGTCGGTCTGGATACGAAGACATGATTCCGTCGGGCATCGTGTTGACCGGTGGTACTGCAAAAATGGAAGGCGCTGTTGAATTGGCAGAGGAAGTGTTCCATGTGCCAGTGCGGTTGGCCAGTCCACAAAGTGTGAGCGGTATGGCCGACTTTGTATGCAATCCAATTTATTCGACGGGCGTGGGCTTGCTGATGCATGGCGCTAAGTTTATCGACCCTGAGAAGAATGAACGAGAAACAGAATCTGACAGCGGCGAGAGCTTTTTCGTCGGTGTGAAAGAGTGGTTTAAACGTAATTTTTAGAGCCTAGGCTCAGAAATACTGTACCGGTAATGGACCGTTACGGTGACATATGAAGGAGCAGGAAAATGTCATATAAAGAGACCGAAATTCAACACTCTAGTCACGACATGTTTACCATTGTTGATGATGTACAGGGTGCAGCAGTTATTAAAGTAGTGGGCGTGGGCGGTGGTGGCGGTAATGCCATTCAGCACATGCTGGCTAAAAAGATTGAAGGCGTAGAATTCATTTGTGCCAACACCGATGCGCAAGCATTGCAAAAGCACAATGCGCCGATCAGCGTCCAGCTAGGTTCTAGCCTCACGCGCGGATTGGGTGCAGGTGCAAAGCCAGAAGTAGGCCGTCAGGCAGCTTTAGATGACCGTGAGCGCATCGCAGAAGTATTGAAAGGTGCTGACATGGTGTTTATTACCGCTGGTATGGGCGGTGGTACGGGTACCGGTGCAGCGCCAGTGGTTGCCGAAGTGGCTAAAGAATTGGGCATCCTAACCGTTGCCGTGGTCACCAAACCTTTCACCATGGAAGGCGGACGCCGTATGCAAATGGCAGAGGCTGGTTTAGAAGAGATGGCGCGTCACGTTGACTCGTTAATCACAATTCCTAACCAGAAATTGTTGCAGGTACTGGGTAGCAAGGTGACCTTGTTAGACGCCTTTGCTGAAGCCAACAATGTGTTGCTAAACGCCGTACAGGGTATCGCTGAACTCATTACCCGCGAAGGTATGATCAACGTCGACTTTGCTGACGTGAAAACGGTCATGTCTGAAATGGGTATGGCAATGATGGGTGCAGGGTCTGCCACTGGCGAAGGACGTGCTGTTGCAGCAGCTGAAGCGGCAGTCAGTAGCCCATTGCTAGAAGATGTCGACCTGTCTGGTGCGCGTGGTATTTTGATCAACGTTACCTCTGGACCTGACCTGACTTTGGAAGAATACGAGCAAATTGGTGCTACGGTTCGCGCCTATGCGTCGGATGATGCAACCATTATTGTCGGAACCGTGATCGATTTTGATATTCAAGATGAGATCCGTGTCACAGTTGTAGCAACGGGCCTTAACCGTCCTTCGGTAGCCCCGCGCGTTGCTGTGGACAATACCCGTACACAAGAAAGGACAGATAATGAGGCGCGACGGGCTGAACGTGTACCCCAAAGACGTGTTGCAGGTAGCGACACCACAGAAGGTATGGGCGCTTCAAGAGATTTAGACTATCTTGATATCCCCGCGTTCTTACGCAAACAGGCCGATTAATTTTGTTTGATCGGTGGGCTTTTATCTGATAGGCACTTATTGGTAGAATATGCGGTTACTTAGACGCAATTTTACATGGTAATAAAATGATTAAACAACGGACGCTCAAAAACATCATTCGGGCAACCGGGGTTGGCCTTCACTCAGGTGAAAAGGTTTACCTCACGCTTAAACCTGCTCCAGCGGATACGGGGATTGTGTTCTGTCGAACCGACCTTGACCCTGTGGTGGAAATACCGGCACAAGCGATGAATGTGGGTGATACCACGTTATCGACAACCCTAAAATCGGGTGGTGCGAGCGTAGATACCGTTGAACATTTACTATCAGCTATGGCCGGCCTAGGTGTGGATAACGCCTATGTTGAGGTCAGCGCGTCTGAAGTCCCCATAATGGATGGCAGCGCTGGCCCTTTCGTATTCTTGCTGCAATCAGCAGGATTGGAAGAGCAAAACGCCCCGAAGAAATTTATTCGTATCACCAAGCCTGTAGAGGTGCGTGATGGCGATAAAGTGGCACGCTTTGAGCCCCATAACGGTTTCAAAGTTACCTTTTCTATCGACTTTGACCACCCTGTATTTAAAGACCGTAACCAAACGCACACCTTAGACTTTTCGACCACGGCTTTCGTAAAAGAGATCAGCCGCGCAAGAACCTTTGGCTTTATGCGTGATTTTGAATACCTGCGTGCCAATAACTTGGCATTGGGTGCTGGCTTTAATAACGCCATCGCCGTTGATGATTTCAAAATTCTGAACGAAGACGGTCTTCGTTACGAAGATGAATTTGTTAAGCACAAAATTTTGGACGCAGTAGGGGATCTATACCTGCTGGGCAATAGCTTGATTGGCCACTTTGTGGGTCATAAGTCAGGCCACGGACTCAACAACCTGTTGCTTCGTGAATTGCTGAAGCGCCAGGATGCTTGGGAATTCGATACCTTCGAGAACACCGAAAGCGCTCCAATTGCCTACAGCCAGGTTCTGGCGACAGAATATTAACCTGAATCTGTTAGTAGGAATGCCTAGCGAATGAACCTCATCATCGTCAGTAAGCAACATGGCCAAACCAAGACACTGTCGTCTTGGTGGGTTGTGGTGTTTATGGTGTTGTGTGTTGGCCTCATGACCGCTGCTGGCTATGCCGGTTATTCTTGGCGGCAACATATCGATAAACCCGTATTTGATGGCCAAGCAGCCGATGCTTGGCGTGCCACGCTATTGGCTCAAAAAGAAGAAGTGGGGGGTGTTCGCGATGCCACCCTTGAGCAGCTGCAAGCGCTTACCGTGCGTATCGGTGTTTTACAGGCCCGCCTCACCCGTGTTGATGCCTTAGGCGAGCGCCTCATTGCAGCAGCAAATTTAGAAGACGGTGAATTCGACTTTAGTGTCCAGCCGGCCCTCGGTGGCCCTGGTAGCGAAGCCCCGCTCGATGACAGATTCGTGGCACCCGACTTTATGGCGACCGTCGAAGCATTGAGTGAGCGCATCGAAAGCCGTGAACAGCAATTGGAATTACTAGAACGCCTATTGGCCAGCGAAAGTTTGCAGGGTGAAACCTACATCGCTGGTCGTCCCATTTTGCGTGGCTGGATGTCTAGCCGCTATGGCTACCGTACAGACCCGTTTAATGGCAGCCGTGCATGGCACGATGGTGTCGATTTCGCGGGTAAAGACGGTTCTGACATCATTGCAGTTGCCGCAGGCGTTGTGACCTTTGCCGATGTTAAATCGGGTTATGGACTGATGCTCGACATTAACCACGGCAACGGTTATGTCACCCGTTACGGCCACACCAAAACTCTAGAAGTCGCGGTGGGTGAAGTCATCAAAAAGGGACAGACCATTGCCAAAATGGGTTCCTCTGGCCGCTCTACCGGTCCGCATGTGCACTTTGAAGTGTTGCTTGACGGCCGTCCCCAAGACCCATCCAAATTTATCAACCGTACAGCATTACGTTAATCCGCCTATTGAGGTTGAGTTTTGTGACTTTAACCCCATATCTGTCAAGACAATTTGATTGAGTGGCGGTATAGTATCCCCATCCAAATAATCTGAACCAGACTGATACTCTGATTGGTATTTTCAGAGGGCTCCGTTATTGATTTTTCAGCGGTGAGAGCGGTTCGACACTAACTTTTGAGTAGCCAGATGTTTACTAAATTAGTCACCAAAATCGTGGGAAGTAAAAATGATCGCGAAGTGAAGCGATTGTTAAAGATTGTTACAAAGGCCACCGCGCTAGAACCAGAAATGGAAGCCTTGTCTGATGACGACCTTAAGGCCAAGACGGCCGAGTTTCGTCAGCGATTGGCAGACGGCGCTACCGTCGAGAGTTTGATCGTTGAAGCCTTTGCAGCCGTGCGTGAAGCAGGTAAACGGGCATTGGGTCTGCGTCACTTTGACGTACAGATGGTCGGGGGCTTGGTATTGCATGGCGGCAACATCGCTGAAATGCGTACCGGTGAAGGTAAAACCCTGGTAGCAACCCTACCTGTGTACCTCAATGCCTTGGCTGGCAAAGGCGTCCACGTGGTAACCGTGAACGACTATCTAGCTACCCGTGATGCGAACTGGATGCGTCCCCTGTATGGCGCATTGGGCATGACTGTGGGTATCGTCGTGTCTCAGCAGCCACAAGAAGAAAAGCTAGAAGCCTACCGCTCTGATATTACCTATGGCACCAACAACGAATTTGGTTTTGATTACCTGCGCGACAACATGGCGTTTCGCTTAGAAGACAAAGCCCAACGTGGTCACCATTTTGCGGTTGTCGATGAAGTTGACTCGATCCTCATCGATGAAGCCCGTACACCCCTGATTATCTCCGGTCCTGCTGAAGATGGTTCTGAGCGCTATGTACGCATCAATGAATTGGTACCACGTTTAGAGGCTGGAAAAGCTGCTGACGAAGGTAACGAGGCCGTACCTGGCGACTACCTTATTGATGAAAAGAACCGAACACTTGAGCTGTCTGAACAAGGCCATGAAAAGGTAGAAGCCTTGTTGATCGAGAGCGGCTTGCTCGAAGAAGGCGATAACCTGTACGCCCCTAATAATTTGGGATTGCTTCACCACATCCATTCTGCGATTAAGGCACATGCCATGTTCGCCAGAAACGTCGACTATATCGTTGAAGATGGTGAAGTAATCATCGTTGACGAACACACGGGTCGTAAGATGCCGGGTCGCCGTTGGAGCGAAGGTATTCACCAAGCGGTCGAAGCCAAAGAGCACCTCACCATTCAGCGTGAAAACCAAACTTTGGCATCTACGACCTTCCAGAATTACTTCCGTCTGTATGACAAGTTGTCAGGTATGACGGGTACCGCTGATACAGAAGCGTTTGAATTCAGACAGATTTATGGCTTGGACGTTGTGGTCATGCCAACCAACGTTGCGGTACAGCGTATCGATAACAACGATTTGATTTACCTGTCTGAAAACGAAAAATTCGATGCCATTATTGAAGACATTCGACACTGCGTAGAAGTAGGCCGTCCTGTATTGGTTGGTACTGCATCGGTTGAAGCCTCAGAGCGTGTGTCATCTGCTTTGGATAAGGTTGAAATCACCCACAACGTATTGAACGCCAAAAATCACGCGAACGAAGCGGGTATTATTGCCAACGCGGGTAATGCGGGCGCTGTGACCATCGCCACCAACATGGCTGGTCGTGGTACCGATATCGTGTTGGGTGGTAACTGGCAATTAGAGTTGGCCCAGTTAGCAGACCCGACAGAAGACGCCAAGGCGACTGTGAAGACGGATTGGGATGCACGGCATCAGGCAGTATTGGCTGCGGGTGGTTTGCATATTATCGGTACCGAGCGTCATGAGTCGCGTCGTATTGATAACCAGTTACGTGGTCGTGCAGGACGCCAGGGTGACCCAGGTTCATCACGTTTCTATCTGTCGCTAGAAGACAACCTGATGCGGATCTTTATGTCAGATCGCATCAAAGGCTTTATGCAGTCAATGGGTATGGAAAATGGCGAAGCCATTGAACACAAGATGGTGTCTAATGCCATTGAGAAGGCCCAGCGTAAAGTTGAGAACCGCAACTTTGATATTCGTAA
>CAJXZL010000024.1 GCA_913063165.1 uncultured Saccharospirillaceae bacterium | reverse complement strand
CCCATGCAAGAAATGCACGATGACAGTGCCGAAGCAATGCACGATGACAGTGCCGAAGCAATGCACGATGACAGTGCAGACGACCACCACGACTAAATACTAGGCACCATATAAGGAATGCATGTGTAATGAAAAAGACAGGATGGTTGTTGGCGCTTATTGCGGTAAGCACATTGGGCTATGGTAGAACACCTGCGTCGGTGTCCCATATTCATGGCATTGCCCTTTCGTCGGTTGCGGGTCAAACCGAGCAGTTAGTGTTAGGTGCCCACGATGGTGTTTACACCTTGTCACAGGATGGCACCACGCAACGTGTTTCAAGTACCACTGATGACTATATGTCATTCGTTGGCGACGGCAATCAAGCCAACGTGATCTATGCCAGTGGTCACCCGCAGGCTGGTGGCAATTTGGGCTTACTGAAATCGGTTGATGCCGGTAAGACGTGGCAGCACATTTCTGATGGCTTGAATGGCCCGGTAGACTTTCATCTGTTGGCATTAGATCCCACTAATAGTGATCGGATTTACGGTGACATGCAGGGCTTACAAACCACATCGGATGGCGGAAAAACCTGGAAAAAAGGCGGGACGCTGCCACAAGGAACCTACAGTTTTGCGGTATCGGGTATTGCTTCAAGCCGGCTGTACGCAGCCTCGGATTCGGGCCTGTCAGTCAGTGATAACGATGGCATGAGCTGGAAGTCTGTCACGACAGATAACTTTCCTGCGACCCTTGTCCATACAACGGCCGACGGAAAGCTCTATGCTTTTGTTGCGGGTAAAGGCTTGATGGCTGCCGATGAGAAAGCGCTAGAGTGGCGATTGTTGAACAACCAGTTTGGTCAGCGCGTACCTTTATCAATGGCCCAATCCTCAGTTGATGGCGCTCATTTGGTGATGAAAGACCATGCCAACAGTATTTGGGAATCATTTGATGGCGGTGTCACTTGGGATTATTTTATCGCTGAGAAAAAACTGAGCGCTACTGAGACCCTGGGCAAATCCGTTTATAGGCAATATTGTGCGGCCTGTCATAATCCATTAGGAACAGGAGAGTCGTATAGCGAATCATTCTGGACCGTACAGGATTATATTGGTGCACCGACCATGGATCCACCGGGTCACTCATGGCACCACACCGACGAACAGCTCACTGAAACCATTGCTTTTGGATCACCTCGTACCGATAAAATGCCCGCTTGGAAGGATATTTTATCAGCTGCCGACATCAGTAATGTGATTGCCTATATCAAATCGATGTGGACACAAAGGGAGCTTGATTGTCAGGGCCCCAAGCACATGAGCTGCATGTAAAACCCACGGGTTTTCGTTGTAAAGGGGAGCCATTGGCTCCTTTTTTTTGTGCCAGCAACCGCCGTTTTTTTGGATTTCCTTTATATTTTCACATTTGATTGGCTATTGTGAGATAGCATATAGCCAGATAACGGTGAGACAGCGCTATGGTTTTGGGATTACGAAAAAAAATATTTCTGCTGGTTTTGGTTGCCAATTTGATCATGGCTGGTTTGTTTGCATCGCTGATGGCCAATCGATTTAAGGGCCAGTTATTAACCTATGTGAATGACATAGACAATCGGCGCACCAGCCAATTGGTCGATAAGCTCGCTGAAGGGTATTTGGTGAACAACAGCTGGTCGTTTGTGAACAACGACCAACGGTGGATGGCCTTTTTAAGACAACACCAAGAGGTCTTGATGCGGGGGCGCACTAAAAATGATGGCATGTCTGCCAACAACCCTGGCGCCGCCCGTAGTATCCTATTGGCTAACGAAAACAAACGAATAATGGTCGGTAACCCTCGACCGCCGATGAATACGCTGTGGATCGACATTGAGGCCAATAGCCGGATCGTCGGTTATTTGGGCGTGATCCAAAACCTAGACATTACCCAAGAAGCAGACCAGCTGTTCTTTTCGCGTGTGAAAAAAGAAATGCTGTGGATAGTAGTGGCGGCACTGCTGGTGTCGACCCTGTTGGCCCTGCCTTTTGCCTACGGACTTGTGCGCCCCATTCGGCGGTTACGGGAAGCGACCCGATTTATGGCACAGGGCCAGTATGATCGACGGGTCTCGATATCAGGTGCCGATGAATTGACGCAACTGTCCGCCGACTTTAATTGGCTGGCGCAATCGTTAGAATCCAACCAACAAGCCAGACAGCAGTGGGTAGCAGATATCTCCCATGAGCTGCGCACACCGTTGGCGGTGTTGCGGGCGGAGTTAGACGCCATTCTCGATGGCGTTCGCCAGCCATCTGCCGACAACATGCAGTCACTGTCAGAGGAAGTCCACCGGTTGATGGCCTTGGTCAATGATTTGCACCAACTGTCACTTTCCGACGCAGGGGCGCTGACCTATCAATGTAAGCCACTGGATCTCAACCTGTGGCTCGACAGCTTTGTCAAAGCGGTTGCCCAACAGCGGCAAGACCTGACACTACACTTCCATCCGGCCAGCCAGCCGATCTGGGTATCGGCGGACCCCCAACGGTTGGACCAACTGTTTGGGAACCTGTTACAGAATACCGAAAAATACAGCCTGAAACCGGCGGACCTGTGGGTGAGCATCGCACCCGGCGCCTATGTGGTGTGGGAAGACTCAGGCCCTGGTGTGCCGGATGATGCCTTGCCCTATTTGTTTGATCGCCTCTATCGGGTGGACAATTCGCGTAACCGTGACACTGGTGGTTCAGGATTGGGCTTGGCCATTTGCGCCAACATCGTCAAAGCCCATCAGGGAGACATTGTTGCGAGCCAGTCGAAAAAGGGCGGGCTTAAGCTGCGAGTTCATTTACCCGCAACACCACCGCCGATGACAGACACCGAGGCCACCGAATGAAGATATTGATCGTAGAAGACGAACGGAAATTGGCCGAAGTGGAGCGAGACTATTTGGTGGCTGCCGACTATGAGGTGACCATTCTCGGTAATGGTGCCGAGGTTGCACCTTGGCTCGCTGACAACAGCGTCGATTTGATGGTATTGGATTTGATGTTGCCGGGTAAAGACGGCATTAGCATTTGCAAAACGGTGAGACAGACCAGTAATTTGCCGATCATTATGACCACCGCACGGATCGAAGAAGTCGATCGCCTGTTGGGGCTAGACCTAGGCGCGGACGATTATCTGTGTAAACCCTTTAGCCCGCGAGAACTGGTGTCTCGTGTTCGGGCGGTGCTGCGCCGCAGTGACCCGCAAATGGCAGCAGACCGGGGCGACACACTCATTATCAATCCTGAAACCTTTGGAGTGCGCTTTCAGGCACAACAGATCAGCCTGACCTCGGTGGAGTTTCGATTACTTGAGGAGTTAATGAAACGCCCTGGGGTGATATTTACCCGAGACCGCTTGATGACAGCCATCTATCCCGATCGGCGCATTGTCAGTGACCGAACCATCGATAGTCACATCAAAAAACTCAGAAAGAAATTAGAAGTCCTATCAGCCGACCGTGAATTTGTGTGGTCGGTGTATGGTGCTGGGTATAAATATGAATAGGGGTTGGTCACCAGACTCATCCGCGTCTTCATGCCCTGATTTCTGCCGCATTCTGCCCCTATCCGCCCCTATCTGCCATGGCCACATTCTTTCCTTAATTGCTCCCTAATTGTTGCACGGTTGTGACCGATACTCATGTCATACAACCACAGCAAGCGAGGAAAAGAACATGAAAAACCTAACATTGAATAAGAGCTTAAAAATAACTGCAGCGGCGACCGCTGTTATCGGAACCCTTTGGATGGGCATCGCATTTGCTGACTCTCATGGACCACAGGGCATGGACAGACCCCATTCTCCTTGGTCATCTATGTCAATGCTCTCTGAGCGCGGTGGACGCAATCCAGAGACACAAATGAATTATGTGTTTGACCAGATAGGGCTGACCGAAGAACAGCGCGCTGCCCTGCTGCCGATCATGACCGCTTTTGGCGAATCCACTGAGGCAGAACGTGAAGCGCACCGAGCCGAGATGCAAACAGAAATGGCGGATTTTAAAACCCGTATGCAAGACCGCAATGAAGCCTTGCGAACAGAACACCGAGACAGATTGGTCGCTGAATTATCCACGGTATTGTCAGCCGACCAATTGGCCGAACTGGAAAGCTATATGGATGCACACCCCATGCAACGCCCTGAAGCAGGCCAGGGTCGTGGACGTGATGGTGGCGGTCATCATCGGGATGGCGACCGCGGTCCCCGCTACGGCAAATAACCAGATGTCGTAGTCAATCGAGACGATCAAGCCCAGCATTGCTGGGCTTTTTTGTATCTGTACGGGTCTGGCTTTATGAGGGATGATCCGAATAATAAAAAGCGCACTGATGCAAAAACACCCGAGACTTGAGGCCATGCATGGTGGCGCTATGGCCTTTATCAATCACGGTTTACCGACCAGCACCCAAGCGGCAATCAGGGGCTTAACCCCGATATGCGACCCGATACCCTAGCAAAAAGCCGTATTGTAATTGGCGCGCAATGGGCGTTAGATCATGGTTTGAGGTGGCTCATTGCGGCAATCTAATGCCTAGCGTGATGACCACAACCGACCAACAAAGGAGCAACACATGTCGCTGATTTTGAGCGAAATTGTCGACGAATTTAGCCAGTACCCTGAAGTGAGTGCGATTGCCTTGGCTGGTTCAAAAGTGACGGATTATGAAGATGCATTTTCTGACCATAACCTGTACCTGTATCTGACCGCACCGCTGGCATTGGCGGCGCGACAGCGGGTCGCTGATCGGCTATTGCGCTATGTCGAAATGAACAACCATTTTTGGGAAACCGAAGATGATGGACAATTAGAGGACGGGTCTGAAATTCGTTTGATCTATCGTCCGCTCGATGAATTTGAACACAACCTGTCCGCCATCGTTGAACGGCACCAAGCCAACATGGGGATGACCACCTGCCTGTGGTACAACTTGGTACACGCCAAGGTATTGTTTGACCGCACAGGCGCGTACGCTGCTCTGCATAAGCGATTTGATGTGCCCTATCCTGCTGGATTAAAGCAAGCCGTATTGCAGCGCAACCATGGCTTACTGCGCCGCCACATGCCGGCCTTTATTTTTCAAATGCGCAAGGCAGTATCCCGTCAAGACCGCGTGGCCTTGAATCAAGTCATGGCAAAGTATCTGGCGTGTTATTTTGACATTCTGTTTGCCATCAACGAACAGTTGCATCCGGGCGAAAAGAAGCTGGTGCCCTATGTGGAGGCGCGCTGCACCTGGATACCAGAGGACTTTGCCTCGACTATCGACAGGGTGCTGCGGTTGGCTGCTGAAGCCAGTGCCGATCTCGAAGCGGAAGTAAACCTGATGATCGATGCGTTGGATGTTACAATTCGTCTAGCAGGCAGACACTTTTCAAAAGACGGGCTGTAGCGCGACGGGCGCAGGTGTCGCTAAATGTGACGTGATGAGGCATGCGAGGCATTGTGAAACAACTCTCCAAAAAACTGATGTTGGCAGGTCTGTTTGTCCTCACACTGGGCCTCACCAACAGCCTTGGCAGCTGGATAGGCTATCAAAACCTAGAGCAGCTGATTCGTAACGAATTATTTCGGTATACCTCCCTTCTCGAAGATTTGATGGGCAGACATCAGGTCATGGCGCCGATTTTGGCCTCTGATCAACTGTTCTTGGAATTGGTCGATGCTCCCACAGAAACTAACGTGGAGAGGGCCAACGACAAATTAAAAACCTTTGCAGACCTGTTACAGATGTCTTCTGACATCTATGTCATGGACATTAATGGCCGCACCATGGCCGCCAGCAATTGGGACAAGGCGACTAGCTTTGTGGGCCGTAATTTCAGTTTTAGACCCTATTTTCAGCAGGCGCTCACGGGTTCAGAGGGCTTTTACTTTGCCTTGGGAACCACCAGTTTGGTGCGTGGCCTGTATTTTTCATCTCCCATCTTATCGGGCGATACAGTGAAGGGCGTGTTGACGCTCAAAATCAACGTAAACGAGTTAGAGCATATTTGGAAGGTCCCCGGTAGCCTGAATTTGTTTGATTTGGTCGTTGCCGACAAAGACTCGGTGGTGTTTTTGTCTACCCAACAAGACTGGCGTTATAAGAGTGTGCGGACACTTGATGACAAACGCCTGACGACCATTGGCGATGAGCGACGGTATCCTGGCATTACCGTAGAACCTCTGGGTTTATCCGCACAACCCTTGCCGGCAGGGCTGAATACCGACGTGTCACATTATCAATTGGGCGGCGACTCCCTGATAGCGGTCAGTCAACCCATGCCCGTTGCGGGTTGGACCGTGTCGGTCTACGGCAATACCCGCAATGTGCGCTATGACCAACTCAGTGCCATTTTACTGGGTGTTTTCGTCTTTGCTGCCCTACTGGGGGTGGTGCTCTACTTACGCGAACGCCAAGCCCGATTGGAGCATTTGGAATCCAGTCGAAAAGAGCTGGAATCGCGGGTCGCTCGACGTACCGAAGACCTGTTGGTAACCAATCGCCGATTGATGAACGAAATTGATGTACGCTCAAGGGCAGAAATTCAACTGAAGTCCACCCAAGATGAACTGATTCAGGCGGCCAAGTTAGCAACCCTGGGCCAGATGTCGGCGAGTATCAACCACGAACTCAACCAACCCCTAACGGCTATCAAGGCGTTTAGTGCCAATGCCCGAAAGTTTCTACAGCGTGGCAACCTTGAACAAACCGACAAAAATCTAGAAGAGATCATCCAGCTCTGTGAGCGCATGGGCAATATCATCCGCCAGTTTAAAATGTTTACCCGCAAATCCAGCAGCAAATTGGTGGCCATCGACCTGTGCCAAATTATTACCGATGCCCGCCACCTGATGCAGCCAGTGATCGAAACCAGTCCCGCAAAGGTGGTGATTCAGGGTGCCGACGGTCAGCCGGTGTGGGTTGCGGGTGACATGGTGCGTTTGGAGCAGGTATTGGTAAACTTGCTGTCAAACGCCATTCAGGCAACCCGTGATGCTGAGCAACCAGAAATCCGTATCAATCTGAATAAAGGCATGGGATCTGCCATCATCCAAGTCAGCGACAACGGGGTGGGCATTATCGATACACAGGAAATCTTTGAGCCGTTCTTTACCACCAAAGACATCTCTGAAGGCTTGGGACTGGGGCTCAGTATTTCTCGTCAAATTATTGAAACCATGGGCGGCACGCTGTCGGCTGCTAATGGTCAGTCAAAGGGCGCGGTATTTAGTATTCGATTGCCCCTGTTGGTGTCACACACCTCCGCCACAACGGCGGCTAACCCCGTGAAGGAAACGCCATGAAAGGCCCGGTATTTTTTTGTGACGATGACGCGTCGATTCGCACATCACTGCAACAGGCACTTGAACTTGAGGATGTGCCGGTGCGGTGTTTCGCGACGGGACAGGGGTTACTCGAGGCACTGGAGCCCGATTGGCCCGGTGTGGTGATTTCCGACATCAACATGCCGGTCATGGATGGACTGGCGTTAATGCACCGTGTCCATGAAACCGACCATGAGATTCCGGTGATTTTACTGACCGGCCATGGCGACATCAGTATGGCCGTATCGGCCATGCGCCAAGGTGCCTACGATTTTATTGAAAAACCCTATGAAGCCGATCTGATTACAGATGTGGTACGACGCGGTACCGAAAAGCGCGCGCTCACCCTTGAAAACCGCCAGTTAAAAAATCAATTGAAAATGAATGCCGCGCCCGGCCCCCGCCTACTAGGCAAGACCCCACCCATGTTGCAGCTATTCTCGATACTGGAGGCCATTGCAGATGCTCCAGCCGATGTGTTGTTGCACGGGGATACCGGTACGGGCAAAGACTTGGTTGCGCGTTGGTTACATGAAAATAGCCGCCGCGTTGACCATAATTTTGTCGCGATTAACTGCGGTGCGGTGCCCGAAAATCTGATTGAAAGTGAGTTGTTTGGTCATGAGGCGGGTGCCTTTACTGGCGCCAACAAGCAACGCATCGGCAAGTTTGAATATGCCAATGGTGGCACCGTGTTTCTGGATGAAATTGAAAGCATGCCCTTGCTATTGCAGGTCAAACTGTTGCGGGTGTTAGAAGAACGCAAAATTGAACGCCTGGGTAGCAACAAAAGTGTGCCCATCGACATTCGGGTCATTGCGGCAACCAAAACCGATTTGCAGCAGTTATCGACCTCGGGGCAGTTCCGGTCGGATCTGTATTACCGGCTCAATATTGTCAAAGTGGACATCCCCTCGTTACGCGAGCGAGAAAATGACATTCCCCTGTTGTTTCAGCATTTTTCTTTGATTGCTGCTGCGCGCTATCAGCGGGAAATTATCCCACCACCGAGCAGCCGAATGGCGCGATTGATGCAGCACCCTTGGCCGGGTAATGTCCGAGAGCTGCGTAATTTGGCCGAACGCTATGTGCTATTGGGCGAACATGCCTTCGAACAAATGGCCAACCCCTTTGAAGAAGAGGTTCAGGGGCGCCAAACCTTGATTGAATTGGTTGAAAACTATGAAAGCCAGCTCATCAACGCCGCCTTGGCGCAACACCAGGGCAGTATCAAAGATGCGCTGGTCAGTTTGGGGCTACCGAGAAAGACCCTGTATGACAAAATGAAAAAATACGGTTTGGACAAGGACGACTATAAAGACCGGCCTTGATGGCTTTACCAGGGCAGCACCTTGCCTTGGTAATCCCAAAACTGCCCAGTATCCGCAAGGGTGCTGTTGTGCATCATGCGGATCAACCCCTGCGCACTTTCGGATATGTCAATATCAGCGGCAAGACCGCCCATGTCAGTTTTCACCCAACCCGGGTGCAAACACAGCACGGCAATGTTCCATTGCCTGACATCCTCTGCCACCGTTCTTAGGGCGCGGTTCAGGGCAGCCTTAGAGGTTCGGTAGCCACTGGCACCGGCACCGCCCTTGCCTATCGACCCCATCACGGATGACAGGTTGAGAATCTTGGCGTGTTGGCTGCGCCTCAGCTGCGGCAGTAACGATTGAATGACCCGCAGAGGCCCTAGGGTATTGACCTCTAGCATGGCGGCATAGTGGTCGAAATCGAGCGCGGTGATGTCTGCCTCACGGTCCAATAACAGCCCTGCATTGTTCCATAATACATCAATAGGTTGCGCGCCTAAGGACTGCGAAAATGCTTGGCAATCGGCCAGATTCCGCACATCAAGAGGCACCAATTTGAGTCGGCTGCGAGCGGTTTCTTGCAGCCGTTGCAAAGCACCCGTATCAGCCTGTGGCCGGTGGGTAGCCCACATGTGGTGGCCTTCTGCGACCAACTGTTGCGTGAGTGCCAAGCCGATGCCGCGGTTGGCACCAGTAATAACGATATGCTGGGGTGATGACATCCTGTGCTTCCTCATGACATGACAGTCACCATGGTGACCTAAAGGCTAGACGCAGGCAACTGTGTGCCAGATCATTGCGTATTTGCAGGACAATAATGGCCTCTGTTACATTCATATTGAGGCTGACGTGCTCAGCGACTGAAACAAAGATGGGAGACCAGATGATGCCCCCAATGTTGGCTTTTGATATTTATGGCACGCTCATCGATACCCGAGCCGTGATCACCCAGTTAGCGCAGTGGTTGCCGAATGAGGCCGCGCAGTTTGTGACCCTATGGCGCGAGAAACAGTTGGAATATTCATTTCGACGCGGCCTGATGCGCAGCCCCTGTGACTTTGCTGTGCCGACACGTGACGCACTTGATTACTGTTGTGACCAACTGGGTTGTGACCTGACTGAAACACAGCGCGCGCAGCTGATGGCGCACTATGCCAGATTGCCTGCCTTTGCTGATGCTGCGACAGGATTGGCAGAGGCAAAGGCAAGGGGGTTTCGCCTTTGTGCTTTTTCCAATGGCAGCCAAAAAACCGTGACGCACCTGCTGCGACAAGCGGGGCTACTGCCCTATTTTGAACAGGTGGTGAGCGTGGAAGTCGTGGGGTCTTTTAAGCCACACCCCCAGGTCTACCAACACGTGCTCACGACCATGCAGGTGCAAGCACAAGATAGCTGGCTGATATCAGGCAATGCGTTTGATGTGATTGGTGCCGATCAGCAGGGGTTTCATACCGCGTGGATACAGCGGAACCCGCAGCAAGCGTTTGATGTCTGGCGAACGGACACGGGCCCTGTGCAGCCGAGTCTGGTGCGACCGGGTTTGGAAGCCTTGGCCGCGCATATCGGTCACTATCTAGACCAACAACAGCCGTAAAGCAGACATAAAAAAGGCCTTGTCAGCACAGGCGTGCACAAGGCCTTTTTCGGTTGGCTGTGTTCTGAGCAATTAAACCAGCTCAGACACCGACGCGATCATTTTGTTACAGATGCCATAGCTGATGGCTTCTTTAGCGGTCATCCAGTTATCACGTTCAATATCGACCCGAACCTGCTCGATTTTCTGACCGGTTTGTGTGGCGATAATACGCGCCAAACGCTCACGCATCTTGATGATTTCTTCCGCTTGAATGGCGATGTCACTGGCTTGTCCACCCACGCCACCCGAAGGCTGATGGATTAAAAAGCGGGTGTTTGGCAAACAGTAACGGTCTGCGGTGTCTGCCGCCAAGAAGATGTGTGTGCCTGCGCTGGCTACCCAACCAGTACCCACGACTTTCACGCGCGGCTTAATAAACCGGATGATGTCATGGATGCTATCGCCCGCTTCAACATGGCCACCCTGAGAGTTAATGAACAGGGTAATGTCGTCATCCGACTGAGCGGCTAAAGCCAACAATTCTAAACACACGCGACGGGCCATGCGCTGATTGATTTCTTCGCAAATCATGAGCGTACGACTTTTATACAGCGTGTCCGCAATCATTTCGGTGGTGCTGGTGCGATCACTCTCTTTTTCTTGTGACATGAAGAATTCCCGACAATAATAAATGTGATAGACCCAATATGGGGGCGCTGTAAGGTGCTTTCAAGGCTGAAAGCCAGACCGATGAGCAACGCAAGCAGCATAGCAAAAAAAAACCGTACTGACAGCCGAGAATATGCCAGAAACGATCGTTCAAGCGCAGCGCTAGTTGGGGTGATCGTCCTGTGCTACCTTGGCAGAATACGCGGCTTTACTGGCCACCACCTTTTCGGATGACATTCATGGAATTGCAGGAACAGAAACGGGTCTCATTGGCCTATTTACCCACCCCCATTACCGAGCTAACACGGTTGTCGCAATTTCTGGGTGGACCACGCCTATTTATTAAGCGAGACGATCTAACGGGTCTTGCATTGGGTGGCAATAAAACCAGAAAGCTCGAATATATCCTCGCTGAGGCATTGGCACAGGGCGCAGACTGTCTGATAACCGCCGGTGCTATTCAGTCAAATCATTGTCGACAAACGGCAGCAGCAGCGGCGACCCTCGGCTTGGAATGTCATTTGGTGCTGGGGGGAGAAGCGCCCGAGCTAGCCAACGGCAACGTGATATTGGATACCCTGTTGGGCGCCCACCTGCATTGGTCAGGTGACAACCGAAAGGGCGAAGACATACCGGCACTGGTGGCAACCTTACAGGCGCAGGGGAAACAGCCCTATGTGGTGCCCTATGGTGGCTCGAATGTGTTGGGGGCGACCGCCTATGTGGCCGCGATGGAAGAAGTCATGCGGCAAACCCATTCTGGGTTTACCCACATGGTCATTGCCTCAAGTTCAGGCGCCACGCAAGCGGGCATGATGGTGGGTCAACGACACTATGCGCCTCAGTGCGACATCATCGGGGTAGCGATAGACAAGGAAGGCATTGGGGATACCCGATTTGAAGACACCGTTTTGGCATTAGCCAATGACACAGCGCACTACCTCAAGCTGCCAATTCATTTTGACGCCAAAGATGTGTTGCTTGAAACGGGTTACACCGGAGCGGGCTATGCGGTCATTGGCGATGCCGAACGCGAGGCTATCGCGCTGACTGCGCAACTAAGTGGCATCTTGCTCGACCCAGTTTACACTGGCCGCGCCATGGCAGGGCTATTTGGCATGATACGCGCGGGCAAATTTCGCGCAACGGACCGGGTGTTGTTTTGGCATACGGGTGGCGCACCCGCGCTATTTGCTTATGCCGATGCCTTACAGCCAGCGCAAATGACCCAATCGGTCATGAACCAGTACCCAGACTGAGCCAAGCCTTATGGGAAACAAATGGGTGAATATCACCACTTAGGGGTTTTTAATGTACGAAATTTACCCAAATGGCGGCGGCGCGGTCATCGCCCATGGATGGCAATCGGCTTGTAGCCCGTCATTATTGGGTAAATGACCGATTGTTTCCAAAGTTGGCACTGGTGTTGCAATACAATTACTGAACCTTTACTTGCGGCAATGCTGCAGGTGACTCATAACAATAAATAATCTGTTCGGAGATTGATTACATGAAAAAAATTACCCTTGCACTGTCAGCGCTTGCGCTGTCTTTATCAGCTGCTACCGCATCTGCATCAGCTGGTTGTGACGCAGGCGAAGTCGTTGCAAAGTTGAGCCACGTAACGGGCGGCACAACACACCCTAAAGTGGTTGCAGCAAATAACTTGGCAGACCGTGTCAACAAAGAACTAGACGGCAAAATGTGCGTAGAAGTTTTTCCTAACTCGACTTTGTTCGGTGACAGCAAAGAGCTAGAAGCTTTGCTACTGGGCGACGTTCAAATTTTGGCACCTTCATTGTCTAAGTTTGGTTCTTACACCCGTAAGCTTGGTGTGTTCGACTTGCCATTCATTTTCAAAGACATGGATGCTGCGATTCGTTTCACTAACAGCAAGACTGGTAAAGACTTGCTGCATTCTATGGATGACGTAGGCTTCACAGGTCTGGGCTATTGGATGTCTGGCATGAAGTATTTCTCTGCTAACAAGCCACTGTTGGTTCCTTCTGACGCAAACGGTTTGAAATTCCGCGTACAGACTTCTGACGTTGCTAAGGCTATGATTTCTGCAATGGGTGCTTCTCCACAGCCACTTCCCTTTGCTGAAGTATATGGTGCTTTGCAAACGGGCGTTGTTGATGGACAGGAAAACACCTGGTCTAACATCTATACCAAGAAGTTCTTTGAAGTGCAGGACAGCACCACAGAAACCAGCCACCAGCTATTGGCTTATTTCTTCATGACTTCTACCGATTGGCTAGAAGGATTGGATGCTGATGTGCGTGAAAAGTTCTTGGCCATTGCTGATGATGTAACACAAGAAGCGAACCAAAGCGTCAAAGCAGCGGAAGCAGCTAACCGTGATAACGTCGTGAAATCTGGTGGCAAGATCAACGTATTGACTGCAGCACAGCGTGCTGAATGGGTCAATGCGATGAAGCCAGTATGGTCTCAGTTTGAGTCAGACATTGGCGCTGACATCATTAAAGCAGCAGCTGGTTCTTAAGCGATACCCGTCACCTTTAAAACGTTAGACCCAAGAGCCGACATCGTTCGGCTCTTTCACATAGAGAACCGATCCTAGATGGGTTCTCTATGGTCATTTAAGACCCGATGGTCGGGTTAGGAGAACAACTATGGCGTACTGGCCACATCTGTTATTACTCGTATTTATTTTGGTGTTGTGGTTTTTAGACCATCGCTTCCCAAAAGCGGTTGATCGTGCAGAAGAAAACATGCTTATTTTTGCGCTGATATCAATCATGTTGGTGGCTTTTGGTCAGGTGGTTGCGCGCTATGGTTTTAACACGGGTTGGTCTGCAGCGTTAGAGTACAACACCGTGGCATTCTCTTGGCTGATCTTAATGGGCATGAGTTTTGGTATTAAGCACGGCACGCATTTGGGTGTCGATATTGTGTTGAACAGCGTATCGAGCCGGACGGGTAAGTTATTGTCGTTATTCGGCGCGTTAGGCTGCATGTTTTATGGATTGGTACTACTAGATTCGGCTTGGGTCGCAGCATTGGGCGTTGATGTGCGCGGTGGCGCTATCGAATATTGGGCCAAGATGTACAAAGTGGGTATTGGTGCTGAAGAATTGCGCTACCCAGCCATTTTTGCCGAGTGGTTTGATTTGGGTACGCGCGACATGCGCGTGGATCGTTGGCTAATACTGCTGATTTTACCGATCAGTTTGGCCATGTTGGTTTTTCGTTCGTTGCAGGCATTTGTTGCAATTTGGACAGGCAAGCGCCACCACTTGATTAGTGGTCATGAAGCGCAAGACCTGATAGACGAAAACAAAGATGTGCTAAAAGACTGAGGATAAAACTGTGGAAGCCTTAATATTATTTGCAATGGTGCTGTCTCTGCTCTTTATCGGTTTACCGGTAGGTATTGCGTTGGGTCTGTCGTCTATTCTGTATATCACCTTTGTTTCCAATGACTCTCTGTCATCGGTAGCGATTTCGTTATTTGGCGCTGGGCAGCATTATACGTTGCTCGCCATTCCCTTCTTTATTTTGGCCTCATCGTTTATGTCTACCGGTGGTGTTGCCAAACGATTAATTAATTTTGCCATTGCCAGCGTTGGCCACTTTCGTGGTGGTTTGGCCATGGCGTCTGTTTTGGCCTGTATGATGTTTGCTGCCCTGTCTGGCTCATCGCCAGCGACCGTGGTAGCCATCGGTACCATCGCTATTGCAGGCATGCAAAAAGTGGGTTATTCAAAAGAGTTCGCTGCTGGCATTATTGCCAACGCGGGTACGCTAGGCATTTTGATTCCGCCGTCAATTGTGATGGTGGTCTATGCGGCAGCAACCGATGTATCGGTTGGCCGTATGTTCTTAGCCGGCGTTATTCCAGGATTGATTGCTGGCGGCATGCTGATGTTAGCGATTTATGTGGTGGCGCGTGTCAAGAACCTCCCTTCTGAAGAATGGAAAGGTTTTGGCAACATCGTCAGAGGCGGTAAAGAAGCGGGCTGGGGTTTGTTTTTGGTCGTTATCATCATGGGCGGCATCTATGGTGGTGTCTTTACGCCAACCGAAGCGGCGGTTGTTGCAGCGGTTTACTCTATGTGGGTCGCCCTGTTTGTATACCGAGACATGGGACCGCTGAAAGAGACGCCCTGGGTGGTAGAAACCGACTCTCGCGCAGCACGCGTGGGCTTCAATGGCACGGTTTATGGTGTGTCGTTGTTTATGGTCTGGATGATTTTGTCATTCTTCGCCACGTCGGAGTCAGAGACCGTTACCTTGCAAGACCGCGCGATATGGGGCGGTATTTTTAGTCTCTTTATCACGGTGTTTTATACGTATCAACGCGGCAAGCAGCTGTCGCAGACTGGCTTGCAGTGCTTCTTCGCGGGATTGCCTGTCTGGAAGCGTAACTTGATATTGTTGGTACGCAACTTTTTCCCTGCGTTTTTCAGCGGCGAAACGCGCGAAACCATTTTGTCGGCTACCCGTACCACGATCATGTTGATGTTCATTATTGCCAATGCGCTGTTGTTCGCACACACCCTGTCGGCTGAACGTATTCCACAGGTGGTGACGGAGTGGATGCTGGGTGTCGGCTTTAACTGGTTTACCTTCCTAATCGCGGTGAACATTCTGCTGCTTATTGGTGGCCAGTTTATGGAGCCATCAGGCTTGTTGGTCATTGTGGCGCCCGTGGTGTTCCCAATCGCCATGCAATTGGGTATCGACCCCATTCACTTGGGTATCATCATGGTGGTCAACATGGAAATCGGCATGATCACACCGCCAATTGGTCTCAACCTATTTGTGACCTCAGGGATCACCGGCATGAGTCTATCAAAAGTGGTCCGTGCAGCGATGCCGTTTGTGGGCGTATTGATGGTGTTCCTGATCTTAGTAACCTATGTGCCATGGATCTCTACTGCATTGCCTTACGCGATGATGGGGCCAGAATTGGTTAGTCCATAATAGGATTGCACCTCTGGCCTTAGCCCATTAAAAAGCCCCTGTTAGTAACAACCAACAGGGGCTTTTTTATGTCTTATGCTTATGCTTATGCATGGGCTTGGCTTAGTGCGCTTCATCCCAGTTGTCACCGACACCGATATCGACAATTAACGGGACATCCAAATCAGCAGCATGCTGCATGCGCATGGCCACGCCCGTGGTAAAGGCTTCAAGCTCAGCCTCCGGTACTTCAAAGACCAGCTCATCATGTACCTGCATAATCATGTGGGCGTTCATGTGGCTGCTGTCTAGCCAAGACTGTACATCGACCATCGCGCGCTTGATGATATCGGCAGCGGTGCCCTGCATGGGGGCGTTAATCGCGGTGCGCTCAGCGGCCTTGCGTAACATCTGTTTGCCGGCGTTGATGTCGGGCAAATAAAGGCGTCGACCAAAAAGGGTTTCGACATAGCCCTTTTCTGCAGCCAGTACACGGGTTTCATCCATGTAGCGTCGCACGCCAGGGTAGCGTTCAAAATAGGCTTCCACATAGGCACTCGCTTCGGTTCGTGATATATCCAATTGCTGCGCCAAACCAAAGGCACTCATGCCATAGATGAGGCCAAAGTTAATGGCCTTGGCATTGCGGCGTTGTTCAGTGGTGACGTCCTCTGGTGCCAGACCCATGATGTCAGCGGCGGTCGCACGGTGAATGTCTTGGCCGTCATTAAAGGCTTTGATTAGGGTCGCGTCTTGACTCAAATGGGTCATGATGCGCAGTTCAATTTGGGAATAATCCGCTGCCACAATTTTGCGTCCGGGCGCTGCGACAAAGGCCCGACGAATGGCGCGGCCTTCAGCGCTACGGATAGGGATGTTTTGTAGATTGGGGTCGTTGGAGGCAAAGCGACCGGTTGCGGCACCTGCTTGGTTGTAGCTGGTGTGTACACGACCGGTATCCGAATTGACCAATTTGGGCAGTGGTTGGGTATAGGTGCCCACCAACTTGCTTAGGTGGCGGTGCTCGAGCAAATGCTTGGGCAGGCTGTAAGTCGCGGCCAATTCACTCAGCACGGCCTCATTGGTCGAGGGTTGTCCGGTTGCCGTCTTTTGCAACACAGGCAAACCCATTTTTTCAAAAAGAATCACGCCCAATTGCTTGGGAGAACTCAGATTAAAAGTCTCTCCTGCTTCTTCATACACCGTGGTCTCAAGCGCCGCGATACGATCAGAAAACGATTGGCTCAGGGTATTGAGATAATCCGTATCTAGCAGAGTACCCCGGCGTTCGACACGTTGTAACACCGGAATCAGGGGTTGCTCAATACCTGAGTAAACACGCCCCAGATCGCTGTTGGCAGGCATGTGGGCAGTCAACCAGCGGTTGATGCGCAAGACGGCATCTGCTTGCTCTCCAGCCCACTGACTCATTTGGTCTAACGGCACTGCAGCCGGCAGTTTTTGTTTGGTGCCAGGGGTTCCTGCGACATCAACATAGGTCGTTGGCTGCCAGTCACAATAATGGCGCACCAGACTGTCGATGCTCAAAGCACCGGCGCTTTTATCCAGACTGGACGCTCGCCTTAAGGCACTGTTATAGACAAACGCCTTCAACCACACATCATCATAAAAATGCGCGGGTTCGATACCGTAGTGATCAAGTTGGTGCCGTAGACTTTTAAGGTCATGCCCCAACTTGGTGATGTCATAGTTTTCGAGCATGGGTTTCAGTTTGTGAAAACACAGATACTCGTCTAGCAACGGCGGTGACTCTGGGTCATCGCATTGAAAAGGCACGTAATAGGCAGCGCCCACCTGTGTGGCCAGGGCGATAGCCATAGGGCGTTGCTGCAAATAATGTCCTGGTGCCCGTATCAGGCTAATGGCGCATTGCCCTGCTTGCGCGATTTCTGCAAGGACTTGTTCAAGACCGGCTTCACTGGCCACGCAGGTGACTGTGCAGGGCACGGAAAGACCATCAATGGCAGTGGGCTGTGGCAGATCGCTACCCGTTGAGGCAGCCCCGGCGCTATCAATAGAGTGGGCCGCAGCGTCGTTCGCCGGCGCGGTGTCCGAAGTCGCCGAACTGCTGTCACCAGCATTGAGGTTGAGGTCATTAATCCAGGTGCGGAATTCAAGATCGGTATACAGGCGTAACAAGGCTTCATTGTCGGGTGCTGTTTGTACCAAATCTTCTAAACGTGTTTCCAATGCCACATCACATTTGATGGTCGCCAACTGATAGGACAGCATGGCTTGCTCTTTGTGTTCGGCCAGTTTGGCGGCCATGGTCTTGGCACCGCGAAATTCCAATGTGGCGATCTTATCCAAATTGTCATAAATGTTTGCCAAGCTGCCGAGTCCTGCAATCAGGGCGGTAGCGGTTTTCTGTCCGACGCCTGGCACGCCGGGGATGTTGTCTGATTTGTCGCCCATCAGCCCCAAATAGTCGATCATCAATTCTGGGCCAAAGCCATACTTTGCCGTGACACCATCCACATCCAGCTTTTCGCTGGTCATGGTGTTTACCAGCGTGATGTGGCCGTTCACCAATTGGGCCATGTCTTTATCACCGGTCGAAATAACACAATCGATGCCCTTTTCGGTGGCATGGGCTGCGAGCGTGCCGATCACATCATCGGCTTCTACGCCTTCAATACAGATTAGCGGGTGGCCCTTGGCGCGAATGATGTCATGGATAGGCGCAATCTGAACCCGCAATTCATCGGGCATCGGAGGGCGGTTGGCTTTGTATTCGGCGTATTGTTCATGGCGGAACGTGGGACCCTTGGCATCAAAGACCACAAAAATTTCGCTGCCAGCATATTGCTGCTCTAAGCTGCGCATCATATTGATCACGCCTTTAATAGCGCCGGTAGGCAGTCCCTGAGAATTGGTCAGCGGCGGCATGGCGTGAAATGCGCGAAACAAATAAGAAGATCCGTCCACTAAAATAATGGGCTTTTGTGGTGCTGAAAATGAAGACATGGAATTCCCAGTTCAGGTTATACTGTGGCAACTACGGACAGAATGGAAAAATGATGAGTGTTTTTACTCCCATTAGTCGCGCGCAGATGCATGGCTTTGTTACAGAATATCGTATTGGACAATTAACGCAATTTGTTGGTATCGATGGCGGCACCGATAACAGTAATTATTTCGTGGATACTGACACCGGACGCTTCGTTTTGACTCTGTTCGAACGCCTAACCGCCGCGCAGTTACCGTTTTTTTTAAGTCTAGGAGACCAGCTGAAAGCGCATCACTGCTTGGTGGCTGAACCGATTCATGATGCCAATGGGTTGGCGCTGAAATCACTGTCCGGTAAACCTGCGGTGTTGTTTCAACGTGTGCCCGGTCATCACATCTCCGTGCCATCGACTGACCATTGCCAGCAAATGGCCGCTGCATTGGGCGATGTGCACGTGGCTCCCTTACAGTTTGATGCGCCACCCTGTAACGCGTTTGGCCTAGACTGGCTGCACCAGCATCGCACATTTAGCGATTGGCAGGACGCGGGTGACCAAGACCTTTATGCTGCGCTTTTGACCCGTTTTGACGCCCTGCCCAGCTTAAAGCTCCCCAAGGGTATCATTCATGCTGATATGTTTCATGACAATGCTCTTTTTGAGCACGATCAGTTGCGGGGATTGATCGACTGGTATTTTGCCTGCCATGATTGGTTGTTGCTCGATGTCGCCATTATGGTGAATGATTGGTGTGTGGCCGATAACGGTTTTGATGCCGACAAGGTGGCCGTGATGGTCGCAGCTTACCAAGAAAAACGCCGCTTTACCGAAGACGAAGAACAGGCTTTCACCACCATGAGGGTGCTGGCAGCTACCAGATTTTGGCTGTCTAGAACGCTTGCGTGGTCGGCATTAAAAGATGAAGACCAGTCGGGCATTACGGTGAAGCCACCAGCTGAAATGAAACAATTAATCCAGCGGTTGTTATCCGAATAACGGACCCCATTTACGGTCCAGTAAGACCACTTAAAGGACAATAGCAGTGAAAAATAATTTGATTCGCGGCATGCTTAATACCATTCCTTTGATATTTACGCTCTGGCTTTTTTGGTCTATTTTAGTCTCGCTTGACCATCTAGGTAGCTCGATGCTGCAGCTTTTCGGTTGGAGTCAACCATGGGCTGGCTTCGGCTTTTCGCTCATTATTGCGATTTTTGCAGTCGCGGGACTGGCTTTTTCAGTCAGCCCCGTGCTGTGGGTTTTCCAAAAAATCGAACAGGCATTGTTACTGAAGTTTCCATTGTTTAAAACGGTGTATGGTGCCAGTAAAGATTTGGCGCAGCTGATGAATCAGGGCAAGACACCCAAGGCAAAACAAACGGTATTGGTCAAACAATCCAATGGCACCCTAGTCGTAGGATTCATTACCGCATCGACGTTACCCAAAGAGTTGACGGGCGTAATGCCAGAGGGTGATTGGGTACCGGTGTTATTTCAACTGAGCTATCAAATAGCGGGCGTCACAACCTTAGTGCGCCGCGAGGACCTGATCTTTGTCGATTGGTCAGTGGAGGATGCATTGCGGTTTATGCTCACCGCTGGCGTATCTCAAACCACCGGTCAAGTTGCGACCGATAAACCCTAATCGTTGGAATTGGCTCAATCGGTCTCGATCTCAACGGCTCGGTTTCCACCTGCTACCTTCACCGATATCATGGCCGATATTAGCTGCTTAATCGCCGACGCACTATTTTTCGAGGCGCTGGCTTGAAAAGCCGCCCCTGTCGCGCTGATAGTAACGCGCTTTGTGTTGCCCTTTTCATCGACCGACAATAGATTCAATTCCGAGACAGCAGCCACCATCTTGTCAGCGGTTGGATTGACGGAACTGGCATTGGGAAGTATGGCGATAAATTCTTTGTTCGAAAACCGCCCAATGATATCGGTAGAAAAGTCGACATGGGCGCTCAAAGCCTTCGCCATCGCCACCATTGCATCATCACCCATTGATTGGCCGTGCTGATCAACATAGGCACCGAAATGGTCTAAATTGAGCAAAATTACAGCAAAGGGTCTCTTCACTCTGAGGGATCTTCGCCATTCTTTATCTAGAAACTCGGTCGTATGGCGTTTGTTTGAAAGGCCAGTGAGGCTGTCGGTCACCTGAATTTCCTTTAGGCGCTGGTTCGATTCATCCAATTGTTCTGATTGACGCTTGGCGGCCTCCAAAGCAATCGCGGCAGCTCTTTGCGATGAATTGAGAATAATGATCAGTATGACAAACACAGCCATCAAGGAAAGAAACCCTATCACTGGCAATATCCAGATGCCTTCAAAAGCGATTGCAACGGGCACCCAAGGGCGGAATTGATAGGTTCTGCCATAGATCTCAACGGGATCCATTGTGAAATGTAGGTCTGTTCTGTTGATTGCCATCGCTAGTATCTGCAACAGACCTGGGGTGGTGGAGATGGCTTTGAAATGTGAGATGTCATCATAATGCTGTTCACTGGCGAGCCCGTTTGTGAACAACGTCACCGGTTTCGCAGGATTGGTGATGTCGTCTATAGCCAGTAAAAGATCTGAATCCGCGAAAAGGTGTTCCCTCAGCAAGAGTTTCACTTCAAGCCTGCCCACCAACCAACCGTCTGGGACATTGGTAGTCCCATCTGAATCTTTGTGATAGAGAGGGTGGACCAGTAAGATACCAGTTAGGCCCTGCAATTGTGGGCTAGACGCGATGGGGGTCCCTAGCGCTTGTGACTTCAATAATAGCGCTTTTATTTCAGGGATGGTGCCAAGGTCAAAACCAGAATCAACTCTATTGTCTAAATAAGGCTCCACATAAGCCAACGGATAGTACTGGTCGCGTATGTGTGCACGCGTCACACGATTGTTCGGGCTTCGTTCAGTGAATTGAAAATTAGAAAAACTCTCTTGGAGGGCAGCTTCGGTCGCATCTCGGTCAGCATGTTCCACAATGGGTACATAATATATCGCTTTAAGGGCAGGGTAACTACCCATGTTTGCTGCATTAATGGCGCGACCAAAATTTTTAAAACCGGGCGATTGGCCGTTGACAAATAGGCCGTCGAGCGCTGATAAAAATATTCCACCCCTTTTAGCGGCTTCTATAAAGGACGCTTGAATATGCTCGATTTCGATTTCTATCAATTCTTGTCGGAGCGACATCTGGTTTGTTAAGCTGAAAGCAAGCACATAGGCGCTGACCACAAACGCAATGACACTGAGTATGATGCTCAAAAAGTTAGGGTTGGTGCGTTTAATATTCATGTTTGAACGTCCACATTATCCAACGGAAATCACGGCGGGGTTAGAATAACAAAAACTTACGCATCAGGAACACTGGTGTCAACTTGTGGGCTCTGAAGTTGCACATTAGCATAACGTAACCGATGGCGATAGAATTGAAAAAAACCAGCGACGCACGACACCAACGTCAGAAACTAACAGAAGATGGGCTGCTGGATACTCTTGTACTGAGGAAATAGATGATGTGGATACCACAGGAAACAATTCGCGATAAACGCGATGGCCGATTGCTGAAGGCTGAGCAGATACAAGCGTTCGTTGCGGGCATTACCGATGGCTCTGTTAGCGAAGGGCAGATAGCGGCCTTTGCTATGGCGACCTATTTTAATGGCATGGATATCGACGAACGGCGGGTACTGACGCTGGCCATGCGCGATTCGGGCGATGTCATGCGGTGGGATGTCCCAGGGCCAGTATTGGACAAACATTCAACCGGTGGCGTTGGTGACATGGTTTCCTTGATGTTAGGGCCTATTGTGGCTGCCTGTGGTGCCTACATTCCGATGATAACCGGTAGGGGGTTGGGCCATACAGGAGGAACGCTCGATAAACTAGAAAGCATCCCTGGCTACCAAGCCAAGCCCGATAACCTGCTGTTTCAGCGCTGTGTAAAAGAATTGGGAGTCTGCATTATCGGTCAGACGAGCCGATTGGCACCGGCAGATCAGCGTTTTTATGCGACCCGCGATGTGACGGCGACCGTGGAATCCGTGTCTCTGATTACCGCATCCATTCTATCAAAAAAACTGGCAGAGGGTTTGGATGGCTTGGTTATGGATGTCAAAGTTGGTAATGGCGCTTTTATGACCGACCTTGGGCAGGCAACGGAACTGGCCAAAAGTATTGTTGAAGTCGCTAACAGCGCAGGGGTAAAAACATCGGCGAGCTTGACCGACATGAGCAGCCCACTAGGTTATACCGCAGGTAACGCCGTCGAAATACGAGAAACCCTCGACTATCTTTCCGGATCCAAACAACACCCGGCATTGCATGAAGTGACGATGGAATTGGCCGCTGCTATGCTGGTCAATGGCGGGTTAGCTCCTGATCACGACGCCGGCATTCAGATGGCCGAAAATGCACTGTCTTCCGGAAAGGCGGCAGCCATTTTTGCTAAAATGGTGCACGTGCTGGGTGGACCTAGTGACCTTTTTGAAAACCCTGATAAGTATCTGCCTAAAGCAACAGTGATACAGCCGGTCTTGGCGCTGCGCTCAGGCTATGTCCAAGGCTATGAAACGCGAGCAGTGGGCATGTCTGTGGTAGCATTGGGCGGTGGGCGCTTGCGTGCTGCCGATGCCATTGATCACCGTGTGGGCTTTAGTGACCTGTTGCCCATTGGCAGCGTGGTTGAAAAGGGCACTCCGGTTGCGATGTTGCACGCTAATTCTCAAGACGATTGGCATACAGTGGCCGCACAACTCTTGGAAAACATGACCATTGGCGAGACCGCGGTTGCTGCGCCATCGCGGATATTGACCCGCATATAGAGACAGGAGTAAGAGCATGAGCAGAGCCATCATTTTGGTATTGGACAGTTTTGGATTGGGCGAAACCGCAGATGCTGCCGAATTTGGCGACGTGGGCGCCAATACATTTCTGCACATTGCAGAGCGCTGTGCCCAAGGGCGGTGTGAAGATGGACGAACCGGTGTTTTAAAGTTGCCGCATCTATCAGCCCTGGGTTTGGGCCACGCGGCGCAGGTCAGTTGTGGCGTATGGGCACCCGGCTTTACGGGTGCTCTTAAACCGATTGGCGCCTGGGGTTGTGCCGCAGAGTTAAGCTCTGGCAAAGACACCCCGTCGGGCCATTGGGAAATTGCCGGCGTACCGGTATTATTTGAATGGGGCTACTTTGATAAGCCCACCGAGACTTTTCCTCAAGCATTAATAGATGCCTTGGTTGCCGAAACCGGTATTCCGGGCATTCTCGGCAATTGCCACGGTTCTGGTACCGACATATTGGTTGAGCATGGTGAAGAACACATGGCGACTGGAAAGCCGATTTGCTATACCAGCGCCGACAGTGTGTTTCAAATCGCGGCCCATGAAGAGACCTTCGGATTGGATCGCTTGATGGCGCTGTGCGAAGTCGCTCGGCGACTGGTCGATGAGTACAATATTGGCCGGGTGATTGCCCGACCCTTTGTTGGCACACAGGCCGATAACTTTGTGCGTACTGGCAACCGACGAGATCTGTCAGTATTGCCTCCTGCGCCTACCGTACTCGATGGTTTGGTGGCCGCAGGCGGCGCTGTGACTTCGATAGGTAAAGTTGCCGATATTTTCGCGCACCAAGGCATAACCAAAAAAATCAAAGCCAATGGTCTTAAGGCCTTGGTTGATGCCACCTTAGACGAGATGGCCGCGCCTAATAAGGGGCAGGACGAGATCATATTCACCAACCTCGTCGACTTCGACATGCTGTACGGCCATCGACGTGACGTCAATGGCTATGCCAAGGCGCTTGAAACGCTGGATGCAATGATGCCCTCCATTATGTCGGCTATGCGACCAGATGATTTACTTATTCTGACTGCCGACCATGGCTGTGATCCTACATGGAAGGGCTCTGATCATACCCGAGAGCATATTCCTGTGCTTGCATTTGGCGCTGGTGTTACGGCTGGCAATCTCGGTGTGCGGTCGACCTTTGCTGATATTGGGCAGACTTTGGCGCAATTCTTTACACTATCCCCGATGGCCTATGGCACATCGTTTTTATCTGAAGTAGATCAAGGAGTATAACCATGGCAACCCCTCATATCGCTGCGCAAGCGGGTGATTTCGCTGAAACCGTATTGATGCCAGGCGACCCGTTGCGTGCTGAATATATCGCTCAGAATTTTCTGGAAGATGCGAAATTAGTGACCTCCGTGCGCAACATGTTTGGCTACACTGGCACCTATCAGGGCATACGTGTCAGCGTGATGGGTTCAGGCATGGGTATCCCATCAATGTCGATCTATGCCCATGAGCTCTATAGCCAATATGGCGTTGAGAATATCATCCGTGTTGGATCCTGTGGCTCGATTAATAAAGACGTTAAAATCCGTGATGTGGTTATTGGCATGGGTGCCTGTACGGACTCAGGCGTCAACAGAAGCCGCATCCATGGTTACGATTTCAGTGCGATTGCAAGCTGGTCATTGATTGAGCCGGCGGTGCAGATTGCTCGTACTCAGGGCGCCACTATTCATGTGGGGAACATCTTCTCTGCCGATTTGTTTTATGGCCCTGACGCAACCCTATTTGATGCTTTGGGTGCGCACGGCGTTTTAGCAGTGGAAATGGAAGCGGCTGGTTTGTATGGCGTAGCGGCATCCTTGGGCAAAAATGCGTTGGCGATTTGCACGGTCAGTGACCACATTTTGACTGGCGAACAAACCAGCTCTGATGAGCGCCAAAACACCTTTAATGATATGGTTACCATCGCGTTGGATTCAGTGGTGTTACGGAGCCAGTCGGTATGATGCCGGCCGCATTGCAGCCGTTAAGAGCGGCTGCGAAGGCAGCCAGTGAAAAAGCGTATGCTCCCTATAGCCAGTTTCCTGTTGGCGCAGCGCTGAGTTTGGCTGGCAGTGACCAGACCGGACCTGACATTCTGGGCTGTAACGTAGAAAATGTGTCTTTTTCGATGACGGTATGTGCGGAAAGAAATGCCCTAGCACATGCGATTGCGCGGGGCATTGCGCCGAGAACGCTCACGACACTGGGAATCTATATGCCAGGTAATAAGCTGTATAGTCCGTGTGGTGGATGTCGGCAGTTTATTGCTGAAATTATGGCAACAGACGCGCGGGTTTATGCCTTTTGTGACAGTGATGACTACCGCGAATGGACCTTGTCGGGGTTATTGCCCGATGGTTTTGATTTTTAACTGACAACACTGCTGACTTACTGAGACTGGAAAAACATGCTGTCATTTCTACCCGCTCCTGTTATAGGCGTTTTGGCTTTTCTGCTGTTGGTGGTAAACACCCTGATTTGGACCGCTTTGCTGTTTGTGTTCACCCTGATCAAGTTGTTGCTGCCTTTCACTGCGACCCGGCGGTATCTAGACCCCATTTTAACGGGTATTGCCACCCTGTGGATAACCGGAAACACCGGTTGGATGCGGCTAACTCAAAAGACCCGTTGGACCGTTACCGGTGGTGAGAATCTGTCTCGCAAACATTGGTATTTGGTCATGGCCAACCACCAGTCGTGGGTGGATATTTTTGTTTTACAGCGGGTTCTCAATCGCAAGGTGCCGATGCTCAAGTTTTTCCTAAAGAAAGAGCTGGCGAAAATTCCAGTTATGGGTCAGGCCTGGTGGGCATTGGATTTTCCCTTCATGAGCCGCCATTCAAGAGCCTTTCTTAAAGAACATCCAGAACAAGCAGATAAGGATTTGCGAGCGACCCAAAAGGCTTGCCGACGGTTTTCCTTAATTCCGACCAGTGTGATGAACTTTGTCGAAGGCACACGCTATTCTGATAGCAAGGCAAAGAGACAGGGAAGTCCCTATCGGTATTTGTTAAAACCCAAGGCAGGTGGATTGGCATTTGCAGTGCAGGTATTGGGCGATAAATTTAGCACGGCGATTAATGTCACCTTGATATACCCAGACAGCACGCCTACCTTCTGGTCCTTTTTGTGTGGTCAGGTTGATGAGATTGTGGTCCAGGTGAAAACCACCCCTATCCCAGCAGAATTTTCCGGCAAGGACTACAGTACGGACAATGCCCACCGGATTAATTTCCAGCGTTGGCTGAGTGGTATATGGGCTGAAAAGGACCATGAAATCCACCGCTATCGAGAGAGCCACCAGTTGCCGACACATGCATTTCCCGCAGCCAGCACCAATGAGGCACTGCCACCGAAAACTGAAGGCTAGGCCAAAACAGAGGAACGACCACATGCAAGCCGCCGTGCAACGCGCCATTCAGGTCATACTGTCTATTTGGCTATCCTGTGCCGTATTGCCACAACAGGCGTTTGCCGATCCTGCGGTGCGCGCATCATTCCAACAAGATGCGCCGGCCGATGCGCTCACCTATTGGGAAGGTAGCCTGTCGGCAATAGCTATGGGCACGTGGAGCCCGAATGCAACGCAGCAAGTAGAGCAAGTCATTGGACAGATTCAATCACTGAAATCAGAATTGTCGCCAGAAGCTGTGGGCCTTATCGTCGAAATTATGCGCGACTACCTGCAAGTGATTTCATCAACGCCATCCGCGCTTGCCGATCATTATGGTTTGCAACCTGATCAAGATATGGCGCTCTATCTCGATGGCTTGGCGCCCATCATCCATGTGGCGGTGCGTTCTCCAGAAGCGATCCGCACGATTGTGATGCGAGCAGTCAACGCCAGTGGTTCGCCATTAACGACGGCAACGTGGAATGGTCATGAGGTCTTTTTATGGGAGGTGGTGCGTGAACCACACCTTGGCTTCGCCATCGTCTTTGAGCCTCAGCGGGTTACCTTTGGACTTTATTCGGAGCACGACACACAGGCCAGAACCTGGCGCCGATTAGGACTGACCCCAGAAGTACATTCTGTTTATAGCGAAGGCACCCTAGCGGCAATCCAGCAACAGTATCCCTTTAATGGCGTATTTGAAGGCTTTGTCGATTTCCGCCAATGGGTCGCATTTTTATCACAGAAGCCAAACAATACCCCCGCACAGGATTGGCAATTGTATGACCCGATTTCTCAAGAGGCGCCCTCGGTAAATTGCCAGCAAGAATATCAGGCACTGGCTGAGCAGGTTCCCTTTTTTGCGGCAGGTTATGAAGCATTTGATCTGTCAGACAAGGGCCTGGAAGCCCGTGTTTCTGGTCATCTGGCTATCAAACAGCAATCTAGCACAGCGGGGTTGATGTCCCTTAATGGCCATTTGTCGGCACATGCGACCCAGGCCTGGGGCCAAATGTTGTCGATCGCTGTGGGATTGGATACCCAAGGTGTTTTAGCAGCGGTTACCCCTATTTGGCAAGCAGTGGCTAATGCCCGATTTTCGTGCCCACAACTCCAAGCATTACAGGCGCAGATTGGCCCCTATAGTCCAGCCACATTGGCGGTCATGTTGGCACTGACACAAGGCATCCAAGGCGCTGCGCTCAGTGTGGTTGATATCACGGGCCTCTTTGAGTTCCCCAACATTCAGACAATCGATGCATTGTTGACGGTCACCAGCGCGCAACCAGCCGCATTGCCAGCACTACTCGCTATGCTGCCACAAATGCAGGGCATGCGGTTGCCTGTTGATGACACCCCCGTGCCACTTCATTGGGGTGATCTACCCAAGACGCTAACGCCAATGGCCTCAATTCAGGGCAATCATTTGGCCATCACGCTAGGCCCTAAGTCTGCAGAAAAAGCCAAGACGCTGGCTACCGAGCCTCTGAACCACCGTGGTTGGTTGGGATTGGCCGCCGACAGTGATTTGATGAGCAAGCAGCTGTTTGATCCCATCGTATCCTTCACGGCAACCAACGATAGCCTGGAAGCCCTAGACTGTATCAATCTGACTTTGGGTGCTGCAGCACTGCGCGATAGCCACTTCCGATTAAATTTTCAGGCAGGGGTGGAGACGCAGGGAATTGGTTTTACCGTCAATCAATCACTCCGTCCAGGTAAGCAGAAACCGGTACCTGTGATACCCTTAGGCGACTTTGAGCTGGCATCCATGGGTGACGGCTGTCGCTGGAACCCATCAGGCACCGAAACTTTGACAGCAAACGGTGAAGGGGCTTATACCATTCAGGCGCCCTTTGCGGCCTGCAGCACTTGGCGTGCGCGCTATCAGTGGCAGCAACGGGGTAGCCGGATGTTCTATGTCGAAACAGAGGCCATGGGACGCGAGCAATGTGATGACGCCATGGTCGCGCAAGAACCCAGCCAATATGATTGTGTGATCCTGCAGTCCGACAAAGACAGTTTCCACTGTTTGTTTCAATACGAAGGCGGCGATATGGACCTCTTTCGATATACTTTAAAGGAGCAGTAAGGCCCCATGGCAAGTGAATCATTGATGGTTTTTCTACAACGTCGCTGGCAGCATGCGAAGGACAATGGCACCGCCTATTTTGTGGTGGTACTGACCCTGTTGTTTGTGTGGACCCAATGGCCCACCCACACCGGATCGAAACTTCCAGCACAATGGATCACCTATCAGGGTGCGGGCTATCAAGCGCAGTTTGAAGCGACACCAGTGACAGATGAAACGACACTGGATGGGCGAATCGCGCGCGTGGCTACTGTGTCCCGTAAAGGCCTCGATTTTATGCTGCAGGAGATTCAACCCGGCAGTGATCAAGTCGCCGACTGGGTGGCCAATGCGCAGCGCATCGACGCCGAACAATTTAGCGGCAAGCTGGCGATGACCTGGCGATTTCAGAAGCAAGGCTATTGGATCGAGGAATACGCCATCACCAATGACAACCATTTTGTGCATCACGTACGCGTGGTTGTCACACCCCAACGCATATTAAAATGGTCGGTAGCATTTAAAGAAAAAGACGACATTGAGTTGGAAGCGCGGGTACTGGGGTTCCTAGACGGGGTGGTCATTGATGATTAAACTGCAGGTTATCAAGACCAAAGCTGTCATGGTCGATAACAAATGAGAGATGTTATGCAATTTCCTTTACGTGCCATTTTGGCAGGATTATCGAATAAATCGGGCGATGATTTTTTCGAAGCGATTGTGCTGAATCTGCAAAATAGCATCGGTTCCGATTATTGCTATATTGCGCGTATCCCACCGGGAAAGTTGCTGTCACGCACCTTGGCTGTCGCGTACCAGGGGCAATTACAGGACAACTTTGAATATGGCCTAGAGCACACGCCGTGCGCTGATGTAGCTGATACCAGTGTCTGTGTTTATGACCGTGATATCTGTACCCACTATCCCGACGACGCCTTGCTGAAAACGCTCAACATTGAAGGCTATATCGGCACGGTATTGCTCAGTGCTAAAGGCGATGTGTTGGGGCTAATGGTAGCCATGTACCACCAGCCAGTGACAAACGTTGACTATGTGACGACACTGTTTGATATTTTTAGTAGCCGGATTGCCGTTGAAATTGAACGTTCCGAGCAGGAGCAAGAGTTACGGCGCCTGAATCAGCAACTCGAGCTGTTGATCGCGGAACGCACAGAGGCGCTAGCCTTGTCTGACAGTCGCTTGCAACGGACCCAGCAAGAGCTCATTCAACGAGACAAAATGAGTGCCATGGGGCGGATTGTGGCTGGCATGGCCCATGAGATGAGTACGCCCATTGGCGTGGCACTGCTGGCTACGTCGCTCGGAGAGGCGCCACTCAAATTATTACAGGGCTGGTTATCGGGCGAGCCCATGAGCAAAACCCAGTTAAAAGAAATGGTGTTGCAGGCCGAAGAAATCCTTACCCTGTTGGACGTGAATTTGCGCAAAGCGGGCGAATTGATGGCCAGCTTTAAGAACATTGCCGACACAACGGATGCCGATGCCCCAGAAGCCATGTTGTTGTTGTCAGCGGTACAGTCCATTGTTGACAGCTTTTCTGCAGACCTCAAGACCCATCAAGTCGCAGTGAAGATCGACATTCCAGACAACTACAGTTTGCAGTTACCGATCAGTGAATTTGTTCAAGCATTTGCCCATTTACTCAATAATGCCATTGAACATGGATTTCCGGAGGCCACTGCACAGCAACCGGAAGCGGCCATTGAAATCAAAGCAGTTGAACTGCCTACGGGCGTGTTGGTTTTGTCGATTTCTGACAATGGTGTCGGCGTACCACAGGAGCATCGCGAACAGATTTTTGAGCCGTTTTTCACCACCCGACGCAATTTAAAGGGCTCGGGCCTCGGCTTACATATTGTGTATAACATTGTCGTTAATAAGTTACATGGCAGGATTCAGCTGCAAGACTCCGTGTCAGGGGCCAATTTTGTCATGACCCTGCCCCATCTCATTACAGATTAATCCATACCCTAGGCTGCGACGCTGACGTCAATATGAGACTGACGTCATGGTGCAGGCTGCCGGTAAATGACGCATAGGAAACAGTTGTATGTTCGTGGTTTTTTTAAGCAGTGCCATCAAGTTCCTGTTTCTATTTGGGCCGTTCTTTGTCGTCACCATGTTTTTGGTGCTGACCGCCGGCGAAAGCGACTCAGAAAAGTCACGCATTGCGATACGTGCTACGGTGTCGGCCTTTGTTATTTGCTTGATCATTTTCTTTGCCGGACCGGCATTGTTTCAAGTGGTCGGCATCACACTAGATTCGTTTCGAATTGGCGCGGGTTCACTGCTGTTTCTCACCTCAGTGGGTTTGGTGAACAACGGCGTCAGGATTCATGCTAAGGGACTGCCAGACGAAGACCGTGACGATATCGCTGTGGTGCCGCTGTCGATGCCGATCATCGTGGGACCAGCGACCATTGGTACCGTGTTGGTGATGGGTGCAGAATTAACCAGTCACAGTGATGTCGTAGCAGGGTTATTGGGCATGACAGTGGCTTTGGGTACCGTGCTTATGTCGATGCTGTTGAGCAATCAAATCAAGCGCCTTTTAGGCAGAACAGGGCTCAATATCATGTCGAAAATGACTGGGTTGATATTGGCAGCCATGGCTGCCGACATCGTTTTTACCGGAATTCAAGGTTATCTGCTGTAACCCTTATTCAAGCAACTCCATCACACGCTTATAGAGCATGCCGGTGGCGAGCAGTGGGCTACGCAAATAGCGGCCCCCTGGGAACGTCATGTGGCTGACCTTTTCAAACACTTCGATGCGATTAGATTCGCCATGGATGGACTCGGCGATTAAGCGAGCGGCCATGTGTGTAGCGTTGAGGCCATGACCAGAATAGGCCTGTGCATAGTAAATATTGCTTTGGACACGACCGATTTGCGGCAAACGGTTTGCCCCAATGCCGATCATTCCGCCCCATTGATAGTCAACGCGCAGGTCTTTCAAATACGGGAACACCTGTTCTAGGTGCGGCTTTAACACCCCTTCAATCGATTTGGGATCACGGCCAGAATAGTTACAAAGGCCGCCAAATAACAGACGGTTGTCTTTGCTTAACCGGAAATAATCCAATGCCAGCTTTTGGTCACATACTGCCATGTTTTGCGGCAACACGCGTTTGGCCATGGCATCGTCTAAGGGCTCGGTAGCAATCACATAGCTGCCGGCTGGCAACACCTTACCGCCTAGCTTGCGGTTGAGCTCGCCCACATAAGCGTTGCCACAAATCACCGCTTTCTGCGCAGTCACTGTGCCCTTGGCGGTTTTGATGACCAAGGGGTGTCCCTGCTTGATGTCGATGACTTCTGACCCCTCAAAAATCTGTACGCCCAGATCGGCAGCCGCAGCCGCTTCCCCCAACACCAGATTCAAGGGATGTACGTGTCCGCTGCCCATATCAATCATGCCGCCAACATATTGATCGGAACCCACAATTTCTGACATGCGTTCTTTGGGAACCATCTCAATGTGGTGGCGATAATTGAGAGCCTTTAGGCTGTCAAATTCTGCTTTCATACCCGCCATGTGAGTAGCGTTATTCGCCAAATCGGCGTAGCCCCACACCAGGTCACAATCGATGTTGTATTTGGCGACGCGCTCCCGCACGATTTCTACCGCTTCTAGGCCCATGCCCGTGATGGCATCGATACCCTCTTGGCCGATTTGCTTGCGAAAGGGCTCTAATCCGTGACCCAAGCCACGAATGAGCTGGCCACCGTTGCGGCCACTCGCTCCCCAACCAATTTGTCGTGCCTCTAAAAGCACCACAGAATGCCCGCGTTCAGCCAATTCAAGCGCCGTGTTGACCCCGCTGAGCCCTCCCCCAATGACGCAAATTTCTGCTTCGATATCGGAGTCAAGGCTCGGGTATCGGTTATGATAAGCAAGGGTCGCCGCATACCAAGATGGCGGATGCCCCTCAGTGTGCGTCATGGGATTATTAGTTTTCATCTTTAGGTTCCAATATCAAAAAATGAGCGGTGTGTTGTAAATTCTGTGCAGCATGTTAATAATAATTGACATAAAGCGCGATGCTGTGCAAGATATTTCTGAGAATTCATAAGGGAAATGGGCGATTGGACGTAGGCATCAGACTTAAATCAGTTCGAAAGAAACATGGCCTGTCACAGCGGGAATTGGCTAAGCGTGCTGGCGTGACCAACAGCACGATTTCAATGATCGAAAAAAACAGTGTTAGCCCCAGTGTCAGCTCTCTGAAAAAGGTACTTGCAGGCATACCCATGTCTATGGTCGAGTTTTTTTCAGAAGAAAGCCAGGAAGGTACCGACATCGCTGTTATTTACCGGTACAACGATTTGTTGGACCTCTCTTTGCAGGATGTTCAGTTCAAGTTGGTTGGTAAGTCCTATGGCAAACGCGCCATGGCGTTTTTAGAAGAAATTTATGCGCCTGGCTCCGACACGGGCGAAGACATGCTCGCGCATGTGGGTGAAGAAGCGGGCATTGTGATCTCTGGTAAACTCGAAGTGACCGTTAACGACGGTATCCATATATTGGAGCCGGGTGACAGCTACTACTTTGATTCAACCCGCGCCCACCGGTTTAGAAATCCCTTTGACGAACCCTGCAAACTCATCAGCGCGACGACCCCAGCTAACTTCTAATGGAAGCACCACGCCTATCGGGGCTAGCCCCGATTTTCCCCGACCACATGACGACTGTGGTACTGGGTAGCCTACCCGGTAACCGGTCATTGCGAGATGCCCAGTATTACGCTCACCCCCGCAACGCCTTTTGGCCGATTATGGCACACTGTTTTGGCTGGCCTAGCACCCTCAGCTATCAGGAACGGCTCGACCGATTGGGGGCTCAAGGCATTGGCTTGTGGGACGTGATTGAGCAGGCGCACCGCTCAGGCAGCTTGGATAGCGCGATTGCATCGACAGGCCTGCAGGCCAACCCCTTGGCACAGCTGATTACCGAACGGCCCGCTCTGACCCGATTGTGCTTCAATGGCAATATGGCCTATCAGGTGTTTCATCGCAGCGTATTGCCCAATATTGACCCCCTCAGGTGGGCGTCAATACAGGTTCATCAGCTGCCCTCAACCAGTCCAGCACATGCAGCAATGGCATTTGACCAAAAAGCGACTCTGTGGCAAAAAGCCCTGGGTGCTATGCCGCGATCCGTTCTCCCCAATACTGCCGATCTCGGCTGACAGCCTAAGCACCGCAAAGGCTTGAAAACACTACCTGTTTAGCCCATTTATTCCGTATAATGCCCGCCCGATTGGTTAAAGACTGTACAAGTGAGGAACAACAGGTGGATTATCCAACCCGTTACGATGTGATAGTGATAGGTGGCGGACATGCCGGTACCGAGGCAGCCCTTGCGGCAGCTCGTATGGGCGTGCGCACATTATTGTTGACCCACAACACAGAAACCATTGGTGTTATGAGCTGTAACCCCGCCATCGGTGGCATTGGCAAGAGCCATTTGGTCAAAGAAATTGACGCTTTGGGTGGTGCCATGGGTAAGGCGACTGACTTAGCCGGTATTCAGTTTCGCATTTTGAACAGCCGAAAAGGCCCAGCGGTGCGGGCTACCCGTGCCCAAGCAGACCGCGCGCTGTATCGCGCAGCCATTCGGGACATCGTAGAGCAACAAGAAAACCTCAGTGTTTTTCAACAGGGCGCTGATGATCTGATTATGAAAGGCGACCGCGTTGCTGGTGTCGTCACCCAAACGGGCATCCGTTTTCATGCAGAAACCGTGGTATTAACCGCAGGCACCTTTTTAGGCGGCAAGATTCACGTGGGTATGGACAACTACTCGGGTGGCCGCGCCGGAGATCCGCCATCGGTTCGATTGGCTGAACGCCTGCGTGCATTGCCCTTTCGTGTTGACCGCCTTAAAACGGGGACGCCAGCCCGTATCGATGCACGCACGGTCGACTTTAGCGTGATGCAGGAGCAGCCGGGTGATACCCCGCTGCCCGTCATGAGTTTTATGGGCAAGGTATCAGACCACCCACGGCAGGTGAGCTGTTATATCACCCACACCTCAGAGCAAACCCACGACATTATTCGTAACAACCTCGACCGCTCGCCAATGTATGCAGGCGAGATCGAAGGCATTGGCCCACGTTACTGTCCGTCGATTGAAGACAAGATCGTGCGTTTTGCCGACAAGACCAGCCACCAGATTTTTGTAGAACCTGAGGGATTAAACAGCTACGAGCTGTATCCCAATGGTATTTCCACCAGTTTGCCTTTTGATGTGCAAATGGATTTTATCCGCACCATCCGTGGCTTTGAGAACTGTCATGTCACCCGACCGGGTTATGCCATCGAATATGACTTTTTTAACCCACAGGACCTGCATGCGAGTTTAGAAACCAAGCCCGTGGCCAATCTGTATTTTGCCGGACAAATCAACGGCACGACCGGTTATGAAGAAGCCGGCGCCCAAGGATTATTGGCGGGTTTGAATGCCGCCCTGCGCGTCAAGGGTATGGATCCGTGGACCCCGCGCCGCGACGAGGCCTATACCGGTGTTTTGGTCGATGACTTGATTACACTCGGCACCAAAGAGCCGTATCGCATGTTTACCAGCCGTGCCGAATACCGCCTGATTTTGCGTGAAGACAACGCCGATGCCCGTTTAACAGCCAAGGGCCGCGAACTCGGGTTGGTCGATGACACGCGTTGGGCGGCCTTTTCCGAGAAAATGGAAGGAATCGAGAAAGAGACCAACCGTTTGGCGGCGACCTGGATACAACC
>CAJXZL010000023.1 GCA_913063165.1 uncultured Saccharospirillaceae bacterium | reverse complement strand
TGCAACAATATGCCCGCGGCAGAATCATAATCGCCTACCTTCACCCAAAAACGGGCAAAGGCCAGGGTCATGGTGAGGTTGTCGGGCTCTTTTGCTAAGGCCTCCAGTAACAAAGTTTCTGCAGTGACCGCGTTGCCTTGTTCCAATGCTTGAGACGCAGCGACGATAATGCGCTGTGTGTCTTGAATGCTGTGTTTGGCTGATACCGATGCGTTGGCCACCGTTGGTCGTGGTGTGGCTGCAGCAATGGTGCCATTGGCTTCTGTTGCCTGGTCAAATTGGCTGTCATTTGAAGTAGAAGCGGTTATAGGCGAATCAACGGCTTGAGTCATTGCTGGTTGATTCACATTTGGCTGAGGCTTGGCTTGTTCAATGACAGGTTGGGCCAAGGGCTTTGTCTGTTCTGGAGCGGTCGGTACTGGCGCGGTCGGCACTGTAGTTGCAGGCTTGGCCGCGAGCAGGGTCGGTTGTGCGCTCGGAACTGTGCCCGTCTGTGTCAATGCCGAAACTGATTTGACGTCGATAATCTCGATGGATTCTGATGCCGTATCATTTGTTCTGGCTGTCATCGTTGCAGAGGTGTTCGCCTGCGTAGCAAGGTCAGCCGCAGGTGCTGCCACGACTGAGATTAGGGTGGCGCTCGGTGTTGGTGTTGGTGTTGTTGCTGGTGCTGGCGCTGCCGCCTGTGCCGGTATTGAAACAGTGGTTAGGGGTTGTGCTTGCAGGGTATCAATTGGCGTAAGAATCGCCACGACAGGCGCAGTTGCATTCACAGGAACCGAGTACTGGTCTGATGCTATGACGACCACCGACTGTGGCTCAACCGCAGCTGTATTTCGGTTGCTCATAGCGCTGCCGTCAGTGACAGCGTCACCGCCTAACCAACGTGACAGGGTGCCAGTCTGCACAAGAAATAGTGCCTGTAAAATGACCACTAGGACCAAAAAACCCAACAGGATGCGAGGCCAAGGTAATGCGCTGGCTGGGCGTGGGCCGGTCGACTTCTGTAAGGGGTTTGGTAAATCGTTGTCGGCAGATTGGCGCTCGGGAAGTCGTTCTAATGCTTTATGGACCAAGCTCATGGGTTGAGGCCCTGCCACTGCATCCATGCCAATATTGCGATGGCCACCACTAAGATGCCAACAGATATTGACCAAATAATGCGTTTGCTGCGGCTTTCTGCTGCTTGTGGTTGCCCATCATAAAATGCTGTGTCGACGTCTGCTTTGTCTATTTTAGGGGCATTGCGTGCAAAACCTGCCAATAACGCCTTGTGCGAGATGACATTGATTAGGCGCGGGACACCACGGCTGTGGTGGAAAATACGTTTCATGGCAGCAGCAGTAAACAAATGTTCACCATTAAACCCTGCATGGATAACCCGATGTTGTAAATACTGTTGGGTACTACTGAGGGTCAAGGGATTGAGATAATAGGAAAATGTGATGCGCTGCTTGAGCTGTCTAAATTGGTGTTGTGACAGTAAATCGTCTAGTTCTGGTTGACCAAACAATATGACCTGAACCAATTTTTGTTTTTCAGTTTCCAAATTGGTCACCAAGCGCAGTGCTTCAAGTGTCGCAACCGGCAAGGCTTGTGCTTCATCAATAATGATGACCACAGACTTTCTTTGACCTGCTAAAGACAACAGTTCTTGGTTTAAGGCTTCAAAAACCAAGTCTTGTGATTTGTCATTGTCTAGGCTCACACCCAATTCCGATGCCAGTGTGCGAAATAGCCCAGTTGGAGATAGCAGCGGATTAGGGATGTATATGGCCACATATTCTGATTCTGTGCCGTTAGGCGTTGCTACGAATCGGAGCAGTTTGCGGCATAAAATGGTTTTACCCGTGCCGACATCCCCAACAATTTTTACAAAGCCTTCACCCGTCGATAGTGCGTAGGTCAGCAAGTCCATGCATTCTTGATGGCCGTGCAAATTGACGAACTTTTCCGTGTCCGGTGACAGACTAAAGGGGTGATTCCGGAAGCCATAATATTCACGATACATACTACACCATCACCTATTGGCCCATTCGGTCTCTGGCCGCGGATATTTCTTGCTGCCATACCATATTGTTGGTGATTTGTGGCTGTAGCAAGATAATCAATTCGCTCTTCTCGTTCATGCGCTGCTGCTGGCCAAATAACCACTTAAATCCTGGCAGTGATGCTAAACCGGGGATACCAGTGGTTTGGTTGTTGCCTTTATTCTGCAACAAGCCGCCGATGATCACTATTTGTCCATTGGTCGCTTTAATGATGCTGTCAGCTTCACGAATACTTGAGGTGGCAAGCGGTAACGCATAGGTAGAACCGTTGATGCTCAGTGACTTGGTTTTTTCGGTCACTTCGGTAACAGAGGGTCTCACGTGTAATATGATTTCGTTGTTTTGTCCGATTTGTGGTGTCACATCCAACGCAATGCCCGAAAAGAAGGGTGTTAAGGTTAGGTCTGGTGTGCCCGCAGATCCGTCGGCGTTTGCGGTGTTACGCACGTTCGTGACGTAATACTCATCGGTACCTACTTTAATGACCGCTTTTTGGTTGTTGACGGTCGAAATTCGTGGGCTAGACAGCACCTTGACGTCGCCCTGATTAGACAACAGTTGAATCAAAGCTGTGTAATCGCCGACATTGGCGCCGATACTAAACAAGCCGCCTAGGTCTGGATTGCCATTTATTGGCTGGGCATTCAACGCAACGCTGAGCGGGTCTGTTGCCAAACGACTCAGGTCATTTGCAACAGTGTTCCAGTCGATACCGCTCTTAAACCCATCGCTCAAAGTCACTTCAATAATACGTGCTTCAATGATGACCTGCTTTTGCAGCATGTTTTCTGCTTGCATCAAGAATTGTTCTACAGACTGAAGCCCCACTGGATTTGCGCGAACCACGACGACGCCAGTTTGGGCATTAATGACCACGCTGGTGTCCGGTTCATCACCAACAATGGTTTGTAACGTCTGTTCTAAGTCAGCCCAAAAATCAGCCGTGTATGTGGTGGTCACCTGACTGCTTTGTGATCCGTCGCTTGCAATTTGGCTGCCAGTTATGCCAGTGCCAGAGCTGCCTGAACGGTTCACGTTCAAATAGTCTAGGTTAAAAATACGTGTGGTGATGCGATTGGAAATAATGCGATAGCCATAAGAGGTCTTCTGGTAGTCGTAACCATACACATCTCTTACCGCGTTGAGTACTTCGGAAACCGTTACATTCGCCAGCCGCATGCTGATGCCGCCTGTTATTTCCGGATCCACCACCATATTGAGACCGGTGCCTTGAACCAAATCTTTGAAGAATTGTTGCGCATCGATATTGTCTGCCTGCACATCAAAACGCGGTGCTGCCGCGACGCTATCGTCTTGGTCTAATGACAATAATGCATTGGTGAGGTCCGCGGGAACCTGTACTTTTTCATTCTGAACGCCAACAGCATTGTTTTCGAGCGCTAAAGACAGGTCAGTCCGCACGTCCGGCGCCGCTACGGTGGGTTCTGGAGGCATGACGGTGCAGCCTGTTATCAACAGCGCGAGCGCACAAGTGCTCATTAGGCGTCTATGAAATATCGACTTCACAAGGTTTCCTCACTACTTGCCGCCGCAGGGACAATGATGGCCTGCGGTACGGAGTGTTCAATTCTAAAAGATTCGTTTTGGAACGACAGTGCGACCCAATTCGGCCCAATTTCCATGATGACAGCGCCTTGAATGACTCCGCCAAGCATCATACGGACGCCATTAACGAACGCCACTTTATAGTCACCTATAATGGTGACGGCATCCAAACGCAAGTTCGGTCGCGGTGTTGCGGCGACGGCCACTGCTTTTTGCGTCGCCGCAGACATTGTAGGCTTAGGTATTTGCGGCATCATGGGGTCAACCAAATCATGCGCAAAGGCCTGCTGTGCCGCACACAGGGTCAAAGATATTAAAGAGACTTGCCATTTAGATATCAAGCCATGCCTCCTCTCTGCTGAGTGTGTGCAATTCTAATGTTAATAACCCATTGGGCCAGGTCTGCATGCTATAGGTTAGGTGGTCCCAGTTGAGCACCCAAGGCAACTGTTCAATTTCTTTTAGCCAAGCTGTCATCTCGTTGTAGGTGCCCTTTACTTGAATTCGTATGCCATGCCGAAATACAGGCAAGGCGTCTTTATGTGTGCTGATAGAGACTGGCTCAATCGTAACAAATTCAATCAATTCTAGCTTGCGGTGTTTTTGCAGCAAATTGCGCAAAATAGTCGGCATTTTTTTAGGCGGAATGAGATATTCAGTCGACGCCGCTAGATTTTCTTTTACTTGGGCGACTGCCACCTGGAGGTCTAAGCGTTCCTGCAAGGCTAGGTCTAAGCTCTTGTTATTGATGCGGTTTCGCATCTGCGCGATGGATTGCTCTAATTGGGCGTTTTCTGTTCCAACCTTTTGTATTTGTTGGTCAACGGCCATGGGGTTTTGTAATTTCAGACTCCACAAAATGCCTTGTCCGATAGCTGCAACCACACCCAGTATCAGGATTAGCAGTGCCACCTTGATGTAGGGGTTTTGCGTGTTGAGCTGTTTTGAAATGCGATAAAGGGTAGCGCGCGGTGTCATGGCGAAACCCTCAATGTGTTCACTGTGCCTAGAGTAGACAACCCCTTGTAAGGCGTTAGGGTGTCCTTGCTGTCGAGGTCAAAACTATACACTGAAGGATTGTCGCTAATTTTTTTCATGTTCATGCGACTAAATTGTAGTTCGCTAAATACCGTGTCCGTAAGGCTATCAAGATACATAGGCACCAAAGCAGGGTCTAACGTTTGCCCGGTGAGCCGTGCCTGGTGCAACCCAGGGTTCAATTCGATATTGGTGAGCCAAAGTCCTTGGCGGCTCCTATCAGACAATGCTGCCAGATAGGTATAGAAGCCTTTGCGTTGGACGCCTGCGTCGGGTGCCACCAAGGCCAATGTGGTTTTTTGGGTTTGAAGCTCTGCTCTGAGTTGCGCAATTTCGCTCTGCACTTCACGTTCAATCTTTTGATTAGGATTCACTTGTTCAAAGTTGGCCATTTCTTGCGTCAGCTCGGTATTTCTCTGTTGCTCTACCGCTAACCGCGCTTGCTTCTTGCTCACCCAGTCGCTTTGTATATAACTGGCACCGGCGATTATGGCGAATCCCAGTAATAACATGGCAAACCAAGTGCTGGCTTTAATTTTGGTATGGTGCTGGCCAAGGCTATCGAGCAGGTTCACTTGCGGCATCATGCGTGGCCACCCCAATCTCGCAGTGCGCCGCCGATAGCAAAGGCGTCTTCGCAGCTGTGTGATGGACTTACGCCGCCGGCCAGTGTCATGGTCTCTGCAAATCGCAATGGCAGGACCCTAGGCTGTACGGCGCTGTCAAAATGAAGTACCAGTTCTTCGGAAAGCACCTCAGGCGCAATGACCAGAATGTCTGCGATAGCACCCAGTGCCAGTTGGCTTTCGAAATAGTCTAATGAACGCTGTACTTCCAACGTCAAAGTAGCAACGCTAAGTTCGCGTTGCCCTGAAGTGGGCGCGTCAGCGGCACTGTCGGAAGCCACTAGGTCGATGCTGCCGATGTCAATATCGCGATGTAGGCAAAGGTGACCTTTGAAATAACAGTTGATGCTGCTTTTGCGTTTACCCAATGAAAACGCTGCGTAACAAGGTTTGTTACTCGCTAGGGCGACCAAGTTGCGCATGGTCATATCAACAATATCAATGCTGTCCAGTAGCAAACCTTGCAGTCCAAACTGGTCCTGAATATCTTCCATTTCAGCGCGTTTCGCGGCAATAATATAGGCCATTTTCAGTCGCCCACGGAAGGCTTCAGCGGGAAATTGACTAATGGCAATGGCTGATTCTGACAAAGGGGATTGGATGAGATCCATCGCTTTGAATTTTAACGTGTCGTCGACTTCTTCTTCGGGTACGTCGGGGACATCGGTTTGCAACAATTGGTATTGGTCGGTATAGAGTTGGAAATTCCAATGGCAGCCTTTTAGCTTGGCCGCTTTTGATATGGACGCAATCTGCGCACCCAGGTTGTCTCTAGATGACAGGGGTTCTGACAGGGACAGGAATAGCTCAGGCAATTGGTGCTGACGATAGTTTATAGCAGCCACATATAGGTGGTTGCCACACACGATGGCCGAAGCTGTTGTTCTATTTACCGGGCTTTTGGCTGCTGGCATATATTGTTTTCATTTCCTGTTTGTTGCACTGCGTGTATGGCATGACTATACAAGCTGCATCCGAACACTTTTCCAATTGCATCAGCTTACCTTTGTTGTCACTATTTGCGCCGCTTTGGTTTGACAAGTAGATTAGGGTTGATGCTACCAGTTATCGGTCAATACTATGGTATCTTCGCGCTAACTTCCAGCTATGCGCGGTTTTTAGCGCATTTAGGGTGATTTATTAATTGTTCTCTCTAGGTGTCTGATTTCCAATTTTTTTTTACCAACGAGACTGTTTTATCTATGTCACTTCACATTGTTTTGTTTGAACCTGAAATTCCGCCAAACACCGGTAATATTATTCGATTATGCGCTAATACCGGGGCGACATTACATTTGATTGAACCGCTGGGTTTCGATATGTCCGATAAGGCGCTGGTGCGGGCGGGTCTGGACTACCATGAGTTTGCACAAGTGCAAGTACATGCCAGTTGGGATGACTATAAATACGCCCACGTATCAGACGGGAGGGCATTGGATAGAATATTCGGCTTTTCAACAAAGGCAACAAAGACCTATGTTGCCCATCAATATCAGGATCATGACGCGCTCTTATTCGGACCAGAAAGTAGGGGCCTGCCTGATGGCATTCGCAATGAATTGGGTATTGAGCAGTTATTAATACTCCCAATGAAGCAGGGCAGTAGGAGCTTGAATCTCTCCAATACGGTGGCTATTGGACTCTATCAAGCATGGAGCAGTATCGGCTTCATACCTATGGATGCCGGTGCACCCTAAGGTTCATTCGTTCAATAAATAAGGATACCTTTCCGCTGCTGTTTTGATAATCTCGCGCTCTAAACGCTCTTGTATGTCGCTATGTTTGGCATCCATGGCGTATCGCGGATGTAGTATTGCAATGGGTGTTTCTCCACATTGTTTCAATCTCATGGGTTGACCGGCTTTCTCGAATGCCGGGTTTAACAAAGACACCGTTTGTTGTGGCAAAGACACGTAGGAGTTGGGGTTTCTGTGTAAGTATGCAGCAACCGCGCCAAGGGTATTCAGATATATGGGCGGTATTGTAAGGTCTTTATAAAGCATAGAATGTAACCAGTAGCCGGCCACGCCAATGGCTTGAAAATCAACCTGGTTGGTATCGGTGGGGCAGTCATGCAGATGGCTTGCGAGCCGGTAAATAGGAGTGTCTGGCAGTAATCCATCGACTGGAATGGTGCCTTCACCACTAATAGCGCCGAGAAATCGCCACATGAAAAGGTCGAGTAGATCCGCATCCATAAGCGCTCGCGCTTTTTCAACAGGCATTGCCTTGATCTCAGGAGTGAAGCCGAGGCTTTCAAGACTGATGGTAAATATTTCTAAAAGGGCAGCGGAATCTTTCATCAGATAAAATTCATCGGAAGCCCCAATTTTAAAAGGTTTTTCTGCAAAGCCCACACGAGGCATTAGGCCAATAATAAGACAGAGAAGTGTAAGCTTCAAAATGCGCAGAAACAATATTTTCATCGTAGAGTCCATGACAATGTTAGGGTTTGGCAGTCATCATAAACAAAAACCTTTAGGCTTTCTGTGAATTTTATCACTGCTTTTGTTCTTTTTTTAACGGGTCTATCAAATGACCAGTGCCCTTTGCTCATCGTTGCCCATAGCCAAAACGATAGGGTCAATCTTTTGTCGGTCAATAAAATCTTGCTTTGATGCTAATCCATACCAGTTAATGTCGACTAAAGCCTGTGCCACCGCGCCACCAAGCGAATTGCCGGGGCCGGTGATGATGATTTTATCAGGGGCAAACTCTTTAACGGCGTGTTGAATGCTACGGGTGAAGTCGTAGGTTTCACAGACTTGTTGATCCAACGTGTAGTCCCACAGGGCATTGGTGTCGGCACTATTGGGGAACCAAGTGTTACCGCGACCATCAATTAAAGGGGTGTGAGGCATGTGAAACAGAGCCGAAGGTAAACGCTGTCTACCGAGCTGTGCTACTGGTGCTTGAAGCGGCGTGTGAAATGCAGCATGTTGGAAAAGCGCCATAGGGAAGCGGTCTTGTTGCACAGGCAGTAACGTGCTCAGGTGTTGTAAAGCTATTTCATGGCCAGCAAGGACCAACATGCCTCCCAGCTCAATAGACACATACAGTTCATGACCTGTTTCAACTGCTGACTTGGCCATTTGGGCATGAATCCACTCTTTTCGTCCTGGTATCTGGTGCCAATTGCCGTCCACAAAAGGGTATATGATCTGCCCACCAATCATTTCTTGGTGCATCAAGGTACCCATGGTGTTAATGACATCAAATGCGCCATCATTATCGAGTGCGCCTGCGCAAGCGAGTGCGATATACCATCCCATAGAGTTCCCGGTGATCGCACAAATGTCATATTGAGTGCGGTCGATAGCCTTATAGTCTAACAATGCGCAGGCATAAATCAGTGCTGACGCATTATCGCCCCGAGTATGGTTTTTGAGGTGATATCGGGCAGCGTTGTCTAAATCACGTAGCGTTGTTTGCTTCTGTTCGGTTCTTTTCTGATCGACAGAGTCTATCCATTCGCTTTGGCCGCTGTGATACCGCGACAGGTAGCCGAGCTCTTCTTTGTTGTAGGTGCCACGTCCTGGACATACCACCAATACCTTAGGTTTTGTGCCGGTCATGTTAATGCGCTCCCTGCTGGTATAGTGCCAGTGCCGCTGCAACAATGCTGTCCCGACTAGGCATGGTAGCGGTGGCTGAGATGCCAAGTGGAATAAATGAGTCCTCTGCAGCGATTCGTGCCACTTGAACCTGCGGCAACGTCTCATGGAATAGGCTCATCAGTGCTTCGCTGATGGAACCAGATTTGCGACATTCGTCAACAATGAGTATCCGGTGGCTGTCTTTGACCGTGGCGATCAGGCTCACTTCCGGTAGTGGACAGAGCCATTGCAAGTCTACAACCCTGATATGAATACCTTGCTCTGCCAATAAGGCAGCTGCTTGGCGAGAGAGGTAATAGCCATTACCGTAACTCACAATCGTGAGGTCAGTGCCGTCGCCATAAGCGGATACCCGGCCCTGTGTGGCCTTTGCTTCGATCCCAGGATACTGGTGCGTCCAGAGTCCATCGCCTTCAGCGTGAAGGTCTCGTGTCATATACAGCGCAATAGGTTCTAAGAACACCACAACGCGTTGTTCCTCTCGCGCCAATCGGACCGCTTCCCGCAGTAACAAAACGCCGTCATGACCATTGGATGGACAGACCACAATAATACCGGGGATGTCTCGAAAAACCGCAATCGAGTTGTCGTTGTGAAAATGGCCGCCAAAGCCTTTCTGGTAGCCAAGTCCGGCAATACGAATAACCATGGGGTTGGTGTATTGGCCATTGGAGAAGAAACTCAGGGTCGCTGCTTCGCCGCGGATTTGATCTTCAGCATTATGAACATAGGCCAAAAACTGAATTTCAGGCATCGGCAGAAAATTGTTGTGGGCCAACCCCATTGCCAATCCCAAAATACTTTGTTCATCTAGCAGCGTATTGATCACACGGTGCTGACCAAAGCGGTTGCTGAGTTGTTGGGTTACATTATAAACACCACCCTTGGTGCCGATATCTTCGCCAGCCATTACAATTTCGCGGTATTGCAACATTAAATCGGTCAGCGCCCAATTCAACAGGCGGGCACAATGTTGGGGCGTATCCTGCTGTTTGAGTTCCCGACCAAAAGCAACACTGCGTTCATCGGCTGTGGGTGCGGAAATGGTATTGACTGCTTTTGTTGGCGGAATGATCGAGGCCATAACCGCCTGCGCCGAACTCAGTTTTGGTCGGGTCGCTGCATTGACTGCGATGCGCTCTAGCCGCTGGCCAGTCTCAATATAGCGGGCAAGTACTTCATCTTGGGTCAAAATGCCTGATTCCACCAAAATACGCGCTGTATGTAACAGTGGGTCTTGAGCTTCGGTTTCTTCAATGCGGTTGATCGACATATAGGTCGTTTGGGCATCCGATCCTGCGTGCCCCATCATGCGTACCGTACGTATGTGCAGAAATACCGGTTGGCGATACGCTCTAGCATAGGTTTCAGCTTGTTTTGCAGCGCGTAACGTGTCGATCAAGTCGAGTCCATCACCATAAACATAGTGCGTCGCCGGCTTGTTCTTGGCATTGGCGCTAATCCAATTTTTTGGGGTGTTGGTTGAAATGCCGATGCCGTTGTCTTCGCAAACCCATACCAGTGGCAGGGGAATGTTTTGATAGGCAGTCCAGGCGGCAGCATTTATCGCCCCCTGCGCTGTTGAGTGATTAAACGACGCGTCACCAAAACTGCATAAAACCACAGAGTCATCAGGCATGGCGCCTTTATGTGCCGTGCGACGACTGAGGCCTAGGCTGTAGGCAGCGCCGAGTGCTTTGGGTAAATGGGATGCAATGGTACTGGTCTGAGGAGGGATAAACAGTGCTTTAGAGCCAAGCACTTTATGGCGACCACCACTAATGGGATCTTCTTCCGACGCCGCAAAACTCAATAGCAGGTCCCAAGCGGGGGTTTGCCCTGGTAATTGTCTGCTGCGTTGAATGAGAAAAGGTGCGTCACGGTAGTGCAAAAAAGCCATGTCAGTATGCCGAAACACCGCACTAATCGCTGCATTTCCTTCATGACCAGAGCTGCCAATGGTATAGAAACTTTGACCTTTTGCCTGCATGCGACGCGAGGTTAAATCTAATTGCCGGCTCAAAATTTGTGAATCAAATATCTCAACCAAGGCCGCATCGGTCAGATCAGAATCTGCCCGCGTTAGGCCCGTGGTCGAGGATGGAAAATCCCCGTCGGCAACGCGACGGAGAAAGGCTTGATCTACGGCTTCAGCTCTGTTTTGCATGTGAATCCCAACAATTAGAAGGCAGCAATGCCCGTCTGCGCGCGACCTAGGATGAGGCCATGAACATCATACGTACCTTCATAGGTGTTCACGGCTTCGAGGTTCATCGCATGCCGAATAACATGGAACTCGTCGCTGATGCCGTTGCCACCATGCATATCGCGAGATACGCGGGCGATGTTGAGTGACTTTCCGCACGAGTTACGTTTAATCATCGATATCAATTCAGGTGCACAGCGACCATCATCCATCAACTGTCCAGCACGCAATGCGCCCTGTAATGCCATGTGGATGTCAGTTTGCATGTCAGCCAATTTTGTCTGTACCAGCTGGGTAGCCGCTAGCGGGCGTCCAAATTGGGTACGATCAAGGGTGTATTGGCGTGCAGCATGCCAACAGAATTCAGCGGCGCCCAAAGCACCCCAGGCGATGCCGTAGCGGGCTTTGTTTAAGCAGCTGAAAGGACCTTTAAGGCCACGGATGTCAGGGAAATGGTTTTCGTCTGGTACAAAAACATTGTCCATAACAATTTCGCCAGTGATTGAGGCGCGTAACGAGAATTTGCCGTCAATCTTAGGTGTAGATAGGCCTTCCATACCACGGTCAAGTACGAAGCCATTGATTTCGTCGTCGACCTTTGCCCAGACCACCATGCAATCGGCAATGGGGGAGTTGGTGATCCACATTTTGCTGCCTGTTAGCAAGTAGCCACCATCCACTTTCTTGGCACGGGTGCGCATACTGGCTGGGTCAGAACCTGCATCGGGCTCGGTTAAGCCGAAACAGCCTACCCATTCGCCGGTTGCCAATTTTGGCAAATATTTTTGGCGTTGTGCTTCGGTGCCAAATTCAAAAATGGGATACATAACCAAAGAGCTTTGTACGCTCAATGCAGAGCGATAACCGCTATCTACGCGCTCAACTTCACGTGCTACCAAACCATAGGCAACATGACTAGCGCCTGCGCAACCGTATGCTTCTGGCAATGTGCTACCAAGTAAGCCGAGTTCGCCAAATTCATTCATGATCTCGCGGTCAAAACGCTCATGTCGGTTGGCTTCAAGCACGCGTGGCATCAGCTTGTCTTGGCAATAGGCGCTTGCCATATCACGAATCATTCGCTCGTCATCGGTGATTTGATCATTAAGGTGGAATGGATCGATCCAGTCGAATGAAGGGCGTTTGGCCATGGTTTGCTCCGTAGTGATATGAATAAGGCGGGTATCATATCCTTTCTAGTTAATTAGTCATAATATAGATTCAGTCTAACTCCTATAGGTAAAAGCTATGGATATACGGGTGTTAAAATACTTTCAGTCGGTATATGAAAATCGCAGCGTTAGCGCCGCGGCAAGAGCCTGTTTTATATCGCAGCCGTCGATCTCGTCGGCTATTCGGCAATTAGAGTCAGAACTGTCTGTGGTGTTATTCATCCGGCATCCCAAGGGTGTTAATCCTACCGAGGAAGCTGATCGTCTCTATCCGCTGTCGAAAAAATTAACCGGCGATGCACAGGCTATTGTGGGGTTGTTTCAGACGGAGCGGCCGGCGGTGGCGGTTAGATTGGGATTGAAGCGTTCACTCGGCGCTGGCCGAATGGGTTTATTATTAAAGGATATGGTGAATGGAGACGAGCCCATTGAACTCACGTTGGTCTCGCCTGAGGAGCCTTGTGATGCCCGCATTGTAGCCAGTACCGATGTGTCGCCGGATGAGTCCTTTATTCCTATTTGGACAGATACCTATCAGTTAGCTTTGCCGTTAGGCCATCCATTGCGGCTCAATGATTGTATTGCGTTACAGGATTTTCAGTCATTGCCCTTTGTGCACCGACACCCCTGTGAATTGGTATCCCAATTAGAAAGCACCTTGATTGCACATCAGATACGTTGGACAGTTAGGGCTAAAATTAGAACCATAGAATATGGATTGGCATTGGTGCGTGCCGGCGTCGGCGCAGCCTTGGTCCCTGATTGGGACGAGATTACACGCCTCACGGATATTGTTATGCGTCCTATTGAGGGGCGCACACTCTCGCAAACGGTCGGATTGGCCTATCAAAAGGGGGTGGATGAATTTCCATTGATGCAGCAAGTAATGAACGCAGTGGCGCTGCACACCACTGCGCATAGGGTTTAATGACGCAGCCAACGCGATTAGAAAAAGTGTTTCCCGCGCTTCTGCATCCAGTGATCTAGCACCATGCAAATAGGGCGAAGGAGGAGTTCGCCTGTTTTGGTGATGCTAATGCCTTCATCGCTCAATTCAATGAGACCATCGTTAACCATCACATCTAACTCAGCAATACGGGCGGTGAGGTAGGTACGCGAGTCGATATCAAAGTCGTCATCCAGTATCGAAAAATCCACAAAGCCTTGGCAGATAAGCTGCGAAATAAAGGCGGCTCTAATGCGATCATGGGTGTCATACTGGTAGCTGTCTGCAATCGGCAAACTGTTCTCTGCCAGCGCGTCCCGATACTTAGCAAATTGGTTGGTGTTTTGGGACACCATGTTACCCAAGCAGGTAACGCCAGACACACCAACACCTAACACATCTTGCTGCTGAATGGGGGCGTAACCCAAAAGTCCTTTGGTTAATGTGCCCTGCAATTTTGCCTTAAATAAGGGATCATTTTTGCGGGCAAATAGGTCAATACCAATTTGCTTGTATCCAGAACGTGTGATGCGCGCCACTGAGGTTTCGATAAGTTCTAGGGTGCCATTTAGTTGTTGGTCTAAAATTGGTGTTGCTGGAAAGCGGCCATCTGGGTTGCATCGGCTGGTGTAAGGCTGCAGCGAAATGCGTGATGGGTGAAGGTTGCAGGTAAACTCCAAGATGTCGGCAAAAGATTTTGCCGTCTGACCCGGGAAACCATAGGCCAACGCCACTTCGACGGTCTCAAATTGCTCTAACTTGGCATTACGTCGAAGGTTTTTAATGTGTTGAAAACGGCTGTCTAGGTTGGCACCCAAATGTTCTTGGGCAGCGACACTTTGCACACAAAACCGAATATGATTAAAGCCCAACTCTCGAATGAGATTCAACTGGGACTCGGTAACCTGCATGGCATCGACATCAATAGAATAATGACCAATGTCGTCGGCCAACATTTCATAATTTTCACGTAACGACAGGGCGAGTGTCTTTAGCTGCCTGTCTTCCAAAATTGCCGCAGTGCAACCACCGATATGCATGCGCTTTACTGGGCGGTTGCTGAAATGGGGTTTAAAAATTGCCATTTCACGGCAGAGTTCAATCAAATAGTCGTCTAACTCATCACCTGTTAGTTCTGCGCTGCCGACGTGGCTTTGATACTGGCAAGCCTGATTACAGAACGGGATGTTAACCATCAAACTATAGGGGGCATTAATGACGTTTTCTCTATCCGCATGGTCAATAAGCAGTTGCTGCTTGTCGACTACAATATCTGCTGATACCGGCTTAGCAATTCTGCTAGGGCCAGAGATAAAGTATTTAGCGATAAAATCGCTGTGCCATGGTCTTGTTTGTTGAAAGTCTGTCATTATAGTCTCCCTGTGAAAGGGCACTATAGTTGGCTTCCCGAAATTCCAAACTGACAGAAGTCAGATGTTGGTCAAATTCACTATTTTCGGGGGTTTTGGAATAATTTACCCAATATATTTTGACTTGAGTCATTCATTTAAAGGGTTTGCCTGACGTAGTGTTTTTTCTCCGTATAATCCAATTCAAGCCTTATTGCTTCTTGCCCGCTAACAAGAACTTGGTAAGGTGTTAGTGATGTTGTTCTCCTCTTTATCTAGGCAGCTTGGTTAGTGCTTTAGTATCTTGAACCGGGTAATACTCGGTTTTTTTTCGCCTCAAATTCCATTGTTAAACGCTTAAAGCAATCCTAATACCAGTGACAATCAATACAACGGCAAATAGGCGCTTTAAATTTTTTGGGTCAACACGTTTTGACCAGCGTGCACCGATAGGTGCTACCAGCGTAGCCAAAGGGGCGGTAATCGCAAAGGCCGCGATATTGACCAGTCCCAGTGTAAACGGAATCGCCGCGTGTGGGGTTTGTGCCAGCATAAGTGATAGAGCCGCCGGTAGTGCAATAATAAATCCAACCGCAGCTGATGTGCCGATGGCACGAGACATGATGTAGCCCTTGCTAGACAGTGCTGGGACAGTCAGGGTGCCTCCACCAATCCCTACGAGGGTACTGATTAGCCCAATGAATAAGGGCACAGTCGCAGTGGGGACGTGTCGCCAGTAACGACTGGGTACATTTTTCTTGCTGCCCTGCAAGGCAATTTTGATGCCCATGCCAATGGCAAATGCACTAAACAAGATTTGGATCCAAGGGCCTCTAAGCCAGTTAATAAGGCTGGAAGCACATAGCACGCCGAGCAATATCCAAGGCCACCAGACCTTTAGTAAGTCGGTGTCGATATTTTTTTGTCTAAAATGTGCCGCCACAGAACTGACTGAAGTAGGAACGATGATGGCAAGCGAGGTTGCAGTCGCAGTGGTCAATGCCGTGACGGGATCCTGTGTTTGGCCCGAGAATACATAAAAGAGCACGGGCACCAATACCAATCCGCCACCTATTCCTAGCAGACCGGCCATAAGACCAGCGACGACGCCGGTGACCAATAGGCCGACTATCATTGGTAATAAACTCATGATATCCATGTGATGGTTGTCCTATCTGGCCGTGGGCGATTAGCTGCCAATAATAATGCCAATGGTAAGCGTTAACGAAAACAGGGCCAACAGCCGAGCTGTTTCTGCGAGTTGACTATTCAGCGCTTCGCCCTGCCGCTCGCCCATTTGTCGAATGAGACGAATCATGATGGGGGCTGTTAGAAAAGGTAATACTGCGGCAACGGAACTGCCTGTTACGATGAAGGCCAATGCCTGCATGAAGAAGGGCGTTATCAATAGAAAGCGATACAGGCTGTGGCTGCGTGTGAGTCCGATTCTGACGGCGAGCGTGCGCTTACCCGCTTGGCTGTCAGTGTTATGATCGCGAATATTATTGACTAACATGATGGCGGCACTGATCAGGCCTAACTGTGTACCAAGCCACCAGCCCGAAAGTGACAGTTGTTCAGTGTGTAGAAACTCGGTGCCCAAGACGGCAGCCCAGCCAAAAAACAGGAAGACCACAATCTCGCCAAGGCCCAATGACGCCAACGGCCAAGGGCCGCCACTGTACCAGAGCACGGCAATGGTGGAAGCCAAAGCCAGTAAAATGATGGGCAGGCCACCTTCGATCATCAAGCCCACCGCCCATACAATAGCCAGGCCCAAAGTGCCGAACGTTGCCATGCGCATGTGCTGGGGTAAAATGAGTCCCGATTGGGTTGCACGTTGCGGCCCTAGGCGTTCTGCAGTATCGACGCCTGACTTAAAGTCAAAGTAATCGTTGGCGAAATTCACCGCGATTTGCAGGGTTAACGCTGTTAACATAGTCAAAACGGCGACCAGCCAATTATAATCGGTGTTCCAACCCAGTGCGTTGGCTACCAATATTGGGCTAATAGACGCCGGTAAAGTTTTGGGTCGTAACGCCAATATCCATGCGTTCATAATGCAAGTTTTCCCTGGTTGCGGCTTTATCAATTGCTTCGGATGTCGGACCAGACAGCGTCCTGTTAGGGGCTATGATCTGTTCGGGTGGTTATGGTATCAGTAAGGCGAGTGGAAATGTAATGGGTACCTTTGGATTAGAGATTATTGGACACCGTGGGGCCGCAGGTTTGGCACCAGAAAACACCATGGCGGGGTTTACGTTGGCTGCGGATTTGCAGGTGCCGTGGATCGAATATGATGTGGTGGTGACGGCCGATCAGCAGGCGGTCATTTTTCATGATGATGCGCTCAACCGTTGTAGCGATGGCACGGGTGTATTGGCCGAGCACAGCTGGCAAATGTTGTCTGGATTGGATGTGGGCGGTTGGTTTTCACCACAATATCAGGGCCAGCGTATGGTCAGGTTCGCTGCGCTGTTGCCATTTTTACAAGCACGTGGCTGTGGCTCTCATGTGGAGCTAAAAAAGCACGAGGCAGTGTCAGCCGAAGATTTGGTGGCCGCGGCTAGCCCCGTATTGGCGGCATTCCCCGCTGAGCGCATCATAGTCAGTTCCTTCGATCCCCGTGCGCTTATGTTGCTACATGAACAGCACCCCGAATTGAAAACAGCCATCCTATTGGAGAATGCCTTGCCACATTGGCAGGGCTGGGCGCGGGCGGTGTCTGCTGAGGCAGTCCACATTGATGACGACATTATTACAGAAGACTGGGTACAAGAATGTCTGTCTGAAGGCTGGAAAGTGCGTGTATATACAGTCAATGATCCGGTACGGGCGAAACAGTTGGCGCAATGGGGTGTCAGCGGCATTTTTACTGATTTTCCAGACCGATTTTTGAATCCGCTGCAGTCAAGGGGCGCCAAATGAGTCAGTCGTCTATTACCCTCATTCAAGGCGCGCAAGTCTATGCGCCGCAATCACTCGGGCAGCTGGATGTGATGATCGTGGGTGATCGCATTGTGGCGATTGCGCCTCAGCTGCCAGTGCCCAATATCGCTTGCCGGGTAATTGATGGGCGAGGCAAATGGCTGGTGCCTGGTTTTGTTGATGCACTGACGCACATAACCGGTGGGGGTGGGGAAGGCGGTTTTCATACCCGCACACCAGAAATGCAATTATCGGATGCGATTTTGGCCGGTGTCACGACCGTCACAGGAGTATTGGGCACCGATGCGATTACGCGTAGCCATCAAAACCTCATTGCCAAAGCACGTGCGCTTAAAACAGAAGGTCTGAATGTGGTGTGCCACACCGGTTCTTATCATTTACCCGCAAAAAGTTTGATGGCGAGTATCGAAGATGATCTGCTGTTTATCCCCGAATTTATTGGTGTGGGTGAAGTGGCTATTTCTGATCACCGCAGTAGCCAGCCCGATGCGACCCAATTAGCCCAGTTAGCGGCCCAGACCCGCGTGGCAGGCATGTTGTCTGGAAAGCGTGGCGTTGTGTCAATTCATGTCGGTGACGCGCCGAGTCTGTTGCAGCCTCTGTGGGATGCAGTGGCCAGTCATGATGTCACACTGTCCCAGTTCTATCCGACCCATATTAATCGCAATGCCACCCTGTTATTGGCTGGATTTGAGCATGTAAAACGCGGCGGCTATATCGACTTCACCGCCAGCACCACCGACGCCATTTTGGCGGGTGGCGAGGTACGGGCGTCTGAAGCCGTGATGCGCGGCCTTTCAGCTGGAATTCCTGAGTCTCACATGTCAATGAGTACGGACGGTCATGCCAGCCTTCCGGTATTTGACGATGCGGGTAACCTGGTGGCGCTAACGGTGGGTGAAATGGCTTCGTTGCACACCGAATGGGTCTATGGGGTTCAGACACTGGGTATCGCGCCTGAAAAACTGCTGAGAACCCTAACGCAAACACCGGCCGAGATTTTGGGATTGGCAGACACAGGTACCATTGCCGAGGGGAGCTTCGCCGATGTGTTGCTGCTCGATGCAGACTCACTGGATATTCAAACGGTGATCTGTCGGGGGCAGTGGATGATGCATGATGGTGTGCTCCTAAAATTGGGTACTTTTGAGGTTAAATAGCAGCTGATATGGCGCAATACGACGTAGGCTTTATTTTAAATCCTGGCTATTCATCCATCGCCTATGTATCGGCGCTGGAGCCTTTGATGATCTGTAACCAGTTGACTGGTGAGACCCGTTACGCGGTCGAAAATGTGGGTGTAGCGTCCAAATCTATTCGTTCTTCGCTTAATAATCAGATTTTAATGGACCAATTAATTGCCGATGTGGCACCCAAAGATGTGTGGTTTATTGCTGGGGCCCCACCAGTGGCTTATCAAGACCAACCCTTGTTAGATGCATGGTTGCGTCGATTACCAGTAGGGCAAATGATTGGCGGCATCAGTTCAGGTACCTATGACTTGGCCAAGTCGGGGCTACTAGATGGCCACCGCGCCGTGATTCATTGGTGGAACCCCGATGCCATGATTGAAACCTTTACATCGGTGATTCAACTGACAGATGCGTTTTGCGTTGATCAACACCGGCTGACTTGTCGCGGTGGTACGGCCTCTCTGGATATGATGCTATGGATGATTGCGCGGCAACAGGGTGTTGATATTGCCGAGGCGGTGTCGCAGCATTTTTTACATGAGCGGATCGGTCAGCCCGGGCGCAATGTCATTACCCCCTTGTCTGAGCAGACCAAGTTAGAGCAACCGAAACTGGCCGAAGCACTTAGTCTAATGGAAGCCAATATTGAAGAGCCGCTATCTACCGATGACATATCCTTTCATATTAAAATGTCACGCCGACAGCTCGAGCGGTTGTTTAAGAAACATCTGAATACCGTGCCGTCGCGCTACTATTTACAGTTACGGATGCGAGAGGCCCGAGAGCAGTTGCTCAACACGAGCAATAGCATTGCAGACATCGGCTATGGCTGTGGTTTTTCCAGCGGCGCGCATTTTAGTACGGCGTACCGCTCGTTATTTCATATAACACCCAGTGAAGAACGTCGCTTGAAACAACGTTTGGCCAGCGGCGAAAGTAATCCCAACTAACGGCAATTTCTCACCTATACCCGTTGGTTTATTCTATAAGTAAGTGTCGCAATGCCGAAAAACAAAAGCAGGGCAGGACCTTACAATGGTGAAAACAATTTAATCGGCCTTTTATCAAGGAATCTTTATTATGTCTCAGTCAGTTGAATCGGTAACACGCGCTACGTTTGATGAAGTAATGGTCCCCAATTATTCTCCAGCAGCCATTATCCCAGTAAAGGGTGTGGGCTCTAAAGTCTGGGATCAGTCGGGTAAAGAGTACATCGATTTTGTAGCTGGTATTGCGGTGAACTCTCTTGGGCACTCTCATCCGGCATTGTTAAAGGCATTGCACGAGCAGGGTGATCAACTGTGGCACGTCGCCAACGTCTTGACCAATGAGCCAGCCCTGCGTTTGGCTAAGAAATTGGTTGACCTGACTTTTGCAGACAAGGTGTTCTTTTGTAACTCTGGCGCTGAAGCCAATGAAGCTGCGTTGAAATTGGTACGTCGCTACGCCTTTGATCACGTTGGCGAAGAAAAGCACGAGATTATTTCTACCTATGGCAGTTTCCACGGCCGTACCCTGTTTTCGGTCAGTGTCGGCGGTCAGGCCAAATACAAAGAAGGCTTTGAGCCTACCCCTAAAGGCATTTCGCATGTGCCTTTTAATGACCTTGAAGCATTAAAAGCGGCGATGAGCGACAAGACCTGTGCGGTCATTGTTGAACCTATTCAAGGCGAAGGCGGCGTCTATCCCGCCACCCAAGAATTTCTGCAAGGTGCACGAGACCTATGTGATCAATATGGTGCCCTGTTGGTGTTTGATGAAATTCAAACGGGTGTTGGCCGTACCGGCAAGCTTTTTGCCTACGAAAAATATGGTGTGACACCTGATGTGTTAACCAGTGCAAAAGCCCTTGGTGGCGGTTTCCCGATTGGTGCCATGTTGGCAACTGATAAGGTGGCTGCGTCATTTGTGGTGGGTACGCATGGTTCTACCTTTGGTGGCAACCCATTGGCCTGTGCCGTATCAGAAGCGGCCGTTAATATTTTGAGTAAGCCAGAAGTGTTGGCCGGCGTTGAAGCGCGGGCTGAAACCTTGGTTGCTGCATTGACCGACATTGGCGCGCGCTATGGCCTGTTTTCAGAAATCCGTCACGTTGGCTTGCTTATCGGTTGTGAATTGACCGAAGCATTCAAAAACCGTGCAAAAGAATTCGTCATAGCTGGCTACGAAGAAGGCGTGATGTTGCACGTGGCTGGACCTAACGTATTGCGTCTATTGCCTTCTTTGGTCATGGCAGAAGATGAAATGGCTGAAGGCATTCGCCGTATTGAGAAAGCGGTTCAACGTGTTGTTGGTGCTGCTTAAACCGGAGTTGAGCCATGTATATCGTACGTCCAGCAAACATTATGGACCTTCCAGGCATTGAGCGATTGCATACCAGTTATGAAGTCAGGGTAACCACCCTGCCTTCAGACCGCGATAAGCTCAGTGAACTGTTGCACACCTCGACCCAATCGTTTCAGGGTGATATAGAAAACACCCAAGACGCCACGTTGATATTTGTACTGGAACACATAGAAACCGGCGAAATTGCAGGGGTATCTGGTATTGATGCTTATGCAGGTAGCGGCTATCCGTTCTTCAATTATCGCATCGAAGAATTGGTGCACGCCTCCCATCACCTCGGTATTCATACTGCAACGTCGATCCTGTACCTATCGCATGAGTTGACCGGTTCGACGGTCCTGCGTTCTTTTGCGATTCGACCGGATTTGCGAGGCACACCGTATTTTGCCTTATTGTCTCGGGCGCGGTTTATGTACATGGCACAGAATCCAGATGATTTCTCTGATCGTACGGTAACTGAAATTCAGGGGCTGCTAGACGATAAGGGCGATTCTCCCTTCTGGAATAGCATTGGGCGTAACTTTTTTGATATCGACTTTGCGACGGCAGACTATTACGTAGGTGTGAAGAGCAAAACCTTTATCGCTGAATTGATGCCCCAGCATCCGATATACGTCACGCTATTGAGTGAAGAGGCTCAGCAGGCGATGAATAAGGCGCACCCAGCCACGGAAGCGACCTGCCAGTTGTTATTCAAAGAAGGTTTCGAGAGGAGCCGGTATGTTGATATTTTTGACGGTGGCCCCGTGCTTACCAGCACAAGCAAGAATATCCATACCATTGCGAGCAGTAAGCTAAAGGAAATCACGACCAGTAAGTTGGTCGGTGGTTTGAAGTACCTCATTTCAAATAACCAGAATGGGGATTTCCGGTGTGGCATTGGAAAATTGGTAGATGGCATTGGTGACCACATCCGTTTGGATGATTCAGTCGCCACCCAGCTGCAGGTATCCAATGGCGATCTCATTCGCTACTCCCCTTTATAATCGAGGTTCACCATGTTTTTTATACGTCCCATAGAACGCCGTGACCTCAATGCATTGTTTGACATGGCCGAGGAATCAGGTATTGGCGTGACGTCTTTACCCGCCAATCACGACAAGATGGAGTTGAAAATCTCCCGTGCTGTGAATTCCTTTACCGACAATATCGCTCAAAAAGACGCCTTGTATTTGTTTGTATTAGAAGATGCAGAAACGGGTGCCTTAGCCGGTGTGAGTGCCATTGAGGCTGAAATTGGCAACCAAGACGTGTGGTATAACTACCGCGTCGGCAATTCAGTACATGCCTCGCAAGAACTGGGTGTGCATAAGCAAACCAAAACGCTGTTTTTGAGCAATGACATGACCGGCGCTACCGAAGTCTGCACCTTGTTTTTACGGGAAAAATACCGACAAGGCGTCAATGGCCGATTCTTATCAAAACAACGCTACTTGTTTTTGGCCGAATTTCAGGAGCGCTTTAACGAACGGGTCATCGCGGAAATGCGCGGTTATTCTGATGAAGTAGGCCACTCACCTTTCTGGGAAGGTTTGGGTCGCAAGTTTTTCCAAATGGAATTCAAAGAAGCTGATTATTTAACGGGGCTAGGCAATAAATGGTTCATTGCTGAACTGATGCCAAAGTACCCCATTTATGTGCCTTTCTTATCACAAGAAGCACAGGATGTGATCGGCAAAGTCCATGAGAATACCGAACCTGCTTTGGCTTTGTTGCAACAGGAAGGTTTTAGATTCAACAGCTATATTGATATTTTTGATGCGGGCCCGTCGGTCGAGTGCCGACTGCCAGACATTAGAGCCGTTAAAGAATCTGTCGTGGTTGACTGGGTGGCTGATGAGAACAGCGTCGCCATCGATGATCCGCGTGGTGATGTGTGGATGATCAGCAACCGACAGTTTGTGAATTACCGGGTTATATTAATTGCCGGTGCCAATATTAAAGACGGCCACATCGTACTCAATGCTGCTGAAATTGCGGCCTTGTCACTCGAACCCAATAGTCAGGTGCGCGCCGTATCCATGCGTCCTGCCATACCCACAATTCGGAGCTCAAAATGAACCAGTCACTGTTAATTAATGGACAATGGGTTGAAGGTCACGGCGTGAAAATTGAGTCACGCAATCCCGTCACTCAGGAGATCATTTGGTCAGGCAGAGCCGCCAGCCCCGATCAGGTTCAAGCCGGATTCGATGCCGCCAAAGCCGCCTTTAAACCTTGGCGTCAGATGGCGACCGATGAGCGTATTGCCATCTGTAAAAAATTTGCGGCGCTATTAACCGATAACCAAGAGCACCTCGCGCACGTCATTGGATCCGAAACGGGCAAGCCATTATGGGAAGCCCGTACTGAGATCGGTGCGATGGTCGGTAAGATTGCGATATCGGTTGGTGCTTATGAAAGCAGAACCGGTGTTACCAGCCAAGAATCTGCGATTGGCACGTCAGTATTGCGTCACAAGCCACATGGGGTTGTGGCCGTGTTTGGTCCTTACAATTTTCCGGGACACTTGCCCAATGGACATATCGTACCTGCATTGATTGCAGGCAATACCGTGTTGTTTAAGCCCAGTGAGCTCACGCCAAAAATGGCAGAAGAAACCGCGCGTCTGTGGACAGAAGCAGGCTTACCAGCGGGTGTCTTGAACCTATTGCAGGGTGCCAAAGAAACCGGCATCGCGTTAGCACAGCTCGAAGGACTTAATGGCCTGTTCTTTACGGGTAGTTCGAATACCGGCAAGTTGATTCATAAGCAGTTTGGCGGTCAACCGGGCAAAATCCTCGCGCTTGAAATGGGCGGCAACAATGCCTTGATTATCGATAACGACTTTGATGAAGCAGGTGCATTGCACCATACCATTTCGTCAGCCTTTCTATCAGCGGGTCAACGCTGTACCTGTGCGCGCCGTTTGTTGGTGCCAGTCGGTGAAAAAGGTGATGTTTTTGTGAAGCAGCTTACCGATGCCGCTTCGCGACTTACCGTAGGCGCCTTCGATGAAGCTGAACAGCCGTTTATGGGCGCAGTGGTGTCCCTAGACGCTGCCAACAATATGCTAAGAGCTTGGGATCATTTGGTAGCATTGGGTGGTCATGTGCTGTTGAATCTCCATACCCTTCAAGAAGGTACCGCACTGTTGTCGCCCGGCATCATTGATCTAACGGGCGTAAGTGGTGTGCCAGATGAAGAGTATTTTGGTCCGTTGCTCAGCATCTATCGATATAACACCTTTGATGAAGCCATCGCGATCGCCAATAACACCCGTTATGGTCTGTCGGGTGGTTTGATCAGCAAGAGCCGTGAACGGTACGACTATTTCTTGCAGGAAATTAATGCCGGTATCGTCAACTGGAATCGACCAATCACGGGTGCTTCGAGCGCTGTGCCATTTGGTGGCATCGGTGAGTCGGGTAATCACCGGCCATCGGCTTATTATGCTGCTGACTATTGCGCTTATCCGGTTGCTTCTGTTGAAGGTGAGGCTGCGACTGTGCCAGCAACCCTGCCGCCAGGTATGTCTCTATGAGTGGATTTGAAGTCAATTTTGACGGACTCGTAGGGCCCACCCATAACTATGCGGGCCTGTCATACGGCAATATTGCATCGCAATCAAATCAACAAGACCGATCGAACCCTAAAGAAGCGGCGTTGCAGGGTTTGGCAAAAATGAAGGCCCTGCACGATATGGGATTCAAGCAGGGCGTATTGCTGCCGCATGAGCGCCCGTTTATTCCTGTTCTGAAATCATTGGGTTACACCGGTACCGATGCGCACATCATCGAACGGGTAGCCAAGGACCAGCCGGCGCTATTGTCGGCTGTGAGCTCGGCGTCTGCCATGTGGACGGCCAATGCCGCTACCGTGTCACCCTCGGCAGATACCGCCGACGGCAAGGTGCATTTCACGCCAGCCAACCTCAATGCCAAATTTCACCGTTCAATTGAACATGAAGGCACGGGGAGAATGCTGAAAGCCCTGTTTGCTTCCGATGACCATTTTGTTCACCATGACGCGTTACCGCCCATCGCTTATTTTGGCGATGAAGGGGCTGCCAATCACACCCGTTTTTGTGCAGCGTACGACAATCCCGGTGTCGAATTTTTTGTCTATGGTCAGCAAGCGTTTAGCGCCACAGCCGCCAAGCCCTCTATCTATCCTGCACGCCAGACCCTAGAAGCCAGCCAAGCGATTGCGCGACTACATGGGCTCAATGCTGGCTGTGCAGTATTTGCGCAGCAGAATCCACTGACCATTGATGCCGGCGTGTTCCACAATGACGTGATCTCGGTCGGCAATCGCAACGTGTTGTTCTACCACCAATCCGCTTTTCTTGACACCGACGGAGTATTAAGAGACTTAGATCGCCAATTACAGGGTGCCTCACTGGTGCCTGTGATGGTTAGCGAACGGGATGTGTCACTGCAAGACGCGGTAGGCTCGTATTTGTTTAACTCACAGCTGCTGTCGCATGCAGACCAGCAAATGAGTTTGGTGGTTCCTGGCGAGTGTCGGGAGAATCCAGCGGTGTCTGCGTACCTTGATACGCTGATAGCCGACACGACGAATCCCATATCTAAGGTTCAGGTGTTCGACCTCAAGCAAAGCATGAAGAACGGAGGCGGCCCTGCCTGTTTGCGGTTGCGCGTGGCACTGAATGACCGAGAATTGGCGGCTGTTAATCCCGCTACGCTGATGTCTGATGCGCTGTATCAGCGATTAGTGGCGTGGGTAGACAGTCATTACCGTGATCGTTTGTCTACTGACGATTTGGCCGATCCGCAGCTGTTAATTGAAAGTCGTACGGCGCTGGATGCCTTGACCCAAATTTTGAACGTGGGTTCTATTTATGACTTCCAACGCCTGTAATAGGCCAAACATTTTGTGGCAAAGGCACACGTCGCTATGACCGAACATGATGACAATGAAGATTTCGCCAGTGCCATGGCTGGGGTTCGACCACTCACTAAGCCTGTAAAGCGCGTTCACCGTGCCCCGCCTGTGAAGGCGACGCCTGGACAGTCGGTCAGAAAGCAGGATGCCCAGATTGCCAAAGCGACTGCAGACAACCCACTCAATGTGTCCCATCTGCAAATGGTGAAGCCTGATGACAGTTTGCGTTATTTAAAACCCGGTCTTGACCGTTCGGTGTTGCGTAAGCTCAAGCAGGGTGCCTATCAGGTGGAAGCCAGCCTCGATTTGCATGGTAAAACAGTCGAACAAGCCCGCAACGCATTATTGCGCTTTGTTCAGGATTGTTTTCGATTCGATGTCAGGTTGGCTATCGTGCTGCATGGCAAAGGCGAGCAAGGCGATCCGCCGGCACTGTTGAAAAGTTTTTGTAACCGCTGGTTACGAGAAATACCTGAAGTGTTGGCCTTTATGTCAGCACCCTCTCATCACGGCGGCGCTGGTGCGGCCTATGTCCTAATCAAAAAGCGTGACGCAAAGGCAGTAGAACAGCCCAGATAACGCTGCAGTGGAATATCAATAAGAGAAAGGAATAATGGTGCCTGGGAGAAGACTCGAACTTCCACGGGGTTACCCCCACTAGCACCTGAAGCTAGCGTGTCTACCAATTTCACCACCCAGGCTTAGGAAGTGACTGCACTCATCGAATGCGGGCGTACTATATGAAGCTAACTAATTACTGTCAATGATTTTTCAAGCCACTAATGCAAGTGTTTGATGGTCGTCATTAAAAAAGTTGGCAGGTAAGCGATGGGCAGTTTTGCGCTAGAAAAATGAAGTGAGTGACACAGGCATTGCTGTGCCACTCTGGGTCCTGCAATCTTCTTACAGGGTAGCAAATACAGCGGTCGCCGCGGCAATGGTTGCGGCAATATCGGCATCCGTATGTGCTGTAGACATAAAGCCCGCTTCGAAAGCAGAAGGCGCCAGATAGACACCCTGTTTTAGCATGCCATGAAAAAATGCATTAAAGCGTGCAGTGTCACACTTCATGACTTGGCTAAACCGGCTGATCTTTGCTTCGTCGGTGAAGAACATGCCAAACATAGAGCCCACTTGGTTGGTCGTAAAACCAATACCAGCGGCATCTGCAGCTGCCTGTAATCCAGCCAACAGGCGGGTGGTCTTGTCTGTCAGGTCATCATACAAACTCGGTGCCTTAAGTTCTGCCAAGGTAGCCAAACCAGCGGCCATTGCCAGTGGGTTGCCAGACAGTGTGCCCGCTTGGTAAACCGGACCGGTTGGTGCGAGGTGGTCCATGATGGCTTTCTTACCACCAAATGCCCCTACTGGCATACCGCCACCGATGACCTTGCCTAAAGTGGTGAGGTCAGGTGTGATACCGAAACGCCCCTGTGCTGAATTGAAGCCCACACGGAATCCACACATCACTTCATCAAAAATTAACACCGTGCCAGAAGCATCGCAGACGCGACGCAGTGTCTCTAAGAAACCTGGCTCTGGTGGAATGCAATTCATGTTGCCAGCGACTGGTTCAACGATGATGCAGGCGATTTCTTCACCCATTTCAGCAAACAAGGCTTCTACTTGCGCAGAGTCGTTGTGGGTCAGGGTCAGGGTCAGTTCTGCCATGGCAGCAGGAACACCGGGAGAATTCGGTAGGCCAAAGGTCAGGGCGCCTGAACCGGCTTTCACCAACAATGAGTCAGCGTGACCGTGGTAACAGCCTTCAAATTTAACGATTTTGTTCCGGCCCGTATAACCACGTGCCAAACGAATCGCCGACATGGTAGCTTCTGTGCCTGAGCTCACCATGCGGACGCTGTCCATAGACGGCAAAATCTCGCACAGGGTTTCAGCCATTTCAATTTCAAGCAGGGTTGGTGCGCCAAAGCTCATGGCCTTGGCCAACTGGTCTGTTACTGCACCCACAACGGCTGGGTGGTTGTGGCCAAGGATCATTGGGCCCCAAGACTGTACGTAGTCGATATATTGTTTGTCGTCTTCGTCTGTTAAATAGGCGCCTGCTGCAGCTTTGAAGAAAATGGGGGTTCCGCCCACGCCCTTGAATGCACGCACGGGTGAATTTACACCGCCTGGAATGTGTTGCTGGGCGCGCTCGAATAACGTTTCTGACCTGGACATCGACAAACTCCTTCATCCCTTTTTAGGGGCTTCATATTGATTGGAAAGCACGGCGCATAGGCCTGCTTTCAATGAACTGTTAATAAGTGCGCGCATCTTACCATGACCCAAACCGTTCTGTTTACTGACACAATGGTTCTCTGTCTCAAATTGAAACACCAGTGGTGCCTGTGTGTCTCGATTTGTTTGCAGAAAATTGAGCCATGCAGCCTTGCATGGCTCTCGGTGTCTTAGAAGGGCTTGAAAACTGCGAGGTAAATAATGACCAAGAGAATAATGGTAGGCACTTCATTGAGAAAACGATAGAACTTATGGCTGTGCTTATTGGCATCAACCGCAAATTGCTTCATCAAATACCCACAATAGTGTTGATAGGCGATCAATATTGCAATAAGTGACAATTTAAAGTGTAACCAGCCCATCGACAGAAACGCATCGGCAAATGGAAACAGGAACATGGCGCCGCCAAATACCACAATGGCGATTTCTGAGGGTACCATAATGCCGCGGTACAGCTTGCGTTCCATGGTCTTAAAGCGCTGGTTGCTGACATCATCGTCGCTCATGGCATGGTAGACGAACAGGCGGGGCAAATAAAATATACCCGCAAACCACGTTACCATGGCAATGAGGTGTAACATCTTAAAGGTTCTATAGAGGTCGTACGATTCAAGTGACAGCATGGCTATCCTCCAATTTTTCCCAAAAATTCTAAAACATGCTCGCGCGGTAAAATAACGCGTGGGTGCTGGTCTTGCCTTTCAGATAAGCGCACACCACCGATGTTTTTTCCCTGTAGCTGTCGTAACACCTGATCCAACGTCGCATGTAGTGGCATCCATATTAGTTCATGGTGATCTGCCACCCAGGGATTTAGATCAATTTCTGCGACGGTAATATCCTCGTTTTCGACAATTTTACTGCGCTCTTGCTCAAGACGGTGCATGGCTTTTGCCTTGGGCAATGCATAGTACCGCTGGTGCGAAGTAATGGTTAGATAATCAACCCGTTCTAGCGCTTTTTCTACACGATCCAATGATTGCGTGCCAGACAATACCGCTTCAGGCTCAATGCCATATTCTGTAGCACTCACACTGCGCATGGCGCGCGATACCGGTGTGCTGGCCATTGAAAGGCCTTGGGCTTGAAGGATGCTGGTGAAGATAGAAGGCTGTTTGAATAAAGACCGGCACGTCAAATTGGCAACAATAATCGTCAGCATGGCGGGAAACAGAATGTTGGTGTTAGATGAGAATTCCAACACGGTCATTAACGCAGCCATAGGTGCCTGTAAAACCGCACTCATCATGGCGCTGGTGCCCATCAATACATATAAAGAGGTCGGCGTTGTACTGCCAGTATCCAGCGACAGAAGCAATAAGGCTGCAAGGCCGCCTATTGTGCTGCCAATGACCAAGGTTGGACCGATGAGGCCAGCAGGAATGCCAAGCCCAATGGCTGATGCTGTGACCATGAGTTTGGCAAAGAAGATCAGCAATAAAATGAAAATACCGTAATGGCCTTCCAATATAAGGGCGATGGTATCGTAACCTGTGCCCATGACTTCTGGGATGGCAAAGGCGACGCTACCGGTGATTAAACCAGCCAATGGAAAGCGGATATAGACAGACCAATGGCGAAAGCGCAGCCCAAATCGAATCATGGCATTAAACAGTGCGGCTGCGGTGCCTACCACCAGCCCTAAGGTGATCAAGTAGGGAATCTCTAACAGCGAAGACAATTCTGCGCCCGAGTTTTCGAAGCTAACGTCACCTGCCCACAACCCTTGGCTCAGTAGTGAGGCAGCAAAAGCAGAGGCCATAATTGGAACCGCACTGGCAATACTGTATTCAACCAAAATGACTTCCATGGCGAATAGCACACCAGCCAATGGCGTGTTAAAAAAAGCGGCAATGGCGCCGGCAACGCCACAGCCTACCAATGTTTGAATGCTGCTATTGGGTAGGTTGAGGCGCTGACCTATCACGCTGGCAAGTCCTGCACCCAAGTGCACTGCGGGGCCTTCACGACCAACTGACTGGCCTGAAAGCAGCGCGATACTGCCCCCGACAAACTGTGTGATGAGGTTGTGACCCGGCAGACGCCCACCTGAATGTTGCATTTTTTCAAGCACGTGTGGCACGCCCACGGCACGCAATGAGTTTGGTATGCCAGCCCATATCACTGCGAGAATGATGCTGCCGCCTAATGGCAATAGAAATCGGGAGAGGGGTGCTAGAGACTCAAAGTTTTCGTTGCCGCCGATTGCCCACTCAAGCGGATAGTCGACTGCCAATTTAAACATGAGCAGAAACAAACCGGTGGAAAGGCCAATGAGAAATCCGATGAGTGTGAGCTGAGGTGTGGCCGTATGCTGCTTGACATAGTTCGCAGGATTAACCAACCGTGTTAAGAAGCTCATGAGCGCTGCCGTTAATTTCTGGTAAAATGAGACAAAAATCCTAACATATATTTGCATGCGTGAGATCATTAGCCGTCAATTTTATGACTTGCTAGGTAGTTCTAGCAAATATACAGATTAATTGACATTATCGCTTGAGTCACAGGCAGGCAGTTCTATATGCTCTGCGAAAATTTAAACATAGGTAGGCATGAAGACATGGCAAGAGTGAAGGGCAGTAAACAACAGCGGTTAATTGTTGTTCCACATCGTCCCTACGTCCGGTTCACAAGAACTGTGGTGGCATTGCTGTTGATTGGGCTTTCCGGAGCAGTTGGCTACTGGTATGGCGTATCAGAAGGATTGATGCTGCGTGACAAGGCCGAGTCGGTTTTGGCTGAAGTAACCCAGCAATACCAGGAGAAGTCCGAACGTTTAGACGAAGCATCCTTGCTCATTGCAACGTTAGAGCGCGGATCGGACGTCGATCGTCAAGCCACTGAAGGCACGCGGCAACTGGTCGTCGATTTGCAGGATCAAGTTGCAGCGCTAGAAGAAGAGAACGCGCTGTACAGAGGCATTATGTCCCCGGCGTTGACCGTGGGCGGGGTTACCATTCAAGACTTCAGTATCACGCCTACCTCTAATCCGCTCCGAACCCGATTTAAGTTGATGCTCACTCAGGTAGGGGACAATAAAAACTTTATTCAAGGCTTTGCCGGTGTCACCATCATTGGTGAACAAGCGGGTGAGAAAAAGGCGTTGTTGTTAAATGACGTGTCGGAACAAATAGAGAATACAGACATCAGGTTTCGGTACCGTTATTTCCAGGATGTGACAGGCGAGATCGTATTACCTGAAGGATTCACACCGGAACAAATTTATGTAGTCGCACAAACATCAGGTTCTGGCTCAGCCAGAGTGGAACGATATTTTACTTGGAACACAGGGGACACCAATGTTGGGCAATAACAAGTCATCAGGACATTACGATACGATTTTGTCAGCCAGTGTAGAAATTATAGGTGACATTAAGGTGTCAGGCGGTTTGCATATCGACGGTATTGTAAAGGGCAATATTGTGGCAGCAGACAACAGTGCAGCGGTCGTCAGAATCAGTGAGAAAGGCCGGGTTGAAGGATCAATTTCAGTGCCGCGGGTCATTATCAATGGGGCTGTCGAGGGTGATGTGCATGCGACCTCTCATGTTGAATTGGCGCAGAAAGCAGTCATCAACGGTAACCTCTATTACACCATGATGGAAATGGTGCTAGGCGCACAGGTCAATGGTAATTTGGTTCATCAGCCTGAGCAAAAGGGTAAAAAGACACTTTTTGGCGGTAAAGATACAGCAGCAACAACAGTTGCTGAGGACAAATCTTGACCAAATAACTAGGTTATTGTCATAATGATGTTCTTGTTTTATAGGTAAGGACATCATGTCTGTTGTAAATGTAGTAGACCCCGTGTTTGTGTCATCCAATGCAGTGAGCAAAATTATTGCGTTGGGGGCTGAAGAAGGCAATGAAGCGCTAAAATTACGGGTCTATGTGACGGGTGGCGGTTGCGCAGGATTTCAATACGGATTTTCATTCGAAACTGATGTTGCTGAAGACGACACCCAAATAAAAAGTGGCCACGCCACCATTCTGATTGACCCGCTTAGCCTCCAATATCTCACGGGCTCGACCATCGACTATGTTGAAGGTCTTGAAGGCGCCCGGTTTGTCATAAACAACCCGTTGGCCTCCAGTACGTGCGGCTGCGGTGCGTCATTTTCGGTATAACCCCCGCTTACATTGCACCTCGAATATGCTGTTGTACCTGGCTGCTGTAGAAAGTGGTCAGCGCATTGTGGAGTTCTGTAGATAGGGGCGGAGCCAGGCTAGTGCGCGCATTGGCTGCGATTTGTTCTGGCTTAGAAACCCCGGTAATAACCGTGCTGACGGCAGGGTGATCTAGTATCCAGCGTAAGGCAATGTCGGTTAATGTCGCGTTTTTGGGTAAAAGGCCCTGAAGCGCCTCGACCAATTCCAGTCCCTTACCAAAGGGCAGTCCTGAGAATGTCTCCCCAACATGAAAAGCGTCGCCATCGCGGTTGTAATGTCGATGATCTGTTTCTGCAAAGGCCGTTTCGGGTTTGAATTTCCCGGTGAGCAATCCGCTGGCCAACGGCAATCTGACAATGACACCCACGTTGGTTGCTTGTGCAGCTGGTAGCAGTTCTAACGCTGGCGCTTGCCGGAACAGGTTGAAAATGATTTGCAGCGAGGCAAGGTTGGGTTGTGCGAGGCACAGCATGCCTTCGTCAACCGTTTCAACGCTGGCGCCAAAATTTTTGATCAAGCCTGCGCGCTGAAAGGATTCTAACCAATGAAAAATCTCACCATCCTCTAAAACCGAACGCGGAATGCAATGGAGTTGCACGAGGTCTAGCTGTTCTACACCGAGCCTGTTGATGGAGTCAGAAATGTGTCGGTGCAATGTCACCTTGTCATAACCATTGGGGTAAAGCTCGGGGCGTCGGCCTACCTTGGTAATAATGGTGGGTAGTACTTTATCCGAAGCCAAGTTTTTGATGAAGCGACCGATAAGCCATTCGCTGCGGCCGTCACCGTACACATCAGCGGTGTCCCATAAGGTAATACCCTGTGCAACCGCATGGTCCAAAATGTCGTTGACCGTGTTTGTAGATACGGGACCGAAATCGCCGCCAAATTGCCAACAACCCAATCCAATTTCTGACACTGCTATGCGCGACTTTCCTAGAATACGATTCTGCATCCCATTGTTTTCCCTGAGTGACTGCATTTGTTGTTTCGCTTGTCCACAGAATAGACCAAAAAAGCCAGACGATGCTCGCTGTGGTAAAGTCTTGTGACATAGAACAAGGCTTTTCAACCTGTCGTGTCCTCAGGTGAACGGGATGCCAGCCTCAGGCGGCAATAGTGTGGGCGCAAAGGCTGTGATATAACGACTCGATGAGCGGATGGATAGACAATAGGAGCAATGACGTGGCAACAGCGTGCGCAAGACACATTTTAGTAAAAACCAAAGCAGAGGCTGAGACGATAAAAGCCTTATTAGCAAAGGGGGGTGATTTCGGTCAGCTAGCAAAGAAGCATTCCACCTGTCCTTCAGGAAAAAAGGGCGGTGACCTTGGCGAGTTTAAACCGGGGCAAATGGTGAAGGCCTTTGATCAGGTGGTCTTCAAACAGCCGTTGCTAACGGTCCATGGTCCCATTAAGACCCAGTTTGGTTTTCACTTGATAGAAACGATTTATCGACGCTAGGCGCGTATAGCCCTAGCGACTATTCGGCAGGTGCGAAACCAAATCGTTCAAAGTTTTCCAGCTGTCCCGCCATATTGGCTTGGTGGGCCATATAATCGGCAAGATCTGACTTCTTAATAGGCTGTGCGCTTGGCAAGGTAACCGTGACAGGGTTTACCTGAACACCGTTGACCTGAAATTCATAATGCAAATGCGGACCTGTGGCCAATCCAGTGCTGCCAATGTAAGCGACTATTTGCCCCTGTTTTACCAGTTTCCCGACCTTTATGGATTTATTAAAGGCGTTGAGATGCGCGTAGAGGGTTGAATAGCGTTGACCATGCTGAATGACCAAGGTTGTGCCATAGCCGCCTTTTGTACCAGCAAATACCACTTTACCGTCCCCGGCTGCACGGACAGGCGTTCCGCGAGGTGCGGCATAGTCTGTTCCCTTGTGGTTGCGAATGGTGTTCAAGATGGGGTGCTTTCGGCCAATGCTAAAGTGAGAGCTGATACGCGCAAATTCTACTGGCGTTCTCAAAAATGCTTTACGCATTGACTTGCCATCAGCATCGTAATAATCGGTTTTGCCATCACTATCGGTAAAGCGCGTTGCCGAATAGGTGTTGCCATTGTTGGTGAATTTTGCAGCCAATATGGCGCCATCACCAATGGATTTGCCATCGAGCACTTTCTTCTGATAGATCAGACTAAAGCTGTCGCTCTTTCTGATATCTAAGGCAAAATCGATATCCCATCCAAACAGCTGCGCCAGTTGCATCGTTAGTGCATCAGACATGCCTGCCTTTTGACCGGCTAAAAACAGGGAAGACTCAATGGTGCCTTGGCTAAATTGGGTTCTAAATTCCGGGTTGCGGACAAGGTGCTGGTGTACAAAGGCGCCGTCAATGAGTTCAAACCGTTCTGTCAGCTGAAGTGACTTGACGTAGTTGAGCGCCATTAACTTGCCGTCAGCGTCCTGTTCAAACTCAATGGTTTCACCCGGCAAAATCGCCCGAAGTAATTGTTCATGCTCACTGTTGGCAATGACGTCAAACATCACCTTGGCGGCAATGTCGGCTTGGTCAAAAATAGCTGACAAGCTGTCGCCAGACACAATGGTATATGCGGTAGTTAATATCTGATTTTGCGGAACATCGGCAACCACCGCTTCAATTTCAGGTAATTCGATATCGACTGAAATCAGCTTCTCAGGTGTTGTCCAATTAACAGCAGCCACGATAACAGCTAGTAGTGCACCTAGACCTATGAGGTGGACGCCGGGAAGTGTTTTCAAAAATGACAAATTGAAGTTCTCATAATGTTCAAAGATGTGAGTAGATCAAAACCTTTGTGACTATAAATCGGTACTCGAATACTGCGTTGAAACTGTTATAATTCCGCGCCTGATAATTACTCAAACCATAAGGGTCTGGAAACTACATGCCGCATCATACTGAAACTCTTGCCATTATCAAACGAGGCACGGAAGAAATATTGCTCGAAGATGAGCTAATTAAAAAAATCGCTTCTGGCAAGCGCTTGAAAGTAAAGGTTGGCTTTGATCCCACAGCACCTGATTTGCACTTAGGTCATACCGTACTCATCAACAAGATGCGCCAGTTCCAAGAGTTGGGGCATGAGGTTATCTTTTTGATTGGTGACTTTACCGGGCTGATTGGTGATCCAACGGGTAAGAGTGTGACGCGTCCGCCATTAACACCAGAACAGATTTTAGAAAACGCGGCGACCTATAAAGAGCAGGTATTTAAGATACTGGATCCGGAAAAGACCGTTGTGCGATTCAACTCTGAGTGGATGAATCAGTTAGGAGCCGCGGGAATGATCCAATTGGCTGCCCAGCACAATGTGGCCCGTATGCTTGAACGCGAAGATTTTAAAAACCGTTACCGCAATGGCCAGTCCATCGCAATCCACGAATTCTTGTATCCTTTAGTGCAGGGGTATGATTCGGTCGCATTAGAAGCTGACATCGAACTGGGCGGTACAGACCAAAAGTTTAACCTGCTGGTTGGGCGCGAATTGCAGAAGCATTATAACCAAACACCTCAGGTAGTGATTACATTGCCTTTGCTAGAGGGTTTGGACGGTGAAAAGAAGATGTCCAAGTCTTTGGGCAACTATATCGGTATCACCGATGCTCCTGGTGAGATGTATAACAAGATTGTATCCATGCCTGACAGTCTGATTTGGCGGTATTTCGAATTGCTGTCTTTCCGATCCATTGCTGATATAGACGGTTTGAAGCAAGCTGTTGCCGATGGTAAGAACCCGCGTGATGTAAAAATCGAGTTGGCCAAAGAGCTAGTGGGTCGTTTCCACGGCGAAGACGCCGCTGAAAATGCCCACCGCGGTGCGGGCAACATTATTAAAGAAGGTGAAGTGCCAGTCGATACGCCTTCAGTCACGCTGTCACTAGACGGTCAGCCTGAATTGCCGATTGCAGCCATCTTAAACCAAGCGGGTTTGGCAACGAACAGCGCGCAGGCCAGAGACTTGTTAAAGAATGGTCGGGTAAAAGTGGATTGGGACGTGATTGCGCCGTCTTTGAAATTGGGTGCAGGTGCGTATTTGATACAGGCAGGCAAGAAAAAGATTGTAAAAGTTACGCTGAAGTAGAAAAAGGCGTTGACACAGCCGTGTAAATGCTTAGAATGCGCCTCCCTGCTGTTGAGGCGGGGCGATTACGAAGGGTTTTTCGGAACCCGAACAAGATATCTAAGTGTTTGAAAAACATAGAAAATATCTTCAGAAAGTAGTTGACAGGGACGCAGCGTTCTGTAGAATGCGCGCCTCGCTGATCGGGACTGAGTCCTGGTTA
>CAJXZL010000022.1 GCA_913063165.1 uncultured Saccharospirillaceae bacterium | reverse complement strand
TGGTTTTAAAGCGTTTGTGCAACCAGAGATACTGTTCAGGATACCGCCTTACTTGCGTTTCTAGCCACTGATTGAAACAGAGGGCGTCGGTTTCATTGTCACCACTGGGAATCGGTAGCGGCGCGCTAAGCTCCAAACGATAGTCGCCTGTCGCTGTGCGATAAAAGAATATGGGGACAACATCAGCATGGCCGAGCTGTGACAAACGCGAGGTGCCGGTAATGGTCGCGGTGGCAATGTTAAAGAATGGAATAAACACACTGTTCAACCGTCCATAATCTTGGTCGGGTGCATACCACAACACTTGCTGCGACTTAAGAACGCGCAACATGCCTCGCAGGTCTTTTCTGGCAACAGTGCCCTTAGCCGATTTCAACCGAGCACGGGTCATCCACAAATTAAACAGCGGATTGTCATGGTCACGCTGCACCGCATGAAATTCTTGTTCACGACCTAACAAACCGCTGGCAAGGTCAATCAAAGCAAAGTGGCCACCCACTAACAGAACGCCACGCCCCTTTGCTTGCGCCGCTGCAATGTGCTCTAACCCGGTAATGGTGGTTTTATTGGCTAGATTTGAGAGATCTCGAGACCAGGCATAAGCCGATTCCATCAGTCCTTGGCCGAAAGATAGAAATACACGTTTTACTAACCCTTGTTGCTCATCAGCATTGAGCTCAGGAAAGCACAGATTTATGTTGGTTTCACAGACCTTGCGGCGGGATGGCAAAGCATAAAACGCCAACCGGCCAACGCCTCGGCCCAAGGGTAATAACCAAGAAAAAGGCAAGCGGGTGAGTAACCAAAACAGTGCAAATAGCGCAAACAGTGGCAGGTTACGCCAACTGACAAAAGCAGCATAGCTTTGGTTTTCGACTCTGTTTGAACGCCTGTGGTTTATAGCCATAATGTGTTGATCATTTCCAAACGATAGCGGCAAGTGCCTGAAAGTAGATACACACAAAACCAACCATTTTATGCACAACGATTTTGTGGTTAAATCTGCGTCATCTGAATTGGAGTATATCATGCCTAAGTGGTTCGAAAACTGGTTAAAATCGCGTTATGAAGCGCACAAATTGATTGCCAAGCTGTCTGCATGGCAGATTCAACGCAAAGCCAATAAAGATGTGCAATCCGCATTGGCTGCTGCAAAACGCGTTAAAGCCCGCCGCGGTTAAATACTCCGTTGGTTCCCACCTTTTATATTGCCAAGTGCACCCATTGAATAAGAGCCAGACATTGGGGCGCTTGGGACTGTGACTGATAAAGCGCCACAATTTTGCAAACTACCTGTCTTGACGCGCATCCCACAGTGGCATGTCTCTATCCCTGTCCTATTTTGCGGGTGCCTTAATCGCCCCCTCCATCACCCGCTGCCATACCGCAGTAACATTGGCGCGATGGGGTGCTAAATCGGTTAATGCCGAGGCAGACAAGGCTTTTACCGATGCCTTTTGCAACATCATCGCATGGGCTTTTTCTCTAAATGCCAAATAGGCAGTGAGCAACTGTTCGGTTTCTGCATCGGATAAAAAGCCGACGGTACGCAAATCTTCCAGTATCCGCACGTTATCTGACCATCTAGTGAGGTCTGGATAATATTGTGCCCAAGCCAATACACCAAACTGCACGATAAATTCAATATCGACGATGCCGCCCGGATCCTGCTTAAGATTGAACAGATCGGATTGCTCTGCAACAAATTCTGAGGTGGCCAGATGGTCACGCATTTTGTGGCGCATGTCCCTAACTGCGGTTTGTAACGGTTCGAGTTCTCGCGGCAAACAGAGTATGTCATGTCTGACTTGTGCAAAATTGGCTTTGAGGTCGTCATCACCTGCTACGAATCGGGCCCGCACCAAGGCTTGATGCTCCCACGTCCAGGCATCTGTTTTTTGATAGCGGGCAAAGGCATCTAGCGTGCTGACCAGCAAACCCTTATTTCCAGAAGGCCGCAACCGCATATCTACGTCATAGAGATCACCCGATTGGGTTTGGGTGGTCAAGATATGTATGATTTTTTGCCCAAGGCGGGTAAAGAATTGACCATTATCGACGACTTTTGGCCCTTCGGTTTCTAAATGGCTATTGGCTTGGTACAGAAACACCAGATCAAGGTCCGATTCATAACTGAGCTCCAAGCCGCCTAACTTGCCGTAACCGACAATACCAAAATCGGTGTCACAGGCCACATCTGCTGACCGCATAGGCCGACCGAATTTAGCGGTTAGTTGTTCCCACGCCAACCAAAAACTTTGTTCCACCACCACTTCGGCGGTATAGGCCAAATAGTCCGAGATTTTCATCAGGGGCAGCACCGCATTCAACTCGCAGGTAGCTGCGCGCAGGACACGACCATGACGAAAGTGCCGTAATGTTTCCATCTGGGCTTCTAGATCATCCTCGGGTAACCGCACCAATCGTTTGTGTAATGATTCGCTCAATTGCATGCGATTCGGGAGCCTAAATAAACCCTTTTGGTCGCTAAATTCGTCGAGTAAGAAGGGCTTTTGACTTAACTGGGTCGCGACCCATGTGCTGAGCCCTAGCATTTTAAACATTTGACGCAGTGCGGGTGGCTGCTCGGCTAATAACAGCAAATACGAGGTGCGTCGCAAAATGGCTTCAAGTAACGGCTGAAACCGCTCCCATACCAGATCGGGATTTTTAAACACCGACAAGCCTTTAATCGCTACCGGCATAAAGCGGTCTAAGCGTTCACGGCTTTGTGGCTGCATGCGTGCTACTGCCTGAGAATTCCGAAACGCTTGAATTGCTGCAAAGGTTGTGTCGGGCACATCGGCATCGGTTTCAGTACCCTGCCATACTGCCGGCCAATGGGTGTCGCTATCTTCTTGATCACTCTGTTCGGTTTGAATAAAGGCATTAAAATGCAATGACACATCGTCTTGCACCTGTTTTAGCCGGTCTTGCAGCGCTTCTGCGGAATCGAGATTCATAGCAAAGGCCAACCGCGACCAACTTTCGCTGTCCGTGGCATCCGGCAGTGCTTGGGTTTGACGGTCTTGCCAGGCTTGCAACGCATGCTCGCAGTTCCGTAAAAACTCATAATGGGCTATCAGCGTGTCAATTACCTCTACCGGCAACAGCCCCTCGTCACGAATACACTGAAATACGTGCCAAATATGCGGGTCTCTGAGCGTGATTAACTGACCACCACGAATCAGCTGCACGGCTTGCGCGATAAATTCAATTTCTCGAATACCGCCACGCCCCAGTTTGATGTTGTTTTCACGGCCGTGTTTGCTGACTTCTTTGATGATCATCTGTTTCATATCGCGCAACACTTCGAGCGCTTGATAATCGACATAGCGGCGGTACACAAAATCTTGAAAGATGGCTTTCAATGCCTCAGCCGCAGCGTCGGGGCCTGCAATGACGCGGGCCTTGATCATGGCAAAGCGTTCCCAATCTCTGCCCTGCTCAGGGTAATACTTTCTGATGAAGTTAAAGTTGGTAGCCAAGGGTCCAGATTGCCCCCAAGGTCGCAGCCGCAGATCGACGCGGAATACAAATCCATCACCATTGAGGGTATCAAGCAGCCGCACCAAATGCTGTCCAAGCCGAATAAAGAAGTCACTGTGGCTAATGGCTTTGTCGCCTTGGGTATCACCTTCAGTGGGGTAGGCTAAAATGAGGTCGATATCGGATGATAAGTTGAGCTCACGCGCCCCCATTTTACCCATGGCAATAACGGACAGGCTTTGGGGTTGGCCGGGCTGATACGGGCATTCCTGTGGCACGCCAAAACGCTTTTCAAGCCGAGGTTGCGCCCACTGCAGCGCCATCCGCACAGCCGCCTCTGCTAATTGGGTGCAGGCAGCCGTGGTTTCTTGGGTGGTGGTGAGGCGATTGATGTCACAGAGAATCATCCAGCATTGGTACCAGTTGCGCCAATCACGTAGCACTTTCATAGCAGACACGTCATCGTCGCACGTGGCTAATAGTGTGCGCAGACGCAGTTCGGGGTCGCTGGGGGCTTGCCATTCCAATGCGAACTCAGACAGCCACTGCGGATGTTTGGCTATCTGATCTTTAAAAAAAGTAGACACAGCGACCGTACGCGCTACCTGCTTGTGTTGCGCTGGGTTCAGACCGTCACTGTCTTTGTCACACCAGTCTTGGTAGATTTGCTGCCACTGGCTCGTCATTCGTCGGCGTGCCCTTCCGTTTCATCGTCTTGTGTCACTGGTTCCACGACGAGCAACAAGGCATCCTGCAAGCCAACCACTTTAACCAAGGTGTTCACTGGCAATTCTGGCCCTGTTACCTGCCAACGGCTGTCATCGATACGGACTGTGCCCCGCCCATGCAACAGCGGCTCTACCAACACCGTTTGCCGTCCCACATACTGAGCCGACCGCTGGTTCAGCAAGGGTTGGTCTGAAGTATCGATGCGTTGCTGTAAGTGACGCCACCAGACATACAGCACAGCGATAGTTACAAATGAAAAAATCACCAATTGCCAGCTGGTGTCTATGTTGGGAAATATAAACAGTAGCACACCGATAAGGGCTGCTGACATACCGGTCCACAGCAGGAACCCTGCAGCGCCCAACATTTCAGCGCTCAACAATACCAACGCCACACCAAACCAATGCCAAAACGTAAATGTGATCATATCGTCTACCTATTTAAGCGCTTTTCGTAATGTCTTTGATGAGTTCTGATATGCCACCGATAGAGCCGACTAATCCAGAGGTATCCAACGGCATCATCACCAACTTAGCATTAGGGCCTTCACCGATTTTAGCCAAGGCTTCAGTATATTTTTGTGCTACAAAATAGTTGATGGCACGCACATCGCCCATCGCGATGGCTTGAGAAACGTCCTGTGTGGCCTTGGCCTCAGCCTCTGCCTGTCTTTCTCGTGCTTCAGCTTCCAATACGCGGCGCTGCTTCTCGCCTTCACCCTTGAGAATCGCAGCCTGTTTTTCACCTTCGGCTTTCAAAATCTGCGCTTGGCGGGCGCCTTCGGCTTCCAAGATCAAAGCACGTTTAATACGTTCAGCTTTCATTTGGGTAGCCATCGCGTCCACCAAATCTTTTGGTGGCGTAATGTCTTTGATTTCAATACGGGTAACCTTGACGCCCCAAGGATTGGTCGCCTCATCAACAATCCGTAACAACCGCTCGTTGATTTCATCACGCTGCGACAACATACCGTCTAGCTCTAATGAACCCAACACTGTACGAATGTTGGTCATGGTGAGGTTCCGTATTGCGGCATCTAGGGTGTTGACTTCATAAGAACTTTTTGCCGCATTGACTACCTGAAAAAAGCAAATCGCGTCGATCGTCACCATCGCGTTGTCACGGCTAATGACTTCCTGGGGTGGTATGTCGAGTAACAGTTCTTTGACATTGACCTTATGGCCCACGCGGTCGAAGAAAGGAATAATCCAGCCCAAGCCAGGACTTAGGGTACGGGTATAACGACCAAAACGTTCAACCGTCCAGTTAAATCCCTGAGGTACAAACTTGACGCTCATCGCGGTAATCACGATGACAAAGGCGACAAATAGGATAATTACGATATTTACGTTCATACTGACACCTCATTCATTGGATGATGGAATAGCTCTAACTATAGACCAAGGCCATGAAATGAGTATACCTATATAGTTGTTTCCTTGACCATGATGGGCGCGACATTGACCTTGCTCACTGACTATAATGCAGTAGGTGCAGGAAAAACTCGACACAAAGACAGGAAAGACCACCACCTAGTGCGTCCGATCCTATCGAAACTCTCAACCTTGCATCTATCTCGTTTGACTGAGGAACACTGTATGTTAGATCGCTGGGCGTTACCGCTCATACAAAAACCGCTAAACCAGATAGCCGATGTCTGCCAGCAACGCGACATCCACGCTAATCAAGTAACCGTCACGGGCTTTGTGTTGGGGTTGCTGGTGGTCCCCAGTTTGTATGTGGGTTGGTACTGGCTAGCGCTGATTTTGATCTTGATGAACCGGGTGTTCGACGGTGTGGATGGGGTACTGGCACGCCAAACAGGTGCGACCGATCAGGGAGCGTTTCTCGACATCACGCTGGATTTTATTTTCTATGCCGCTGTGGTATTTGGCTTTGCCTTAGCGAATCCTGCGGACAATGCCTTGGCTGCCAGCGCATTGCTGCTGTCATTTATGGGCACTGGCGTGAGTTTTTTGGCATTCGCTATTATGGCTGAACGCCGCAATTTATCGCGCATTCAGTATCCCAACAAGGGCATTTATTATCTCAGTGGTTTGGCTGAAGGCACGGAAACGATTGCGTTTTTTGTTGCGTTTTGTCTATGGCCGCAGCATTTTGCAGTCTTGGCGTGGAGTTTTGCGGGAATGTGCGTGCTCAGTGCGACCCTGCGCATTTGGTCAGGCTATCACAGCCTGTCAGGACAAGCTGACGATTAACGGTCGTGGTCGGGCGTCACGCGCATGACTTCTTCTATCGAAGTATTGCCCAATGCAACTTGGTCAGCGCCGGCAATACGGAGCGTTTTCATACCCTGTTTAATCGCATGTTGTCGCAGTACCTTGATGTCTAGCTGATCCACCACGTCTTGCTCAAGTCCATCGGTCAGCGAAAAGATTTCATATAAGCCCATCCGCCCCAAATAGCCGGTATTACGACATTCCAAGCACCCACAGGCTTGATAGGTTATCCCGGGCTTTTCAAGCACCATTGGCTGTGTCAGCGTGTTCCAATCGGCTTCATCGGTGGTCACGGGTGTTTTGCAGTGCGGGCATAGGGTACGTACCAAGCGTTGGGCCATCACGCCGAGCAAACAGGAACGAATGAGATAGGCGGGAACACCGAGGTCGAGCAATCGTGTAATCGCGGCAGGCGCATCGTTGGTGTGTAAGGTGGTCAACACCAGGTGGCCGGTCAGCGCAGCTTGAATGGCCATGCTCGCCGTTTCGAGGTCACGGGTCTCACCCACCATGATGATGTCAGGGTCTTGTCGCAACAGGGCGCGAACACCATCCGAGAAATTCAAATCCAAATTCGACTGCACCTGCATTTGGTTAAACGCAGGTTCAATCATTTCAATGGGGTCTTCGATAGTGCAGACATTCACTTCGGGCTTGGCCAACTGCTTCAGCGTTGAATACAGGGTGGTCGTTTTACCTGAGCCGGTCGGACCGGTGACCAATACAATGCCGTGTCGGCCCGAGGTTAGAGTGGTCCACTGGGTTAAAACATCATCGACCAGCCCCAAAGCCTCAAAGGGTTTTAGCAAGACTTCGGGATCGAAGATTCGCATGACCAATTTCTCACCAAAGGCGGTCGGCAAGGTAGACAATCGCAGTTCAATTTCACTGCCTTCTGGTGACTGAGTTTTTAAGCGGCCATCTTGGGGGCGGCGCTTTTCAGCCACATTCATGCGGCCCAAAATCTTGATCCGGCTAATCACGGCCAGACCGACCAGATACGGGATGTCATAGACTGAGTGCAAAATACCGTCAATGCGAAAACGCACAAACACCTGCTCACGGCGAGGCTCTATGTGAATATCACTGGCGCGCTGATCAAAGGCGTATTGCAACAACCAATCGACGATATTTACCACACCTTCATCATTGGCATCAGGTGACTGCAGGTTGCCTATTTGCAACAGCTGTTCGAGGTTGCCAACGCGGTTTTTCTGGGCATCTTGCTTGGCAGCACCCGAGACTGATTTCGCCAAGCGGTAAAACTCTAAACGGTACCGTTCGACATCTTCTGCCGAAGCGATCACTTTCTTAACCGACTTGCGGGTGACCTGCTCAACGGTTGATTCCCATCCGGTAATAAAGGGTTCGTTAGTCGCAATAATGACTTCATTAGGGGTTTGTGCCACGGCCAAAAGTCCCTGTTTGAGCGCAAACTCATAGGACATCACTTGGGTCATGACGGTCGCGTCAATTTTTAGCGGGTCAATGTGGAAATAGTCCATGCCAACCTGCTCTGCCAACCATTTGGCTAACTGATGGGCGTTTAGATATTTGCCAGGCTGATTGCGGAGTTCTAATTGAAGCTGCACCACTTGCAGCAGTGGATGCAGTTTTTGAAAGGTGGCGCCATTACCCTGTGAAAAGGCACGTTCGGCTTCGGTACGGACAATCACCTCAGAGGCGACCAAAGCCGTTACCAAAGACCGTAAATTCAACTTCCCTTTCAATGTGAGCATGCTAACCCTTTTTTAAAAGCAGGTGCCATTGAGCAGATGCAAGAAACACACAAGCAGATAATAGATGACGAAAACCGGTGGCTATAAAGGCAGATGTGAGAAGCCCACAATTAGATAATAGGTGCGAGCAATGGTATCTGCCACTGTCTGTTTCCACCTGCCTCTACCTGCCTTATCTGTTCTTATCTGTCCCTATCAGGCCGACATCGTCGCCGTCATCCCCATCAACATACGCTGTGACAATTCATTCATGTTGCGCATGACAACGGTTTGGCTACGCGTCCAACTGTTGATACTTTGCTGCTCCTCGGTGCTGAGGTTCTGTAGCCAGTCACCCAGTTTCGATACGACTTCCATGGCCGACAGTTCTACCATGCCACTTTCGAGTGATTGAAGCTCGTCTCTCATACGGGTCATATCGGCGCCGACAACATGCTCTAAGGTAGCACAAATATGGCTCAGGCCTTGGATGATCTGTTGGCGCTCTAACCAACTGCTGACATTGCCACCACATTCATCTAGCTGTAACGCAAGCCACTGCTGTTTGACCGGCTCTAACAAGGCTTGGCTGATCTGTGTTTGGGCTTGGTGACGGGTATCGTCGGTATGGTGGTGGGTCCACTCTTTCGCAAACAGCCATCGGGCTAACGACAAAAGATGGTGGCCAAATTCTGGTTCGCGCTGCAATTCACTCAGTCGGTCTAAGGCTTGCAGGGCTTTTAATTGGTGCAGCTGATCGCTGGCAGAACGTGGAGGTTCCGATGCCTGTTGACTCAATGCATAACAAGCAGGCCACCAGTGCAACATCGGCGCCATGCGGTTGTCTAACCAATCGATGGCTTTACTGGCTTCTACTATCGCTTCTGGTGCTAACATTTTTGAAAACAACAAGAAATTGGTGCGCATATTCCCCAGTGTATTGCGGAACTGATGCAGGTGCGTCCAGTTTTGGGTGTAATGAAAGGCTTCCCATAAACGGTGCAGGGTTTCCAATTCAAACGCCATCACCTGTTCAAAGGCTGTTTCGAGGCTCGCTTCTGCAGTAATCACTGGCGGACGGCTTTTTGGCACGCTGCTGTTATTTAACAATCTAAAACCGCGCTCAGCTTTTGACACATCGTTGGGCACCAACGCAAAGCGGTGGGTCAACTGCAACGCCACATCGAACAACGCAATGGGGTCGCCCTGATGCAGTTCAATTTCTACCTCAGAAATGGGAGTCTCTTTTTCGCCACAGGACACGCGACCTTCGTCAAGCATGATCCACAGTGACGCGTCAGCGGTGGTGATTTCCCATTGGGTACGGTCAAAGTTGGTTTCAAACAAAGGCACCAAAGTCGCTAGGTCGATATTCGCCGGCAACAAACCGGCTGGGATCAGACTACAATCGAGTTCGGGGGTGGCCAAAGGCCATTCAAGTTCTAATCGCTGGTGCAAACCAGACAACTGTGTACCACGCCCTTTTAGGGTTTGAATCAGCTGATCGCCCTGTTGGCGAATACGAATGGCAAAACCATGGCGGGTCAGCTGTTGATCTGGGGTGTCAAAATACTGATTACGTAGGAAGAATTTCTGAGGGGCGGTACCTGTCGCCAACAAAGGATGGTGAACAATACGGTCTCTGTCTTGATCGTCGAGTGATAATTTCAGCTCAATTTCTTGCGCCATTCAGTAGTCCTCTCACGCACATTATCGTTTTTATTATAGCGATCTGAACGCAGTACTGCGCGACCGACCTAACAAGGCTTGATCTTACCTAGCGTTAGGTCGAGTGCAAGGATTAAATCTAAAAACAGAAGCTGATGCGCGCACAATTAGGCCAGTCTGTGCGACAAATCATATAACTCTTGATTAAAGGGCTTCTTAAGATTTTGAATCGCATCAATGATGTCATGATCCACCATCTTGTCCTGAACAATACCCACGCAGCGACCACCTTTTCCTTCCAGCAATAATTCCACGGCATAACCCCCCATGCGACTCGCCAGAATGCGGTCGAAAGCGGTGGGCGTACCGCCGCGCTGTACATGGCCCAAAATAGTGGCACGGGTTTCGTGGCCGGTCATTTTTTCGATGGTACGGGCCAACACTTCAACATCGGTGATGTGTTCGGTAATAGCCACCATGGCGTGTTTCTTGCCCGCGTCAAAATGGGCTTCTAGGGTCTGTATAAAGCTGGCTTCATCGAATGGCTTTTCAGGAATAATGAAATATTCTGCACCACCGCCGACCGCCGCCGACATGGTAAGGTCGCCACAATGGCGCCCCATAATTTCTACCAAAGACACCCTGCTATGTGAACTGCTGGTATCGCGCAAGCGGTCAATCGCTTCTAGAACCGTATTTAATGCGGTATAGAACCCAATAGTGGTGTCGGTGCCGTTTACGTCATTATCAATGGTGCCCGGCAGCCCGATGCAAGGAAAGCCCATCTCAGTAATGCACTTGGCGCCCATGTAGGAACCGTCACCACCAATCACTACCAAGGCATCGATACCGGCAGCGCGCATATTCTGTACCGCCACTTCGCGGATCTTGATGTCTTTAAATCCCGGAAACCGTGCCGATCCTAAAATCGTGCCACCCCGATTAATGATGTCAGATACCGAATGGGTCGACAGACGCTCAATGCGGTTTTCATACAATCCCAAATACCCATCATAGACACCGTAAACCTCTAAGCCATAGCTAATGCCCGACCGCACGACCGCACGAATAGCTGCATTCATGCCGGGGGCATCGCCACCACTGGTCAACACACCGATTTTTTTAATTGCTGACATTCTGGACTCCATCAATCACTGACACCGAAACCTATTATAGGGGCACTTTATTCACATGGATCACCGTGCCCTCAGTCCGTCTACTAACCACAGTATAACGTGCTCGTTCGGGCGCGATTGTTTCAAAGTGTAATACCTGTGTATGATACGTGAAATTTCACGAATTCACCTGATGACCACCCTCTTTTTTACTGCCTGGAACATCACCGCGCCCATCCTGTGGGCACTGGTTGTCGGTATCGCGCTCAAGCGTGCAGGGATCATTGGCCCGCGGTTTATCAAAAACACCAACAGTTTGGTATTCATGGTCATCCTGCCGGCAACCTTATTTTTGTCTTTGGCCGGCAAACCACTCGATCAACCGGTCAATATCGATCTGACCGCTTTTGGCATCCTGTATACCCTCGCGACGGTAGTCCTGCTGTGGACCCTTAGCAAACGTTACATGGCAGCGGATCTGGTCGGGGTGTTTGTGCAAAGCGCCTACCGCGGCAATATGGGTATTGTGGGCCTCACGCTGGTAGTCGGTGCTTACGGACAGGACGGTTTGATAGTCGGCGGCTTTTATGTCGGCATGAACACCATCATTTACAACATTTGCGCCGTGCTGTTGCTGAACGCACCCGGCAAAAAGCTCATGGTAGGCATCCTGACCAACCCGCTGATTATTGCCTCGTTAATCGGCTTGGCGTGGTCGTTATCGCCATTGCCCCGGCCCATTTCAGAAACCTTTTCGTTAGCGCATTTGGTGAAGTTTATCCTACCCATTGCCTTGGTCAGCATTGGCGCCAGCTTGGAATGGTCATCATTAAAGAGAAATCGCAAGTGGGTGCTCATTGCAACCGGTCTGAAATTGGTGGTTCTGCCATTAGGGGCGGTTGGCCTAGGGTATCTGCTCGGCATTCGTGGCATGTCGCTCGGCATATTGACCATGATGATGGCAACACCAACCGCAGCTGCCAGCTATGTAATGGCGCAACAGATGACGGGGCATGGTAAGTACGCTGCAGAAACCGTCGCCGTGTCTACCCTGCTTAGCCCACTGACCATGACCTTGGCCTTGATTGCATTGACCGCGATGACGCAGGCGCTTTAGGGCAGATACCGAAGCGTTAACACCGTCGATTAGCGGGTGATAACCACAGACAGCTGGAGGTCACGCGTTATGACCCCTTAAATCCTTTTGCTACCAGATACACTTCTCGAGACCGCGGTCGCGATGCCGCTGGCTTTCGAATCACTACCTTTTCAAATGACGATCGCACGTCTTTCAAATAGGCATCATAGCCTTCACCTTGAAACAGCTTGGCGACGAAACTCCCTTTTGGTTTTAATACCTGACGTACCATGTCCAAACCCAATTCTACCAAATACATAGACGACGCCTGATCTGCGGCATTAATGCCTGTGATGTTGGGTGCAATGTCAGAAACGATCACATCGACCAGTTCGCCATTGAGCGACGCAAGAATCTGTTCAAACACCGCATCCTCGGTAAAGTCACCCTGAATAAAGTCAACATTGGCCAAGGCATCCATGGGCAATATATCGGACGCAATGACCCGACCCTTGTTGCCCACCAAGGGTGCGGCGATCTGTGACCAACCACCTGGCGCAGAACCCAGATCCATAACAATCATGCCAGGCCGAATTAATCGGTCTTTGTCATTCAATTCAATTAACTTATACGTGGACCTAGACCGATAGCCATCAACTTGCGCGCGCTTCACATAGGGGTCATTGACGTGCTCGTCCATCCAGCGGTTACTGCTTTTGGATCTTGTAGATTTTGCCATGGGGTAAACAACTCTTTGCCGGATAAACCGGATTGACGACCAGAAAGGCACCTATTGTACGTTCCATTGGTCATTGTCGCAAAAAATCTGGCAACAGAATCTGATCCGAGAGCCTGACAAGCGAAAGCCTCAGAGGGTACAATGCCGCATCGCGTAAACCTTTGCTGGAGCTTGGCCGAATGATCCGAATAAATGAATTGCAACTCCCCCTCGATCACACGGAGGAGCAGTTGCGTCAAGCCATCATTAAGCGTCTGAACATAACGCCGTCTCAGCTGCAACACCACACCGTATTCAAGCGCAGCTATGATGCCCGTAAGAAAAATACGGTCATCCTGTTTAGTTATGTCATTGATGTCGCCACCGACAATGAACAGCAGCTGCTCAAGCAACTGGAAAACGACCGCAACATTCGACTATCACCGGACTTTGACTATAAAACCGTTGCCAGTGCGCCTGCTGGACTCACTGAACGCCCCATTATTATTGGATTCGGACCCTGTGGCCTCTTCGCAGCCTTGACGCTGGCACAAATGGGTTTTAAACCCATCGTTTTGGAACGCGGGAAAGAAGTAAGGGCGCGCACCAAAGACACCTGGGCGCTGTGGCGCAAGAACGTGCTGAGTCCTGAATCCAACGTCCAGTTTGGGGAAGGCGGTGCCGGTTTGTTTTCCGATGGCAAACTCTATAGCCAAGTCAAAGACCCGAAATTTTATGGCCGTAAGGTCAAGCAAGAATTTATTAAAGCCGGTGCGCCAGAAGAAATCATTTATGTGAGCAAACCCCATATTGGCACATTCCGTTTAACGGGCGTGGTTGCCGCCATGCGCGAAGAAATTAAAGCCTTGGGCGGTGAGGTGCATTTTGAATCCAAAGTCAGCGACTTTATCCTGTCCGATGGGCAGATTCAGGGAGTCAAAATCGCAGACGGCACAGAGTATCTCAGTCGCCATGTGGTGTTGGCATTGGGTCACAGTGCCAGAGATACCTTTAGAACGTTACATGCACAAGGGGTTTATGTTGAAGCCAAGCCATTTGCCATCGGTTTTCGTATAGAGCATCCACAGTCGCAAATTGACCAGGTTCGATTGGGCAAATATGCGGGCCACCCCGAATTGGGGGCAGCTGACTACAAACTCATTCACCACGCTAAAAATGGACGCGCTGTTTATAGCTTTTGTATGTGCCCGGGTGGCACCGTCGTGGCAGCGACCTCTGATGTCGGACGGGTGGTGACCAATGGCATGAGCCAATATTCCCGTAATGAGCACAATGCCAACGCAGGTATTGTGGTCGGCATCCATCCAGAGAAAGATTTTCCTGGCGATCCTTTGGCGGGCATTGCCTTGCAGGAAGATCTCGAATCACGGGCATTCCAATTGGGTGGCCAAGATTACAGTGCCCCTGCACAACTCGTTGGCGACTTTATCAAGGGCCGTCCTTCTACCGCATTTGGCGCCGTTGCACCCTCCTATACTCCAGGCGTGACCCTCTGTGATTTGGCACCTTCCTTACCGGATTATGCCATTGAGGCCATACGAGAGGCCCTGCCTGCCTTTGGTAAACAGATTCGGAATTTTGACCGTCCAGATGCGGTGCTGACTGGTGTTGAAACCCGCACATCGTCACCGATTCGGATAACGCGGGATCGCGACAGTTATCAAAGCATCAATACCAAGGGGCTCTATCCAGGAGGGGAAGGCGCAGGCTATGCAGGCGGCATTCTGTCTGCCGGTATCGACGGGATAAAAATTGCCGAAGCCATCGCGTTGGATATGCTCAGCCAGTTGGAATCGACCCAATGAACCTTGAACAGATTAAGAAATTACACCTAAAAAAATACCGTCAAGAATTTGGTGTCTTCTTAGTCGAAGGTGAACATCTGATTCTCGAATTGCAGGCGGCGCTTGCGACACTGCCACAACTGGCTCAGGCGCAACTATTGGTCACTGAAGCCTATCGGGATTGGCAGACACCCCTGATCAAAACAGAAATTAGCGTCAAACAGATGGCCCAAATAGCGGATACCAAAACACCGCAAGGCATTCTGGCTGTCGTTGCCATGTCTGCTTTACAGCCGCTTAATCAGATAAAAGGCATTCAAAAAGCCGTCTATTTGCACGAAATCCAAGACCCCGGCAATCTGGGGACAATATTGCGAAGCTTGGCTTGGTTTGGCGGCGTAAAATGCCTGCTCAGCCCGGGGAGTGTCGACCCCTACAACCCAAAGGTCGTTCGGGCCAGTATGGGTTCAATTTTTCACGTGCCGATAGAACAGAACGTCAGTCAAACCGATATTATTGAGCGGTATTCACAGTTCGCCTATTTGGACATGGATGGCCGTGCCATTAGCGACCCCAGTTTCGCCGATTTTGATTGCTATGTGTTTGGCAATGAGGCCAGAGGGGTTCCAAAAGAACTGCTTGAATTGACTGGCAGCTCCGCATTTACCATACCCGGCAGCGGCGCTATTGAGTCTTTGAATGTGGCCACCGCCGTCAGTTTAAGCCTGTATGAACTGCGCGGTAGGCGTTAGCATTTCACGCGAGGCAGCCTGTGGGTGCAGCCTGCCGGCATTCCTTAGCCCACTGACCTCTGTCCACTGACCTCTGTCCACTGACCATGACCTGAACCCTGATGGCGCTCATGGCGCTCATGAGGTTGACCCCAATGACCAAAGTGCTCGCCTACCGGCAGGCTTCATCTGACATCGTTCCGTGTACTGTCACTGCAGATTCAATAGGCTACTCAGGGTCAATATCGGCCCATGCCAAGGCGTCAACCCGTTCTCCGAATGACAGGTATTCTGTGATCTTGCCATCGCAAAACACAAAACCATCGGCAAATTGGCCACCGATCCATTCACTAGAATCCTTTAAGCGCACCCACGCGTGCAGGTACACAACAACCTTGTTGCCATTGGCCAGGTATTTTTCTGGGGTACAAGTACCCTCTGCCCAACTCTCACGCCCCTTTTTCACATGGGCCTGAACAGCTGCCACGCCACGATAGGTACCTGCAGTTGGAAAGTCTTCTGGTTCTACACGAACAATGTCTGGCGAAAAGTCTGTGGTGATCGCATCCATATCGTTGCGATCGATTGCAGCGAAAAAGCGTTCCAATTTTTCGATAGCGTCCATAGGTCCTGCCTTAATGGGTGTGGGTATCTGAGTTTCTGAAATTGCTTTGCCCTGCCGTGAGCGTTCTATCCGCATGTTTTTATCCTCATGGCGCCTTGCTCATCCCGCGTAAACAGCCATTCAAGGCTGACGCTGCTTCCGACAAGGGATGGCCAGTTCTGGTCAATATCCCCACCTTTCGACTTACCGCAGGACCCACAACAGGGCGGCACAGCGCACCCATTTCTTCCATTTGTTGGCGACACAGGGCAGGGACAACACTGACGCCCAAGCCAGAAGCCACCATACGGCCAATGGTTGCGAGCTGGTGGGCTTCATAGCGGGTGGGAAGATGAATACTGTGTTGTTCCAAATGCTGCTCAAGAAACAATCGGATCCCAGAGGGGCGCTGTAGCAGGATAAAGTCATTTTGAATCAGATCACGCCAGGTTAACACCTCGGGCAAATGCGTCGCCATCTCCGCCGGTAGTACCGCGACAAATTCATCGTCGAACAGGGTATGGAATTGCAGGTTTTCAGCATCATTGGGCTCAAAGCACACCCCCAGCTCAACCCGACCGCTGCGCACCAGCGCCACAACATCCTCGGCTATCACGTCATGCACGGTGACGCCAATCTCGCCATGGTCAGCTTTAAACTGCTGGATATATCGCGGCAGCAGGTTGCAGGCAAACGACGGCATGGCAGCAATTGCTACATGGTCGCGGTGTAATAAGAAACGGTGGTGCAGGGCTTCTACTGCATTGTCCCAGTCAGCCAGTAGCCGCTTGGCGACCGGGAAAAATGCCTCGCCTTCTGGCGTCAGGGCGACTGCTCGGGTAGTACGCGACAGCAACAAGCCGCCCACGGCTTCTTCTAGGTTTTTAATGGTAATGCTGAGGGCTGGCTGAGACAGGTGGATCGAAGCGCCCGCATCGGCGAAGCTCAAAGACCGTCCAACGGCCACAAATGCTTTCAATTGCTTGTGGGTTACATTCATTTAAAAAACCTATTAATTGATCAATTTAATCTAATTGATAAATATAAGCATCCATAGCAGACTCTGCAACACTCTCACCTTGGAAAGGGAACGAATATGTCCGGTTTTGATAAAGTGGTTCATAGCTATGAAGAGGCCATGGCAGGTCTTGAAGATGGCATGACCGTATTGGCAGGTGGCTTTGGCCTCTGCGGTATTCCAGAAAATTTGATCACCCAAATTAAAAAAATGGGCACACGCGACCTAACTGTGGTGTCAAACAACTGTGGTGTTGACGGCTTTGGCTTGGGCGTGTTGTTGGAAGACCGCCAAATCAAGAAGATGGTGTCATCCTATGTGGGTGAAAACGCCCTGTTTGAAAAACAGCTGTTGGCAGGCGAGTTGGACGTTGAGCTCACCCCCCAAGGTACCTTGGCTGAAAAGCTACGCGCCGGCGGTGCTGGCATCCCAGCCTTTTTTACCGCCACAGGCTTTGGTACACCCGTAGCCGAGGGCAAAGAAGTACGTGAATTTAATGGCAAATCTTATATTTTAGAGCCGTCGATTACCGGTGACTTCGCCATTGTTAAAGGTTGGAAAGCCGACCGTTATGGCAATGTGGTTTATCGCCATACCGCGCAAAACTTTAACCCTATGATTGCCACTGCAGGCAAAATCACCGTGGTTGAGGTTGAAGAAATTGTCGAGCCCGGCGCACTAGACCCCGCGCACATTCATACCCCTGGTATCTATGTTGACCGCGTGATTGTTGGCACCTTTGAGAAGCGCATCGAACAGCGCACGCTCAGCCAAGGCTAATGGCTTTTTAAACCCATTATTGTGTTGCTGTAGCCCCCTGATTGGCTGCAGAACCGAGATTAAAGGAATTAACATGGCACTTTCTCGAGAACAAATTGCAATGCGTATTGCCCAAGAGTTGAAAGACGGTTTCTACGTCAACTTGGGTATTGGCATCCCCACGCTAGTGGCCAACTACGTACCCGATGGTATCGAAGTGATGCTGCAGTCTGAAAATGGCCTGTTAGGCATGGGCCCCTTCCCTACTGAAGAAACCATTGACGCCGACATGATCAATGCAGGCAAGCAGACAGTGACCGCCGCAACGGGCGCGTCGATCTTTTCGTCTGCAGAATCCTTTGCAATGATTCGCGGTGGCCACGTCGACCTTACGGTTTTAGGTGCTTTTGAAGTGGACGTTCATGGCAACATTGCGTCGTGGATGATTCCAGGCAAGCTGATTAAAGGTATGGGTGGCGCAATGGATTTGGTGGCCGGTGCCGACAACATTATCGTCTGCATGACCCACGCATCAAAACATGGCGAGTCGAAGCTTCTGCCTGCCTGCACACTGCCGTTAACAGGCGCAGGCTGCATTAAAAAAGTCGTCACTGATTTGGCTTATTTAGAAATTGAAGACGGCTGTTTTGTGCTAAAAGAGCGCGCGCCGGGTGTCACTGTTGAAGAAATCATTGAAAAGACTGCTGGTAATTTGATCGTGCCGGATTATGTTCCAGAAATGACCTTCGCCTAAATGTGATGTCGCATCCGTGTGATGCTGTTTAAAAACCCGCCTGTGCGGGTTTTTTTATGCACGTTGTTCGCCAGTTGTTCGCCTGTGATTCGTCCGTTCTCCGCGCGGTTAGCTTTCCTTTTTTCCGGCCTGTTTATTGCCTACCCTTCATCCTTTCTGACCGTTAACCAAGCCTGTTCAAGTAGCTTATTCATCTGGTGTGCGTGACCCAGAATCTCTACCAACTGATCGGTGCGATAACCCGCTGCCACTGGCAATGTTGCGACAATATCAATGGGCATAGAGCCCTGTTGTTGCACGGCTGCAATGTCCAACCAAGGACATCCCAATCCTGCATATTCCCAATCAATGACCCGCCAATCCTCTGTCGTACCGACCAGATTGCCCGGGTGTAGATCATGGTGTACCAAGCAGCGGTAGTGATCAGGCAATGCGGCCAGGGTATCGGTCATCTGTCGGATCAATTTCTGGGTCATTGGGGTGTTCGGCAGCGCCTCGGCATAGGCGGCAATCAACAGGGTATAGTCAAGACGGGGCACGGTCGTGATCTGTTGGCAGGCCAGTAACAGTGCATGCCAGGGTATAAGCGCAGCCTGTGGACGGTGGTCACCATAATCCGCCATCAACATCCAACCATCGTCCGGTGCATTCGCCAGAATGTGGGGCGCCCAAGGCTGCCCCTGTATCTGAGACAACACCGCGGCCTCGCGTTGTCGGTCGACGCCAAAGGTAAGTACCCCTGATGCATTGAGCCGCACAATCACTGCCTGATTCTGCCACACGCCGCGCAGCAGCGCATTGCTGGTGCCAGTGGTCGTTAGCGGCTGCCAGTGCACCCGATGCAACGCAGGCGACTTTATCTGCGCGATCCTTTCAGATGGCGTCAAATTGACGTAAACTCCGCTCTGTCTCATCGGGGTGCCTTGATAACTGTGAACCACAGAAGGCTGAGAACGTACCCGTAGAACCTGAACCAGCTAATACTGGCGTAGGAAATGGGCGTACTCTGTAAGTGTTTCAATCCTGCCTCCATTTCGCGCCTCTTTGCATTATTTGAGGAGCATCACATCATGATTTCGTTACGTCAACTCGCATGGCTATCGGCCCTGATCGTGCCCGTGAGTGTCGCACAGACCCTTACTGTATATACCTATGACTCCTTTGTCAGTGAGTGGGGCCCTGGTCCTCAGCTTGAAACCCTATTTGAGGCCCAATGTGATTGCGATCTGAACTTTGTCGGCAGTGCTGACGGTGTGGCCATGCTGAACCGTTTGAGACTGGAAGGCAAAAAAACCCAAGCAGACGTGTTATTGGGTCTGGACAACCTTATTTTAGAACAAGCAAAACGTGAACAATTGGTGCAACCGCATGGCGTGGATACCTCGGCAGTGAGCGCGCACCTTGAATGGACGGATGCTGAGTTCGTACCCTTCGACTACGGCTACTTTGCTTGGGTATACGACACCACCCGCATCACCACACCGGCCACCAGTTTTGAATCATTGATCGCCTCCGATGCCCGCATCATTTATCAGGACCCGCGCACCAGCACACCGGGTTTCGGTTTGATGGTATGGATCAACCAACTCTATCCAGACAGCGCCAATCACATCTGGAAAGGTTTGGCACCTTTGACTGAAACCGTGTCGCAAGGTTGGTGGGAAGGCTATAGCCTGTTTCTGAACGGTGGTGCCGATTATGTGCTGAGCTACACCACCTCACCGGCATACCACATTCTGGCTGAATCCGATCAGCGCTATGCGGCTGCGCCCTTCTCCGCGGGGCATATTGCGCAGATTGAAGTGGCTGCGATCAGCGCCCAATCTCAGCAACCCGCGTTGGCATCGCAATTCCTCAGCTTTTTGATTTCACCCGAAGCGCAAGCAGTCATTCCCACCACAAACTGGATGTTACCGGTTATTGATGGTGTTGCACTGGATCCCGCATTTGACGGTGCAGCGCCAGAACGCACCCTCACAGTTGATCCTCTTCAGGTACTCAACGAAAAAACCAATTGGATACGGGCATGGCGTTCAGCCGTCGCGCAGTAATTCCTTGGCTAACACTGCTTCCCGCAGTGCTGGCCTCCACCATTGCGGTGTGGGGCCTGTTGTCTGCGCGTCGAGAAAGTTTTGACCTCGGATTTTTTACGGATCCCTATTTTGTTAGCACCCTCACCTTTTCTCTGAAACAAGCAGCCCTGAGCTGTGTTTTGGCGCTGCTGTTGGCGCTACCCGTCGCGCGCGCTTTGACTTTTATGCCCCAGTTATTCGGTCGGCGTTGGTTTATGACACTGACCGCTCTGGCATTTGTCATGCCCAGTTTTGTGCTGATTACAGGCTTGATGATTTTACTGGGCGCCAATGGTTGGTTGAACTTTGGTGATCCACGGCCCTGGTCACTGTTTGGTTTACAAGGCATCCTGTTGGCCCATGTATATTTGAATATGCCGCTGGCGGTTCGGGTGCTGTATCAAGCGCTGCAAAGTGTGCCACAGGACAGTTGGCGGTTGTCACAACAACACCGACTGACCGGATGGCAACGCTGGTCACACATCGAATGGCCTGCGATAAAACCCCATGTGGGCTTATTGGCCGCCTTTATTTTTGTGCTGTGCTTCAACAGTTTTGCGGTGGTATTAACCCTCGGCGGAGGCCCCAAAAGCACCACCCTAGAGTTGGCGATTTACCAAGCCTTAAAATATGACTTCAACTTGTCAGAAGCCTTGTTGCTCAGCGTCGTACAGGCAGTGATTGCGGGATCGGTGCTGTTGGCTGCAGGCTACAGCGGCAAGTCGTCACTGTTTCGCATCGCAGTGCAGCATCGTCCCACCGGTTTGGCAGTGTCTGTAGCCAATGCACTGGGACACCGATTGGTCTATGCCGTGGCTTGGGTCTTTTTGTTGTTGCCCATTGTGGCGGTAATGATCAAGGCGCTCTCCCATGGCACCCAATTGCAGGGCATACCATTACTCGCTGCGACCGGACAATCGTTATTGATCGCTGTCAGTGCTGCCCTTGTTGCGGTGCCACTGGGTTGGTTGATGCTGTGGCCAGCACGGCATTTCCAAGGCACCCATGCCCGTATCGCTTTATGGGCAGAATGGTTAGCCCTGCACCACATGGTGATACCAACCTTGGTCATTGGTGTCGGTTGGTTCGCGTTTTGGGTGTCTCGCATCGACATCAACCGCGCCAGCATACCGTTGTTGGTCACGTTAAATGCCTTGGTATTGGTGCCCTTTGTGGTATTACAGCTCAAACCACTACTGGTGCTGTGGGACCAACAACACCACCGGTTGCTCGGTAACTGGCGTCCGAATCTGTGGCATCGATTCTTCATCGAATGGACCTTTATTGTCCCGACACTCAAGCCATTGTTCGCCTTGGCACTGGTGTTGGCCCTGGGTGATGTGCCGCTGTTTGCCCTGTTTGGACAGTCCGATCAGCCAACCCTCACCTGGTATATCTATCGGTTAGCGGGCAGCTATCGTCTGGACCAAGCCGCACAGGCTGCCTTAATGTTATTGCTGCTGAGCAGCTTGTTAATTTACTGGATGGAACCCCGTCATGCTAACCGTCGCTAATCTTGTCGTCGATCGTCCACCCCACCGCTTTCATTATGATTTTGTGGTGCCCACTGGGGGCGCTCTGATCATTAAGGGTCCCAGCGGCGAAGGCAAGTCCACCCTACTCGATGCGCTGGGCGGCTTTCTGACCATTGCAGCGGGCGAGGTGACGTGGGACGGGCAATCGCTGGTTGATTTGCTACCAGAACAGCGTCCGATGACCACCCTATTTCAAAGCCACAATTTATTTGACCACCTCACCGTGGCCCGCAATGTGGCCTTGGCGTTACCGCAATTGCCCCTGTCTGAACGTGTGGCAGCACTAGAGGCCTTAGGGGTGTCAGAACAACAGGACCAATACCCTGCGAATTTGTCTGGCGGACAACGCCAACGGGTGGGATTGATCACAGCGCTGTTGCGCCCGGAGCCTGTGGTGTTATTGGACGAGCCCTTTAGGGAATTGGACCCTGCCACACGATTTCAAACCATTTCATGGGTCATTGAGCAGGTAACGGCGCGCAACAAGACGTTATTATTGGTCAGTCACAATGCGGATGATGACGCACTGATCCAATCACAGATGACAGATGTCAGGGAAACCCTGGTCCGATTAAACGATCATGCCAGCACAGCAACGGCCAACACAGCCCAGAATTGATAGGACGATACCATGCACTCTGCCACCTACGAACAGTTCCTAGCCGATTATCCCTGCATTATCGAATTGCCCGTGCAGTGGGGTGAAATGGATGCCTTTCATCATGTGAACAATGTCGCTTACTTCCGGTATTTTGAGAGTTCGCGTATCGCGCTGTTTAACAAAACGTCTTTAATGGAATCCAAACGCACGCAAGGCATTGGCCCTATTCTGGCTGAGCAGAGTTGTCGGTATCGACGGGCGGTCAGCTTTCCCGACACCATCAAGATTGGCAGCCGCGTGACCACCATCAGCGACAGTACCTTTTTGCAAGACTACGCCATTTACAGCACAGCTCAGGATGCCATTACCACGTTAGCCACCAGCCGCACCACGGTAATCAACTATGCCACTGGCAAAAAAGTCATGATTACCGGCGACCTGCTGACCGAACTTGAAGCCCTGCGTTCTGCAGACCCAATCCAATAGCCAACAAGGTCTATCAATGCCCCCACTCTCTTTGCCTGAAACCGTTCGTTGGACCGATGGCCGCCTATGGATTATCGACCAAACCCTGCTGCCAGGTGATGTGAAGGAAGTGCCATTAGATACCGCGCAGGCGGTCTGGCAGGCCATTCAGACCTTGATGGTGCGTGGTGCACCAGCAATTGGCGTTGCGGCAGCCTATGGACTTTGCGTGGCGATCAGGCCCTTTATGGACGAGTCTTCAGCGCAGCTACGACGGCAGATACAAGACCAAGCTGCTTATTTAACGGCCTCGCGCCCAACCGCTGTGAATTTACAGTGGGCATTAGACCGCATGATGGCGGCAGCCGATCAGGTGGCAGCATCAACCGCCAATCAGGTGTTATTTGACAGATTACTGGCCTGTGCGACAGCCATTCATGCCGATGACCAAGCCCAGTGCTTGCGTATTGGACAGGCCGGCTTGCCCCTCATTCGATCGGGTATGGGTATTTTGACCCATTGCAATGCGGGTGCCTTGGCTACCACGGGACTGGGTACCGCCACCGCGCCGCTGTATGTGGCACACCAACAGGGCATCGCCTTTCGCGCCTATGCTGATGAAACCCGTCCGCTGTTACAGGGTGCGCGTTTAACCAGTTGGGAGCTGCAACAAGCCGGCATCGATGTCACCCTGCAAACCGATAATATGGCGGCACACCTCATGTCTCAGGGTCTCATTGATATGGTGATAGTGGGCACCGACCGCGTCGCAGCCAATGGCGATATCGCTAACAAAATCGGCACCCTATCGGTCGCCATCAATGCCCGCCATTTTGGCATTCCGTTTTATGTGGCCTTCCCCAGTTCAACAGTCGATTTAAACACGGCCTGTGGCGCCGATATCGTCATCGAAGAACGGGAAGCCGATGAAGTCACTGGTCTCTATGGCCATAGGATTGCACCGGCCAACATCAAGGTGCGTAATCCTGCTTTTGACGTTACGCCCGCGGCCTTAATCACCGGGTTTATAACCGACCAAGGTTTGTTATTACCGCCGTTTGACACTGGCCTACAACAGCTGTTCGGCAACTAGGACACCTTCACATGACACCCTTACTGACATTAAATGACGCTGCGCTGGATGCAATCGCCAAGGCTACTGAAGTGGGACAGTTTTTGTGGCAACGCGAATGGGCTGAGCGCAATGGCGGTAATTTGTCGATCGACCTCACGGATGTATTGCCATCGCTGCCAACATCCACCGCCACCGTACAGCGCGTAGCCAAGTTGCCTCTTGCTGCTGCGGGACACTGCTATTTCATGAAAGGGTCTGGTGAACGGATGCGCGATTTGGTCCGCCCAGACCAAGCGGGCTGCATCATTCGCATTGATGACCAAGCTCAGGGCTATCAGGTGCTGTGGGGCGGTCGTGGCCGTGAAGATTACAAGCCAACCTCTGAACTGCTGTCTCATATCAAATTGTTACTGGATGCGCGGCAGCGTGGCAGCAGTGACCGCTGTGTTGTCCATACCCATCCCCATGAATTGATCATGCTAAGTCACCACCCGCTGCTAGGCAAAGACGCCACCGCCTTTAACCTCGCCTGTTGGAAAATGCTGCCAGAAGTACGGGCCTTTGTACCGCGTGGGGTTCGTTTGGTCCCCTATTTGCGTTCCGGCTCAGTGGCGCTGTCCGACGCTACGGTAACTGCATTGCAAACCGCTGATGTGGCGATGTGGGAAAAACATGGCGCAGTGGCTATGGGCACGGATGCATTGGCTGCGTTTGATTTGATTGATGTGGCAAACAAGGGTGCCAGACTCTATCTCGGATGTTTGGCGAGCGGTTTTGAGCCAGACGGCTTGAGCGATGCCCAGCTATTGGATTTGCAGACGGCCTTTTCACTGCCGTCGGCATCGTTCTAACGCGACTGATATTCCGGACTCAGGATGGGGTGTCGTTCGCGTTTTTACGCTTACCGTATACCACCATCATGAGGGCTGGTGCCAGAATCAAATCGGCTATTAAGGCCATTGAAACCGTCATCACGATCAACAATCCAAAGTTGGTAATGTTGAGCATTGACGACCACATCAACTGACTAAAACCAAAGCACAGTACCAAAGACGTGGTAATCATAGCGCGGCCTGACGTGTGTAGGGTTTCCGCAATCGCCTTCTCGGCATCCCCATATTCGACAAAGTAATGTTGAAAATGGTGCATAAAGTGCACGGTGTCATCCACGGCAATACCGATGGCAATAGACGCCACCAAAATGGTGAACATATCCAATGGAATGTTAAGTGCGTGCATGGCGCCCAACATCAATAGGATTGGCAACAGATTGGGAATCATGGCCAACAAGCCCATCCGTACGCTAGACAACAACAGCATCATCATGATTGTGATCACCACAAAGGCAATCGCATAACTTTGTACGGCGGTTTGAATCACCCCAAATAAGGTGGTGCCCAGCAATGGCACAACGCCAGTAATCTCAGTAGTGGCCATTCCTGCCAATTCGGTATCAAATTTGCTCTGGATATCGGTCATAAAGGTACGGTAGTAAATGGTATCAATCCACGGCATCACCACCGCCAAACGCATTTGACTAAACTGGCTGTCGACCAAGGGTTGTAATTGTTCTGCGCCGGCATTTTCAAACATAAACAGTTCATTGGCGATGACGGCCTCACTGTCGGCTATGGTATAAAAATCGGGGTTGCCCGCATTCAGGGCCTTGTGCGTTTCCTTGATGACCGAATTCAAGCCGCTGACTTTGGCTACTTGAAAGTTAGGGTCGTCATAGTTTTCTAGCCAGGTCGCTAACTTATCTATTTTTTGCAGCAACAAGGGATTATGTAGGCCATTTTCAACGCCGGTATCAATGACAATTTCAACCGGGATTGAACCACCCATATTGCGGTCAATAACCTCCACGGCAGTACGGGCTTCAAGACCCTCGGGTAACCACTTGAGCGGATTGTGAGAGAAGTTGAGCTGCTGCATACCCCAAATACTGACACCAAATAGCACCAATGCCACAACCAAAACCGTTCGAGAGAACCGTGTTGCGACCAACATAGCACCTGCGATCACACGGTCCATCCAGGCTCGGCGAACCCCAGTAGCAGTTTTGCGATCAAATTCAAAATGGGTCAGCAAGGCAGGAATCATGATCATGGTATACACAAAGGCAATCATCACACCGATGGCTGAGAACAACCCCAATCGGCTCAACGGAACGATAGGTGTGCCCACGAAAGACAACAAACTGGCTGCGGTAGTCAAACTGGTCAACAGGATCGGTATGCCAGTCAGCCCCATGGTGGCCCGCAAGGCATCGGCTTTGGCTTCGCCCGCGTCATAGCGCTGAAAGAATATCGACAAGAAGTGCACCGCGGCACCCACCGTCACCGTCAGAATAAAGGTCGGCACGATCATCATCGGCATTTGTACGGGAAATCGCAGTGCGCAAAACAAGCCAATGGTGCTGAGCAGTGTAAAGACCACCACCATCATCGGAATTTGAACGCCCAGTCGTCGGCGAAACATCACACCCAGCATCATGACAATCACCACGATGGCCATTGGCATAAAGGTCAGCATTTCCCAGACCATGGTGTCGATCAGCCGCTCTAGGATAACTGGCATGCCGGCCATGTAAATTTTAAATTCGGGCGACTGGTATCGGGCGACGATGGCTTCGGTAATGGCCACAACCTCACCCACTTGCGCCGTGCTGAGCAGGGGTAATCTGTCAGCAGTCGGCACCGATGCAGCGGGATCGAACGCCATGGCATCGTCTAACGGATCCATATTGATGTCGAAACCCGCGTCACTGTCGAGGTCCAAATCTGACAAATCGGCTAAGCCGCCACTGTCATAGGTAACAGGTCTAACAATAACCGTGGTATAGCGGCCATCTGCAGACAACAACATGCCGCGCAGCAGCGGATTTTCTAGCGCACGATTGCGAATGGCCTGTAACTGGAGGTCATCGGTTGGGAACGGCGAAAATAAATCAGCCACGATGAGGCTGTCTTCCGTGCCACGCGTGTCACGGGCATTGATCAAGCTGTCTACCGAGTCTAGGTAGGGCAAGTTGGCTTCTAATTCTTGGTGTAGATCACGGAGTTTGGTAATAAATTGCAGATTAAAGATGTCTTGGGTTTCAATGGTCAATAAGACAAATTCAGCACGACCGTATTGGTCACGGGCGCGCTCTAGCGACACAATGGCTGGATCGTCTGGCGGGAGAAACCCTTCAGTTGAGGTATCAAAGGTGACCCAAAATATTTGTATCGCCAGCATCAGGGTAGTGAGCACCACCACGCCCATAAAGGGTTTAGGGCCACGTGAAATACGATCAGCCAAGCGTTCAAAGTTCTGTTGTAAAAACTGCTTCCAGCCTGTCATGATGTGCCCTCTACGCTCGCTATATTGAGCGTTACCTATGTAAAAACAGAAAAAAATCATCAACCCAATGGGAGCTAGGCGATGCGTACCACACCCGATATCTGTGACGACTTTCCGAACGACATCCGTATTTTAGCACCCATTTTCAAATCCTATGGCGCTATCTCGCACTTTGGCGGCCAAGTCATCACGGTGAAGTGCTATGAAGACAATAGTTTCATTAAATCACTGAGCGCTGAGCAGGGCAACCGCAGAATATTGGTGGTGGATGGTGGCGGTTCGTTAAAGAAAGCATTATTGGGTGACCTGATTGCCGCTGACTTTGTCAGCCACGGTTGGGCTGGTGTGGTCATTCATGGCTGCGTACGGGATGTGGAAATCTTAAAGACCTTGCCTCTGGGTATTCGCGCTGTGAACAGCATACCGCTAAAAACGGCGCGTAAAGGACAGGGCGAGCAGGGTATCCCGCTGTGTATCGCTGGCGTTACCGTGAATACCGGAGACTATATGGTGGCAGATGACACCGGCATTGTAGTCAGTGACCAGCCCATACACCTATAAACGGCGATTTTCGGACTGGCTAGAGGCTACACCCTGCAACGACTATGGGGCTTCAGCCGTCTTTTTGCCGGCATTTTGATAGAGCAGTGCCACCACGATTGCCACCAAGCCAACAATTGTCAATGCACCGATCTTCTCGTCTAAAATGGTGGCGATGAGGATCAGTGAGACAAAGGGTGAAATGAAAATCAGGTTACTGACAATACTGGCACGGCTCGCCATCCGCATGGCCGTTAGCCAAAACACAAAGGTTATGCCCATCTCAAAGAAGCCGACGTATACGCCACTGAGGATACTTTGCCAGCTGGCCTGAAAGTGGCCATCAAATTGATAAAAGATAAGGGTAGTAAACGGCAAGGCCACCAAAAAGTTCTGAAAAATAGCCAGCACTGGTTCACGCTTATCTTTGGTGTTTAGCAACCAATAGGCCGCCCACAGCAGTGTACTGCCTAACGCCAAAGCGATACCCAGTAGGCTGACGGTTTGCCCAGAGGCCTGCCCACCAAAGCTGATAAAGACCACGCCACTGTAGGCGATGACCATCGACAGCGCATCGCGTCTGGAAAAATGGTGGCCCAGATAGGGGACAGCCAACAACGACAGGGTGATAGCCCAGGTATAATTAATCGGTTGCGCGACCTGTGCTGGGAGCAAATCATAGGCACGAAAGAGTACCCAATAATAGGCCACTGGGTTTAACAGACCCAGTATCAGAATGAGACCAAAGCGGTGTTTGAGGGTTTTGAAGGCTTGCAGAAACTGTCCCTTTACCAGCAAGACCACACCCAAAATTGCGAGGGTGCTGATATTGGCCACCCATAACAGCTGATACAGTGATTGCTCTGCCAATGCCAACTTGAAAGCCGTTGCTACCGTTGACCAACATAAGACTGCTACCATAGCAATCATAACGGCTTTTCGATCTTGCTCGGTCATAACTTTCCCTGTTCGTAACAATGGATGTGAATATGAACTATATCGTGATTTCAGGTGTTGTCCTATCGCTATTGGTCGGGGGTATGTGGGTCTATACCCCTAACAATCAATTGCCTGACGACCTCGGCATTATCGACGGCCATTTACAGCCATTGCGCGACACACCCAACGGCATTGCATCGGTGACCGATCAAGCCAATAAACGCGTTGCCGCCTTTCCCGTTATCGATTCTATTGCACACAGTTTTGACCTGATAGAACAGGCCGCTCGCAGCTATGGTGAGGTAAGGGTTCAGTCCCGTACCACAACGTATCTGCACTTGGTTTTTACGACGCCACGGATGCGGTTTCACGATGATGTAGAATGGTTGGCCAATGCATCTGGCACCATTGATGTGCGGTCACAGAGTCGCATTGGCAAAGGCGACATGGGCGAGAATCGCACGCGCTACGACCACATTCGCACTGCCTATTTGGCACAAAAGGATCCTTTATGAAACGTTTTGACGTGGTTGTTATCGGCTCGGGGGCTGCGGGCTTAACTGCCGCCTTTACCGCCAATGGCTTGGGTAAAAAAGTCGCCTTAATCGATCACAATGCGCCGGGCGGTGAATGCACCTGGTCCGGGTGCATCCCCAGTAAGGCCTTGGTGCATCTCGCCAGTGAGTCTGCTATTGCGCGCAAGCAAGGAGCGCCTGCACCAGACACCGAAGCTGTGATGAATACGGTTCGTGAAGCCAGCCAAAACATCTACCAACATGAAACCCCCGAAGTGATCGCCAGCGCTGGTGTCACCTTTATTCAGGGCAGCGCGCGTTTTGTATCACCGCACGAATTATCAGTTGCGGGTAAGACCCTGTACGCCAAAAAGATTATTTTGGCCACAGGCAGCACCGCAACAGTCCCTCCTATTGAGGGCATCCACTCGGTACCCTATCTCACCAATGACCGTTTTTTTCAACAAACCCAATTACCCAGCAGCATGTTGGTATTGGGCGGTGGCTCCATTGCGGTAGAGCTCGGTCAGGCGATGGCAAAGTTGGGGGTTCGTGTCACACTCATTGAACAGCAAACACAACTACTGGCCCGTGAAGAAGCCGCTTTTGCGCATGATATCCAAGCACGGTTAGAAGCAGATGGCGTCGACGTCCGCCTCGGCCACCGCGCATTGAATGTGGTGAAGACCGCGTCTGGTGTGAAACTTGAGAGCGAGTGCCAAGGCCAAAAATTTCAACACTTTGCTGAACGGTTGTTGGTGGCGGCTGGCCGCACACCCGTTTTTGAAAAACTAAACCTCGCAGCAGCGGATATCAACACCGATCGGGGTGTGACCGTGAACCGCTATTTACAGACTAGCCAGCCACATATTTATGCCTGTGGTGACCTTATCGGCCCCTATCAACTCAGCCACATGGCCAACTACCAAGCCAAAATTGCCGCGCGCAATGCGGTATTCCCATTTAGGAAAAAGGCCACTTATGAGCATGTGTGTTGGACACTGTTTTGCGACCCAGAATTTGCCAGAACGGGATTAACAGAAGCGGAAGCCAGACAACAACATCAAGGTGTTCGGGTATATGAATATGATCTCGGCCGTTTAGACCGTGCCCGTATTCAGTCGCCCTACCCCGGTAGAATCAAGATCATCTTGGATCGAAAAGGTTATGTCTTGGGCGGGCACATTTTGGGCGAACGAGCGGGTGAGCTGATTACGCAGGTGCAAACCTTTAAGACCCTGAAATTGCCCTTTAGAGATTTGCAGCAGGTTATCCACCCCTATCCGACTTTTTCGGATGCGCTCAGGCAGATTAGCCAGCAGGTATGGATAGATGACCTACAACGCCAGCCGGTAGTGCGACTGGCGAAGGCCGTGAGCCGATTATTGCATCGACCAGGATAGGAAGCGTGCGCCCGATGGCTTTCGAAGCCATCTGGCCATCAGCGTGATCACGACCACAGCAAACACCAATCGGCCCCAGAAAATAGCCGACCAATGGGCGCCCAACAACATCACCAGCAGGGTGTCTTCGATCAAACTGTGACACAACCCCAGAAAGCACATTGATAATAGGATGTCTTTTTTCGACAACTGGCCCGATTGTGCTTCTCGTATCAACAGACCGCCGCCAAAGGCCAATCCCAAGGTGATGCCGATCACGGTGGTATTGGCTGCTTGTTTACCAATGCCCATCATACGGAGTAAAGGGTCCAGCAGCCGGTGCATAATGGCCTCAATGCCAACAAACCGCAGCAACCTCAAAAATGCCATCAGCGTGGCGATCACCACCAGTATCATCAGTAACAATTCTACCTGTGCAATGCCCCAAGCCATTAGACTGTCGTCTTGTCGGTCTGGCGCCCACAGCATTTCCGCTGGCGCCTGATAAAGATCAAAGGTGCTATAGACCAGATTGAGAATCGCGCTGAGCACCAGAGCGCCGCCGACACGAATGGCCAAGGTCACCGGCCACCGAACACCTGATTTTTTGGCGATGGTCCCTTCGATAACCAAGTTATGGCCCAACAGCAATAGCAGCCCCAATACCGATACTTGCGCGATGCTGAGCGGATTCTGTTGTGCCAACTCGAAATAAACGGCCATCCCGGTGTAGATATTGGTCAGCAAAGCGGCAGCCCACACCAACCCCATGGCATCGGGTAGCCCGACAAATTGCATCACGGGAGACAAAATCATCGCCAACCATTTAATTGCACCTAGGGTTTGCAACAGTTTTACGATAATCAGGGTAGGCACCATGATTTTGAGCAGGGTCCAATAGACTTGACTCACTTCGCGGGACAGTTCACGAACAACCGACAACAGCTGATTCATTATGGAGGTCTCTTTCTTTAACCATCAAAAAAGGGCACGGCTTCCCGTACCCTACTTATTATTCCTGTGCCTTTTCCTGTGCTTTTCTTACGGTTGTTTACGCTGCGACTGCCGTTCTTGACTGCGCTGCAGAACCGCCTTTTGGGTCTCGACATCAAACCCTCGCCAGCCCACGATTTCGTCCAGCGAGCGGCCACAACCCAAACAAATATCGGCATTGTCCAAGCAACAGTTCCGGACGCAGGGTGACCCTACGGCCGGATTTTTTGAAGCGCCCTGATCAGCCACCGCTACAACGCCAACGTTTTTTCGCCGCGTGCAATACCCGACACGCCTGACCGCACCACTTCCATAATAGTCGTGGCATTGATCACCGACTCAATAAAGGCATCAAGTTTGTCACTGGTGCCGGTGAGTTGGATGGTATAGGCGTTGGGCATAACATCAACGATTTGTCCGCGGAAAATATCCACCGTGCGTTTGACTTCTTCACGCTGCGCGCCCGTTGCTCGCACCTTAATCAACAGCAGTTCGCGTTCAACATGGCTGCCTTCAGTGAGGTCGACCAACTTAACCACTTCGATCAACTTATTCAGTTGCTTGGTGATCTGCTCAATAACCCGTTCGTTACCATGGGTCACCAGCGTCATACGCGACAAGCTAGGATCTTCGGTAGGTGCAACGGTAAGGGTGTCAATGTTATAACCACGCTGTGCAAACAAGCCCACAACGCGAGACAAAGCACCTGATTCGTTTTCCATCAATACTGAAATGATTCTACGCATGGCCTCAGGTCCTCTCTGTCTTGCTGAGTAGCATGTCGCACATGGAACCATTAGGCACCTGCATCGGATACACATGCTCAGTAGGTTCTACCAACACATCCAAAAATACCAAACGGTCTTTCAAGGCCAACGCTTCACGCAGTCCACCATCGAGATCACTCGGCTTTTCAATGCGGATACCCACATGGCCATAAGCTTCTGCCAACTTGACAAAGTCAGGCAGCGAGTCCAAATAAATATTGGAATAACGCGATTCGTAGTTCAGATCTTGCCACTGCTTCACCATACCCAGATACCCATTGTTTAGGGTTAATATCTTCACGGGTAGGTCATATTGTTTGCAGGTACTGAGCTCTTGAATGTTCATCTGAATTGAGCCTTCACCAGTGATGCAGACCACCTCTGAATCAGGGAAGTTCAGTTTCACACCCATAGCAGCTGGTAGTCCGAAACCCATGGTGCCCAAACCACCGGAGTTGATCCATCGGTTGGGCTTATCAAACTTGTAGTATTGGGCAGCGAACATCTGGTGCTGACCCACGTCTGACGTGATGTAGGCATCGCCGTTAGTCAGTTCCCATAGCTTTTCTACGACCGCTTGCGGCTTCAACAAGAGGCTATCGTCGGTACGGTAAGCGCTGGCATTGCGACCGCGCCAGCTGGTGATGTCTTTCCACCACAGGTCAATATTGGCCCGTTCATTGGCTTCAGACTGCTGCACCATACCGATCATTTCTTTTAACACAGAGCGCACAGGCCCCACGATAGGAATATCGACGTTAACATTCTTTGAGATCGACGATGGATCAATGTCGATTTGAATAATTTTGGCATGCGGGCAAAACTTGGAGGCCGCATTGGTTACCCGGTCATCAAAACGCGCACCCACTGCAAGAATACAATCGGCATTGTGCATGGCCATGTTGGCTTCGTAACTGCCGTGCATACCCAACATACCGACGCTCTGACGGTCAGTCGCTGGATAGCCGCCCAATCCCATGAGGGTATTGGTGACAGGGAAGTTTAACATCTTGGCCAACTCTGTTAGCTCACCAGACGCCCGCCCCAGAATCACACCGCCGCCGGCATAAATAATGGGTTTTTTGGCCTGTAACAATTCAGCCACGGCTTTCTTTATCTGACCGCTGTGTCCGCGCTGCACTGGATTGTAGGAGCGCATCTTGATTTTGTCTGGATATTCAAAAGGAAACTGGCCATTCGGTGCCGTCATATCCTTAGGGATATCAACCAGAACCGGTCCGGGTCTTCCTGTTTGGGCAATATGAAAGGCTTTCTTAATAATGATCGGGATGTCCATTGGATCACGCACCGTCATGCTGTGTTTCACCACAGGACGGCTAATGCCCAGCATGTCGGTTTCCTGAAAGGCGTCATCGCCAATCAACCAACTCATCACCTGACCGGTCAATACCACCATGGGAATGGAATCCATGTGGGCGGTCGCAATTCCCGTAACACCGTTGGTAGCGCCTGGACCAGAGGTCAGCAGGACCACGCCAGCTTTACCGGTGGCGCGCGCATAAGCATCAGCCATGTGGGTGGCTGCCTGTTCATGTCTTACGAGAATGTGTTTGATTTTGTCTTGGCGATACAAGGCATCATAAATGTGCAGAACCGCACCGCCTGGATAACCATAAATATGCTCAACGCCCTCTTCTTGCAATGAACGCATGAGCAGCTCGCCGCCAGATAACAGTTCTGGGGAAGTATCAGAATTCGACATGTCGAATCACCTTAATTGTGGACAGTCTATTCGTGTTCAATAATCCATCCGGTAAGAAGGGTTACCAACAGGGCAGATGTGTTTTCTGCGCCGAATATGCTGTCTATTCCAAAGTCACAATCACGACCTATTTGCCATCAACACCCATCGACATTTGAACAGTGTTGATCTGCCTATAGGCTGGATCAAATAATGAATCGACATTAGCAAGCAGGAATAGCTTGAGAAGATCGAAATTGCCCACAGCGCAATAAAACTGTGGACTGCGTCCATTTTGCCGAATCAGGAATGAATGTCAACCCTAGAATGTGTCAACTCATAATGCCGTTCAGGTTCAATTAATTGCGCATAAATTGACCTAATCGTTAGAAACGCGTCATTACTTTGACGTAATATACCGCCTTTAGAAGCAGCAGAGCATGCGCTAATGATCACAGAATATCCTTCTCGCGTCTTGTTAGTTAACCAAGACAGCACGGTAAGAGACCAATGGGCTCAATGCCTGCAGACACTATCGACCACCTGGTTTCATGCCGATTCAATCAGTGAGGCACGTGACAGCTTAGTCGCCAATCAACCCGACCTTATTATCTATGGGGCAGGTGACGCTGGTGATGCACTCGATAGTTGGATGACTGAGATTCAATCCTGCCAATGCAACCAGTTAATTGTGCTGACCGAAGATTCCCCTGCTTTTGATTTTGGTAAGCTCAAGACTGGCATGGACACGGTCGATGCCACTTTGATCAATGCGCTATTAAAGATACGGGCAAACCATTTGCTGTATCAAAAGGCATTTCAAGACCTAACCAGCCAATCCATTGCTGGATTCTTAGACCCACTCACGGGCTTGTACAACCGCATTTTGTTTCATGATTTGGGCGAAAAAGAGCTCAACCGATGCCAGCGTTACACCCGGCCGATGGCTTTAATCATCATTAAAGTCGATGACCTTAAATCCATTAATAGCAATTTCGGTCACAAAGCGGGTGATTCATTGATTACGCAGCTTGCCGGTGTACTCAAACAGGTCACCCGTCAGTCAGACGTATTGGCCCGTATTGGCAACAAAGAATTCGGCATCATCCTGTCCGAATGCAACCTAGCGCAATGTAATATCCGTGCTGAGCAATTGATCGAAACTTTTGCGACGCACCATCCGACCTATCAAGGCAATAAGCTGCCATTCTCGGTGTCTGTTGGCTCGGCTGAAATGGATTCTGGTGATGTGTTCCTTGAACAGTTGATTGAACGTACGGATGAAAACATACACCCTAGCCTCGTACCCTTGGGCGAGACTCTGACTACCCAAAACAATTAACCTGGGTGTGGTCAGAAAAAAAACCGGCTTTATGCCGGTTTTTTTGTAATGGTAATACCCTGTTCGTCGCCATCGACCCAAATCGTATCTCCGGGTAGATAGTCGCCACTTAACAAGGCGACCGCCAACCGATTCTCGATAACCCGCTGAATCGCACGCTTGAGTGGTCGCGCACCATAGACCGGATCAAATCCAATCTCACTGATATGGGCCAATGCACTATCTGAGACTTCAAGCTGCAATTGCTGCTCTTGTAAACGCTCTCGCACCCGAGCCAATTGCAACAACGCGATACCCGCTATTTGCTCGCGCAGCAACGGATGAAACACGACTTGCTCGTCAATGCGGTTCAGAAACTCCGGCCTAAAATGGCTACCCACCACTTCCATGACAGCCGACTTCATCTCTTCATAATTGTCTGAACCGGCCAACATCTGAATCACATCGGATCCCAGATTGGACGTCATAACGATAACGGTGTTTCTGAAATCCACTGTACGGCCTTGGCTGTCGGTTAATCGCCCGTCATCTAAGACCTGAAGCAAAATATTGAATACATCGGGGTGTGCTTTTTCAACTTCATCGAGCAACAGCACCGAATAGGGTCTACGTCGCACCGCTTCTGTTAAGTACCCCCCTTCTTCGTAGCCAACATAGCCTGGAGGTGCACCCACTAATCGAGACACCGAATGTTTTTCCATAAATTCGGACATATCGATCCGCACCATGGCGTCTTGGGTATCAAATAGGAAGGTCGCCAAGGCTTTGCACAGCTCGGTTTTACCTACGCCCGTTGGACCCAGGAACAAAAACGAGCCATTGGGACGATTGGGGTCGGAGATACCGGAACGTGAACGGCGTACGGCATCGGAAACCGCAGATACGGCCTCTGATTGCCCGATCACCGTCTGATGCAGCGCATCTTCCATGCTGAGCAGTTTGTCGCGCTCACCTTCCAACATCTTCTCAATGGGGATGCCGGTCCAACGTGACACCACCTTGGCAATCGACTCATCGGTCACTTGATTGTGCAGCAATTGCATTTCGACGGTATCGGCGTCATTCGCCTTGGCCAGTTGCCGTTCTAACTCAGGGATGGTGCCGTACTGCAACTCACTCATCTTGGCGAGATCGCTGTTACGTCGTGCAATCTCCATATCCAGCCGCGCCTGTTCCAGCGCCTCTTTGACTTTTTGACCACCCTGCAAAGTCGCTTTTTCGGCCAACCAAATTTCTTCCATGTCAGCATATTCGCCTTCATGCTGAGCAATGTCTTCTTTGAGCTTTTCGAGTCGTTGCTTGGCGGCAGCATCGCGTTCTTTTTTGAGGGCTTGCGCCTCCATCTTTAGCTGAATGAGTTTGCGGTCCAGACGGTCCATTTCTTCTGGCTTTGAATCGATCTCCATACGAATACGGGAACCGGCTTCGTCAATGAGGTCAATCGCCTTATCGGGGAGTTGGCGGTCCGTAATGTAGCGCTGTGACAAGCGCACGGCAGACACAATGGCACCGTCTGTAATGGTGACACCGTGGTGGATTTCATACCGCTCTTTCAGTCCACGCAAAATGGCAATGCTATCGCCTTCATTAGGCTCTTCAACCAACACCTTTTGGAAACGGCGCTCAAGGGCACCGTCTTTCTCGATAAACTGCCGGTATTCGTTCAATGTGGTGGCACCCACACAATGCAATTCGCCACGCGCCAAGGCAGGCTTCAACATATTGCCCGCGTCCATGGCGCCCTCCGCTTTACCAGCGCCTACCATGGTGTGGAGTTCATCGATAAACAGGATGATTTGGCCTTCCTGCTTCGCCAATGCCGCTAGCAGCCCCTTGAGCCGCTCTTCAAATTCACCACGATATTTCGCACCCGCCAGTAAAGCACCCATGTCCAGAGACATAACCCGCTTGTCTTTAAGACCTTCGGGCACCTCTCCATTAACAATCCGCTGCGCCAAGCCTTCTACGATAGCAGTCTTACCCACACCAGGTTCGCCGATCAATACCGGGTTGTTTTTGCGGCGACGCTGCAATACCTGAATCGTGCGGCGAATTTCATCGTCTCGTCCAATCACTGGGTCTAGCTTGCCTTCTAAGGCACGTGCGGTTAAATCAACACAGTACTGTTCCATCGCTTGACGGGCATCCTCACTGTCGGGTTGGCTCACCGAGTCTCCGCCGCGGACATCCTTTATCGCTTGTTGCAAACTTGCTTGGCTTGCGCCGCTATCTCGTAGCGTCTTGCCTGCCGCACCCTTGTCTTGCAACAGTGCCAATAGCACCATCTCGCTCGAGACAAATTGATCGCCCTGCGCTGCAGCCAACTTTTCGGACACATTAAAAACGCGACCCAATTCTGCAGACATCAACACGTCGCCTTCAGGGTTGGATACCACTGCCAAATCATTGAGTTGGTTGGCAACTTTGGCTTTCAAGGTATCTAGGTTGACTGCAGATTTCTGCAACAGTGGGCCCACAGTACTGGCTGGTTGGCTCAACAATGCCTGTAACAGGTGCAACCCTTCTATTTGCGAGTGGTCTTTGCTCACTGCCAAGGATTGGGCATCTGCCAGCGCGGTCTGCAGCTTGCTCGTCAATTTGTCCATTCTCATGATATGCCTCTCAATTTTTGCTGGCCCCAACGCGACATCGCCTTGGCGCACACATCTGCTTACTTGCTACATAAAATGGGGGTGACAAAACGAAATACAAGATGGGGAAAAAATTGATGCGTTTAGCGGGATTCGGGATTCGGGATTCGGGATTCGGGATTCGGGATTCGGGATTCGGGATTCGGGATTCGGGATTCGGGATT
>CAJXZL010000021.1 GCA_913063165.1 uncultured Saccharospirillaceae bacterium | reverse complement strand
AAAGCCGATTCACACGGAATCGGCTTTTTGTATTTGGTGGAGCCTAGCGGGCGGTGCGACGTCTCGCTCGAACCGTACGGGACGATTATGTGCGTATATTACAGACACAAAAAAGCCGATTCATAAGAATCGGCTTTTTGTATTTGGTGGAGCCTAGCGGGATCGAACCGCTGACCTCAACACTGCCAGTGTTGCGCTCTCCCAGCTGAGCTAAGGCCCCAAATTTGGGATCTGATCGAGATGTCGACCAGATGGACGCGTATAGTAAGGACGAGACTGCAGACTGTCAACTCTTTTATCCTGTAAATTCAAAGAGTTGCAGCGCCACATTGGCGCTAACCGAAACTGGTTCACGCCGCCCTATTCTTAGTCTAAAAATGCAGCAATTTGTTGGAATTCTTTTTCCAATTCTTTCTGCTGTTTCTTAGACGGCGCACCGACAACATTCAACGCATGACGCAAACGACCGCGGGTTAGGTCTGGACCTAACACGACCATTGCATCCAGCACGGAAACCGATCGCGGCGAACCCGTTATGGCTACGAATATGGGCGCCAGCATATCTTTGAGTTTAAGACCCATGTGATCACCAACCGCTTTTACGTCTGCCATCACATGCTCTTTATCCCAGTTACGCTCGGTCTCTAGCTTCCACAACACCAGCTGCAGTAACTTGCTCATGGTCGGTTGATCAATACGGTTATTGGCGAAGTCTTCTGCTGATACATCAGGCATACCAGCAAAGAAGAAGGCTGCCAAAGGTGCTACATCGGATAGTAGCTCAACGCGGTCCTGTACCATCGGCAAAAACTGGCTGATATAGTCAGAATTGAATGCCCATTCTTGTAGGCGCTGACCAAACTGCTGGTTGTCTAAACTTTCGCGGATATAACGACCATTCAACCAACTCAATTTGGCGACATCAAAGACCGGTCCACCCAAAGAGATACGGGTAATATCAAAGTTATCGATCATCTCTTGTAGGGTGAATTTTTCTTCACCATTGGGCATGGTCCATCCCATCATGCCCAGATAATTCATCAAGGCCTCTGGCAGGATACCGATGCGCTGATAGTAATCGATACTGGTCGGATTCTTACGCTTACTTAACTTACTCTTGTCAGCGTTACGCAACAAAGGCAGGTGGCAGAATGTCGGTGCATCCCACTCAAAATACTGGTAGAGCAAAATATGTTTAGGGGTCGAAGAAATCCACTCTTCACCACGAATCACATGGGTAATTTCCATGAGGTGGTCATCGACCACGTTGGCTAGGTGGTAGGACGGCATGCCGTCACTTTTCAAAAGCACTTGCATATCGACTTGTTTCCAATCGATTGCAATTGGGTCACGCAACATATCGGGAACGTTACAGGTACCTTCACGGGGCACATGCATACGAATAACAGAGGCTTCACCCTTTGCGTGTCTGTCAGCAACTTCTGTAGCCGACAAACCAGAACAAAGACCATCATAACCAGGTGGTTGGCTGTTAAGCTTTTGCTCGCGACGCAAACGGTCTAGGCGATCAGAAGTACAGAAACAATGGAAGGCATGGCCTTTCTCAATGAGTAAATCAGCGTAGCCACGGTAGATATCGCCCCGTTCACTTTGACGGTAAGGACCATGAGGGCCTCCCACGTCTGGACCTTGATCCCATTCGAGACCTAACCAACGCAATGATTTTAATATCGCCTCTTCCGAAGCACGGGTGCTACGCACCTGATCGGTGTCTTCAATACGCAAGATAAACTCGCCACCTTGGCTTTTGGCAAAGGCTGCGTTAAACAGTGCAATATAGGCGGTACCAACGTGTGGATCACCTGTAGGTGACGGTGCAATACGAACTTTTACTTTGGACATGGTTGAGGGTCTCAATGCGTTTGTGCGAAAAGGCAGCAATTATACGCGCCTAGTCAACGGGAACAAACCGATTTTAGGAATAAATTATTGTGCTCGGCCGGATGCCTGCTGCTGGGTGTTTACAGTGGCAGGCATTCCACAGTTTTCAGTTCCTACCTGGCATAAAAAAAGCACTCCGAAGAATGCTTTTTTGGTTAAGCAAAGGCGTTACTCAGCAGCAGGAATGCTGACATAAGCACTGCCAGCCATCTTTTGTGCCAAACGAACGACCTGAGCACTATAACCTGCTTCATTGTCGTACCACACGTATAATACCAAGCGCTTACCGCTCACGATGGTGGCCAATGAATCAACAATACCCGCATGACGGTTACCAACGAAATCACTGGATACTAACTCTGCGGAGGTCACGTAATCGATCTGCTTGTTCAATATTGAAAACAAGGCCGTTTCACGCAAGAAATTATTCAACTCGTCCTTGGTGGTCTCTTTCTCAAGGTTGAGGTTCAAAATCGCCATGGACACATTCGGGGTTGGTACACGAATAGCGTTACCGGTTAACTTGCCTGCCAATACTGGCAACGCCTTGGCTACAGCACTCGCAGCGCCAGTTTCCGTCAATACCATGTTTAATGCAGCACTGCGACCACGGCGGTCGCCTTTGTGGTAGTTGTCGATCAGATTTTGGTCGTTGGTGTATGAGTGAACTGTTTCAACGTGCCCATCAATAATACCGTACTGGTCATTTAAGACTTTCAATACAGGCGTAATGGCGTTGGTAGTACAGGATGCCGCAGAAATGATGCGGTCTGTTTCTTCAATCATGTCTTGGTTAATACCAAATACGATATTCTTGAGCGCGCCTTTACCTGGTGCAGTCAAAATCACTTTATCGACACCTGGGCAACCAAGGTGCTGGCTTAAGCCCGCTTCATCACGCCAGACACCGGTATTGTCGATGAGCAATGCGTTTTCAATGCCATAGGCCGTGTAGTCCACTTCTTCTGGACTGTTGGCGTAGATTACTTTGATGTAGTTGCCGTTTGCGATCAGCGCACTGTTTTCTTCATCGATGATCAAATCACCGGCGAATGATCCGTGCACGGAGTCGTGGTTAAGCAAGCTCGCACGCTTAAACAAATCGTTATCTGCTTTGCCTTTACGCACAACGATGGCACGCAAACGCAGTGGCGAGCCTACATTTTTTTCAATTAAAATGCGGGTTAGTAAACGGCCGATACGGCCAAAACCATACAGGACAACATCGCGGGGTGCCGATAGTGGTGCGCTGTCAGAATATTGACCAACGAATCCGCCCATGGCGTCACGAAGATACGCATCAACAGACTTATCACTAGCCGTTTCCAAATAGTCAATCGCCAGCTTACCGATATCAACGTGGCAGGAACCTAAATTCAGCTGGTCTAGGCCTTTTAATATCGCCAATGTGTCTTTTGGATGGAGCTCATGGCCTTCTACCTGACGCACGTAGCGGTGTGACTTGAGTAGGTTGATTACCGAATGGTTGATGATACCGCGCCCAAATATCGACGTGATCACACGGTTTTTACGGAACAATCGTCCGATGTAAGCGATCATTTCTTCTGCAATCGCTTCCTTGTCTTGCCAGTCATTTAGATGGCTTTGAACTTCCAGTTTGCTCACAATGTCGATCCTCGCATGTCGATAGTTAGTGCTTGTCAATGGCAATCAGTGTTTGCTGATGCTGTTCACAGGGTCAAAGTGTGGGCAATTCTATCAAGAAATGCAGGGTTTGGCATATTCCTTTAAATAGGCATAGGCAATTAATTGGTAGTTGAAGCCGTGAACACATGACCATAGGCTGGTTATCAGACTTATCTGCCGAACAGGTGACGGAAACCTAATGCACGTTTCCACCATCGCGGCTCGAGCGCGGCTATTGCGTTGCGATATTGTCGCTTGATGTCGGCGTATGGCGGGGCATCTGAATGGTACAAATAGCGATTGAGTTGATTGGCATACTGCTGAATGGCTTGCTGCTGTAATGCAGACAAGCCAGCCAATAATGACGATAGCTGGCTAGGGGTGACCTGTTGGTCAACGTCAATACCATAGCGCCCTAACTGCTCTCGCAACATTTGCCACTGCGCGGCGATGGGGTCTTTACTGTGGTGTGGTTGCAACAAACCTAAGGCCGCTATCCAAAATAGCCCCAACAGCGTAATAAATCCTAAGGCATAGGCCACGGCTGTGGTGCTGTCTATGTTGCCAAGCCACCGAGCGATAAACAATGACTGGCCTCTTTGGTCATAATCCATAATCCATCGCTGCCACCGGAATTGCCAAGCGTCGACACTGAGCCGCAACCCGTTAAACCATGAAAATTGCAGCGCATACAATGGCGATCCATTTAAGAATCCGCCCGAATCTGCCACCGCAGATCGCAAGTTTTGCTCTATCCGTTCTGGGGCAACCCAGGCAGTAGGGTCAAAGGCCACCCAACCAGCCGAGGGTAACCAGAGCTCAACCCAAGCATGTGCATCAAACTCGTGCACTGCGATGAACCCCCCTTTTTCGTTCCACTCTCCACCTTGATAACCCGACACAACGCGCGCAGGAATACCTGCCATGCGCATCATCACTACAAAGGCGCCAGCATAATGGGCACAGAAACCCCGTTTACTATCGAATAGAAACGCATCCACGCTGTTGGTTGTGGGCAGCGTCCCTGGTGACAGGGTGTAATAAAAGGGAGATTCTTGGAACCAGCGTAACGTTGCCAAGATGAGCGCCTGGGGATCCGTATGCCTAATACGCAGGTCTTCAATAAAGGCACGTGTTCTGGGCTCTATGCCAGTCGGTAGCTGTAACGTCGCTTGACGTTCCCTTTCGGATAGCACCGGGTCTAGCACTGCATTTTGATAATATTCATATTCTACCCGTAGCGGGGCATCCATCTTTTGTGTGGCAACCACTTGAAAATCCTGTCCCACCCTTGCCTCGCCATTCATTACCCGTGAAGGGGTTAGGCTATATGCGAACCATTGATTGGACGGTTCATACACCACTGAATAGCGACCGACAGCATCACCAAGCTGCCAGTTGGGTTGAAAGACAGGCGATCCAGAAGGTTGAATTCTATCGGGTAAAAAATTTCGACGTTCGACATAGGCTGTTGTGGGAGTCCAGGTATTGCCATCAAAATGGGTTAGCACGGGTCCGCGCCAATAGCGATCGACCTGTTGTGGTGGATTGCCAGAAAAGGTTGCTCTAAATGCCAAGGCACCAGAACCTGCAATGGAGGCAAAGTCCCCGGGTGACATACTGTCGCTAATTCCGGTACGGGCTTGATTCTGCTGCATAGGTACTGACCACAGCGGCGGTAAACGGGGGAAGAACAAATAACCCACGATCATCAATGGCAAACTGAGTACCAATAAAGACGAACTGATTTTTAAGGTGCGGATCATGGGCTGCGGTCGCGTTAACTGAACACCAATCAGCGTTGCGGTGAGCAACATTAACACCAGGATGGCGGTAAGCGTTGCCAGTAAGGTTTGGCTAAATAAGAAGCTCACTGCAACCAAAAAGTAACCGATATAGACAGCCAAAATAGCATCTCGTCGCTGCGCCATTTCCAAGTTTTTGAGCGAAAAGCCCAGTAACAATAGAATGGTCGCGGCGTCTAATGACAGGGGATGAATGTCGCTGACGGCAACTGCGCCTAGGCTAAGCAGCACCGCTAATGCCTTGACCCAACCACTGGGCAACTGCCACCTTTTCTGTAACATACGAAAACGCCAAGTAGCAGTTAACAACATGACAGGCATGACCCATATTGGCATCGGTGTCACAAACAACCCGACCACAGCCAATTGCGATAGGATAAGCCACAGTAGGCCTTGTCGGGTAAGCTGTTGGCTTTCTTGCATGAGCGGTCGCCAGCCCAAGCTGGGCCTCAAGCCGTCGTCGCTTGGCCGTGTCATGGCACTTTCACTCCATAAAGGGCGAGTGCCGTGAGTGTTTGTACCCGATGCGCCTCACCCACATCCATTTCAAATCGTTGATCTGGAATTTGCATCCCCCAAGGTGTGTTGTCCCTGTGAAAACCAATCACCCGAGCAGTAAAGTGCGCCAACACACGCTCATCGCTCTGCCCCTGCCAATGCGTCCAATCTAGCCACTGTGCTGCCTGCTCGTAATCGACAAACTCACGGCTCGCCAAATGGCCGGTTTTTGCAAATTGTGGCCAATGAATTTGCTTCATTGAATCACCAGAACGATAAGACCGTATGCCCGAAAAATCATGGCTTCCGCGTGGTATTTCGCGCCCTTTGCTCTGGTTGGGATCCGCACCAGTCTGAGCGCTACCATCGGGCAGTAACTGGGGCTTTGGATAAACAATGGCTTTAACATCCGGCAGAAAGTAACCCCAAGCACGGGCCAATCCAGTAGGAAAACGGGTAATAACAGTGAGTCTTTCTGGAATGAGCCACCCTCTTGCTTGCGTCCCATGAGAGAGGCTGATACGCAAAGTTTCATGCGCTTTTAGATTGATCACTACTGCATCCTGTTGCTCCCAGCCCACATGAATACTCGGCCGTTCACGTCCTTGATGCTCTGTTATTTCAAACCAAAACAATGCTTTTTCGCCTGCAAAACAAGGCTCTGCATGTATGGCACGTAGCGTTAATCCAGATAGATTACGATAGGTGAACAAGATATTGATGGTGAGCATCGCTAGCAGCCAAAAGGCCACCATAAACACCAAGTTGTTCTGGAAATTAATGCCTAACAGAATGGTGATGGAAAATAGCAACAATAAACCCAGGCCCGCTTTTGAAGGAACGATGTAGATGCGGCGTTGGTTAAATTGGGTTTCTGTTCGGCGGTCGATCCTGGAGGCAATCCACTGCTGGAAATAGCGACGCGGGGGTAATACACCGATGCTTTTTATCCTGCGCCACATGCTAATCGCCTCCTCGCCGCCGCGTCTTTTAGAGATAGGGTTTAGGAAGCCCCTGCAACCACAGGTACTTGAGCGAGTAACTGGCGCGCCAGTACATCACCCTGTTTTTCATGTCGCCCAATAAGTCGGTGACTCGCAATAGGCACGAACACTGACTGCACATCCTCGGGTAACACCTGTAGCCGGCCTTCAATGTAGGCCCAAGCCTTTGCTGCCTGCACCAACGCTATCGCCCCACGCGGTGACAGACCTAACTGGACGTCTTCATGTTGGCGGGTGTGTTGAACAAGACGATGCACATATTGAATCAGTGCTGGGCTGGTGGTTAGTGTCACCACTTCCTGCTGAATGAATGACAACAATTCAGTATTTAATACCGGCTGTAACGTCGCCAAACGTGCACGACCTTGATCACCCATCAGCAAAGCCTGTTCGGCTTCGGGATTTGGATAACCCAAACTTAACCGCATCAAAAAGCGGTCGAGTTGCGACTCTGGCAATGGAAAGGTGCCTGTTTGAGATTGCGGGTTTTGTGTGGCCATGACAAAAAAGGGTTGCGGGAGTGGCTGTGACTGACCGTCGACGGTGACCTGTCCCTCTTCCATGGCCTCTAACAAGGCACTTTGCGACTTTGGTGTTGCACGATTCAGTTCGTCTGCCAGTACCATCTGGCTAAAAACTGGCCCTTTATGGAAGCGAAAGGTTTGTTGGCTCGGGTCAAAAATAGTGGCGCCGACGACGTCGGAGGGCAATAGGTCACTGGTAAATTGAATACGTTGATAATGCAGTCCTAAGACCTTCGCAATGGCTTGCGCCATAGTCGTTTTACCCATACCAGGTAAGTCTTCCATCAGCACGTGACCACCAGCAAAAATAGCGCACAATGCCAATTGAATATGCCGTTCTTTACCCAAAACCACGGTATTGAGTGCCTGCATGGCTTGATGGATGGTCTGCCGGTTCGTATCCATTACACTGCCTCCAGTCCTCTAATGAGGTCTGCCTGAATGTCGTCCACGTCTTCCAAACCGACCGCTATACGAACCAAGCCTGGTTTGATGCCAGCATCGTCTCGTTGTTGATCAGACAATTTGCCATGGGTGGTCGTCGCTGGGTGGGTGATGGTCGTTTTCGCATCGCCCAAATTGGCCGTAATGGACAGTAACTGTGTCGCATCGATTAACCGCCATGCGGCGTCCTGACCCCCCGTTACTTCAAACCCTACTACGCCACCAAAACCTCTCATTTGTTGGGCTGCCAATTTATGCTGGGGGTGGCTTTTTAAACCGGTATAGTACACGCGCTCGACCTTGGGGTGTTGCTCAAGCCATTCTGCGAGATATTGGGCACTGCTACTGTGTGCCCGCATGCGCAAACTCAAGGTTTCCAGTCCTTTTAAAAACACCCAAGCATTGAAGGGACTCATGGTAGGGCCAGCCGTTCTCAAAAATCCGACAATGTCAGCAATATGGGCGAAGCTACCCACAACGGCACCACCCATTGCCCGCCCTTGCCCATCGATATATTTGGTTGCCGAATGCACCACCAGATCGGCACCCAATGCTAAAGGCTTTTGCAGTGCAGGCGTGCAGAAACAGTTATCCACCACGCTGACAATGCCATGTTGTCGCGCCACTGCAGATACCGCGCTGATGTCTGCCACTTCCGCTAAAGGATTAGACGGCGACTCTAAGAAAAACAATTTGGTATTGGGTTGAATAGCAGCTTCCCAAGCCGATAAATCGGTCAGGGCGACGAAGGTAACTGGGACACCAAACTTCTCGAGGTACTTGGTGAACAAGTTGGTAGTCGAGCCAAAAATGCTACGGGAGGCGACTATATGGTCTCCAGCCTGAAGCAAACTCATGCAGACACTTAAAATGGCTGCCATGCCAGAAGATGTAGCTACAGCAGCATCACCACCTTCCATCAACGCCAAACGTTCTTCAAAATTTCTCACTGTAGGATTGGTGTATCGAGAATAAACGTTACCCTCGACTTCGCCTGAAAAAGTGGCCGCCATGTCAGCTGCCGACTCAAATACATAACTTGAGGTTAAAAACAGCGCTTCAGAGTGTTCACGTTCCATAGTACGACGCTGCCCACCGCGCACCGCACGGGTGTCGGTACCAGTGTGGCGTATAAAATCTTCTTTATCGGTCATTACGGGCTTCCAGTTAATCCTAAACAAGTGGGCTCAGTGTACCAATCTACAGTGGCAAACGGCATATTAAATTTAGACCAATCACATGAAGCGCTGAACTGCCGCTTCTCCTACACCAAGGATCTTACAACCCCTCAGAGCAGTGATATGCACCCCAGCCTTGATTGCCCAAAGTAAGGCAAAAAAAACAGCCAGGTGCTGATGCATCCTGACTGTTATTAAGGTCAACCGAGGTGTTCTGTTACAGCATTTCTACCATAATGGCGGTACCTTCTCCGCCACCGATACAGAGGGTAGCCAAACCGCGCTTTCCACCGGTACGCTTTAGGTTGTGTAGCAGCGTCACGATAATGCGTGAACCCGAAGATCCCAATGGATGTCCCAATGCACAGGCACCACCAGAGATGTTTGTTTGCTCGGCAGTAAAACCAATTTCTTGCATCGCCAACATGGTCACCATGGCGAACGCTTCGTTGACTTCTACCAAATCAAAATCACTGGCAGTGAGGCCTTGGCGATCCAGAATTTTACGCACTGCACCGATCGGTGCACAGGTAAAGGTACTCGGCGCCTGCGCGTGTGAACTGTAGTCAACAATCTTGGCAAGCGGGGTAAGCCCCAATGCTTTTGCCTTGTCTGCTGTTGTGATCAATAGCGCCGAAGCACCATCTGAAATCGAGCTCGAGTTCGCAGCGGTAATGGTACCGTCTTTAGCAAAGGCAGGACGTAGCTGTGGAATTTTGTCTGGACGCGCTTGACCCGGTTGCTCGTCATCTGCCACCAGTGTTGTACCCTTTCGTGTGACTACTTCAACGGCACTGATTTCATCTTTGAACCAACCATTCGCGATGGCTTCATTGGCACGTGATAGGGATCGGATAGCAAAGTTATCCATCGCTTCACGGGTCAGTGAAAACTCATCCGCCGTGCGTTGAGCATGAACGCCCATAGCATTCTTATCGTAAGCATCTTCCAAACCGTCAAGGAACATGTGATCTAATACTTTTTGGTGTCCCATGCGGTACCCTGCGCGAGCCTTATCTAGCATGTACGGCGCATTCGACATCGACTCCATACCACCCGCGACATAAACACCGTCGTGACCGGCTTTTAGCTGATCAGCCGCCATCATGACGGTTTTCATACCAGAACCACACACCTTGTTAACCGTGGTACAGGGCGTACTTTCTAACAAACCTGCAGATAATGCAGCCTGCCTAGCTGGCGCTTGCCCTAGTCCTGCAGGCAAAACACAACCCATATAGACTTCGTCTACCTTGTCGGCAGACAATCCAGCCGCATCCAATACACCTTTGATCGCTTGCGCGCCCAACTCTGGTGCTGACAAAGCTGACAAAGCACCTTGGAACCCGCCCATCGGGGTTCTCTTTGCAGCAACAATAACAATCTCGCGACTCATATCCGTAAACCTCCATCGGTTTCAATTATACGACCGGTAAAATAATCGTTTTCAAAAATAAAATTGACTGATTTTGCAACGTCTTCAGGGGTTCCCATGCGCTTTAACGGCACTGCTGCGGTTGCTTGTGCTATGGCCGCCTCAGGCATTTGTGCTGTCATATCTGTGGCTATAAAGCCCGGCGCCACTGCTGCACAGCGGATGTTGTATCGCCCCAGTTCTTTCGCCCATGTGGTGGTCATTGCGGCAACACCAGCCTTAGCAGCGCTATAGTTGGTCTGTCCAAAATTCCCAGCACGACTGATACTCGATATATTGACGATCACGCCTGGGGTTTTCAGTGACACCATTTGTGCTGCAGCCTCTCTGCCACACAAGAACACGCCTGTCAGATTCACATTAATCACTTGCTGCCAATGCTGCAATGGTAGCCGGTCAATGTTTCCGTCTTTTTCTCGAATTAACAGGCCATCTCGTAAAATACCGGCATTATTAACCAAGCCATCCAGTCGTCCGAAATCTTTAACGATAGTTTCAAACAGGGTGACGACCGCACTTTCATCGCTAATGTCGGTCTCGTAGCCTCTGGCATGTTGTAGAGACGCCGCAAGTGTGGTGACCGACGCTTTGTCGACATCGACCAAGGCCAGACTGGCACCGGCCTTGTCAAAGTGTTGCGCCATTGCCAAACCCAAACCCCGACCTGCGCCCGTTATTACGATCAGTTTTCCAGCTACGTCCATTTGTTTTTCCTCTGAAAGCCCATTGACATTGGTTACCAATATTTGACCCAAATTCATACACCCTTAGGGATACACTGTAGGCAAAAGAGGGGTGTTTTTACCATATTTTTGCTGTATGTTGAAAAATGCGTATTTTTTAATGATGCCCTAGGCTGCTCAACCCTATTAGATGCTACGCATATTAGTCTTTTTAAAGTCGCTAATGGATCCATTCAAGGGTAAATCTACCCACCGTATTTAGGGAGAATAACAAGAATGAAAAAGACCATGACAAAAACGGCGCTATGCGCGCTAGCCGCGAGCCTTACATTCGCTGCATTACCTGCTCAAGCAGAAACCTTACGCATCTTAACATGGGGTGGTTATGCACCAGACAATGTTGTTGAGATGTTTGAGCAGCAAACTGGCATTGATGTAGAGGTTACTAAATCAAACAACGAAGGCATGATTTCTAAGTTACGTGCGACACGTGGCGGCGGTTTCGACCTCGTGCAGCCTAGCCAAGACCGTATTGTCAGTGCCCAGGCAGATTTCAACATTTACAAGCCCATTGACCTATCCAAGATCGATGCGAGTCAAATGATTGGATCTATGCTCGATGCCACTAAGAAAAGCACCACTTTTGAAGGTGCAGTTTATGGTGTACCTCATGTATGGGGCACCAGTGGTTTGGTCGTCAACCGTGATAAGGCAGGTAGCGTAAAAGATTATACCGATTTATGTAATGCTGATGTTGCGGGCAAGGTTTCTTATCGTTTGAAACGTCCTACGCTGATTGGTTTTGCATTCGCAATGGGTGAAGATCCATTTGCTGCCTATGGCGATGTCGCAAAATACACACAGATTATGGACAAGGTTGAAAAGAAATTGATCAGCTGTAAAGCCAATGTGAAGACCTATTGGGAAGGTGGTGACGCCTTGATCAACTTGGTGCGCTCTGGTGAAGTGAATGCAGCAATGGCATGGGACGCAGCGGGTTGGAAACTCAACAACGAAAACAAAGCGATCACCTTCGTATCTCCGAAGTCTGGCGCATTGGGTTGGATTGATACCTTCGCTATCCCGCGCAAAGCTGACAATGAAGCCGCCGCTTATCAGTGGATCAACTTCGTGATGCAGCCTAAGATTGCAGCCATGATCACCGAAGCAGCAGGTAACTTTACTGCCTCTCAAGGTGCGGATGCCTACGTCAACGATACGTTGAAGGCACAGTATCAGGAAAGCTTCCCACCAGCGGATGTTGATAACATCAAATGGTACCCACCAGTACCAGCTGGCTTAGAAGAAATTGAAGGTAAGGTGCTTGATCGCGTAAAAGCGGCAGGCTAAGCCCTTCAAAAACATCAACCTCTGTGGAATGTGAGCAGCAAGACCGCTCCATTCTGCTGGGGTTTATTGGGTAACCTAGCATTAGATCGTTTTCACATCGTAAAGTAGCTGAGATGACTGTCGGGTCACGCTTGGTTGATTTTATCGGACTCCACAATACATACTGCAAGGCCCGCTATCTCCATGTAGCGCAACGCGTTCAAGGGACATTATGACCAACAGCTCTTCAATCATTACCGATGTGAACGCACATCCAACACAAGATTCCTCAGCAGGCCCTGACACTTACGACCTCGAATGTCGCAACATACTAAAGACCTTTGATGGCGGTTTTACGGCAGTAGATAACGTGTCATTTCAGATTCCAAAAGGTTCTTTCTTCTCTATCCTCGGTCCTTCTGGGTGTGGTAAAACCACCCTGTTACGCATGCTTGCTGGGTTTGAAAAACCCACCAGTGGCGATATTTTCATCAAGGGTCAGTCGGTAACCAATACACCCCCAAACAAGCGCCCAGTTAACATGGTATTTCAACATTTGGCGCTGTTCCCAACCATGACGGTTGCAGAAAACATTGCCTATGGCCTTCGCCAACGCAAAGTAGCCAAACATGAAATTGGCGACCGCGTAAAGGGCGTTCTCCAACGGGTCGGCCTGCCAGATTCAGGCAACAAAAATATTGCACAGCTGTCAGGTGGGCAAAAACAGCGCATCGCTATTGCCCGCTGTTTGGTGTTGAACCCAGATGTCTTACTACTAGACGAGCCCCTTGGCGCTCTAGATCTGAAGTTACGCGAACACATGAAGATCGAACTCAAACAGCTCCAAGAAGAATTTGGCACCACCTTTGTTTACATTACCCACGATCAATCTGAAGCCTTGGTGATGTCTGATCAGGTCGCCGTGATGAATCACGGTGCCTTTGTACAACAGGGTACACCGCACGATCTTTACTACCATCCCAAAGATGCCTTCGTAGCGGGTTTTGTGGGTGAGAGCAACCGCTGGATGGGCCGGATATCCAGCCAATCTGCGAATGGATTGGAAATCACCACCGACTCTGGTCTGGGACTGCACGGGGTCTCTGGAGAAAATCAATCCTTTAACAATGGTGACAAGGTTGAGATATTTGTCCGTCCAGAAGCCATTAGCTTGGTGCGGGGCCAAGGCGACTCAAACAACAGTAACCAGCTCGCGTGCCACGTGGTCAACGTATTGTTCGATGGGGCCAAAAGCCAAATATTGGTAAAAGACCCACAAAGCAATGGCGAAGTGACTGTCAGCATGCCGCAAACGGCAGATTTTGAAAACCTGAGAAAAGGAGAGTTACTCTCCCTCTCATGGACCACTGAACAAACGCGCTGCTATAGGGTCGAGGGTTAACTGATGTCACTGCGCACCCCTAAATTGCGATTGGGCTTATTGTTGCTATTGACCCCTATGTTGTTGTGGTTATTGCTTTTAATCATTCTGCCGCATGTCAATATGGCCATCATTTCGTTAAGCGAGCGTGTATCCGCTGGCGAATATGCTTTTAGCCTTAGCAACTACGCAGAATTTTTTACTGAATCACTTTATTGGAACACCTTTTTACGTACCGCGACCATGAGTATTCTCGTGACTTTTCTCACGTTGATAATCGCCTTTCCTGTGTCTTACTACATTGCCAAAATGCTGAGAGGTCGAACCAAAGGCTTGGTGTTCGCACTCTGTCTGATTCCTTTTTGGGTGAGCGAATTGGTAAGAACCTATGGCTGGATGATTTTATTGCGAGAAACGGGTGTTGTGAGTAGCAGCTTACAATGGCTTGGGCTCACCGATGGTCCTATTGAATTCTTGTATAACGATGCCGCGATAATCGTAGGCCTCGTCTATACCTCGATGCTATTTATGGTGGTGCCCCTGACCACAACTCTAGACAGTCTAGACGACAGCTATATCGAGGCTGGTTACGATTTGGGTGGCAATGGCTTCACCGTGATGCGTGAGGTTGTCATCCCCCACGCAATGCCCGGTATCGTGTCAGGCTGCATCGTTGTCTTCATGTTAACACTGGGCAACTACCTCACACCGGCTCTACTAGGTGGGAAAGATAGCCTCTGGTTTACCGAACAAATTTTCACACAGTTTATTACCCGCTTTAATTGGGAACAGGGCTCGGCATTTGGCATCTTATTGTTGTTTTTGTCGTCTTTTATTGTCTGGTTAGGGCTAAAGCTTTCCCGCCAGTCCTTCACCCGCGTCATGTCCTGAGGTTATCGCTATGATTCCATCCATCCCCCATAGCCGATTATTTCGGACGACCTACGCAAGTTACGTCGTGCTGTTTTTCCTCTATTTGGCAGCACCTCTGATCGTAGTGGGTACCTTTGCGTTTAATGACAGCTTATTTCCCTCTTTGCCATGGAAGGGGGCGACTCTGGATTGGTTTTTTGGATCTGAACAGCCCAAGCTGGGGTTATTTCAAGACGATCCGATACTGAAAAGCATTCTGGTCAGTTTCTTTATTGCCAGTTGCACTACGGTGTTGTCGTTGTTGTTAGCGACGTGCAATGCTTTCTTATTCGAGCGCGAACAATTTCCAGGCAAAAATCTGCTGTATATATTGATGCTCATGCCACTGGTCATTCCAGGTGTCATTCTCGGCGTGTCGATTTTGGTGTTTTCTAGCTCAATCGCCAACTGGTTTGAGATGAATTTCGGATGGGAACTCGATTTCCTCTATCCCAGTACGACGCTGGTGATTTTGGGCCAATTTGCCTTTATTAGTACCATTTGCACCCTGATCGTATCGGCTCGACTTCGTAAGTTCGATCTTAGCCTAGAAGAGGCGGCACTCAACCTAGGTGCGACGAAGTGGGGTGCCATTTGGACCATCACACTGCCCTTTTTAAAACCTGCGCTCATTGGTGCAGGGATTGTGAGCTTTTTGATGTCCTTCGAGAACTTTAACACCACACTCATGTTGGTTGGGTCCGATGCACCGTTGACGATTGCGATGTTTGATCGTCTAAGAGAAGGCGCAACACCAGTGCTCAATGCCATATCGTTAATGCTGATGGTGGCATCATCGATTCTCGCCATCATTAGTTTGTTGATGGATAAAAAAAGTCCGACCACCTAACGCTTCTTGGTAGGCGTTAGGCTATTAGCCATTGGCCTAATTGATACCAACAGACTTTACCTGCAACATTGCATCTGGAGTTGGTGCTGTTGTACCAGTGCTGTTGTACCAGTGCTGTTGTACCAGTGCTGTTGTACCAGTGCTGTTGTACCAGTGCTGCCATACAGAGCTAACCACGCCAAGTTGCTCCCTTTTTAAGTCCATTGTATAACCCCTTACGCCTTGGGAAACCGCCTATGCACTCTGCAAAACTACGAGCCGATATTTACTTGCTCATCACCGCCATTATTTGGGGGTTTTCTTTTGTATCACAGCGCATGGGCATGGATGCCATGCAACCCTATGGTTTCAATGCCGTACGGTTCTTACTCGCTGCTTTGTCACTCATACCGGTTATCTGGTTAATGAGAAACAGCGCGATCGAGCGAGCCCACAAAAACGACAGCCTTGCTAGCCTCATTAAGGCCGGTTTGATTTGTGGCCTGTTTTTGTTTGCAGGCTCGTCGTTGCAACAAATTGGCATTCAATATACGACCGCAGGCAAGGCAGCCTTTATCACAGGCCTGTACTTGGTGTTGGTACCGGTGTTGGGAATCTATTTTTTACATGAAAAAACTGCAATCTATACTTGGCTCGGCGCTGGTTTGGCAGTGGTCGGCCTTTATTTCTTAAGCATTAATGCCGAACTCGATATCAACCGCGGCGACGTGCTGGAGTTGTTAGGCTCTTTTTTCTGGGCAGGCCATGTATTGGCTGTCTTTCACTGGGGGCGTCACTTTAGTCCACTCAAGCTGTCATTGGTGCAAATTACAGTCTGCATGTTGTTAAGTTTTATCGCAGCCTTTAGCTTTGAAACCTTGTTGTGGTCACAAATACGCGTGACTGTTGGTCCACTGCTATTTGCTGGCATTGGATCGGTTGGTATTGCCTATACACTGCAGATTCTTGGACAGCGAGAAGCCCCACCAGCCCATGCCGCCGTAATTTTGAGCATGGAAACCGTATTTGCGGCCTTTGGCGGTTGGCTATTTTTAACAGAGGTGTTAACCGGCAGAGAGTTGTTTGGCTGCCTATTGATGTTGGCCGGGATGTTGTTATCGCAATCGGGGGCTTGGAGAAAACAGGCTAAAGGGACTCTTTCTTAATCAAGAGGCCCTCAATTGAAAAAACTGGGGCTAGATTGGATCTGGATCAAGCTCTGACACGCCGCACGATACGCTTTAGTAGCAAAAGCACTGAAGCTACAGCAATGAATCCGGCAATGGGCCACAAGCTGATAAGAGCCTTTTCAAGTGCAACATTAAGGCCTTTATCAATGCCGTCCAAAAAATCAAATGCGCCGACCAAAATGGCTGGTGCCCAGTATGCATTATCGCCATTCTCCCAACTAGGCACCGCCATGCCTACCGCCAAAACTGACATCAGGTACCACCGCACATCACTGGACTTGAAACGTCGTACCAGATGCCAACACGCGAGTAGCAATCCCAAGGCTGCCATTCCGTATACCAGCCATGCTATTTGATAATACCCTGCTTCAATAATGGAACCGTCAGTCATATTGCACCCAATCAATAAGATGGTCTTGCCAATGTTTTTCGTCTATCTGGTCGTCTGGAATCAGGTCATAGCGTAATACGGAGATACCTGCTGTGATAACTGATTGCTGTTTACCCGATATCAATGGATGCCAATCGGGTAGATCGTCACCCTGTGCAACCAGCCTGTAGGCACAGGTATCAGGCAGCCAATGAAAGCTTTTAGCGTCTTCAGGCGTTAGCCAAACGCAGTCCGGCACATACTTTTGGCGGTCGCTATAACAGCTGCACTGCCCATCTTCTTTCAGATAATGACACACCACCCGTGTATAAAATATTTCATCGGTTTCATCGTCTTGCAACTTCTGCAAGCAGCAGCGCGCACAGCCATCACACAGGCCTTCCCATTGCTCCTTTGACATTTCAGATAAGGGCAGCGCCTTCCAATAGGGCAACGTCGTCATTATGACATCCCCTTATAGCGGTCAGACGTGTCTTTAAATAAGCTCAACAGATAGTCTTCCTTTTTAGGCGGCATCTGCAGATAAAAACCGGCTGTATCAATTTGCTCCAAAACTCTTGTGGCCTCTGCCCGCGATAGTTTTCGGTCTGGCGTCAAAATCATATCAGTTACATGGACAGGCTTTCCAAATTGTGACAACAAGGCTTCTGGCACCTTGGACAAACCCGCTACCCGAGCAACATAAAGATACATCTCATCTGCTTTATCCGATTTGTAGATACTGATAAGGGTTTTCATATTGGCCAATTATCCTTGCTGTATTCGGTCGAGTTGTGACAATTTTTCTAATAGTGGCGTGCCTACAAGGTCTTTCCTCCACCCGCAATAATATTCAGGCAATGCATAGGCACCGGTATATAAGCCACTATTGATGAGCAGTTCTAAATATTTTTTGCGGGCGACCAATTCGACTGGGATATCTTCTACTAGGCATATTTCCTCTAAAAACACCCGCAGTGATTTTAATAGGGTACTCGCCTCTTTTTTCAGTGGCCCCATGATGCGCTGGGGATAATCGGATTTCGGAATCTCATTTGCTGCATTGGAAAACGCAACTATGGTGTCGCCCCACTGTTTAACAGTACGGTGCGATAGGTCTGCCACTTGATGCAGTTGCTGAACAGACGTTGGCTTCATTTGTGCGATATTTGCAAGCACTGCGTCCTTAATAAAACGAGCGCGTGGAATATCCATCTGTGCGACTTGCAATTCTCGCCAGGACGCCAGCTGCTGCAGTAGCCACAACCTTTCTCCCTTCAATTGCCAGGCCACACGTATTTTTTGATAGTAATCTAGGGTGTCATTGGGTAACGCAGCGGAAATCATGCGTTCACTGTCTTCAATGACCCATGAAAAACGACCAGCCGTCCGCAGCAAAGCCGCGTGCTTCTGGTAAATTTGATATAAAAAATGCACATCCAACGCAGCATATTGCTTTTGTGATTCGCTCAATGGCCGTTTCAGCCAGTCAGAGCGAGTTTCTTCCTTTGGCACATCAAAATCTAACTCTGCCTTTACCAAATTGGCGTAGCCAATAGACATCCCCAGTCCGAGAACACCTGCGCCTATTTGTGAGTCAAAGACGGCACGAGAATGGGCTTTAAAAAAATAATGAAAAATCTCGGCGTCTTCGGAGCCTGAATGCAACACCTTGATCGTCGTTGGATCTTCTAGCAAATGGGTTAGTGGTGACAAATCTGTCAATGCCAGCGGGTCGATAAGATAAACACCCTGATTATCCGCCACCTGTAGCAATCCCACTTGAGGATAAAACGTACGTGTGCGCACAAATTCTGTGTCTATGGTGACAAAATCTTGTGAGCACCACTGATCGACTAAAGCTTTAACTCGTTGATCTTCACTTACCCATTCGTAAGTTATATTCATAACACCTTTGCTCTACTTTGTAGCGCGCGATACAGGGTTTGACCATCGACTTGCTCGATGATGCCTCCTGAGGGAATGCCATGGGCAATGCGGGAAACCGTGAGCCCTTCACATGACCGTACATCGTTGCTAATAAAATGTGCAGTAGCGTCGCCCTCAACCGTCGGGTTGGTTGCGATTATCAATTCAGAAATACCGCCTGCATTTAGGCGATTCCGGAGTTGGTCTAACCCCAAATCCTCTGGACCAATGCCATTGATCGGCGACAGGTGGCCCATCAAAATAAAGTATCGGCCATTGAAGCCGCCAGCCCGTTCAATCGCTTCGACATCCGCCGGACTTTCAACAACGCACAGCATGTGGTCATCTCGGTCGGTATCCGCACAGGTAGGACACAGATTCTGTTCGGTCAACATACGACAGTGTTCGCAATGGCCAACGGATTCAAGCGCAGCTTGCAGGGCACTGGCTAAACGCGCGGCAACGTCCCGGTCTCGCTCTAACAAATGCAAAGCCATCTTTTGAGCCGAACGAATACCGATGCCAGGCAAACCGCGTAATGACTGAATCAATTGCTCTGTTAAAGGACTGTAGGACATGGCGTTACTGTCATCTCATTCAAGAGTGGGTTGAATCCCGACTGGGCACCACGGCCTTCAAAACACGGCGAAGTGGTTGCGGAAAATGGGCGTATTTAAAATGGCAGCTTCATACCCGGTGGCAATTGCATGCCCGCGGTTGCAGAGGCCATTTTTTCTGAACTGGTTGCTTCAATTTTTCTGACTGCATCATTGACCGCCGCGGCCAATAAATCTTCAACGAGCTCTTTGTCCTCTGACATCAAGCTGTCGTCTAGTTTTACAGACCGCACGTCATGCCGCCCAGTCATCACCACCTCTACTAGGCCAGCGCCAGACACACCTGTGACTTCCATTTTGGCCACTTCGTCTTGCGCGCGTTTCATATTGTCTTGCATTTGCTGGGCCTGTTTCATCAAATTGCCCATGTTGCCTTTAAACATATCAGACTCCTTAGTCTATTAATGCAGCCTTGGCTTCACCGACCCTTCATCGAGTCGCGCACCAAAGGATTGTTCTAATTGTTGTACGAAAGGATCAGCCTTCAATATCGACACTGCTGATACACGTTGCTCTTCTTTTACCCGGGCCCGCAGCATAAAGGGGGTTTCTTGGTTTGGCGCGCCAAACCGCACTGACACACGATTGAGATCCATTACCAGCGGCTGCAGCCGTTGTTGCAGCTTATCACTGTGAGATTCACTAAACAGCGCTTCGTAATCTTGATCCACCAGTAAACTCAAACAGCCAGCATCAAACCCCTCTAGACAGGCATTACCAAAAATACTTTCTGTCATCCCATCCAAACCAATGGTCCAAAATTGGGACGCCCACTGGCTTTTATCCAGCCTAAAGGGTGCAGCATTAATCGCCTCTTGGTTGCCGATATCTTCGTTAACTAGAGGCTGCGGTATCGTTTCCGCTGGCGTTGCAATTTCTGGCGACACCTGGGTTTCAGACGATAAAAAGGCGGGTGACGGCGTACTTGTTGTTTCGGCAGCTTCTGCAGCTTCGGCAGCTTCGGACGCCTCTGGCATTTCCGAATAGGCCGGCACGATGTCGGGCGTAGCCACTTCCGCAGGTTGTGTTGCAATAGACGGCACTGGATTAGCTGGCACCACATCCCAAGGTGGCAGATCTACTGCTGAGATTTCTGGCGCCGGTTGACCTTGGCCTGCTGGCTGAATATCGATGGTATTGGCTACGGAGGCCGAAACTTCTGGTACAGATTCCCGTGATGGACTTGATAGTAGCGCAGTGTCTTCTGTTACTGCCTTCTGCTCAGCTACCACTGTTTGGGTCATTGCCGCAGCTGGGTTGCCGATGATTTCACCAGCATCTAGATTCGTTGGTGCCACAACGGCAATCGATTTCTGCTCATCGACTGGGACTGTTTGCGGCTCAGGCTGCGTTGGCTGCGCGCCGCCGCTGAGTTCTTGCGACGCCTGACGTGGTGTGGGCATTGTCGATGTTGAGCCGTCCACTGCTTGTGTCGGTGGCATAGGTGGCAGGTCGCCGACCGTCGCTTCCGGCGAAAACACCATCATTCGCAGCAAGGCCATTTCAAAACCACTGCGTGCATCTGGTGCATAGGGCAAATCTTTGCGGGCTAACATGCCAATCTGATAAAACAACTGGATGTCTTCAGCCGTATTTTTCTGTGCGATTGCGACAATAACGTCGCGGTCACCAAAGTCATTTTCTAACGCATCAGGTGCTATTTGAGCAATCGCCACCCGGTGCAAGGTGGTTAATAATTCGGTCAGCATGTGATGGAAATCAGGTGAAAACCGCGATAACTGTTCGATTTCAGCCAACAGGCCAGCCGCATTACGATCAGACAAACAGTGAAGCAATGACAATATTTGACCGCGATCAATACCACCTAACATGGCCGTAATCAAAGCATCGGTTAACGCGCCATCCGTATAAGCAATCGCTTGATCGGTCAAACTGAGCGCATCCCGCATACTGCCATCAGCAGCCCGCGCTATTTGCCACAATGACTCAGGCGTAAATGACACCGCTTCTTTGGCCAATATGTCATTCAGGTGGCTGACAATATGCGCCGGTGTCATGTTCATTAAATTCAATTGCAGACAACGCGACAAAACTGTCACCGGCAACTTGTGCGGATCGGTCGTCGCAAGCAGGAATTTTACATGCTCAGGCGGTTCTTCTAATGTCTTTAGGAGGGCGTTGAAACTGTGATTAGATAGCATGTGTACTTCGTCAATGAGGTACACCTTAAACCGGCCTTGCGATGGCGCATATTGCACGTTTTCTAACAGCTCGCGGGTATCTTCAACCTTCGTCCGAGAGGCCGCATCAACTTCTATTAGATCGACAAAGCGCCCTTCGTCAATAGCAACACATGCGCCACAGGTACCGCAGGGCTCACTGGTGATACCCTTATCGCAATTCAAACTCTTGGCAAAAATTCGCGCTAGGGTGGTTTTTCCAACGCCACGGGTGCCAGAAAACAAATAAGCATGGTGTAAGCGATTATTGTTCAGCGCATTGATAAGCGCCTGCAAAACATGTTGCTGTCCAATTACCTCACCAAAGGCTTTGGGACGCCACTTTCGGGCCAATACCTGATAACTCATAGTCATTTTGTCATTGCGTGTGTGACCGCTATGCTAGCAGCCTGTGAAAACCATTGAAAGCGAATCGTGACGGGTATTGTTACTCACTCACAGCATAGACACACATTCGTCTGAATAGCGTGAATGAGACCAGTAAACGCTCTGTTATTGTCGATTTTTTTAGATCAGTTACAGCGGAATGAGACGGTAGGAAGGGTGGCGATCGAACCAGCTACATCTCGGCACATAACGTCCCTGCTACCGTTGCTCCCTTCCGGGCCTGGCGGGGTTTGCAGATAGCTATTGCGAGAGAACCGGTCCGACCACCATAACTGGCAGTATGACCTGCAAAGCGGGCGAGATTATGCAAAAAAAGGGGCATAAACGCAACTGAAAATACTTTTAATAACAATAAGATAGACCCTGCCCTGATGGATTGGGGCGCTACGTCCTTAACATGACGCCAATCTGCCACCCTTCAAAAAATCCACAGGGACAATTTTTGTCATTTTACTCATTGCCTGCCGGGCATTGGCGGATTTTTCTGGCTCATTATGTTCCACAGAGCCACGTATCTGGATAGGCGTAATGTGCCACACTGTCACCTTGGGCTTTTTTGTAAGTCCCATGAACGATAGGTTAATAAATCGCGGTTGATGAAAAGCCAATGGCTCGTCCAAACTATTGCCAAACCACAAAAACGATTTTAACGCCGTCGGTGGTAACATGCATGCTCCTCTGAATGCCCCATTTATCATCGCGCAGGGTGGCGATTGTAAAGTGCCTAGGCAAATCAGATGGCGATGGGCAGCTTACCGTTCCACCCAAGTCTCCATCATCTTTTGCACCAATCCTTTTTATCTGCCCTAAGGCTTCTGTATGATACGGATCACAGCAATTATTAGGTTTTAGGCATGTACCAAGTAAAAGAAATGTTTTACTCATTGCAGGGCGAAGGTGCGCAAACTGGGCGACCTGCTATTTTCGTTCGGTTTGTGGGCTGCAACCTATGGACTGGCAAAGAATCCCATCGCGCTACCGCAGTATGCCAGTTTTGCGATACAGATTTCCTAGGAACAGATGGTGTCAATGGTGGGAAATTCAAGACGGCAGAGGCGCTCGCCGCAGCCGTTTTATCACTGTGGCCGCAAGGCAATGCAGAAAAACCCTATGTGATTTGCACTGGAGGTGAACCCGCACTGCAGATCGACGCTCCGCTGATCACAGCCTTCCACAACAACCACTTTGAGATTGCTATTGAGACGAATGGCACCTTGCCCTTACCTGCTGGTATCGATTGGATATGCGTAAGCCCAAAGGGCAAAAGTGTTGTGGTCTTGACAGGATGTGACGAGTTGAAATTGGTGTACCCCCAGACCGAAGCTATGCCTGAGAAGTTCGCGCATATAGTCGCAAAATACCGCTATTTGTCCCCAAAGAACCCCTATGATACTAGCAGTATCATCGCCACAGACATCAGTTCGACGCAGTTGGCAATCGCCTATTGTCTCGCGAACCCACAGTGGCGTCTGACCCTCCAGACCCACAAAATCATTCATATTGCTTGATGTTTGACAAAAAAGGCGACCAGTTGGTCGCCTTGTAAACTATTACTGCGATCACATGTCACGCGGCGCTGTCTTAGCGCGGAATGTTTCGTGGCATTTCTTACAAGTGCCCGTCAATTGCTTGAAGGCATTTTGAAACTCAGCTGCATTGCCGCTTTCAGCCGTTACAAGTAAACGGTTGGCTTGACCAGCTAATCGCTTGATCAAATTATCACGTTCATCCACATTCACCCATAGTTCAGGTACTGCGCGGGTAAAATCGATCACGTCCAATCCCGACCCTTCACCAAAAACGTCCGGCAACATAAGCGATAGGTTAACGAGGTTCTGAGCTGCTGCTACTACTTCGGCAGTGATCTCGGCCTTACCAGCGGCCGCAGCAGCCATAGCAGCAGTTTGCTGGCTTTGTAACTGCATAAACCCTTGGCGGGCCGTTGTCATCTTTACCGCGTTTTGAAACGCCTTCTCTGCAGCTTCATCTGCTGTAACTGGCACGGCGACTAACATCGCGCCTAAAACCAAGCTAGACAATATTCTATACATATTATTCTCCGAACAATTGACATGGGTTTCTTTTAATGTGGGCTTATTATAGGTAGTCTGTCATCTTATATATAATGATTTTAAACAACATTTTAAGACTTTGAGCACAATCTTGCGTAATAAACAAAAATTACCTTACATTAGCAAGCAGCTTACCGTCGTCATATCAATTGTGATGGTGCTAGGCATGCTTCCAATGCTGTGGCTTTTTATCGACAACCAAAAGCGTGAAATCATGGCGTCTAACGAAGCCGCGATGACAAAGGTAACAAAGAGCATTATTGAAAACCTGCATTCAATTATGATTGCAGGCTACGCCGACATCTCCCGTGACTACGCAAACGGACTTAAAATGATACCTGGCATTTCGCATGTATCCATTACTCGCGTCGACGGCAGCGAAGCATTTCTAGACAACAACACCATTGACAGCGTAAACGCAATGACGGGAGAAGACAGTTTCTATCCCAGAGACAGCGAAGAGTTTTATCAAGTAATCAAGCCCAATGACAAGGTTTTACAAGAAGTCATTGGCACCAACAAAATCGTTAAGTATTACGAAACCGTCAATGGCGAAGATCGACTGACATTTATGGCGCCCATTGAGAATCAGAAGCGCTGTCAGACATGCCACGGTGAAGACCACACCGTCCGAGGCATTCTTAAAATTTCTACATCACAGTACATCACCAACCAGATCGCCGAAGACAACCGCACCAATACCATCGTTATTTTCGCCATTTCTATCATTGCCATTACCTTGGCCGCGCTTTACAACATTTTTGAAACGCTGATAAACCCTCTTAATACGCTTACGGGCACTATGCGTCGTGTTGCTGACGGCTACCTACATTTGCGCGCCCCGGTCCATGGTCAAGACGAATTAACCGACATCGCACGCAATTTCAATGTAATGATCCACAGAATTGAGCGCTCTAACGAAGCACTAGAACAAGAAAGAACCAAATTGTTAGCCATTGTTCAGACGAACCAAGAAGGGGTGGTCTGTGCTGACATCAGCGGTTTGATTGTGTTGGCAAATCCAGCTGCTGGCGATATTCTTGGCGTCAATGCAGACAGCCTTATTGGCAAGATGTTCGATGAGTGTCTGGGTTCTGGTGGCCAAATAAAAGCCTGGTTTAACGATTTACCTGATGGCACTAACACCGTGCTTCATAAACTTAACAACAAAACTTTGCGCGTAGCTGCACATATTTTGACCGATGAGTCCGGCGCACTGGTTGGAAGAAGCTTACGTTTTGAAGATATTACCCAAGACTTAGAAGCGAAAAAACGCCTTGAAACCCTCTCGACAATAGACCCTTTGACCGGTTTATTTAACCGCCACTATTTCAACGTAGCCATTACCCACGAAATCACCCGCTCGGTTGCAGACAATGAGCCATTAAACCTATTGATGATTGATATTGATTTCTTCAAGAAGGTCAACGATACCTATGGTCATGATGCGGGCGATGCCGTATTGGTTGAAACCTCCAACATTATCAATAGATTGATTCGTACAAACGATGTTGCCTGCCGTTTTGGCGGCGAGGAATTTATCGTATTGTTGCCAGAGACCCCTATCGAAGGTGCGAAAATACTGGCAGAACGAATGCGCAAAGAAATACAAAAAGCGGTTATCAACGATATCAAAATTACGGTTAGCATTGGTATCTCTGACCTTAGGCAGACCACGTCCAAAAACCCAGACGAGCTCATTCGACTGGCTGATGAGCAATTATATATTGCAAAAAACAATGGGCGTAATCAGGTCTGCTACGTCGAGGTAGACAACGATGATTAACAGCTTGCAAACCAAGGTGGTATCGGCAATCAGTGTGGCGAGCTTTATTGGACTTGTAACCCTCACTTTTTACATGAACTACGTTCACGAGCAGACCACCACCAAACAAAACAAAACTGCCTTGATTAATGTATTGGATACGTCCGTCTTGTCTATCAATACGTTGATGAACTCAGGTTACGCAGACCTCGGCGATGTTTTGCGCGAATCGCTCATGTCAATCTCCGATGTGATGGATATTAAAGTCGCACGCCTTAACGGTAACGAAGCATTCCTGGACAAAAAAACAGTCGATCAAGTAAACGAACAGATTGGTTATGAGCAGTTTGATACATTTAGAGATAACGTTGTTGTACAGGCAATTACATTGCCCGCAGATACGCTCGACAAAATTGCCCGCGTTGGTGACCTCTATGAAAGGGTCGACAAACAAAGTGATGGTACGCGCCTACAAACCCTAATTTATCCTATTAAAAACGAGCCAAGCTGTACTCGGTGCCATGGAGTCGAGAATAAGGTCATTGGGTTCATACAGTTAAAAACATCGTTGGAAAATGTGGACACGGCATTGTCCCGTTCTCGCTGGATAACCTATGGTATTGCCACAGTTACCCTGCTAAGCATCATGCTGGTGATTAACCTGTATGTACGGCGCATCATTTTGCCTCCCGTAGCGAAACTCAGTGCCGTTATCGCCAACATCACGGGTCAAAATCTTACCGAAACCATCGAGTTGGTATCGCACGTTGAATTCTCACGTATTGCGAATATTTTCAATTTAATGGTCCATCGCCTGTCGATGTCCTATACAGAATTAACATTAGAACGCGATAAATTGTCTACGTTGCTCATGGATTCTCGTGAGGGGATCGTGGTAACAGACCCATTTGGCGCAGTAGTGCTCACTAACTCGGCCGCCCGTGATTTGTTGGGAAAGACCGAAGACACCATTATTTCGGGTGGCTTGAAGGGTTTATTTGGCGATGTGACCGTGCCCGTTGCACACATTGTAGAAGGCTCACCGACTAACACCCCTTCTACGAAAGTGCCTTATCGAAATCAAATATTGAGTGTTCAAATTGCTGAAGTGCTGACAAAAAATGGCAAATCGGTAGGCACGGCAGCTATTTTCAAAGACGTCACCGCTGAAACCAAAATCCAAGAAGACTTAAAGCGTTTGGCACGCACCGATAATCTTACGGGACTGTACAACCGACGCCACTTTGATGAGGTCTCTAAAATCGAATTGTCACGATCGGTTCGTTATCACCACCCACTATCGGTGCTGATTATCGACATCGACCACTTTAAAAAGGTCAATGATACCCACGGCCACAATGTTGGTGACACGGTCATCAAAGCCATTTCCAAACTGATTCAAGAGGCAATTCGAGAGTTTGACATCGCCTGTCGTTACGGCGGAGAAGAGTTTGTGATTTTGTTACCCAATACGCCCATTCAGGATGGCTATGCATTTTCTGAGCGTTTGCGGAAAATCGTTGAGGCTTGGCATCTCGGCGACCTCATGGTTACTGTCAGTATTGGATTGGCGGCTTCACCTCCCAATCCTTTAACGTCAGTTGACGACCTGGTGAAAGCAGCTGACTTACAATTGTATCAAGCGAAACACGCAGGACGTAACCAAGTCATGTGCCAATGGCATCGTGACAAATAACCACTGCCTGAATAAATAATTGTCCAAAAAAAACAACGAAGATTCGTTGTTTTTTTATGTGTGCACTATCGGTTTCGCAAATACTGCTATGTCACTTTATTCAATGCCCAAATGTGCCAAGGCATGAATTCCGCCGCCATTAGACACCGTAGAGTATCCCGCGCGAGTAAACAGTGAGACTGCGGCAGATGAACGACCACCACTGGCGCAATACACAACAATCTGCTTTTCCTTAATAGCGTTGTTCTTTGGCAATATGTCGGCTAACTGATCTAGCGGCCAATTTTTCGCGCCCTTAATATGTCCGCCGTTAAATTCAGCTGGCGAACGAACGTCAATTAATACGGTATCAGCGGTGATTTCTAGTGCTGGTTTCGAGCCAAATAGATTACCAAACATAAATACTACCTCAATGCGGTTTTTTAGATGACGCCATTATATTAGTAAAAACTTATATATCAACTGTTTTTTTCATTCCAAACGATAATTGCTTTCATTTGGCTTTGAATATGATTGAATAGTGCGATGACATTATCGTCCAAATTGACGTGTTTTTCTGACCAAACTCGCTATATTCTATGTAGAACCTCATCTATCAGGACATTGCTACGATGAAACCAACCCTTTTTCTCAACTCAGGTGACTTGGCTCCGACGTTTACCGCATTGGACCAAACAGGTAAGTCACATTCATTAAGCGACTATGCTGGAAAAACCTTAGTGCTGTATTTTTATCCACAGGCACTCACACCTGGTTGCACGACCCAAGCCTGCGCACTGACTGAAAATCTGTCTGCATTCGCTGATAGAAATTGTGTGGTGCTCGGTATCAGTCCAGACGAACCGGGAAAATTGGCGCGCTTTGCCACAAAGTATGATCTCAAATTTGACTTATTAAGTGATCCAGACCACGCCATAGCTGATGCCTATGGGGTTTGGGGACCCAAAAAATTTATGGGCCGGGTTTATGATGGTCTTCACCGTACGACCTTCATTCTATCTGCTGAAGGCCGATTGTTATCTACCCTGTATCCAGTGAAAACCAAAACGCACCATGACGACGTATTACAGTTATTGGATGCGCTGTAAACTGGCGTTAAATAAATCTCAACCCTATTTAGGTATCTTATGACTGACAAACTTTCAGCACACTATTTCAACATATTGACAGATTTGGGCGAAGACCCCCAGCGAGAGGGTCTGCGTGACACACCGCAGCGCGCGGCAAAAGCGATGGCGTACTTAACGCAAGGTTACCAACAATCACTAGAGGGCATCGTAAACGGGGCTGTGTTTAGCAGCGATATGGATGAAATGGTCATCGTTGAGTCCATTGAGTTTTATTCAATGTGTGAGCATCACATGCTGCCCTTTATTGGGAAAGCCCATATCGCCTATTTGCCCAATGGCAAGGTGCTGGGTTTGAGCAAATTTGCTCGCATAGTCGACATGTATGCCAGACGATTACAGATTCAAGAGGACTTAACCCGTGAAATAGCAGAGGCTGTGCAATTGGTCACGGACTGCAAAGGCGTTGGCGTGGTCTTGGAAGCCAAACACATGTGTATGATGATGCGGGGTGTCCAAAAGCAGAGCTCAATGATGAAAACGTCGGTCATGCTTGGCAGCCTTAGAACGTCGCAATCGACCCGACACGAATTCCTGAGTCTCATTGGGCATCGTCTATGAACCAAGAAGCCCGCATTTATATCAAGAATTTACGGCTGAGAACCTATATTGGCATCAACAAGGATGAAATCCTTAATAAGCAGGATGTTATTCTCAATATTCGTATTGATTTTGATGCTGGCGATGCCGTACATAGCACCGACATTAGCCATACGTTAAATTACCGTACCATTACCAAACAGATTATCGAATTGGTTGAAGATAACCGTTTCAGTTTACTCGAAAAACTGACCCAAGATGTGTTGGACATTATTTTGGCCTATCCTGTGGTTTCAAGAGCGGAAGTCGAGATCGACAAACCCCATGCATTGCGATTCGCTGATTCGGTGTCCGTTGCATTAATCGGCCGACGCTAAACGCCACATAGGGTGGCAACGACCACCCTTGTTGCCAGACCACCTATCTTAAGGGTCACTACCTCATGCAGCACCTCCTCGTCATTAACACGGGCGGCACCATTGGAATGAAACCTTCCGAATCGGGATTGGTGCCAGATCCGGATTTTCTCGAACAGCATTGCCACCATGCTTACTTTAAAAATAGGCCAACACTGCAGGTGACGTGGCATGAATGGGCCCCATTAATCGACTCATCACAGATTCATCCGGATCAATGGAATCAGATTGCCCAGCTGATTGCAGACAATGCCGCGTCCCATGATGGCGTGTTAATTATTCATGGCACCGATACTTTGGCCTACACCTCATCTGCATTGTCGTTTATGCTCCGCGGGCTGTCCCTACCCATTGTTATTACCGGCGCGATGCGGTCGATACAAGAACCCGATTCTGACGGCCCTGATAATTTGGACCTTGCCATTCACACCTGTTTAAAAAGCGGCATGACGGGTGTGTGGGTGTGTTTTCATCATAAGATTATGCCAGGCAGCCATATCAGTAAAATGCATGCCTCTGCGGCAGACGCTTTCGTGTCGCCCCTACCTGATAAACGCACCCACTATGAACCCAACGTACCGCATAGGATTGCTTGGATTCTTCCTGAACAATGCGGCATCGATGTATTTACTTATTACCCGGGTTGCCCACTAGACGCGCTCGCTACGATGGTAACCAACGATAACCGCGCATTGGTGCTTAGGAGCTTTGGTAGTGGCAACTTGCCAGAAACAGGTGAATTCACCCACTATCTCAGAACCGCGATGGCGGCCAACAAAACAGTGGTCAATATTAGCCAATGCTTTGTCTCGCAAGTAGACATGGCGCGGTATCAAGTCGGTGGGCATTTGGTTGAACTGGGCGTCATAAGTGCGTTCACCATGACGTTTGAAGCGGTCATTACGAAGCTCATGATCATTCTATCGCACAGCCAAAACCATGAAGAGATAGCCGCACAGTTTTCGGAAGAGTGGACACTGGAAATGCCACTTTATGAGGGGTAGCCGTATCAGCCAGGGCCGCGCGCTAAGGTAGGTGCTTTGTCGTCAATACGGCCAATTGCGCCATATTCTGTCTCGAGTTTTTGAAACAAATCCAAACTAAATTGAGAAACAACGTCGTCAGACAAGTCTTTCATCTGCAGCACGACATTGATGCGAGATGGTGTGCGTAATCTAAACGATAATTGAATATCGTCTGTTGACCATCGCTCTGCTGAATCCAAGATTAATAGGGGTTGGGTTAAGGGTGAAACGAATTGAATGGACCATACGCGCTCCCACAAAACCTTTGAAAGACGCCGCTTTGACGGCATAGGAACTGCCGCTTTTTCAGCCAATCTTTTACTCATAGAAAGTACGGTTGTCATACCATTGTTCCGTCAAAAGAGCTTGCTGGTTTCATGAGCTGGCGCTTGTTGGGCTTACACGCCTTTAAATCCAGCCCTGCTATTATTATTGTTGTTTACTATAAATCTAAAAAGCGTTTGATTGTGTCGTCAAACACTTTTGAAATGTATGCCGTGTATCATTATTTATTAGAATTTGGGGCAGCACAAAAAATTTCATACAACAAATTAACCAAACGCTCGATATTGGGATCAGTGATGCGGTAATACACCGTCTGCGCTTCCTTACGTACCGCGACCAAACCGTCTTTGCGAAGTCGTGCCAAGTGCTGTGACAAAGCTGATTGACTAATATCGACTGATTCGTTCAGTTTAGACACAGACATCTCGCCTTGCAGCATTTGACATAAAATAATCAACCGACATTCATTACTCAACGCTTTCAATAGTGCCGCAGCTTCCCAGGCATTGCTCTGCATCTGCTCAAACCCGATTTCAGACTTGATTCCCATGTTTTCTATATCCCGTTATAAAGCGTATGATACTCGACCCTGTTGGTCGATAACTGTTCAGTAGTGTACGTTAATCGTCTAATATTATTCCAACACATTTCACATTACCAGATTTCCTACGGACCCAATATGCCACCAATCGCTATACATCCATCATTGCTACGCATGCTAGCCGCTATTTTTTATGACCTGATAATTGTGTTATTTGGACTTTTCATGCTGGTCGGCTTTGCTGTCCTGCCCGTTTACGAAGGCATCACGGGCAAAGAGAGTATCGACGCTGGCAATGGCTTTTTCCCGCTCTTTCTGTTCATTACCGCATTTCTATATTATGCACTGTCCTGGCGCTTAGGAGGACAAACCATCGGAATGAAGGCGTGGCGTCTGGTATTGGTATCCAATATTGCCAAAGCACGAATAACATGGACACAAGCAATGATTCGGTTTGTCGCGGCCTTTTTCTCGGCAGCACTGGGATTGCTAGGCTTTCTCTATGCACTCATTCAAAAAGACCACCGAACTGCCCATGATTTACTGAGCAATTCTCACATCCAATATTTCCCAAAGCCGGGTAAGAACTTAAAAAACGCGCCGCAATAACAGCACACCTAACAGCGTTGTTACTGCAACAGGTAACAATGCTGCGACAGCGGGATCGAACCCAAAAATGAGGCTAGAAGGCCCTAAAATATTTTGGGTAATTTTAATGACCAACCCGACCATCACACCAATGAATACACGCGTACCGGTCGACACTGCTCTCAAAGGTCCGAAAATAAAGCTGACAGCCACCAACACCAAGCTCAACGCCATCACCGGCATTAACAGCTTGTTCCACAATGCCAATTGATAACTCGCTGTATCGATACCTTGATTCGCCAGATACCGTTGATAATTAACGAGTTCCAACAGACCCATTCGGCTTGGCGAACTCCCTAATTGTAGCAACTGTTTAGGCGTCATATCCGTGGACCATAGATAAGTTGGTGCTACGCTGATACCCATACTGTGGTCATTTAAAATACTTAGCTGGACATCATCCAACACCCAACCGCCGTCTTGGTGTTGTGCGGATGCTCCGTGCAATTGCTGCACAGGGCTGTTGTCATCACCAAATTCAAAGGCTGTAACGGGACCTAAATCTCCGTTCTTGTGAGCTGCTGCAATATAGATGTATCGGTTGGCTTCTCTATGCCAAATGCCATATTTGGTACTGGTTGCGTTTTTGGTCAACTCAGCACGGTAGGTATCCGCGTACTGGTCGACAGAGGGCAATACCAATTCGCCTACCAGCGCGACAAACACTAACAAATAGCTGACCGGTAACAGCACCCTTTTTGTAATACTGGCAACCGATAATCCCGCTGCACGCATGATGGTCAATTCACTCTGATTCGCAAGACTGCCCAATCCACTCAAGCAGCCGATTAGGGTGATTAAAGGAAACAATTCATAGAGCCTTATGGGCAAGGTCATCAGGACATATAAGGTGCCTTCAAACCATTGAAAATTGGCTTGTAGGTCATAACTCCAGGTGTTCAATATGGAGGTCATTAAATCAATAATGCCGGTAATACCCAGTACCAAAAAGATGTGAAAGACAATGGTATTTCTGAGGTGTCGGTTAATAATTGTCATGAAGTCACCCGTTGCCACCAACTAGGTAATTTCCATGCAGCGATTGATAACACAACCATTAACAATTGCAGGACGTGCAAACCCGCCCACAGTGGAATGCTGCCAGAGCCCACCTGTCGTACCCAAGCGTTTTGGGCAAATATATACAGGCTGTAAATAATGAGCGCGGGAAAGATCTTGAGAAAACGTCCCTGCCGTGGACTGACCTTACTCAATGGCACAGCTAATACGACAACGACAATCAAATTGAAGGGTGACAATAGGCGCCACCACAGTTGTGATTGTGCCCATGTGGCGTCGCTCTTTACCAAGGTTGCGGTCGAAATGGCAGCGGCTTTACCCACCGGTTTGGATTGACGCTCTTGAATTTTCACACCATATCGTTCAAACGTACTGATGCTAAAACCGTCTTGACCGGGTAAGCCTTTTTGTACCGTTCCCTGCTCTAATACCAAATAACGCGCCCCGCTTTCTGGGTCTGTCCAAATAGCGCCCGTCTTTGAACGATATATATTATCCAATCCACTGGATAGGAACACATCGGTAAGCACATCATTTTCGGTATCAACTTCTGAGGCATACAACACTGCCCCTTGCTCTCCGAGTGGCGTAAATTGACCCGCATGCAACATATCAATAGGTGACACTGCGGCCTGACGCGCCCAGGCTTCACTCGCTTTAGCTTGGCTCCAGGGCGATATCCAAACGTTATTGACCCACAGCACGCCCATAAATAGCGCAGCGGGAATCATCGTAGCCGCAATTAATTGCCGATACTTCATTCCGCATGCAAACATGGCGACCATTTCGAGCTCTGCATACAGGCGGCCATAGCCAATCAAGATTCCCAGTAACATGCCTGCGGGCAACGCTTCTTGAAGGAACAGCGGGATGTAATAGAAAGTAATAAATAGCAACTCAACTGTGCCACCCTGCCCCGATAAGGCGTCACTCAGCCACACATTTAATCGCGTCGTCAATGTGGCAAAAATGATCAGACTGGTGATACCCAAAGTTGGCACCCAAATCTGTCGGGATAAATACCGTGCAAGGATCAATACATCAACTCCTAAAAAAACTTCATTTCTAGCTAAAAAACTCAACAGTTGCGTGCTAGATTAATGCGTCTATTATCCCCAAATTACTAGGGGTGCGATACTGTTTATACCCGACATTGGCACCCATGACCGCCCAAAACAGGAACTTTTATGAAACTTTTGAGTTCGAACACCGCTATTCAGGATATTCAATCTGCCGCATGTTTCGTTTTTGCCTATAGCGACAAGGCAGCAACCAGCATTACAAACATCGACACCACCACTGATCGCCAGTTATCGGGCTATATCGATTCAGGTGTCGTTTCAACCAAAGTTGCTGACGTGACACCTATTGTTGGCCTGAAAGGCATTGGCTTTTCTACCCTTTATGTCATTGGCTGTGGTGACTCTGCTGTATTCAAAGAAAATGTTTTATTGAAAGTTGTGACGGCAATGTCCGCTACCATCAAACGTGCGGGTTTAGGTGATATCCATATCGCGCTAGACGATCTGCAAGTTGTTGGCCGCAACGTGCATTGGGTTACGCAAAAAGTCATCGAACGCTTGATTACCGGCTTTTACCAATACGATACGACCAAATCGACTAAGAACAAAGAACTGAGCCTTGAATTGGTGACCTTTTTGTCGGCAGAATCTGGCTTGCAACTGGCTATCGACAACGGTCGTTGTATTGGTCACGGCATTAATATTGCCAGAGAATTGGGTAACTTACCTGCCAACATCTGCACGCCTACCTACCTCGGCGAACAAGCACTGGCATTAGATGTCGCGTTTCCTGAAATTAGTTCGTCGGTTATTGACGAGTCTGAATTAGAAGCCATGGGCATGGGTTGTTTCATGTCAGTATCACGCGGCAGCGTACAGCCAGGCAAACTGATTGTGATGCATTATCAAGGCGATAACAGTGGCTCAAAGCCGCATGTCATTGTCGGTAAAGGCATTACCTTTGATACGGGTGGCATCAGCCTAAAGCCCGGCGCTGGTATGGACGAAATGAAATATGACATGGGCGGTGCTGCATCCGTACTGGGAACCATGACCGCCATCGCAGAATTGAAACCAACGATTAACGTCATCGGTGTTATTGCTGCCGCTGAAAACATGCCGGCTGGAAACGCTACGAAACCGGGCGATGTCGTCACTTCTTTGTCAGGCAAGACGGTTGAAATCTGCAACACCGACGCTGAAGGCCGCTTGGTATTAGCCGATGCACTGACTTATGTTGAGCGTTTTGACCCAGAAACAGTTATCGACATAGCGACATTGACCGGCGCAGTTGTTGTTGCATTAGGCCATCACCCTACTGCCGTTTATGCCAACGACGACGCTCTGCAACAAGCCATCTTGTCGGCTGGTATAGCCGCTTGGGATCGCGGTTGGCCAATGCCATTGTGGGACGACTACCGTGAGGAAATCGACACCCCCTATGCTGACTTGGCAAATATCAGCAATGTTGGCCGTTCTGGTGGCTCCATTACCGCAGCCATGTTCCTAGCCCAGTTTGCTGAAAAGTTCACTTGGGCACACCTGGACATTGCTGGAACCGCGTGGAGAAATAAAAAAGAAGGCGCCTCTGGTCGCCCAGTAGGCATGCTGACTCAATACTTGTTAGACCGCAGCCTATAATCGTTTTTGTAAATCAAGAAGGCACCCATTAGGGTGCTTTTTTTTGGCCAATTTCTATCACGGCGGCTGCTAGCACTTGTGGCAAACCCACCTGCCTTGGCTCAAAAAATTGACAGCATGACGCACTAAACTGTCTATTGGCAGCATGCATTTTCCCCTCTATAATCGCGCCACTTACCACTAGGAAGAACATCATGGCACGTGCATCTGAATTAAAGTCTGGCAGCGTTTGCGAAATTAAAGGCAAGCAATACTTTGTTAAACACGTTGAAACAAAAAACCCCTCTGCCCGAGGCGCCGCTACCCTGTACAAGGTTATTTTCAACGAAATTCTGACCAAGCAAAAGTATGAAGAGACCTTTAAAGGTGATGACATAATTGGCGACGTCCAGTATGCGACCAATGACGTGCAGTTTCTGTTTTCGGATGGTGACATGTACACCTTTATGGATATTAGTGATTACAGCCAACACATGCTGAGCAAAAGTGATTTAGGTGAGCAAGCCCTGTGGCTACGGGATGGTCTGGAAGGCATTGAAGGCATCATTATCAATGACGTGCTGGTGGGCATCCATTTGCCGAATACACTTGAATTCACCGTTGAAGACACTGCGCCACGAATGAAGGGTGCCACAGCGACTAAAAGCTTTAAGCCTGCGCATCTCAGTGGCGGCAACATCACGGTAAACGTGCCCGACTATATTGAAAACGGCGAAGTCATTAAGGTCCATACGGGTACTAAAGAGTATGTATCGCGTGCATAACAAGCCATAAGACAGTATTTGCCGGTTGTATCGAGCAGCGTCATTGGGTCTGGCCTGCTCGTCCAACAAGGCTATTGGCAATTCGCTTGGTTTGCGCTACCGTAAACACCCTAACTGCTAACGAATCGGTGTCAAATGACCCAGCGCTATATCAAAAAATCAGATGTGCTAAATCAAACGGCCAATCCAGAAGTTTTCTTAGCAAAAAAATGGCTAGAACACGGCAATCATGGCAGTGTCATTCCAGTGCCTGTCGACAATCCGTTTTGGGAGTCACCTGAGGGTCGGCATGGTGCCCTGCGCTTTGGTTGGATCGAAGCAGCTGATGGTGGCCATTTGGTAACGCCGGGCGACTATATTGTCACCGACGCCCGCGGGAAGTTATTCACCTATAAAGGTGATATTTTTGTGTTGGATTTCGTATTACATGACAAGGCCTGATGCCTTGTCTTCAATCTAGGTAGGCTGTTCCTGCTTTTTAGCCACTACCACTTGGTTTCTACCATTGGCCTTAGCCTCATACAGGGCCTCGTCCACCTCCGACAAATTGATATAGATGGTGGCATCTGCTCGAATTGACGACACCCCGGCACTGATTGTCACATGCCCCACTGCGGGGAAAGCATATCCCTCCACTATCTTGGTTAGTTTAGTCGCCAAAACAGCAGCACTATCAACATCTGTTTGCGGGCAAATAATCAGAAATTCCTCACCACCCCACCGTCCGACAATATCAACAGAGCGCACATTGGTGGTTAATAGCAGAGCAAAGGCTTTCAAAACTTCATCCCCTGCCAGATGTCCATATCGATCATTGATCGGTTTAAACAGGTCAATATCAATCATGATAAGCGACACATCGGTTTCATAACGATTCACGTTTTCTTTCTGCTGACGTAGTACCTGATCCAAATTCATGCGGTTGTTGAGCCCCGTCAACACATCGGTTGAGGCCAGTAACGTATTGGCTTCATTGAGCTTTTTCAATTTGATGTAGTAATACAAAAAGATCATTAAAATGATGAATGCGATGCCGGTGATCTGCAAAAACACTTCAGCGCTGAATGCCACTTCTTCTTTGACTGACACCCAATTATTATAGGACGATTGCAATTGCTGATGATCAAGCGACCGCACTGCTTCGTCTAACACTTCAAACAAAATGGGCGCATCATTGCGCACACCTATTGAAAGCTGTACGTCGGTATCAAGCCGCCCAGACACCTTAAGCGACCCAAAGAAATTCTTCTGAATGAAATAGGATACTGTGGTTAAGTTATCGACATAACCATAGAAGTCGCCACGCTCAACACCTTCTAGACCCTCAGATAACGAACCGATTTCAATCAAATTGATCCCAGGCACTTCTTTCCGCAAGAAATCCACAACCGCATATCCCTTAACAACTGCTATGGGGCGGTTGCCAACGCTGCTCATATCAGAGAGAAATGGCTCATGCATGTTGGTCACCAATACTAACGGCGCCACAACATAGGGTTTTGTGAAATCTAGATACTCAAGACGACTCAAAGTGGGACTGGCAAATGACAGGATATCGCAGGTACGGTTTTTGGCATATTCCAAGCTCTGCTGCCAGGACAAAGTTTCAACTAACCGAATGGGAACCGATACTTGTGGCTGTATATACTCAGCAAATATGTCAGCCACCATCCCGACATGCTTCCCGTTAACCACTGCTTCAAACGGCATCCACTCTGGGTCCACACACATGGTGATTTCTTTCTTAAGCGCCAGATATTCAGTTCTCGCCAATAATTCACCTATGCTAGCCTGGGGGGCTACAATGGGTGGTTCAAACACCATGCCTGCCACATCGGCATCAGGACTCACTAGGTTCAGACGAACGAATTGTTCAAATACTCTTTTGGTCAATTCTGGCTGCGTTGTCCCAATGGGGTAAAGATCGAGCAGCATCATGTCACGCATGACCGCCGCCTCAAATCGTAATTCGTCACGCGACTTCAGCTGGCTATAGCGATTATAAATAACGTCAATGGTTTCCTCAGGATGGTCCATCGCATATTGCCATCCTGCTGTGGAGGCATCAACAAATCGCTTTACGCGTTCAGGGCTGTTTTCATGGCTGCTTTTTGATGCGAATAGATTCACCGCACTCATATAAAAGCCATAGTCGGCAGGGTCAATAATATTGTATTCAACACTACGACGATCAAGTTCATATAGTTGATTGGTACGGAAAACTACCATGGCATCTATATTGCCAGATACAAAATCATCAACATGGTAAGTATGATTTATGAACTGGGCGTTTTTGTTAGAAATACCGAAATGGGCCAACATCAAAGCAATGGAGCTGTATTTCAACTCATGCGGTGTCCCCATGATTGACTTATTGATCAATTGTGCTGGATTTTTTATGTCAGGCTGCGTCACCACCACTAACGGTGATACCTGAAGATAGGTCGCTAGAAATATAATAGGCTCTATGGCGCCTTGAGCACCTAGGGCGAGGTTCCCATTATAGATGCCAAAATCACTCTCGCCGCTTAACACCCTGTTAAGTGGATCATCACCCACTTGGTATTCTCGAAGTTCAACATCTAGACCGGCACGCTCATAAAATCCCAGTTCTTTGGCCATAATAAAGCCAGCATGCTCAAACTGGTATTTCCATTCCAACTGCAACGACACCTTGTCTAGTGCTGCGGATGCGTTGAGTGACACCACCATGAGCGCAATGACCCATAGCATACGCACCGAGGGTACGACAATAAATCGGACTAAACTTTCATGCATGCTAACACCCAGTGTCGGTTGGCTATCATTGTCGGTGGGTTATTCACTTTGTAATATAACAAACTGGCAGATTAAACCAAACCATCACACCGAGAAACAGACTAAATGTGGTGCGATTAGCGAAAAAAGCCCGCTTATACCCATTTTACAAAATTGCGCCCAATACAAAGAATGGCACCACCGGCACGGGCGGGATGGATTCAGACCTCCGGTCTTCACCCTTCGGGCAGCAGAGCTGTCTTAATCGACACTTTGATTAATGATTCAGGCCTACGGCCTTCACCCTTCGG
>CAJXZL010000020.1 GCA_913063165.1 uncultured Saccharospirillaceae bacterium | reverse complement strand
CCCTGTTTCCCCTGTCTTTCCTGTCGTTATTCCCTGTGTGTATCGACTGGTATTCAACTGGTATTTAACCATTCAATCTAGTATCGTCACTGTCATTCCTCAGCTAAGAATTCGCCATGACTAAACAATATAATGCAGCCGCCATTGAAGTCCTCAGTGGTCTAGATCCAGTGCGTAAACGCCCTGGCATGTACACCGATACCTCCCGTCCAAACCACCTTGCGCAAGAAGTGATTGATAACTCAGTCGATGAAGCACTCGGCGGTTATGCGACTAAAATTAGCGTCAAATTATTCGCTGATGGTGCACTGGAAGTGCAGGATGACGGTCGTGGCATGCCAGTGGATATCCACGAGGAGCATGGCGTCAGCGGTGTTGAATTGATTTTGACAAGGTTGCATGCGGGTGGCAAATTCTCAGGCGACAACTACCAATTTAGTGGTGGTTTGCATGGTGTGGGCGTGTCGGTCGTTAATGCGCTGTCGAAGCGGTTGGATGTTCATATCCGCCGTGATGGTTCGATCTATCACATGGCGTTTGAAAACGGTGAAAAGGTAACTGAGCTGACAGTGTCCGGTAGCTGCGCCAAACGTGATAAAGGTACCACAGTTAAATTTCTGCCAGATGCCTCCTATTTTGATTCAGGCAAGTTCTTAGCCTCCCGTTTAAAGCACATTCTCCGTGCCAAAGCGGTATTGTGTCCCGGCTTGCGCGTGTCATTTGTGCAGGAAGACAACGCTGAGTCTGAAGAGTGGTACTACGAAGATGGCCTGCGTGATTACCTCAAACTGAACACCCGATTTTTTGAAGCGCTGCCGATTGAACCTTTTTCTGGGGCCTTCGCAGGCAAAGAAGAAGCGGTAGACTGGGCAGTGCAGTGGCTTCCAGAAGGCGGCGAAGCCATCGCAGAAAGCTATGTAAACTTGATTCCGACCGCTCAGGGCGGCACGCATGTAAACGGATTTAGAACCGGTTTGCTTGAAGCCATTCGTGAGTATTGTGAATTTCGCAACCTGCTGCCACGCGGCATGAAATTGTCTGCTGAAGACATCTGGGAAAAAGCCCGTTATGTCCTGTCAGCTAAAATGCGCGATCCCCAGTTTTCTGGCCAAACCAAAGAGCGTTTGTCTTCTCGACAAGCAGCGGTGTTTATCGCTGGTGTGGTTAAGGACAGCTTTAGTTTATGGCTCAACCAGCATACCGATATGGGTGACTTGCTGGCTGAAATGGCCGTCAATAGCGCCCAAGCCAGACTAAAAGCCGCAAAGAAAGTGGCCCGTAAGCGCATCACCACGGGTCCTGCGTTACCAGGTAAACTCGCTGACTGTTCTGGCACCGATGCTATGGCAGGCGAATTGTTTCTCGTTGAGGGTGACTCAGCGGGTGGTTCTGCCAAGCAAGCACGCGACCGTCAGTTTCAAGCCATCATGCCGTTACGCGGTAAAATCCTCAATTCGTGGGAAGTCGATTCTAGTCAGGTATTGGCCTCGCAGGAAATTCACGATATTGCAGTGGCCTTGGGCGTTGATGTTGATTCGGACAACCTCGAAGGGCTGCGCTATGGCAAAATTTGCATCCTTGCCGATGCAGACTCCGATGGGCTGCACATTGCGACCCTGCTATGCGCCTTATTTGTCCGCCATTTCCGTACATTGGTTGCAGCAGGCCATGTCTATGTCGCCATGCCACCGCTGTTCCGTATTGATGCCGGTAAGGACGTGTATTACGCATTGGATGATTCCGAGCGCCAAGGCATTATGGACCGCATTGAATCTGAGAATAAGCGTGTGAAGATTCAGGTCACCCGATTCAAGGGTCTGGGTGAAATGAACCCATTGCAGTTGCGTGAGACCACCATGGCACCGGATACCCGTCGATTGGTGCGTTTAGACTTCGATGAAGGGACAGAAACCTTTGATATCATGGATATGCTGCTAGCGAAGAAGCGGTCTGGTGATCGTAAAGCTTGGTTAGAGACCAAGGGTGATTTGGCAGAAGTCTAAGATGGGCGGAAACACAGCCGTGACAGGTCAGCAATAGACAGCAGGCGAAGCAGACCCGTGCTGTTGTTGTAGGGTGTTATGTGGATGGATTCTATGAGAGCTAGGTCATCATGCTGAAGACAATAGGCGGCGTTAAGATTCAAAAAAACCACCACCTGTCCTGCCACTGTGGGGCGGTAGTGATCTCATTGTATGTACCCAATGGTTTAGAATCACCCACCTATTGCGATTGCTCATTATGCCGCCGAAAAGGCGCGATGATTGGCCATGTGACACTAGACAATCTCAAGATCATACAAGGGCAAGAAGCCTTAACCCGCTATCAATTCAATACCCTTACCGCCAAGCATTACTTCTGCAAGCATTGTGGCGTCTATACTCACCATCAAAGACGCTCAGATCCCAATCAATTTGGTTTCAATATGGGTTGTTTGGATGGCGTGAACCCGTTTGAGCTAAAACAGGTTCCAGTGCATGACGGCGTGAACCATCCTGCGGATCAATAGACACGGCCAATAAAAAAGGCGCCAACTGCTGTGGCGCCTCTGCTAAATGAATCCGGTGCTAGTCCATGTTGGCCCTATTCCGGATTAGCGACCATTCTGGCTTCTACTTCATCGACCATTCGACTTGACCCGAGATACAGTGGTGCACGCTGGTGTAGTTCGGTGGGTACCATATCCATGATGCGGATGCCTGGGCCAGCAATGGCACGGCCGCCGGCCTGTTCGATCAGAAACGCCATCGGATTGCACTCGTACAGCAACCGTAGCTTGCCATTTGGATAGGCAGTGGATGTCGGGTACATGTAGATGCCGCCTTTGATCAGGTTGCGGTGGAAGTCGGCTACCAGTGAGCCGATATACCGCGAAGTGTAAGGGCGGTTAGAGGCTTTGTCCTCAATCTGGCAATATTTGATGTACTTCTTAATGCCTTCGGGGAAGTGTACATAGTTGCCTTCGTTCACCGAATAAATGGTGCCGGTCTTAGGGGCGCGCATGTCGGGGTTGGACAAACAGAACACGCCAATTGATGGGTCATAGGTAAAGCCGTTGACGCCCTGTCCGGTGGTATACACCAACATGGTCGATGAACCGTAAATGATATAGCCGGCAGCGACCTGCTTGTTGCCTGGCTGTAAGAAATCTTCTTCTTTAGCCGGAGTGCCCACTGGCGTGAGTCGGTGGTAGATCGAAAAGATGGTGCCCACTGAAACGTTTACGTCGATGTTGGACGAACCATCTAAGGGATCCATCAATACGATGTATTTGCCTTTCTGACAGCGCGCACTGTCAAAGCTCACCAAGTGCTCTTCTTCCTCGGAGGCTAGGCCACAGACAACACCACGGGCTTCCAGCGCTGCTTTAAATTTGTCATTGGCATATAGATCGAGCTTTTGCTGGGCTTCACCCTGAACGTTCTCAGCACCAGCTGCACCGGTAATGTCTGCCAAACCTGCTTTGTTTATTTCTCTGTGGACAATTTTTGCTGCCAAACGTATGGAGGCAAATAAAGACGACAACTCACCACTTGCATCTGGGTGTTCGTGTTGCGCATCAATAATAAACTCGCCGTGTGTTTTGGTGATTTCCATGCAAAGCTCCACTGTATAAAATGTGATTTATGCTACCAGGTGGCATTTAGAATAATGGATTTGGGATAGACTGTCTAAATAACTATGCGTAGGCAGCCTTATTTTTCGGCCTTTTCACGGTCTCTGAGAGCGGATGATCTGGTTGGCAGGGTCAATTTGAAAGAACGGGTAGGATGACGGGGAGAGCCGCGGCGTATGAATCTGGACCTAACGGGGGTTGATCCACTGTGGCAAAAAGTGGTCAATGACTTGATGGCTACGCCGGAAGGGGCGCAGCTACAGTTGTTTCTGTCACAGGCTGTGGCATCAGGTGAAACTGTGTTGCCGCCGCCCCATCAATGGTTTGAAGCGCTAAGGATGACGCCCTTAGATCGGGTCCGCGTGGTCATCCTCGGGCAAGACCCTTACCACGGTGTAGGCCAAGCGCATGGCTTGGCATTTTCCGTGCAGCCTGGAGTGCCGGTACCGCCAAGTTTGAAGAATATCTTTCAGGCACTGCATAACGACCTTGGTTGTGATATTCCCCAGCATGGTTGTCTCACGAGTTGGGCACAACAGGGGGTGTTGTTACTCAATACGCTGTTGACGGTGGCACAGGGTCAGCCCTTGGCGCACCAAAGACAGGGCTGGGAGGTGCTTACCGACCAGTTGATCAAAACTGTCAATGACACGCAGGATGCAGTGGTGTTTTTACTCTGGGGAAAGGATGCCCAGAAGAAAAAAGTGTTGATCGATCAGGACAAGCATGTGGTCTTAGAGGCTGCGCATCCATCACCATTGTCGGCCTATCGCGGCTTTATGGACTGTGGACATTTTTCCCAAGCCAATGAGTTTTTAGTGGCCCACCATAAGCCGCCAATAAACTGGCCGATTTCTTGAAAAAAGGGGGCGTTTCACGTACCTTTTAATACGATTTTTTCATACTAATAATTTCGTTCTGATGTACGTCACATATCAGGTTGATTGCGGTTTCTTGTCATACCTTTGCGAATCTAATTGGCATAGTATGAAATCTCAATCATCTGCCCTGTAGAGAAACGACAATGGAACTGAGCGCATTAGCAGGCAAGAATCAATTCTACGGTGTTACATGGATATTAAAATTGGCCAATATGATTATTAATGATTTCTTAACGACTGCAAACCACGACGACGACTTTAAAAGCTCTCGTGCTGCACAAATGCAGGGGCGTCTTCAAGTATTGGCGGCTATTTACGCTATTTTCGGCGCGCTGTGGTTATTCATTGACCAAAGAACCCTGTCTGAAGAGATGTTTTTAAGCATCGGATTTGTGCGCATTCTGATGGTTGCCGCCTTTATTGTGTTGGCTTTCTCCCGCACCCAACGCAGGTCTTTGTGGGCAGTGCGGATCAGGTTGTTTCTGATGAACTTAATACCGACAGTCTTTTTTGTCGTATGTGAACGGTTGTTAGAGAACGAATCCTCTGAGATCGCTCGTCTGGTCTATGGCTATTATCCCTTTGTCATTGTGGTGCAGTTGGCGGTATTCCCATTGACGATTGTGGAAGGCGCTTTATTAGCCCTTGCACCCTTTGTTGGCATGACGTATTTGGCTATCGTGAGCGGTACTGTTACTGACGTCACAACAATGGGTGAAATGATATTGGCGATGTTGTTAGCGGCACTGGCGATTTGGGCAGCAGTGTCTCAGTTACGCATGCTGATGTATCTTTATCGACAAGCCACCCGCGATCCACTCACCGGTTTAAATAACCGTCGCTTGCTGATGGACCGTTTGGCTGAAGAAGAGCAGCGCGCCAAGCGCACCGGTCAACCGCTGTGTTTGATGATGATGGATTTGGATAAATTCAAACGGGTGAACGACACCTATGGGCACCATGCCGGTGACAAGGTATTACAGCGTTTTGCTAAAATTGCACGTGCTGCTATCCGAGCGACCGATGTCATTGGCCGTTATGGCGGCGAAGAATTCGTGGTGGTGTTGCCTAACACGTCGGCAGAAAAAGGCTTAGAAGTGGCAGAGCGATTGCGTAAGCAAGTGGAAGAAGACGTCATTCTGTTGGGTGACGGCCAAGAAATTAGCGCCACAGTCAGTATCGGATTTGCCGAGATGACAGCGTCGGAAGACAGTGCCGTTATGATCGAACGTGCCGACGTTGCCATGTATTCGGCAAAAGAAACAGGCCGTAACCGGATTGTATTGGCTTGATGCCGCATATACACAGGGTGGTCCAACAGGTAATCTCCCTGTGTAAGCGAGACAGACTGTGATTACTATCTATACCCTGTACCAATTGTTGGGTGCCGGCGCCATTGTGTTTTGGTGGTGGCGCTCCATTCAACGCAAAGAAATGGCGCAGGCCCATGCCAAGCGTTATTGTCAGACCATGGATTTGCAGTGGTTAGACCAGAACTTGGTGCTGCGGAAGCGGCGTTGGATTCGTGAAACGGCCCTATTGTGGCATGTTGAACGCTATTATGAATTTGAGTTCGCCACCACGGGCAAATATCGTCACCTAGGCTTTGTCATTATGCAGGGCCGCCAAGTACGGCAAATCGTCACCGATCCCTACGAGATGGAAGACGACGCCGTTCATTAGCCTAAGAACAAACGATAAGCTGGATTCTCAGTTTCATTCCAATACGGATACCCCAATTCATCTAGCAAGGCTGTAAACTGGGCTTTGTCTTCTGGTGGGACTTGCAGTCCACAGAGTACGCGTCCATCAGCCGCGCCGTGATTGCGGTAATGAAACAACGAAATATTAAACTTACGACCCAGTTTCTTTAAGAAGTTTAGCAAGGCACCTGGGCGTTCTGGGAACTGAAAACGATACAGATGCTCATTGCTAATGCCGTCCGTGTGGCCACCGACCATATAACGGATGTGAGACTTGGCAAGGTCGTCTTCGGTCAAATCTACCGTGGCATAGCCCGCATTGGTCAATTCAGCAACCAGATTCAGTCGGTCATCATTGTCGGCAATTTTTATCCCCACAAATATCTGCGCTGAGGTGCGGCTGCTATAGCGATAATTAAATTCGGTAATGCTGCGTTTACCAATCATATTGATAAAGTGGTGATAACTGCCCGGCTCTTCGGGAATGGTCACCGCCAAAATGGCCTCACGGTGTTCACCGACCTCTGCACGTTCTGCCACATACCGTAGCCTATCAAAATTCACGTTAGCGCCCGAACAAATGGCCACCAAATTTTTTCCAGTCACCCCAGATTGGCTTACGTATTTTTTCAGACCAGCGATACTGGTCGCGCCAGCAGGCTCGGCGACTGAGCGTGTATCGTCAAACACGTCTTTGATGGCAGCGCAGATCTCGTCAGCCGATACAGTAATGACCTCATCGACATGGTCTTTGAGTATTTGCCAAGGTTTTTCGCCAACCTGAGCCACTGCAATGCCATCGGCAAAAATGCCGACCTGTGGCAAGCGAACACGACGGCCAGCTTTCATAGCGGCCTGTAAGCTGGCAGATTCTTCAAATTCTACAGCGATGATTTTGATGTGGGGATGCAGGTATTTCACATAGGCAGCCACCCCGCTGATCAGGCCGCCGCCGCCGACAGGAATAAATATGGCGTCAATGGCTTGGTGTTGGCTCATGAGCTCCATGGCGATGGTACCCTGACCAGCCATAACATCTAAGTCATCATAGGGGTGTACAAAGGTATATCCCTTGGCAGCCGTGAGTTCTAGCGAATGGGCCAAAGCATCATCATAGGCATCGCCATGCAATACCACCTTGGCCCCCCGTGATCGCACTGCTTGCACCTTGATGTCGGGGGTAGTCTTGGGCATCACAATGACCGCTTTTACACCCATAAGTTTGGCAGACTCTGCCAAGCCCTGTGCATGGTTGCCCGCAGACGCACAAATCACACCTTTGGCTTTTTCAGCATCCGTTAATTGCGCCATCTTATTATAGGCACCACGAATTTTGAATGAGAATACCGGCTGTAGGTCTTCACGCTTGAGCAACACATGGTTGTTCATACGCACGGACAGATTTTTGGCCGGATCCAAGGGCGTTTGAATTGCGGCAGCATATACCTTGGCGGTTAATATTCTCTTTACCAGTGCGTCGATCATAAATTCTCAGGTCTTGTGTGGGGTTGTATGGGACAGTTTACCCAAATAAGTCGCAGGTAACAGAAGGATGTGATTATTTTCAGTACATTTCGGATTATAATGGCATCACAGTGACCTCAATACAGGACAACAGCATGAATCAGGACCAACTGAAGCAAAATGTGGCAGAAGCGGCCCTTAAATACATACTGCCCGATCTGCATGCCGATACCATTATTGGTGTGGGTACAGGCAGTACAGCCAATAAGTTTATTGAAGCACTCGCGCCTCACAAGTCGCGTTTTTTGGGTGCCGTGGCCAGCTCGGATGCAACCGCTGAATTGCTACGTGCTGCCGGTATTGAAGTATTTGATCTTAACCAGGTCACGCAGATAGCTGTGTATGTCGATGGTGCTGATGAAGCCAACAAAAAACTGCATTTGATCAAAGGCGGCGGTGCCGCATTGACACGTGAAAAGATTGTCGCGGCAGTGGCTAAAAAGTTTGTCTGTATTGCAGACAGCAGCAAAGGCGTCGAGGTGTTGGGTCGATTCCCACTACCGGTTGAAGTCATTCCGATGGCGCGCAGCTATGTTGCCCGTGAAATTGTCGCCCTTGGCGGCAATCCAGTGTGGCGTGAAGGCGTGACCACGGATAATGGCAACCAGATTATTGATATCCATGACATGGCCATTGAAGACCCAGAAGCATTAGAGCAGACCTTGAACGATATCGTGGGTGTTGTGAGCAATGGTTTGTTTGCGCGCCGTCCTGCAGATGTTCTGATGTTGGCTTCGGCTGAGGGTGTTAAAACCTTTTCGACCATGAATACCGTGTCTCAGGATGGCAACTACTTCTAATTCCACCTGACAGACACAAAAAAGGGCACTGTGAAGTGCCCTTTTTTATTGGGGAGGATTTATCGGCCTCCAGTGTCACCTGTCACATTTATTCCATGCGGGTCCAGGTCTGCGTACGACCTAGCAGTGCGAAACCGATAAAACCACGAACTTCTAGCTGATCGCCACCACTGATCACAGACAGTTTGGCTTTGTATTCTTTGCCATTCTTAGGATCTAGGATTTTGCCACCATTCCACTCGTCGCCATCTTCAGTCAAGCCCCAAACGAAGATCATGCCTTCAATAGGCTGGTTCTTGTTAGCGCCTTTACATTCGGTGCACAGGTTGCCCTTCTTGGCTGGATCTAAAAGTTCAACGATTTGACCCTTTAATTCTTTGCCGTCGATCCACATTTTGACAATGCTTTTCTTCTCGCCTGTTTCGTCATCGACCGTAGTCCAAGTGCCGACAGGAGAATGGCCTTCGCTCGCAATTGCGAATTGGAAGAAACCGCCCAACATCACCAATGCCGCTAAAATAATATGTTTCATGTGCTTTTCTCTCTTATTGTTAGATGAAGTCTAAACCAGCCGATACGTTAGCATAAAAAAACAGATACTAGAAAGACAATTAAGGGATGCAATAGCGGAAGGAACAGACAATCGCGGGAGAAGGAACAACGCTAGGGCAAACGCGTCGGTTTGGAATCACGCGAATGGATTTGTTGAATGGGGCTGTTAGCCCTGTGAATAATCACAGCCATTTTCTACCCTATTCAATCAACGCCACGAGGCTTGCGCCTAGTAACTGGCCTAAAACCGCAGGCGCCAGTGATACCTGCAGTCCCCGTTTGCCGGCGCTAATATAGATTTCATCAAAGTTGCTGGCGCTAGCATCCAATAGGGTGGGGAGTTGGGTTTTCTGTCCGAACGGACTGATACCACCCAATATATACCCGCTTGAGCGTTGTGCACGGGTAGGGTCTGCCATGATGGCTTTTTTCCAACCCATCGCCTGCGCGGCTTTTTTTAACGACAGGGTATGTGATGTGGGAATGATGGTAACGGCCATGACAGCCGGTTTGGTGTCTTGGGCAATCATCAGGGTTTTAAATAAGCGGTCTGGTGAGACGGACAAGGCTTTCGCTGCTGCCAATCCATAACCTAGATCGGTGGCTTCCACTGTGTAGGGCCAGGTGTGAAAGTCAACTTTGGCGGCTTTGAGTTGGTTGATAGCGGGTGTCATGGATACAGGGCCACAGTGTATTAGGGAAACAGATAATAGGATAAGCAGGGCGGAAAGAAAACACAGGAGGCATGTGAAGAAAAAGACTGAGCAAAAACCCAGGTGCGGGATACGAGCAGAGCAGAATAGAGCAGAGAGCAAAAAAGTGAGCAGAGAAACAAACCCAGAAGCATTCAAGATAATGCCAAAGTGACTGGCTTAATTATTCTGCCAATTTGGGTTGGTCAGTGCGGTTAAGACATGGTCTCGCCATTGGCCATTCAAAAACAGGTAATCTTTCGCTAGGCCTTCTTCGGTAAAGCCCAAACGCTGTAGTAAGCGACTACTTCGCTGATTGCTGGGCTGATAATTCGCCATGATGCGGTGTAAATTGACGTGATCAAACAGATAGTCAATAACGGCCGTCATGGCTTCAAACATCAGACCCTTGCCTTCAAACCCCTGGTCGATTTTATAGCCGATATGACAGGCCTGAAACACGCCCCGCACGATATTGGACACATGGATTTCCAAGAGTAAATCGCCAGTAATGGGGTCTGTTCCATAGAATGACAAACCAGCCCCGCATGCTTGTATATGGACCAGCTGCGCCAATCGGTCAGACCAAAAGCCATCAGGTTGCTGCACCAATAGGTTGTCAGGGGAGCCGATCCTAAAGTGGTCTGCGTTGCGCACATGAAACTGAGATGACGCATCGGCCATTGATGAATGGGCCAAGTTGAGGTGCAAACGTTCTGTGGAGATGAGAGGGCCGTCCATTCCTAAGCCCGCGCCACGGTAGTGAGCGAACAACGGAAACCCGGACTCAGGTTCTGCCACTGGCGCTGTGACCCATACCCTGTCAGTGGGTATTGCCTAGTCAATTTCAGATGCCGTTGGCAGGGTAGTCTGGAAATCACTGGCATGGCGCATCGGCATCACTGCCGCCCGTAGCTTCGCAATCCAAGAGTTGAATGACCACTTCCAGCCCGCCTGATAGATGGTTTCTGGCACTGATAAAGCCGCCATGTCGGGTCACCACTTGGCGCGCTATTGATAAGCCCAATCCGGCGCCGCCATCTGACGTGTTGTCAACCGCACGGTAAAAGGGTTCAAACAACCGTTCTAGCATATCTTCTGGCGCACCAGGACCATGGTCACGGACCACGATTTCGACTTTTTTGCAGCCCTCAAAGGTCAGTGCACGGGTCGAGATGTCAACGCTGGTGTTTTCTTCAGTAAATCGGATGCCATTGCGTACCACGTTTTCGATGGCGCTATGCAGCAGTGTCGATTCCCCACAGACCCAGTTATTGCCTGATGGTGTGAATACCACCTGTTTGTGGCTGGCCTGGGCTTCAAAGTGTGCATCGTCGGCAAGCTGTTCCAGAAGCTGGTTGAGGTCCACGCGCTTTTTCTGCAAGTCTTGCATCTGGTTTTCAAGACGGGACAGACGCAGTACCTGTGCGATCATGACTTCGAGCTTGATGGTTTCACGTTCAATACGCATCAAGATGTTTTCTGCCTCAGGCCCCGCTTTCTGAATAGCGATGCCTAAAGCAACCTGAATTCGGGTGATCGGCGAACGCAATTCATGGCTGACATTGCCCAGTAGCCGTTGTTGCGCGCTGACCAAGTTTTGCAATCGGTCCGCCATGTGATCGAAGTCTCTGCCAAGGCTGCCGAATTCGTCCAATCGGTTGGTCAGTGACTGTCCAACGCGGGTTGATAGGTTGCCGTTGGCCAATTTCTGAGACGCCAGACGGAATTGTTTGAGTGGCCGTGAAAACGACCACGCCAGGATGCCACTGAGAAGGCCACTGAGAATCAGGGCAATAGCAAAGATCACAGACTCACTATAGGACGATGCCATCGGCAGGTCGGCATCTTCTGCGATGCCGCGAATGAGGATGTGAAACGGATGTCCACTGAGTTCGATACTCGCTGGCCCCATCCAAATTTCTCGTTGCCAGGTGCCAATCATGGGTTGTTCTTGGTTTAAGAGGCCTGCGAGTAGCGGAAATACTGCGCGTGGAGGCCTGGGTGTGCCGATCACGGTGAGGTTTTCATCAACCAAGTACACCTGAATACGTTCACGCTCGTTGAGGTGCGCCAATTCAGCAAAGGCATCCTCACCATAGAGGTCATACAGATCCAACACGCGGTGGGCATGACTGACCAGCGTCGTGACCTGAATATCGGTTGGCTCGGTAAGCTGAAAGGGCTTGTTAACCGATTTGACCACCACATTGGTGATGGCCATGATCAGCAGTGACGAGAGCCAGAACCACAAAAAGATTTTACCGAACAGCGTGTGCCAAGGCGTTGCGCTAGCAAGAAGTCTGCGTAGCTTCATGAGTCACTGGCACCGGTGACAAACAGATAGCCCACACCGCGGATGGTGCGAATTTTTGGATCATCGCCAGCCACTTGTGCGATTTTTTTGCGCAGGTTTGACACGTGCATATCGATAGAACGGTCATACAATTCGATAGGACGGCCAAGAGCGGCAATGTTTAATGCATTTTTGTCGACCACACTACCTGCTTCCTGCATCAATGCCTGCAATACCCGAAATTCAGTGGTGGTGAATTCTAGTAGCACGTCATTGACCTTCACCGTGTGGGTTGCGGTATCCAGGTGCACACTGTTCAGATCTAATTGGATGTGTTTCGGTGCGTCATCGGCGTCGATATGTGAGCGGCGAATGAGGGCGCGAATGCGGGCGACCAACTCACGGTGAGAATAAGGCTTTGGCAAGTAGTCGTCTGCACCCAGTTCAAGACCCAAAACGCGGTCCATCTCATCGCCCTTAGCGGTAAGCATCAAAATGGGGGTCTTGTTGCCAGACTGTCGAATGTGCTTCAGGACTTCAAAGCCATTCATGTCGGGCATCATCACGTCTAATAGAATCAATTCATATTGCTTGTCGGCTTTTTGGATGCCGGTCGCTCCATTGGGCGCCAAGTCGAGCCTGAACCCCTCAATCTCTAAGTATTCCTGTAGGAGTTGACCCAAACTTTTGTCATCGTCGATGAGCAATAAACGGTTCTTAGATTGTGTAGGCATGAGGGCTGTCCTTAAGTTTCCTATATTCTATGAGTCTATCGTGCACCGCATCGTTGATTTACCCAAATTTTACAAGGCCATGATTGCCGGCAATGCCGTGCACGTAAGCGCCTATTCAGCGTCGAGCAGGGATGCTAATAACGGTAGCAGCTGATCCCAATGTTGCAACTCATGGTGTGGCAACGAGGCGGTTTCAGCGCGGTTGCTATGGAAATCATGGTTGTGGTCTGGGTGATACCACAGCGACCTTATCCCCGCCTGATTACCGGCCAATACATCCACTTTTCCGTCACCGATCATAAAGGTGCGGTGCGGTTGGCAATCTAGCTGTGACATGGCCAAATGCAAGGGTTCAGGATGGGGCTTCAGTTGCTCAACATCGTCCTTGGTAATGATGCGTTGGAAATAATGGCGCAATGCCAATCGCTCTGCAACGGGGGCGACTTTGGCTAAGGGGCTGGAGGTGACAATGGCCATGCCGACCCCTGCAAGGTGTAGCTGTTCGAGCGCATTCTGTGCACCAGGGTTGAGTGCAATATCGGGTAAGTGGGCACGAAAATGCCCATAAAGTGATTGCGAAAAGGCGTTGAGATCGGGTACACCCAAGTCGGTTAGATAGGACCACTGATGCAATGCGGTCGCCAATTGGGTCGCAGTCGCGGTAATGCCCAAATCGGCTAAGGCTTCAACCACAGATAGCCGCCAGTAGGGCAGACTATCAACCAAACAGCCGTCCCAATCCATTAACAGGGTTGCGCCGCGTAAGTGGGTACTCACAGACGAGGTACTCTTGGGGACACACGGGTGAGCAATTCATAGCTGATGGTGCCGATAGTGGCGGCCACCTCGTCAACGGGCAGGTGCTTGCCCCACAATTCGGCATGACAATCTACCGTCGCTTCGGGGATGTCGGTGACATCAATGGTAATCATGTCCATGGATACCCGGCCAATCAAGGGTGCAATGTCGCCGCAAATCCAAATGGGTGTGCCGCTGGGTGCATGACGCGGATAGCCGTCAGCATAGCCGATCGCTAGGGTCGCGACGCGGGTGCGTCTGCTTGCCCGCCATGTGCAGGCATAGCCCACGGGTTCACCGGTTTCAACCCAACGTTCTGCGATAATGGGGGCGGTTAGCGTCATGACAGGCAACAAATTTAATGCTGCCGCACTTTTGCCAGCAACGGGGCTAGCGCCATAGAGGGCAATGCCGGGCCTGATCCAGTCCAATTGGCTGTCCGGAAAATTCCATATAGCAGCAGAGTTCGCCAGACTGCGCGGTTGAATCTCAGGTGCGCAGGTACTAAAGAGTGCGATCTGCCTGTGGTTCATCGGATGGGTTTGGTCGTCAGAGCAGGCGAAATGACTGGTTATTCCCAGCGAGGCAACCTGAGGGAGGCTGCTAAGCTGATTGACAATGGTTGTCACGTTATCAGGCGCAATACCCAAACGGTGCATGCCCGTATCGACTTTGACCAATACGGCAATCTGCTGCTCAGAACCCAAGGAATCGAGCCAATCAATTTGGTGGGCTTGGTGAATCATCAGTGTCAGCGCTAATTCGGCAGCTTGTTGCACTTCGTGAACGCTTGCTGCGCCCTCTAACATGAGAATCGGCTGGGTGATGCCGGCCAAACGCAGGGATTTGGCTTCTTGTAAGGTCGCGACCGCAAAACCATCAGGGCACACTATGGCTTCTGGATGCGATAGGGCGGTGGCGCATGCGATAGCCCCATGTCCGTAACCATCGGCTTTGACGACGGCCCAGACACGGCTGTGGGGGGCTTGTTGCTTAATCGTGTGGAGATTGTGCTGCAGAGCAATAGGATCTATGCGCGCCACAGTGCCTCTATTCATCGTCAAAGTTACCCTGATAGTCAGGGGCAAGGTCTTCAAAGCGGGTGTACTTGCCAATAAAGGCCAATCGGTCGGTGCCGATAGGACCGTTACGCTGCTTGCCAGTGATGATTTCGGCAATGCCCTTGTGCTCGGTGTCTTCGTTGTAGACTTCGTCACGGTAGATAAACAGAATCAAATCGGCGTCCTGCTCGATCGCTCCGGATTCACGCAGGTCGGAGTTTACAGGGCGTTTGTTCGGACGCTGCTCGAGTGCACGGTTGAGCTGGGACAATGCCACCACCGGACAATTGAACTCTTTGGCGATACCTTTTAACGAGCGAGAGATTTCAGAAATCTCACCAGTACGGCCTTCTGTAAAGCCTTTGATTTTCATTAGTTGCAGATAATCGACCATGATCAGCGCTGGCGAGCCATGTTCGCGTGCCAGACGGCGGATGCGTGAACGCATTTCTGTCGGACTGATACCCGCGGTGTCGTCTATGAATAATGGGCGGTTACTGAGCATGTTGACCGCGGTGGTCAATTTTGGCCAATCATCGGTTCCGAGCTGGCCGGTTCTGACTTTGGTTTGGTCTATGCGGCCCAGTGACGAAATCATACGAGAGATCAACTGCTGCGCTGGCATTTCCAATGAAAAGACCAAAACTGGCTTGTCTTGGGCCATGATAGCGCCTTCCACCAGGTTCATCGCAAACGCGGTTTTACCCATAGAGGGTCGTGCCGCCACAATGATCAGTTCGCCCGGGTTGAAGCCGGTAGTGCGCTTATCCAAATTGGTAAAGTTGGTGGTGATGCCCGTGAGCGGGTCTTCACTTTCAAACAATTCTTGGATCTTCTTGACCGAATCTTTGAGTAGCGGCTTGATGCTAACGAGGGCGCCTTCATTGGGTCGATCTTCGGCGATTTTAAATACCGAACGCTCTGCTTCATCCAGTAGGGTGTCGGCGTCTCGGCCCTGTGGGTCATAAGCGGCACCGGCAATTTCGCCCGCCACACTAATCAGGCGGCGCTGAATGCTGCGTTCATGAATAATTTGGGTGTAGGCCAAGATATTCGAGACACTGGGGGTTTGCTCTACCAACTCGGTGATAAAGCTGCGGCCACCAATGCGGTCTAATTCGTTATTGCGTTCGAGCTCATTACCCACGGTGATCAGATCGAAGGGTTCGGCCAAAGCCGCCATGCGACCCATGGTGCGGAACAGAATCCGGTGGGCAGGATGGTAAAAGCTGCCGTCGGTGATAACATCTGACACATTGTCCCACTGGTGATTGTCCAGCAGTAATGCACCCAGCACAGATTGCTCGGCTTCAATAGAATGGGGTGGGACCTTTAAAGGATGCAGGTCGTCTGTTGGCGGTAGTGAACTGTCAAATGTCATGAATCGCTCTGTGTTTGTGCTAACGGGCAAAGGTTCATGTTACGGTAAAGCCGTGCGTTAAGGAATAGGAAACTGGGCCATAAAAGTTCTGGTTAACCACAGACTTCATGTTGGATTGTAGAGGCAATGATATGACAGATTCAGACGGTACCGCATTCCAGTTAATGTTGGTTGGCGTGGCACAGGATGCAGGCCTGCCTCAGGTTGGTTGTACCTGCGCAAATTGTTCGGCGGTGTTGGCTGGCAAGCTTGAAGCGGAGTCGGCTGTGTCACTGGCGATAATTGACCCCAAAGGGACTCGCTATTGGCTGGTTGATGCCACTCCCGATATTCGCGGCCAAATGGCCTTGGTGGCTGCGCGGTTCCCGCGGGCGCAGTTGTCTGGGATTCTGCTGACCCATGCCCATATCGGGCATTACACCGGATTGATGTTTTTAGGACGGGAGTCGACCAACAGCCAGTCGATGCCAGTCTATGCCAGTGCCCAACTATGTCACTTTATACGCGATCACGCGCCTTGGCAGCAGTTGGTCACCTTGGGCAATATTGCATTGCATACCATTGCCCCCGATACCCAGACAACATTGGCTGAGGGTTTGTCATTTGTAGGTACCCATGTGCCGCATCGCGGCGAATACAGCGATACCTTGGCGTTCAGTTTTCACGGAAAGCAAGACAGTGCATTTTACTGTCCTGATATCGACCGATGGTCCGATTGGGAACGTGACATCCGGGAGGTGGTCGAGGCCCATACGCTGAGCTTTTTGGACGCCACCTTTTTTGACGTGAATGAACTGCCGGGTCGAGATCTATCGACCATACCCCACCCGCTGGTGACAGACACCGTCGAGCGGTTAGCCCATTGCGAAAAAACCGTGGTGTTGATACATCTGAATCACAGCAATGCGTTGTACCAAGCAGGCACCGCAACCCAATGGGTGGCTGACAATGGACTAACGGTGGGTGCCACTGGTCAGTCGTGGGTCTTAGAATAATGCGCAGCGGATAAGCGATGGCTCGCCGATCTACGGACGAAAAAAAAGCGCCCTAAGGCGCTTTTTAACCATCAACGCGTTGCAGATTACTCTGCAGCAACGATCAGGTGCAATGTAGCATGGACTTCAGCGTGAAGCTGAACGTCGATTTCGAACTCACCAACAGTACGGATCGGGCCGTTAGGCAAACGAACTTCGTGTTTAGCAACTTCAATACCAGCCGCAGTGATCAAATCAGCTAGGTCACGAACGCCAACAGAACCGAACAACTTACCTTCGTCTCCAGCAGCAGTGTTAACCGTAAGCTCAAGTTCGTTGATCTTTTCAGCACGCGCTTGTGCGATAGACAACTTTTCCTGAGCAGCTTTTTCTAGTTCTGCACGACGAACTTCGAATTCTTCGATGTTCTTTGCGCTAGCAATAACTGCCTTTCCCTGTGGGATAAGGTAGTTACGGGCATGACCAGCTTTGACGTTCACTTTAGAACCCAAGCCGCCGACTTTGCCGACTTTTTCCAGCAGGATGACTTCCATTATTTAAACCTCGTTATCGTTGTTGTTTTGGTGATTCTTTGAAGCTGGGATGCGGGCTTTCACATCTACGAAAGCGTCAATCATTCCCAGTATCACCACCAAAGGCAACATGTAGGGCACCAAGAGCATGCCAATATACAGGGCAGCAATCCAGGGCCCACCCATATCTCTTTTAGCCATTACCGCTTGAACCCACGCCACGCCCGTTATTAATAACGGCAATATGACGGGTTCGAGTGCATACACATTCAATTTAGACACAATAAAGGCGAGAACGACTAAACCAATCACCATCCACGGCGCCAGTCGTAACTGGTGCATCTCCTGCCGAAAACCGCCAGGATTGTAGAGGCTGGATTGCCAGCTTCTGGATAACATTAAAATCAGCACTGCAAGATCTACTGATCCGCCGGCAAAAATTAATATAAACCCATTGTTCTGCGCCATGTCTTCGACAATTTGTCGGTAAACATTCGCGTCTGGAATGGTATTCAGTTGAGCCAGTAGCTGGTCCGTTACAGGATCGAAAAGGGATCCTAGAAACGTGGCTGCAATCAAACTATAGGTGATTGCGATGCCAGTGCCAGCGATCAGCGTGTAACTCCAAGCCTGAGTAGATCGTAATACTGAGGCCAAAAGTACAATGGCTGTACTGCTCAAATACAATGGCAAATAAGCCACCGTATTGCCTAAATAAATCATTCCTAGAGTGGAACCTGCCAAAGCGGCCAGTAACACCCCAATGCCTTCTGTATGCCCTTTGCGTAATGTCACTAAACCTACCAGTGCAGCGCTCAACCAAAAGGTAAAGGGCATTGCCGCACTGATTGCAGCCAAGAGATAGACATTAAAAGACCGTTTCATTGCAAATGCTGCAAGGGCTTTCATCTGTCTACGCTCCCAAGTTATTACTCGTGGCTGTCAGTGTAGGGTAGCAAGGCAATGAAACGTGCACGCTTAATAGCGGTTGCCAGCTGACGCTGGTAACGAGCACGGGTTCCAGTGATTCGACTAGGAACAATCTTGCCAGTTTCAGTGATATAACCCTTAAGGGTTTCTAAATCTTTATAGTCGATCTGCTGCACGCCTTCAGCGGTGAAGCGGCAGAACTTGCGACGACGGAAAAAACGAGCCATTACAGTATCCTCCGAGTCTTATGCTTCGCCATCAGTTTCGTCAGCTGAATCTTCTTCAACTTCCGACACGTCAGCGTCTTGTGATTTAGGGGCTGAAGTGTCTTTACGACGGCTGTCAGGCTTGCTTTCTTTCATCATCGGTGACGCTTCGGTAATGGCCGCTTTTTCACGGATTACCAAGCTACGCAAAATCGCATCGTTGAAACGGAAAGTGCTCTTCAGTTCATTGATGGTTTCGTCATCGCATTCGATGTTGAGTAGCACGTAATGTGCCTTGTGGATTTTCTGGATCGAGTAAGCCAACTGACGACGGCCCCAATCTTCATTCCGGTGTGTACTACCGCCTTTTTCGGCGATCAAGCTTGTGTAACGTTCTAGCATGGCAGGTACCTGTTCAGACTGATCAGGGTGTACCAGCAGCACGATTTCGTAGTGACGCATATGGTCTCCTCGTGGGTTTAAGCCTTCTGGACAGCAGGATTTGCTACAGTAAGGCAAGGAGTGAATCGAGTTTTCCCTATTTATAGGGAGCGCGGATACTACAGGATAAGATGAGGGGTTTCAACATTCGCGCGTTGAAAGGACGGTGTTGGCGCTGTTTGTGGGCGTATTTAGACCAACGAGTCCGTCAGTGGGGGCATGGGGCACTCTAATGCAGCGGACACCACACGCAAGAATTCAAACTCAGGTACTGTCACTGCGCCATCGTGTAATACGATATCGGCACATGCCTGCAACAGGGGCTGGCGCAAAATGAAGTTAAGATCACCCAAATGCCATAAGGCTTTGGATACTGCGTCATAGGTCACCGCGTCTTTGCTCAACAACCATTGCTGGCTTAGACCAAACGATGCCACCGTCTTTTTATAAGTGGTATTGGCGCCAGCAAAATCCTCATCATTATGAACCAGTGCCGACAACAGGGTTTGGATGGCATGATTAACGGCATCAAACTGATTGACCTTGGGTGCCGCCCGTTTCGATGGTCTTGGGAACAAGGTGATACGCAAAAGGCTCAGTACCACCCATTCATGCATGTCTAGTTGGTTATTAAAACGGCTGAGCTGTTCGATCTGTTTGATAAATTGCTTACGTTGATCGGTTTGTAAGGCTTTCAGTGTTGGCAGACCCAGTTCTAAACAGGGTAAACGCAGGGTGGCGGGCATCGATGCAATCCAGGGGCCGAGCGTTGCACACCAGGTTCGTTGCCCCTCACTCATTTGGTCTTTGGCTTGTGCGATCTGCGTGGGGTCTTGGAATTCTTTTAGAATCAGTGACAAGCAAAAGGCTTGTGCACCGTCGGTCTGCTGCAATGCGGTGCGCAGTTTTTCTGGTATGTCTCGATAGAGCTGTTGGCCCACCGCCAAGTGCGCTGGTTTGGCTGTACCCACGGTGGATAAAATACTCTGGGTGGTCATCAATAGCGGTGCTGCCATGGCACCCATACCGGCACCCACTCCGGCACCCGCACTGGCACCCGCTCCGGCACCCACTCCGGGAACGAATGCACTCGCGCCGCCACCTATTGCTGATGTAACCGGCTCCGACAGTTTCTTGGCTTGAGCCTGATGTTTCATTTTGATACTGAATTGCGGCGAAATACGGTCAATGCGCTCCTGTAATGGCGGGTGCGTTTGCAAATTGCCTAACCAATGTTGGGTGTTGGTCGTGGCGCTAATGCAGAGGTGACTGAGTGATTCTTTATGGCGAGAACGCAGTGCCGAACCTGTTTGCGCTTGTTGGATTTGATACAAAGCGCCAGCCAGACCATCCGGATTACGGGTAAATTGTACTGAGGAGGCATCGGCCAGAAATTCCCTTTGTCTGGAAACAGCGGCCTTGATTAGGCGCGCAAAAAAAACGCCGATGTTACCTATCAACCAGAGACCGATGCCCAATATCAATACGGGCAGGGCGCTAGAATCTTTTTTGCTCCTGCGGTGTGATCGGTGGCGTCCAGTGTCGATCAGAAAGATGCCAAATTGACCGATCATCACGATGCCCGACAGCATCGACATGAGCTGCAGGTTCAGTCGCATGTCACCATGGGCAATATGGCTAAATTCATGGCCAGTCACGGCCTGTAACTGGTCACGATCTAGTGTGTCGAGCAAGCCCTGGGTGACAACCATAATGGTGTCACTTAATTGGTAGCCTGCGACGAAGGCGTTGATGCCCATTTCGCGTTCCAGCACAAATAGCTGGGGAACTGGCATGCCCGATGCAATGGCCATCTCTGAGACCACATTATTGTATTGTTGGACACTGGGGTTATTTTTGAAATCACTGATGGGACGAGCGCCCACTTTTTTGGCTATAGCTGGGCCACCATCGGCAAGTTGCAGCCATTGCAGCAAGGAGCCAACGGCGATTAAAAACAAGGTGGCAGCGATAACAAATAAGCCATAGCCTGTTTGCCACCAATCTATCCAGGTGTCTAGCCAGTGAATGGCACCATTGTTGGTATAGTTGTTGGTATATAGACCGATGCCAATCCATGCCAGCCAAAATGCGACATTAACCGCAACGACAATGCTGAGCACAGCAAAAGAAAACAGGGCAATCAACTTGCCCGTTTGTCTTCTGGCTTGGTCTTGGTGCTCAAAAAAGTTCACGCTTTAGGCTCCCGATGCGCTGACCACTGCCGTTGATAGGCAGTCGATCACGACAGTCTTGGCAAATATCCGACCGGTTAGAAGGATACTTTTGGTGCTGTCTTCACCGAGGCATCTTCCACTTCAAATAGATCCGCTTCCTTAAAGCTGCTGACAGCAGCCACAATGGAGTTGGGGAAGCTCTCTTTATAGGTCTGATACACCATAACCGAGTCGTTATAAGCTTGGCGTGAAAACGACACGCGATTTTCGGTCGATTCTAGCGACTCCATCAGATCACGCATGGTCTGATCGGCTTTGAGGTCAGGGTAGTTTTCTTGTACGGCGTAAAATTGTGCCAAGGCGCCATTCAACATCCCTTCAGCAATGCCCAAATTCTTTACTGCACCGGCTTTGGCGGGATCTGCAGCGGCGGTTTTCTGGGCTGAGGCCGCTTTGTTGCGGGCTGCCATTACCCCTTCTAAGGTGTCCTTTTCATGGGCCATATAGGCTTTGGCGGTTTCCACCAAACTCGGAATCAAGTCATGACGCCGTTGGAGCTGTACATCGATTTGAGAAAAGGCATTTTTGAAACGGTTCTTCAGTGCCACGAGTCGGTTGTAGATGATGACAAAGTAGCCGATCAACAGGAGGGGTATTCCCCAAGTAATGAGCGTATTGGTCCATTCCATCGTGTTCATCCTTTGTTAGCCAAAGTGAATAGCATGCCGCGAGGCGATGACATTTACTGTAGTCCAAACAAAAATGGAAAGAAATAGATGCCTCAGCAGAATTGCTGAGGCGGTCACCTTTTTGCGTGCTATTAGGCTGTGGTCGCCAGTCCGCGTTGGCGCACTACTTCAAACAAGCAGACGCCAGTTGCCACGCTGACATTCAAGCTTGAGACACTCCCCTTCATCGGAATAAACACCAATTCATCGCAGGTTTCACGGGTAAGCCGACGCATACCGTCGCCTTCAGCGCCCATGACCAGTGCCATTGCGCCAGTTAGCTTGGCTTGGTGCAGATTCTGCGTGGCTTCGCCCGCTGTACCAATGATCCATACGCCGCTCTGTTGCAGGTATTTGAGCGTACGTGCCAAATTGGTCACTTGGATAAACGGTACTTTTTCTGCGGCGCCACAGGCAACTTTGATCGCCGTGGCATTGAGGGTGGCGGATTTGTCTTTGGGGGCTATCACTGCGTGGGCACCTGCCGCATCGGCTGTTCGTAGCACTGCACCCAAATTGTGGGGGTCAGTTACACCATCCAATACCACCAATAATGCGGGCTCCTGTAAGCCATGTAGCAACGTTTCTAGGTCGCCTTCATCTAAGATTTCTAGTGCGGTGCATTGGGCGATTACACCCTGGTGCCGGGCATCCGGTATATCGATATTTTTGAGTAAGCGCTCGAAATCAGCTCGCGGTTGAAAGCGGATTTTAATGGCATTTTGTCTGGCAGCATCAATGACCTTTTGAATGCGCTGATCTTTGCGGTCTTTTAAAATGATGATGTCACGAACGCGCTTAGGATCTGACTCTAATACGGATAACACGGCATGAAGACCAAACTGTAGATCGGTTGACTCGGACATGCAGGGATTCCTTTTTATAAAAATAATCGCAGATGGGTGTAGGTGTTCAAGATTGGGTAAGGTTAACGAACACCCAATCCGGTAAAGGTGGTGGTATCTCCAGAGGTATCGTCTGACACAATGCAGCTAACGGTATCACCTGGGCCAATGCCGGCCGATGTGATGGTATAGCCATTGGGTAAGCCACTTTGCAAGGCTAGAGCCACATCGATGCAATTGGCAATGGGATCGCCTTTGGTACCATCCACGGCACGCGCCCCATAATTAATTGCAGATGCTGAGCTTAGCGCACCGGCAACGCCTTCCAGAGTTTCTCGGTGGGCATCAGCCTTGATGTTAATAAACTTTGGGATAGCGACGGCGGTGATAATACCAATGATGACAATGACCATCACCAATTCAATCATGGTAAAGCCGTTATTCTTGACAGTCATGCTGGTCATGCGTTGTCCTTTGTCGGTATTTCTTGAAGCCTGAATTGTCTGGTAAGTGCATTACTGGCGTATTGCCAGACCAACAACTCTTGTGGCTCCTCGTAATCTATAAACGGCAGTGTAAAAGATTTATGTGCTGCTGTCATCTTGACCCAGCACCCCCTCAACGGAGGCGCTGGCAGTCGTGATTAGGCTTTTTTGGGTTTGGGTTTACGCTTTTTCTTGGCCGGGGCCTTCGCGACTACCCCAGGACCACCAGCCTTTTTAGGCGCGCGTTTTTTCTTGCCTTTATTGCCACTCTTTTTGCCTGCCTTGTCTGTAGCGCTGCCCGCTGCCTTCTTACCCGTGGTGCTTTTGGGAGAGGTGCCGTCAGCTGCTGTGGTCTTTCGTGATTTGCCACTGCGACTTTTCGACTTTTTGGAGGCCATACCACCGGTATCTACTGGGCCATTTTCGTCATAGAGTTCAAAGTCGATCTTGCGTTCGTCTAGGTCGACACGGGCAACGCGTACGGTGACTTCGTGACCGAGCGCATACACTTTGCGGGTGTGCTCGCCCACCAAACGGTGTTTGGCATCGTCGTAATGGTAGTAGTCCGCACTCAAGCCGGTAATATGCACCAGGCCTTCGACAAACACTTCGTGGAGTTGCACAAACAAGCCAAAGGGTACGACCGCTGTTACTTTCCCGTGAAACACGCTGCCAATATGCTCTTCCATGTATTCGCATTTCAGCCATGACATGACATCTCGTGTGGCATCATCGGCGCGCCGTTCTGCCATGGATGACTGTTCGCCCAATACCAGCATGTTTTCAATGTTGTAAGGGTAGGTGATGTTTTTGCTGATAACCGTGCAATGGGGCACCCGGCGCACCAAGGGCGTATCTCGGTCACTGTGAATGACACTGTTGATTGCGCGGTGCATGGTCAGATCAGGGTAGCGTCGAATGGGTGACGTGAAGTGTGCATAGCCTTCATAGCCTAATCCGAAGTGACCTTCATTTTCAGGTTGATAAACCGCCTGACTCAATGACCGCAAAATAACCGTCTGTACCGTTAATACGTCATCGCGCTTATGTACCACATCCAGCAGTGTTTGAAAGTCTTTGGTTGCCGGTTTTAGCCCGCCACCCAGATGCAATCCCAATTCGCCCAAATAGCCACGCAGCTTTTCGAGTTTGTCTAGACCCGGACCTTCATGGACACGATACAACCCGGGGATCTTCAGCTGGGTCAGAAAGTCTGCTGCACAGGTGTTGGCAGCAAGCATACATTCTTCGATGAGTTTGTGGGCATCGTTGCGCACCACGGGTACGATTTCAGAAATTTTCTTGTGGTCGTCAAAAATGATACGGGTTTCGGTGGCTTCAAAGTCGATGGCACCGCGGGTTTTGCGGGTGCGAAGCAACTGCTGAAAGAGGTCATACAGCACCCTGACATCCTGCACCACAGGCGCAAATTTGGTCAAAGCAGCCTGACCTTTTTCAGTGTCTGGCTCTTGTAGAAAAGCGGCGACTTCGGTGTAGGTCATGCGGGCGTGAGAGTGAATCACACCTTTATAAAACTGGTAGCTGGTCACGACACCAGAGGCGTCAATCGCCATCTCACATACCATCGCCAAGCGTTCAACGTTGGGGTTGAGCGAACAAATGCCGTTGGATAACGTGTGAGGCAACATCGGAATCACCCGCTCAGGAAAATACACTGAGGTGGCGCGGTTGGTAGCCTCGACATCCAAAGCCGTGCCGGGCATCACATAGTGTGAAACATCAGCAATGGCAACATAGAGGTTCCAACCTCCATTGGCTGTGGCCTTGGCATAGACTGCATCGTCAAAGTCACGTGCATCTTCACCATCAATGGTCACAAAGGGGATGTTGGTTAAATCAAAACGGTCTTTGTGGTCTTCTGGCCGCACCGACTGCGGTACTGTATCGGCTGCGCGTGCCACGGCTTCTGGCCATTCATTGGGAATGCCAAAGCTTTGGATGGCAATGTCGATTTCCATGCCAGGCGCCATGTGCTGGCCCATGACCTCAACCACTTTGCCCACCGGCTGCTGTCGAAATTTGGGTTGTGAGATGATGTCGACCACCACAATGTCGCCGTCCTCAGGTACGGTAGTACCGTCCAGATTGATCATGACATCTAGGGTCAGGCGTCGGTTTTCCGGCGTGACCACGCCCATGCCTCCGACGCGCTTAAATCGGCCAACGAGCTGTTGGGTGTTGTGTGTGACAACATCGACAATCTTGCCTTCGGGGCGGCCCTTGTAGTCTTTGCCCATGATGCGCACCAGAGCTTTGTCACCGTCAAATACACAGGTCATTTGCAACGGGTTAATAAATACGTCGGCTGAGCCGTCTTCTGGAATGAGAAATCCAAAGCCATCGGGGTGCCCGCGTACCACGCCTTGCGTGAGGTGCATCTTGTTCACACTGCCAAACAGACCAGATCGTGCCACGCGCAGTTGGCCATCTCTTACCATGGCATTGAGGCGTCGCCGTAGGGCTTCAATTTGTTCGTCGCCCGAGATGCCGAGGTCATTTGCGATGTCGTGTAAGTTGCCTAGGCCAGAGCGTTCGGCCATATAGGAGCCAATCATTTCACGAGAGGGGATGGGATTGGCGTAGTTGTCTGCTTCGCGTTGTGCGAAGGGATCCTGACTGGATTTGCGACGGATAATATTGGTATTCCTTTGTGGTAATAATGGGTGCTTAAATTTTGTACTGATGGTAGACCATTTTTAACAGATTGGCATGAAGTAATTCACAGGTAGAAGATGACGGGTTAAAAAGGGTACGAAAACAAGGGTTATGGTAACACAGGTTATGAAAACAGGGGTTATGGTGACGCGGATTTATCCGTAATGAAAACAAAGGGAAGCCAGTGGCTTCCCTTTACGTACCCTAAACTGCGAAGCTGTGTCGCAGTATAATGGTTTCAACACGGTCTGGGCCGGTTGATACGATATCGATCGGAGCGCCTACGGCTTCTTCGATAAATCGGATATAGGCGACAGCATTAGCTGGCAGCTGTTCCATAGTTTGTGCGCCATAGGTGGATTCAGTCCAACCCGGCAGGTCAACATACTGAGGAACCAAGCGGTCAAAAGCTTCCGCATTGTCAGGCCAAGATACGTCATTGCCGCTCTGGTCTTTATAGCCGATGCAGACGCGGATGGTGTCGAGGCCGTCCAAAACGTCTAGCTTGGTTAAGCAGATACCGCTGATCGAGTTAATGCGAATGCTGTGTTTTACCAGCACAGCATCGAACCATCCACAACGACGGGCGCGACCAGTAGTGGTGCCCACTTCATGGCCTTTTTCTGCCAAATACTTGCCGTTGTCGTCAAACAATTCGGTTGGAAATGGACCCGAACCCACACGTGTGGTGTACGCCTTCGTAATACCGATGATGTAATCGAGGTACAAAGGACCTACGCCAGAACCGGTAGCAACGCCACCCGCCGTGGTGTTTGATGAGGTCACGAACGGGTAAGTGCCGTGGTCGATGTCTAGCAATGAACCCTGTGCGCCTTCAAACATGATGTTGCCACCGCTGTTGCGGATGTCATGCACCAAGTTGACGGTATCCAACACGATATCCTTCAACGACTCTGCCCAGCTGTTCGCCAAGTCGAGTGTTTCCTGATAATCGATTTCTGTCTGTCCATAATACTGGGTCAACATGAAGTTATGGTAATCCATCAATTCACGCAATTTGGCTGGAAATTCAGGCTGATACATATCACCGACGCGCAAACCGCGGCGAGAGACTTTGTCTTCATAAGCTGGACCAATGCCCCGACCGGTCGTGCCGATTTTGGCTTTGCCACGCTTCAATTCGCGTGCCTGATCCAATGCGCAATGGATCGGCAAAATCAACGGACAGGCGTTGCTCAACTTCAAGCGGTCACGTACGGGAACGCCGCGGCCTTCTAACGCAGCCATTTCTTTGAGCAGGGCGTCTGGTGCAACCACCACGCCATTCCCAATGATGCACTGTACGCCAGAGCGCAATATGCCAGAGGGGATGAGGTGAAGTGCCGTTTTGACACCATCGATGACTAGCGTATGGCCTGCATTGTGACCGCCTTGAAAGCGAACCACTGCATCAGCTTTATCGGTCAATAAATCGACCACTTTACCCTTACCTTCATCACCCCATTGGGTGCCTAAAACCACGACATTCTTGCCCATAGCGAGAGCCTTACCTTTGATGTTGGTTAAATATCTTTGACGACCCAATGGCCATCCTGATGAACAAGCATCTGATTGCAATGCAATTGTTCGGGGGTTTCGTTAGCCATCATGGCTTGAACAACGCGACGCTGCTCTTGTCGTAACTGTGTGACTGTTTCATGCAAGCCAGGTTCGCCTTTGAACGGCGCAAAAATAGCCGGTGTCTCAGCCGTTTTTTCGACCAGTTTGGCCAATACTTTGAGATCAGAGCTAAATCCGGTAGCGGGTCGGCTGCTGCCAAAAACAGTGCCAGTGGCATCATAACGACCACCCTTAGCCACTGCATGACCAAAGCGCGGCGTAAAGGCCGAAAAGACCAAGCCGGTGTGATAATTGTAGTCTTTGAGTTCAGCCAAGTCGAAATTCAGCGTCACATTGGGATACCGTGTTTCGATGGCATCGGCAATTTTATTGAGACGGTCTAGATGGCCAGTAATGGTTTGTCCTAAATGGCCGTAGGCAGTGTAGGCTTTACGTAATGCTGCGCGTGAACCGCAGTATTGGTTTAGGTCTGCAACCAATTGCATGTCAGGGTAGTCTGACGCATGCAGGGCGATAAACTGTTCAAGATCCGGCATCGAACGGTCACGGACCAGTTGATACAATTGGCGATCGATTGCCTCTGGTAAATCCATTGACAGGGTGAGGTTGTGGTAAATGGCCACATGCCCCAGGTCGAGCGTCAGGTCTTCAATACCGAGATTTTGCAACATCTCTAGCATCAGGCTGACAATTTCTATGTCTGCCGCCACGCTCTTAATGCCATATAGCTCGGCGCCTACTTGAATCGGACTTCTTGAGGCGTGAATGCTGGCAGGGCGGGTGTGCAAAACCGGGCTGGAATAGCAATAGCGCGCAGAATTTTCTTGGTGCATCGAATGGACGTCCATACGAGCAACCTGCTGGGTGTTGTCGGCAGAGAGGCCCATCATACGACCGCTGAGTTGGTCCGTAATCTTGAACGTCAACAAATCAACGTCGTGTCCGACCCCAGTTAATAGGCTTTCAAGATACTCAGCCATGGGAGGGATGACGAGGTTGTAGCCCCAGGTACCCAGAAGATCGAGCACTTGTCTGCGCAAGAACTCAATGTTTGCCGCTTCTGGCGGCAATATTTCTTCGATACCATCTGGCAGCAGCCAGCGTTCAACTTGTGTCATTTATGTCATCCAACAGGCGTAAAAAAACCGGGGTGTCCCGGTTAACGAATTCTACCTGCAAACGGTGTCTAATTGCCAGTGTTTGAATGCCGTAAGCCCGGTGTTCGGGACTTACAACATTCGCACCTGTTCATACTACTTGCCAGACTGCGCGTTTAAGTACTTGAAGAAGTCGCTGTCAGGTTCCATCACCATGATGTCGTTGCCTGAAGCAAAGGTGTCTTCATAAGCTCTTAGGCTACGAACGAAGGCGTAGAACTCGGCATCTTTGTTGTACGCATCAGCGTAAACAGAGGCCGCAACCGCATCACCTTCACCACGAATGGCTTCGGCTTGCTTATAAGCGTCGGCAGCAATAACGATCTTTTGACGATCGGCATTGGCTTTGATCTTTTCAGCTTCTTCACGACCACGTGAGCGACGTTCCTGAGCTTCCTTTTCACGCTCAGTACGAATCTGACGGAAAACGTTTTCAGATACGTCTGAAGGTAGATCGATGCCTTTGACGCGGACGTCCAGTACTTCAATACCCAATTGTGCCGTTGCTACTTCGTTGACCTTTTCGGTGATGATACGCGTGAGCATGTCGCGCTCGCCAGAGACCACTTCGCTCTGCGTACGCTTACCAAACTCAGAACGCAAACCATCGTTTACACGAGAGGTCAGTACGGTCATGGCTACCGATTCTTGACCACCAGAGGTTGCCTGGTAGTAGAGACCCGGATTGGCGATACGCCACTGGACATAGCTGTCTACTTCAAGGAACTGATCTTCCTTGGTGATAAAGCGCTCTTTGCGAATATCCAAGTTGATCAATCGACCTTCAAACTTACGCACCGTATTGAAGAATGGCATTTTGACGTGAATCCCAGGTGGGATATCGTCAATTTCCATTTCACCAAAGTACAGCAAGATGCCGCGCTCTTTCTCACTGATGATATAGAGGCTGTTGGCTGCAATAAAAACGGCAAATGCCACCAGGATCGCACCAAAAAATGATTTATTTGTCATGATGCTTCTCCTTAGTTTCCAGTCCGAATCAAACCGCGTTTACGAAATTCTTCGATAATGCCGTCGGTTAATTCACTCATTTCAGAGGAGGACAAATTAGTAACACCGCTGGTCAACATCGAATCGTTTGCATTGTTCGCGATAGTCGCTGCTGCTGCGCGTTTAATCTGATCCAAAGGAAGATACATCAAGTTATTACCAGTGCTCACGTCAACCAAAATCTTATTGGTATTGGCATAGATTTCAGAGATCGTTTCTAGGTAAAGACGCTGGCGTGTGACTTCAGGTGCCTTTACGTATTCGGCGTATAGTCGGTTGAAACGTGTTGCTTCACCTTCTGCGCGCGCGATGATCTGTTCACGATAACCATTGGCTTCTTCGATTTGACGCTGTGCCAAACCACGTGCTTCAGGAATGATCTGATTTGAATAGCGTTCTGCTTCGTTCTTGAAACGCTGTTCATCCGCTTCGGCCTTGATCACGTCATCATAAGCAGGACGTACTTCAAGTGGCGGGCTCACGTCAGCAAAGTTGACCTGGGATACGACGATACCGGTGCCGTAGTCATCAAGCAGACTCTGAAGGCGCAGCTTCATTTCATTAGCCAATCGTGAACGACTGGATGTCATGACTTCACGCATAAGAGAGCCACCCACCACATTTCTGAGGGCAGATTCTGACGCGTGCTCTAAGACACGATCAGGGTTCTGTACCACCAGCGCAAAATTACGCGCATCGGTTGCTTGCCACTGAATGTTGTAGCTGACTTCAACAATGTTTTGGTCTTTGGTCAACATGCGAGATTTATCAGAATATTCTCGGATGTCAGTCACCACGACTTTTTCTACAGTGTCGACAAATGGCACTTTAAATTGCAGGCCAGGTTCTGTCACTGCGTTGAATTTACCCAAACGCAGCACAACACCACGTTCACGTGCATCAACGGTATAGACCGAATTCACTGCAGCGATGGCAACACCAGCAATGAGCAAGCCAATAAAGATAAAGGAGCCGGAAGCACCATTACCTGGACCGCTGCCATTACCACGGTTGCCGCCACGGCCTTTGCCCAGTAGTCCTTTTAGCGTCTGATCCATCTTTTTAAATAGTTCATCGAGGTCTGGTGGACCGTCGTTGCCCTTTTTTGGGTTGCCCCATGGATCCTTATCATTATTGCCACTTGGTGGCTCGTTCCAGGCCATGTTTATCTCCGTTGCTATGTCTCAAAAAATTCTTTTTCAGGCGGCTGTATAAACCGACTGGCGGGTATTCCGGTTTGTGCTAGTGCTTTTTTAAAAGCATCCATTTCCATTCGGACGTGCAGCACAATGTTGCCATTCTCTAGGTATTCTTCATTTAATACGGCCTTTTTCTCAAAAAGCAATGCCCTGAGCTGACCATCTTTGGGTAATAGTTCTAACTTGCCATCAAAAATATCCTGTGCCAGTAGTTCTGCAATGGCACTGATCAATAGTTCCTTACCCTGACCGGTTATTGCGGATACCCATACACGACGGGGTTTGCCGCTGGTATCTCTTTCAATAATAGGCTCAAAATTATGCAACAAATCGATTTTATTATAGACCTCAAGCCGTAATACGTCATCGGCGCCGATTTCGGCCAATACATTTTCAACTTGTTCAATTTGGTGAATGCGGTCGCCAGAAGCGCAGTCGACTACGTGCAGGATGAGATCCGCTTCAATGGTTTCTTGTAATGTCGCTTTGAAGGCATCAACGAGTTTGTGCGGCAAGTGGCGAATAAAGCCTACCGTGTCGGCCAAAATAACGTCGCCTAGGTCAGTGACATGCATTTTCCGTAACGTTGGATCAAGCGTCGCGAACAGCTGGTTCGCTGCATAAACCTCTGCATCGGTCATGTGATTGAACAGGGTTGATTTGCCCGCGTTGGTATAGCCCACTAAGGATACCGTGGGTGTCGCCGAGCGACTCCGCATACGCCGGCCTTGATCGCGTTGCTTTTCGACCTTTTTCAATCGAGACAATAAGTTATTGACCCGCACGCGCAATAATCGACGGTCGGTTTCGAGCTGGGTTTCACCAGGGCCGCGTAAGCCGATACCGCCTTTTTGACGTTCAAGGTGGGTCCAGCCACGTACCAAGCGGGTGGCTTGATAATTGAGCTGTGCCAATTCAACCTGAAGTTTACCTTCATGGGTACGGGCACGCTGCGCAAAGATATCGAGAATCAGTCCTGTGCGGTCTAGTACCCGGCATTCAACAATGCGTTCAATGTTGCGCTCTTGGCTAGGGGAAAGACTGTGGTTAAACAAGACAACGTCAATCTCATGCTCAATAACGGCCGCACGAATTTCGTCTACTTTGCCTTTACCCACAAAGGTTTTGGGATCGCGAGCACGGCGGGTGCCATTGATTACGGCAATGGCATTAGCGCCTGCAGACAAAACCAGTTCTTCAAATTCGCGGGGATCTTCCTTATCGTCGCCTTCAGGAAATTCAATATGGACCAGAAGTGCGCGGTCCCCGCCAGTATCTCGTTCAAAAAACAAGGTGTTGTATTAACTCCGGAGTTATTCTTCGGTGGGCTCTTCGTCTTCTTGTGGCAGCTTCACATTACGCGCTGGCACGACAGTAGAGATAGCATGCTTGTACACCATTTGGCTGACAGTGTTTTTCAGCAAAATGACGAACTGATCAAAGGATTCGACTTGGCCCTGTAGCTTAATTCCATTAACCAGGAAGATGGATACAGGGATGCGCTCTTTGCGCAATGCGTTTAAGTAAGGGTCTTGTAAGCTGTGCCCTTTTGACATGGTGTGCTCCTAATTTTTCAATTCACCACCAGATTGGATCAAAGTGACCCTAACCTCCATTTGATGGTGTAGCGGTAGTAAAGCGCAATGGCTTTACTAAAATGGGCTGCTTATTTTTTTCCACTGCCCTTATCTGAACAGGGAGACAGTCGTTTCATTTGCAGTACCAAACCTATGTTTACTGAACCCAGTTTTCATTTTTAATGAGGAACTGACAGACCTGTTCAGTTAATTGTGGATCCATGCTGTCAAACCACTGAATGTCGGGCCAACGCCTCAGCCATGTCAGTTGTTTTTTAGCCAATTGTCTGGTGGCGATAATACCCCTTTCTATCATGGCTTCATAGGTATATGTGCCATCTAAATAATCCCACATTTGGCGGTAACCCACACTGCGAATCGCAGGCAGATCGGCATGAAGCCTAGGATTTTCTCTGAGCCGTACCACTTCCTGCTCAAAACCGTCGGCGATCATTTTACGAAATCTTTGCTCAATTCTCTGGTGCAGTTGCGCGCGGTCACCAGGGTTGAGGGCAATTTGGATGATGGGCCAAGGATGTATGGGTGCTTTTTGTTCATCCCACAATGCGGTGATTGACCGGCCAGTGGTCAGAAATACCTCCAATGCGCGGATGACCCGCTGTGGATTATTCAGGTCTATACGGTCGGCGCACAGAGGATCAAGGGTCAGTAAGTAGTCTGCCAAACCCTCAGGTCCCTGTGTATCTAGATGGGTGTTGAGGGTGGCGCGGACCTCTGGGGTGGCTTCTGGCAATCCGGTGGCCATGCCATCCAGTAGCGCTTTGAAATACATCATGGTGCCACCGACCAACAATGGGATACGGCCGTTTTGATGGCTGTGCTCTATGTGTGCGGTTGCTGCTGCGCAAAAGGCCGCGGCGGACCACACGTCTTCAGGTTCTACGATGTCGATCAATTGGTGGGGTGCAGCGGCAAGTTCAGCGGCTGTGGGTTTGGCGGTACCAATGTCCATGCCCCGATAAATGAGAGCTGAATCCACCGATATAATGTCGCAGGGGTAACGCGCCACCAGATCCATCGCCAAACCGGTTTTACCCGACGCGGTAGGACCCATAATAAATACCACGGGTAACATTACTGGCCCCGTAAGAATAATTTATCGAGCTGCGCTAGGCTGAGCTGCACCCAGGTTGGGCGCCCGTGGTTGCATTGGTCACTGCGTTCGGTGGCTTCCATATCCCGCAGTAAACCATTCATTTCCGCGATAGTCAGCTGGCGGTTCGCTCGAATAGATCCGTGACAGGCCATGCTCGCCAGAATATCGTCGCGGGCACTGGTAATGGCGTGGCTGCTGCCATGTTCAGCGATATCATTCAACACACTGAGTACCAGAGGCTCAGGGTTGGCTTGATATAAGAATGCGGGAATGCAGCGAATGAGCAAGCGGTTATCGTCAATGACGGTGACTTCAAATCCGAGTGTTGCGAGGGTCTCACCCTGTTGCTCTGCTGTTTCCGTTTGAAATGCGGTGGCGGATATGGCGAGCGGGACCAGTAGGGGCTGAGCCTGCAAGGATTGTTTGTCACTGGCTGACTTGAGTCGTTCGTAGGTGATGCGTTCGTGCGCCGCATGCATATCGACCAGAATCAGACCTTGGGTGTTTTGCGACAAAATATACACGCCATGCAACTGTGCGACCGCAAAACCCATGGGGTGTTGCGTGTTGGTCGGTAGTGCAGTCCCTTGTGTTAATTGGGGAAGGGCCTGTAGTTGCGCGGCAATGGCGCCCTCATTAACGCCCTCATAATGGGTGCGCGGTGCGGGTTGCCAGCTGATCTCGTTTTGCTGGGTTGGCGACGGCGAACCCAAGGGTACAGGCGGCGGCAAATAACTGTCGGGTAAAGAGGCCGGTGATAGGTCGGCCGTTTTGGGCCGTACCGAACCGATGGCTTTATGTAGTTGGTGAAAAAGGAAGTCGTGTACCAAACGACTTTCTCGGAAACGCACCTCATGTTTGGTCGGGTGTACGTTGACGTCGACCAGTTTGGGGTCGAGATCCAAATAGAGCACAAATGCGGGATGTCGGCCGTGAAACAAGACATCGCGATAGGCCTGTTTGACGGCGTGGGCCACTACCCGATCACGTACCGGACGGCCGTTGACAAAAAAGAATTGGTAGTCAGCTTGGCTGCGATTATAGGTGGGCAAGCCAATCCAGCCACTGAGACGCAAACCGGAGGCCTCCGCTTCGATAGAGAGCGCCTGCTTCGCAAAGTCGGGCTGCAAAACCTGGCCTAGTCGGTGTTCTTTGGCCGTTTGGTTGTTGCAGGGGTGTAGCTGATATACCACTTTTTGGGCGTGGCGCAATTGGATGCTGATATCAAAATGGGCCAAAGCGATACGTTTGATTACATCGTCAATGTGTGAAAATTCGGTCTTGGTAGTCTTGAGGAACTTGCGACGCGCTGGGGTGTTAAAAAACAAGTCCCTAACTTCGACGGTGGTACCGATGGGGTGCGCACAGGGTGTAACCTCGGTCGCCATGTCGCGGCCAGACGCGGTGACCTGCCAACTATGGTCTTGGTCTTGGGTGCCCGATAACAGGGTTAATCGGCTAACGGATGCCACGGACGCCAAGGCTTCACCACGAAAGCCCAGCGTTGCCACGCCTTCCAAATCCTGTAAGTCCGTTATCTTACTGGTGGCATGGCGACTAAGGGCCATCGGCAGATCTTCTTTAGAGATGCCTTGCCCGTTGTCCTTCACCCGTATCAGGGCCACGCCACCGTCATCAATCTCAATCTGTAACTGCGTTGCGCCAGCATCTAACGCATTTTCTACCAGCTCCTTGACCACAGACGCTGGGCGCTCGACCACTTCTCCAGCAGCAATTTGGTTGGCAAGTCGAGGTGATAACAGGTGTATGCGACTCATGATGGCGCTCTCTTAAGGTGTTTCGATGTTACGAAGCACCAGGAATTTTGAGCACTTGGCCCACGCGGATGTTGCTATTGGAAAGGCCATTGAGCGCCCTAATTTGTGACACGCTACTGCGGTATCGTGCCGCAATTTCAGACAGGGTGTCACCCCGTGCAACAGTATGGCTATAGATGGTAGATGAACGGTTTTCGGCGAGCCAGGTACCAGGCGTTGGGTTGCTATAGAAGTAGTCTTTTATGCCGGATGCAATGGCCTTGGCCAGATTCCTGCGATAGCCGGCTGAGCCTAGATTGCGTTCTTCAGTCGGGTTAGAAATGAAGCCTGTTTCGACCAGGATGGAGGGGATGTCAGGTGATTTTAACACCGCGAATCCCGCCTGTTCGACGTTGCTCTTGTGTAACTTGGCAACCCTGCCCATGGGACCTAATATTTTCTCACCGACCTGCAAGCTGGCATTGAGTGAATATTCCATCGACATGCCGACCAATACTGAGCGCAACACATCGTCTTTGTTTTCAAGGCTGATACCGCCGACGCCACCGATGATGTCTGTGGCGTTCTCACGGTCTGCCAAGTAGCGAGCGGTGGCACTGGTGGCACTTTTTTGCGACAGGGCATACACAGATGCGCCGTTGGCTGCGGGGTGTGTAAAGGCATCGGCGTGTATTGACACAAACAAATCTGCTTGATGCTTTCTGGCAAGGTCGCGTCGACCCTGTAAGGATATATAGTAATCGCCCGAGCGTATCAGTACTGCTCGAAACCCCGGTGTCGCGTTGATGTTGTCGGCCAGCTCTTTGGCAATAGACAACACGATATGCTTTTCTTTGGTTTTTGAGGGCCCAATGGCACCGGGATCTTCACCGCCGTGCCCGGCGTCAATAGCAATAATCAATGGGCGGTCGCCGCGGGCAACGTCAGATGCCGCCTTGGATTGCTTTGCGGGTCCTGACGTAGGGGCTGCTACCGTTATGTTATTGGATTGTGGGTCGTTTTGTCTGAATAGGTCGACCACCAGACGGTGCCCATATTGTTCGTTGGGAGGTAACACAAATGTTTTTAATTGCATCACCGTGTCGAGGTCTAACACGATACGCAGGCCCGTGACGTCTTTTGCAGCGTAACGGATGTTAACAATGCCTGAATTGTCGAGGACGACATCGCTGGTGCTGGCACTCATCGTGCTGTGTTTGAGGTCGATGACCACGCGTTCCGGTCCGTGAAGCTGGAAAACCGAGTGTTCAACGTTGCCTGACAGGTCAATAACCAGTCGGGTATTGTCGGGAGCAGGCCAAATTCTGAGGTTGCCGACATCTGCAGCCAGGGCCACTACTGACACCCAGCTTAGGGTCAAAAGCACCGCTATTGGTCGGATCATCCGTTTTACCAGTCCTGACACCATGTATTTCCTATTGTGCTATGGGATTGAATAACGAGCTCGCGTCCGTCGCCTTGAGCGATGAGTCGGATACTGAGATCGGCTGGCGGCAAAATGGGTGCGCCTTTATCAGGCCATTCTATCAAACAAATACTGCGGTCATCGAAATAACTGTCCATACCCAAATATTCGAGTTCTTCTGGGTCATCGATTCGATAGAGGTCGAAGTGGTGAACCTCGAAGGTATCGAAGTCGTAAGATTCCACCAGGGTATAGGTAGGGCTCTTGACCGAATGCGGCCAGCCAAATGCCCGAATAATGGCCCGCGACAAGGTAGTCTTGCCCATGCCGAGATCCCCGATGAGGTAAACCACGCCGCTGCGATGTCGATCAAAACCGGCGCGCAGTCGCAGTCCTAACTGGGTCATTACTTCTTCATCTGGCGCTTGCCAATGGATCGCGGTCATCAAGGTCGAATTCGTTATGTCGTTGGCGGGATGTTACCACAATTTACTAAAAAATCAGGGGGCAAAAACGTCAAATAGCGGCTGCTTCTGTTACTTTCAGCTGAGGTGACCCATAATGGCCGCTATTCATTAAGGTAGGTTGTATGTCAGCGGCAGATTTGAAAGAAACGATGAGGCAGATGGCGCTGGATATGGGGTTCCAACAGGTGCATTTTACGCGCCCTGATGTGTCCCATTATCAAGCACAGCATTGGTCCCAGATTGAGGCCGGTTACCACGCGGATATGGATTGGCTAGAGCGCAATACGGACGTTCGCTACCACCCGGAATCACTGCACCCCGGTACGCAAACGGTGATACTGGTTCGGCTGGATTATTTGATGGACCGAGATGCTGCTGTTATCGCCTCTGACCGGGGAGACATTGCCCAGTATGCCGTAGGTCGTGACTACCACAAGGTTATGCGGCGACGTTTGACCCAGTTGGGCCATGAGATTCAAGCATTGTTGGATCCCATCGGCTTTAGGGCATTTGTCGATAGTGCACCGGTATTGGAGCGCCAATTGGCTGAGCAAAGTGGTATGGGCTGGATTGGCAAAAATACCCTGCTATTGAATGAGCAGGCGGGTAGTTGGTTTTTTCTCGGTGAATTGTTTTTAACTTGCCCGATTGAGCCCGATCCTCCGCGCACCACGCAACATTGCGGCAGCTGTACGTCTTGCTTGGATACCTGTCCGACCGATGCTTTTGTCAAAGAAGGCGTTTTGGACGCCGCCAAATGCATCTCTTATCTCACCATTGAAAACGCGGGACCTATTCCTGAGCGTTATCGAAAGGCCATAGGTAACCGAATTTATGGTTGCGACGAATGCCAATGGCGCTGCCCTTTCACCAAATTTGCACCCCTGTCGACCGAAGCTGATTTCCAGCCAAGGGCAGCCATCTATCAGCGACCTTTAGATGAGCTGTGGCAATGGCAAGAAGACCAGTTTTTAAGCCGTATGGAAGGATCACCCATTCGGCGAATCGGCTACCAATCTTGGTTGCGCAACATTGCCGTAGCGATGGGGAATTCGGGTCGAAAGGATTGGGTGCCACTGTTGGCCGCCCGCAGAGAGCATACGTCTGCTTTGGTACAAGAGCACATTGATTGGGCGATTGCCCAACTCAATGCGTCCTGCGATCCAGTAACGGTTAGCCCTGATTGATAAAGGACTTACGGTAATACTGTAGCTCTTCAATTGACTCTCGGATGTCAGCTAATGCCAAATGCTGTCCTGTTTTGGCCGGTGCACCGGTCAAGTCGGGACGCCATCGCTTAGCCAATTCCTTGAGGGTCGATACGTCGATCAAACGATAATGACACCATTGTTCTAGCAGGGGCATGTAGGCAATCAGAAAGCGGCGGTCTTGCCAGATAGAATTGCCACACAGCGGTGATTGACCGGGTTCAGTCCAGGCTTTAAGAAATGCCAGTGTCTGTGCTTCGGCTTCGGCCAAAGACAAGGTGCTGTCTAGTACCTTTTGGGTCAGCCCCGAGGCGCCATGGTGCTCGGTGCACCAGCTGTCCATGGCATCCATGATGCTTTTTGGCTGGTGAATAACGAGATTGGGTCCTTCTGCGAGGATATTCAGATCATTGTCGGTTACAATGGTAGCCATCTCAATGATGTGGCAGGTTTGCGGATCTAACCCAGTCATTTCAAGATCAATCCAAATTAAAGGTGGGCTTGTCGCCATGCTGGGTATCTCCAAATAAAGTGTGGCTATAGCATATATCTAAATAGGAAATCATGGCAAAGCGAAATCTGACCAAACAGCAATTACATCGGATTCAAACAATCCAGAATGAAAAAGTTGCCCGTACCAAAAAGCGAGAAGCGCGCGTCGATGACGTCGTGGATTCAGGTGATTTAGGACCAGAAGTGGATGGTCTGATCATTGCGCACTTTGGTGTCACGGTGGACGTTGAAGATGCCGACGGGACACGATTTCGGTGTCATAAGCGGTCTATGATTCCGGCCTTGGTGACGGGTGATCGTGTTATTTGGCGGTTGGGCAAAGATGGCACGGGTGTGGTAGTGGCTTTGCAAGACCGAACCTCGGTGCTGAACCGACCGGATTCGCGCGGTACGCTCAAGCCAGTGGCTGCCAATATTGATCAGATATTTGTGGTGGTATCGCCGGCGCCAGAAACGCCTGCCAACCTTATTGACCGATATCTGGTGGCAGCACATGCCAGCCATATTGCTCCCGTATTGCTATTCAATAAGCGTGACCTGATTACGGAGGATCATCCCTTTGCTGCTTTACGGCGGGAATATGAGGCCTTGGGCTACGACACCCTGTCGATTTCAGCATTGGAATTAGATGGTCTGGCACCCCTGCAAACACGCATGGCCAATCGGACATCGATATTTGTCGGTCAGTCGGGCGTCGGGAAATCCTCTTTAATTAACGTGTTGTTACCCGGTACTGAGTCACGTACCGCAGAAATCTCGGTCTCGACTGGCAAAGGGCGTCACACCACGACCACTGCGGTGCTCTATCATTTAAATACCACCGGATATCTGATTGATTCGCCGGGTATTCGAGAGTTTGGGCTTTGGCATATCGATAAAGACCAGCTGTTTGATGGCTATCCGGAGCTGTCGCAATTGGGTGGCTGTCGTTTTCGCAATTGTCAGCATGTCAATGAGCCATCCTGTCGCTTGAAAGAGGCGGTAGAAACCGGTGAGTTGCTCGAGCGCCGCTATCTGAGCTACTTGGGAATCCGAGATTCATTGGACGAAGTAGAAATGAAAACTGGCCCTCAGTAGCAGAGGGTTAAAGCACCCCGTTGGGATGTTATAGTACATGCCAAAAAGGTAATATAAATGTTGTGTGGCCATCAGATGGCCAGAATATAGTAA
>CAJXZL010000019.1 GCA_913063165.1 uncultured Saccharospirillaceae bacterium | reverse complement strand
CACGCGGCTTACCAGAGCGCTCCAATCAATGCGCTCACGCCAGCGATGAGACAGAGAAACATCAATATTGAACGAAATCTTTTGGCATCGATTAAATAACGGGTTTTCACGCCAATGAAATAACCGATCAAAATAATGGGTGCGAATGACATGCTCTCTACCAATAGTTCAAGGTGTAATAGCCCTGCCCAGTAATACCCGATTAAACTCACTATACAGCTGTAGGTAAAATACAGGCTTAAATTGGCACGGGTTTCCCTAGGATCACCGTGTTGCATGACGATTGCCATCGGAGGCCCACCAATTGCAGTCGTTGCTCCAGTCAAGCCACTGATAGCGCCTGCAATGCCTAAATTCAATCGATTGGCAGGATAATGAGGTGCCCAATAAGTGACAATGACTGCCAATAGCACCATGGATGACACGATAATTTGAAGTGCTGTTATCGACATTTGCGTTAACAGCCACACCCCTATAACCGTGCCTGGCAACCGGGTAATCATGGGAACCGCCATGGCTTTGGCATTTAGGTGACGTCGCTGGTCCCAGGTATTCACCGCGCTCAACCACAGGGCCGACATCGTTAACACAATAGGCACCCAAAGGGGTGATACCACCACGATAATGGGCGCTGACACCACGGCCAATCCAAATCCTACTGAAGTCTGCACCCAGGCGCCCACAAACAGGGCGGCTGCCGCAATAAACCACGTATTATCAATTAATAGTTCTGGCATTTATGCTCAACTTTAAGCTTGGCGATACCCTGCAGCGTGCGCGCGTTCATGACGAGCCTGTGTATCTGGCCGTGGTCTAAGCTGCTGTAGGTAGGGAGTCACGACGTCTAACAATGCGTCAATATGGGCATCTTCAGCATTAAGAGACGAGATAAAGCCAAAAGTTTGTCCGCCGGCATCTAGGAAGACGTCCTTATTCTCCATGGCAATTTCTTCAAGTGTTTCTAAACAATCAGCTGCAAATCCGGGGCAAAATATCTGAACATCCTTAATGCCATCATGGGCCAAAGATTCTAGGGTTTTGTCTGTATAGGGCTGCAGCCATTCTGCTTTGCCAAATCGGGACTGGAAGGTAGTCACGACTTCAACACCATCTGCTTCTAGCTGGGTTGCTATCAGCCGACTCGTTGCCAAGCACTGACAATAATATGGGTCACCATCGATCAGGAATTTTTTTGGCGTGCCATGAAACGATAACATCAGGCGCTCAGGTTTAGGTGCCGTTTCCCAATGGCGACGAATCCGCGCGACACAGGCATCAATAAAGACCGGGTTATCATGGTAACTTCCAATAAATTGAAGGTTGGGTACCCATCTAAACGACTGAAACACCCGGGCAACTTCATCAAAAACGGACCCTGCAGTAGAGCCTGAATATTGCGGATACAAAGGCAGAACCACCAAATCACGGACGCCTTCCAACTGCATGTTTTTTAGCGTGGTTTCCAAGTGTGGTTCGCCATATCGCATGGCATGGCGCACAACAACCTGATCACCATAGATTGTGGCCACTTTCTTAGACATTTTGTCAGCTTGGTGTTGCGAGTGGACCAGCAGTGGTGATCCATTATCTGTCCAAATCTGTGCATACTTTTCTTTCGAGCGGCCAGGCCGTATGCGCAAAATAATGCCGTGGAGAATAATCATCCAGACCAAGCGGGGGATTTCAACCACACGGGGATCGGATAAAAACTCTTTCAGGTACCGCCGCACAGCTCGGTTGGTCAGTGCACTGGGACTACCCAAATTAATAAGCAGCAAGCCGACTTTACTGTCGGTACTGTGTTGAAAACGATTCAGTCCAAAATATTTCATGAAGCCTATCTATCCTTATGGAATCTTACAAAAAACGGCCGGAGTCTGTCATGCGGGCTATTCCAACCCGTACTCTATTTCAAGCATACAATGCGGTGAAAATCTGGGTTCGGTGATGATACGCACGCTATCAACATAAGGTGCTAAATTCGGGGTAATTAACTGGTAATCAATACGTGTACCGAATCGTTGTGCTTCGTCAAAGGGCCACCAGGTATGCTGTAACTCTTGCTTATTCAGCTTTCTAAAGGCATCTACAAATTGAATAGGTCCCAATACTTGATCCATCCACGCCCGTTCTTCTGGTAAAAATCCTGATTCCCTTTGGTGCTGCGCCCAATTACCCAAATCGATAGTCCGGTGGGCAATGTGGGTCGTGCCACAAAAAATGAAGTCACGGCGTTTTCGGCGGGTTTTCTTCAAATGCGACTGGAATTGCTCCATGAATGCAAACTTTGCGTTTTGACTGTCTTCATCATCTGCATAGGGAAATAAAAACGATCCGACACTAAACATCTCAAAGTCGGCTTGTATAAACCGACCTTCGATATCACATTGCGGAAATCCCAAACCACGAATAATGGCTTTGGGCATTTGACGACAATAAATCCCCACACCGCCAAAGTCATCAGCTTCGGCATCTGCAAAAAATGCTTCAAATCCGGGAACATCGAGACAGACACTGGGAAGTTGATACTCTTTGGCACGCAAATTCTGCACGCAGACTACGTCTGCATCCGTCGTTATTAGCCAATCCACGAAGCCTCGCTCCACAGCATTAGCCATACCATTTAGGTTTACTGAAACGACTTTCATTTTTTCCTTCCAACATCTGCACAGGAATACAAGCACACAATCCAGTTGTTATTGTCATTATGAGGAGGATGCATGCTTCGATTTCAGAAAATTTTACCCTAATTTGACCATTAACGGTGCTTTTTGTACGAATTCCTTTCACATGGTTTTTTTATAAGACAGTCAGGTATAATTGCCAGATCCACCAATAACACATCGCGGCTACAGGAAAAGTACCAGACATGCAGAATTATCAACGTGAGTTCATTCAATTTGCACTTGATCAAGGCGTTCTAAAATTTGGCAGCTATACGCTTAAATCGGGTCGTGTTAGCCCTTACTTTTATAATGCTGGTCTTTTTAAAACGGGTGAGGCACTCAGCCTACTCGGCACCTTCTATGCCAAAGCATTAATGGGCTCACAGCAGCCCGTCGACGTCCTCTTCGGACCTGCATATAAAGGCATCCCCTTAGTGGCCGCAACCGCCATTTCTCTGTATCGAGATTTTGATATCAATGTCCCTTGGGTATTTAATCGAAAAGAAGCCAAAACCCATGGAGAAGGTGGTCAGTTAGTGGGTGCGGCGCTGGGTGAAAAAACGGTTATTATTGATGATGTGATTACTGCTGGCACGGCCATCAGAGAAGTTATCACCCTGTTTGAACAGACGCCAGATGCTCACATTTCAGCCGTGTTGGTTGCGCTAGATCGACAAGAAAAAGGCCAAGGCGAGCTGTCTGCTATTCAGGAATTGGAGCAACAGTATGGCCTGCCTGTGATCAGCATCATTACACTGACCGATTTACTCGCTTATATTAAAGATGACGTATCACTGCAGAAGCATGCCGCAGCCATCGCACAATATCGGGATGACTTTGGCATCACCACGACACCCTAGCCATATTCCCACAGGTTAGGGTAAACTGCAGACGGCTTATATAGCAAACGACCAATAGGTAATGAGAATTGATGAACCGCATAACGACACTGACTCTTTTGATGGCTGCTAGCCTTATTGCCACCTCTGCTTGGGCTGCCAACCTGTATCGCTACGTTAATAATGAAGGCATCACGGTTCTCGATCGCACAATTCCCCCGCAATTTGTTCCAAAGGGCTACAGCATACTCAATGAGCGTGGTGAAGTACTCAAAGTGGTTCCTCGGGCACTCAATGAAGAAGAAAAGGCTGCACTGCGACTTGAGCAGCAACGCGCAGCAGATCAAGCGGCGCGTGATGCAGAACTGCGCAGACTATACCGGACCCCTGACGATGTAGACCAGGCCATGATTGCTTGGGTCAACCGTCTTTATGTTGAAATTAGCCTGACTAACGGCCAATTATCGGCCAAAAAAGGCGAGCTCAGTGACTTGCAAAGTACCGCTGCCAACGTTGAGCGTTCTGGAAAAACAGTGACGCCTGAGTTGATGGACCAAATACATGAGGTTCAAGCAGATATTGAAGGCCGCAAAGCGGATATTCAGGCGATTCACGACCGCATCGATGCAGACATACAGATGTTTGAGTTGGATAAAATCCGTGTCGCTGAAATATCCGGTATCACCGCGAAATCGACCGTTGAGGTGTTAAAAGCACGCGATATGCGTATACCGGCCTTTTTACTACGAGAGTAAAGCACTATAAGGGACTTGTGTTGCCTGGGTGCACCCCCCTGTATCCACCATACTGTGTTAATCCTTAACGAGAATGGGCAGACAATGACCCGCATACCTGTCAAAAAAATACTTATCGCAACTGCCATCGCCACCCTGGTGGCAGTCATTATTAGCAGCGATCAACTGGCGTTTGTGAATCTAGACTGGCTTAAGACCAATCAGCAAGGGCTCGCAGATGCAATCGCCGCCGACCCCGTTACCAGCCAACTGCTCTTTTTTGCGCTCTATGTGGCCATGACGGCACTGAGCATTCCCGGCGCAGCATTTATGACCGTAGCAAGTGGCGCACTTTTTGGTGTGGTACAGGGCACCGCATTAGCCCTAACCGCTGCGTCGTTAGGAGCAACCCTGGCTTTTCTGTTTTCACGATACCTACTGAAGGACTTTATCAGTAAGTTGCTTGGCGACCGACTCAATGCAATCAATGCAGGGGTTGAAAAAGATGGGGCTTACTATTTGATCACCCTTCGTTTGGTGCCATTGTTTCCCTTCTTCTTAATCAATGTGGCCATGGCATTGACACCGATTCGGGTCTGGACTTTTTTCTGGGTCAGTTTCGTTGGCATGTTCGCAGGCACGGCACTCTATGTTAATGCCGGCACGCAGCTAGCCAAATTAAATGCACTGTCTGACATTCTGTCGATACCGCTGTTGCTCTCTTTGGCCCTGCTGGGTGTGTTACCGCTGCTGACCAAAAAACTGGTCAGCCTTGTAAACCGATACCGACAATCCCATTAGTTGATCGCTTCAAACAATCCATAGCGCACACTGTCCCATTGCAAGTTCCAACCCTGTGTCGGCTTCACACGAAAATCCGATCGGACGTATTGGGCAATTTTACCATCTGCCACCGACAAAATTAGGTTGGCGGCCACGCCCATATCGACGACGACGCGAATATCTTTGCGTACATCAGACTCCCTTAGGATTTGCTTTAACTGTGCTTCGATGCGATCAAAAAACTGAAACACACGAACCCGCAAATAGTCTGTTTCTCCGGCCAAGGCTTCACCCGTTAAAATGCGGCACAAGCCTGGATTGCGTTCGGCAAACGCCAACAACATGGTCATGAGCAGCTCGCATCGCCGTGTCGTGCTTTTTTCTTCTTCTAAGATTCTATTGACCCGACTGAATATCGATTCTTCAATGAAATCGATAAGCCCTTCATACATTTTGGCTTTGGACGGAAAATGACGGTACAGCGCTGCCTCAGAAACACCGACCTCTACTGCGAGCTTGGCGGTAGTAATGCGACTACCGGGCTGTGTCTCTAGCATGTGGGTTAAGGCTTCTAAAATACTTTGCTTGCGTTCACTGGGTTTTCGCATTATTCAATTCACTGTTTTGTTCGTAATTAAGGTACCGACACCATCATCAGAGAAAATCTCCAGCAATGTGGCATGTGGGACACGACCGTCAATAATATGGGCACTCACAACGCCCTGCTCAACCGCTTCAAGTGCACAGGTAACCTTGGGCAACATGCCACCGTAAATGGTGCCATCCTTGATGAGCGCGCTGACTTCTTTGGCTTTGAGCCCTGTCATCAATTGTCCGCTTTTATCCGTGAGCCCTGCGATGTTGGTCAGCAATATCAATTTTTCTGCCTGCATTACTTCGGCAATTTTACCCGCCACAAGGTCAGCATTGATATTGTAACTCTCCCCTTTTTGACCAACGCCAATGGGCGCGATTACGGGAATAAAGTCGCCCTGCATCAGCATCGAAATCACGTCAGGATTGATGGATACCACTTCTCCGACATGACCAATATCGATAATTTCTGAGGCTTTTAAATCTGGGCTATCGCTGCGAATTTTCATTTGTTTGGCGCGAATGAATTGACCATCCTTACCTGTTAGCCCCACCGCACGGCCACCCACTTGATTGATGAGGTTCACTATATCTTTATTGACCAGTCCACCCAATACCATTTCAACCACATCCATGGTTTCGGTGTCGGTGACGCGCATGCCATCGATAAACCGTGAAGGGATGTTCAACTTTTCCAACAATTGGCCTATTTGCGGGCCCCCGCCATGTACCACTACGGGGTTGATACCCACGGCTTTCAGCAACACAATGTCGCGTGCAAAGCTTTCCTTTAACGCATCATCGGTCATGGCATTACCACCATATTTGATCACAATGGTTTTGCCTTTGAATCGTTGAATGTAGGGCAACGCTTCGCTTAATACTCTGGCATATTGCTGGGTCTTCGCCTTATCAGCCGCCATAATCTAAACCCCTTTAAACAAAAAGGCCTGCCGCTGCGGCAGACCTTTTATTATTGCCGATGGCACCCACCCGCTTACCTAGTCGCCTAGAACGGGAATTCTAATGATCCATCCTGTGCCATGACGGCGCCTTTGATCGCTTCTTGAATGCGCGACATAGCTGCCTGATTGTCTGCTTCAAACCGAAACGCTAGCTGATTACGGGTTTTGCGTAATCTCACCAAACCCCAGCCATCATTAAAGTCGACGCGCAAACCGTCAACCTTCGTCACCACACCGCCAGAAAAGGTGGCATTAGCAACGACCGCATCTAGCACAGAGACCTTTTTATCTGGATCAACATCAACCATAAATTCAGGGGTTGATAAATCATCAGGGAAGTGTTCGAACAGCACATCGACCGACTGCGTGTCTCTTGCCAATATTTCTAGCAATGCCACCATAGCAAACAAGGCGTCATCAAAACCCAGCCATTTTTCAGAAAAGAAAATATTACCTGCCTGATTGCCGGCTAATAGGGCGCCCGATTCTTTGAGGCTCTTCACCAAGCTTTCTCGGCCGGTCGCGCACATGACTGGCTTGCCGCCAAAACCGATGATAAGACCCTGTAGACGCCGACTACAATTGACGTCATACACAATGGTCGCGCTCTTGCTGCGGGTTAACAAATCCTTTGCAAACAGCAACAAGAGCTTATCTGGCCAGATGATGCGCCCAGAATTGGTGACAAGGCCAATACGATCGCCATCACCATCGAATGCGATGCCCAGATCAGCTTGTTTGTTTGTCACTGCCGCTATGAGGTCTCGTAAATTGTCTGGCTTACTTGGATCCGGCAGGTGTGCTGGGAACCGACCATCGACCTCACAGTGCAAGGGTTCGACGTCACAACCCAGCGCGGTTAACAGCTCGACCGCTAAGCCGCCTGCAATACCATGTCCACCATCAACAACCACCTTTAGTTTGCGTGGCACATCAACCGCTTTCAATATCCGTTTAATGTACTTAGCTCTGACATCTTGTTTTTGGATTCGGCCTTCGCCTGACAAGAAGTTCTCGTTATTGATGCGGTGGTAGAGGCCTTTGATTTGCTTGGCAGGCAGATCTCGCCCGCCCAATATAATACGAAAGCCATTGACGTTGGCAGGCATGTGGCTTGCTGTCACCATGACACCCGAACTCACGCCAAGTTCTTGCATCGCAAAATACAGAACTGGTATGGGTACGGCACCGATATCAATGACATCGCGGCCAGTTTCCAATAAGCCATCAATGAAGGCCGATGACAGATCCGCACCCGATACACGGCCGTCTCGCGCCACAATCAAGGTTTGATCACCACGCTCATAAGCTTCACTGCCGAGCGCTTTGCCGATTTGCTTGGCCACTGAAGAGTCTAGCGTTCGCCCTACAATGCCTTGGATGTCCACCGCTCTGAATATTGCTTCAGATACCGCTGAAACAGATTCACCCTGTGCATCGTTACCAGAAATGCCCAAAATATCAGCATCACGGCCAATCATATCAATATCAAGAAAATCGTCTTTTGGAGTCGCAAGAACCTGTGAGACCGACTCCACGTCGCTATGGTCTACAGGTTCATTAAAAGGGCGCGCCACCTCAGGACCGGAACTGGTCCTCGCTTTAATTTTGACGCGTGCCAGATGCTTGGCCATCGACAAGAACAAACTCAGCTTAAAGTCGGGTAATTCACCCGTTTGACCCATCAAGAGTTTGGCTGTATATCGCGTAAAATCGCCAGCGTCTTTGGTAACCGTCCTTTGTAGCAAGATACTGGTCATGAGTATCGACAATATAACAATAATCAGCGCAATGATGAGTGGCTGAAGAATATCGCTCGCTGCCACTACCGTTGCACCGGCTATTTGATCGGAAGGCTGAAAACCAACGATCCAAAGCCGGTTGGCTGTTTTGAGGGTGATGGGTTCATTGCCGTTTTTCGCACCCACAGTAAACACCGCTTTCGACATACCTTCATTGTACTGCTGTGTCAACGTGAGGTTACTGCCCTTAACATCCAAGCTAGCGAGTGTTTTTAACAAAAATGACGGATCTAAAAACACGATCAACGTACCTATCAATCGGTCATTCTGAAACACTGGACGTGCTATCTGTAGGTATTTTTTGTCAGGGTTGAACAGCACTTCCATCGGCACAATTTCACCGCGCTCAGTGCGGTTAATGATGTCTAATGTTGAAAAGTTAATGGGGGGGACAGTGCTATTATTGATCTGACCCTTGCCCACTGGAATGAGCTGAACGTTGACGGCATCTACCACACGACTCATTAGGACATTGGCGGCACGCTCACGACTGGCTTCGTCGGGCAGCATCATCGCCTCTATGGTCATGGTAAATGCGGCCAAAGATGCAACCTGCTGTCGCTTCTGTTCGACAGTTAGATCGAAGCTGTTAGTCACTTGCTGGGTATAGACGTCCAAAATGGTGCGTTGGTGCTTGTCATTTGCGCCGGTCATGACGCTGGATACCAACCAATAGGTAACCAATAACATTGCCAACACACTGACCGCTATACCTCCTATACTATACCGAAGCAAACCGATTTTACCGGTCTCCTCCGCATTTTTAGAGGATTTCTCTTTCATCACGACAGTTCCCTTATGCTTATCGTTATTAATAAAACAACATCCAATATGAGTTATCGGACATTAATGTTTTCCGGTAGAACCAAATCCACCGACCCCCCGCTTAGAGGCGTCAAATTCTGTTACAAACTGCATGTCCATAGTCACCACGGGTACCAACATAAGTTGGGCCAGTCGCGCACCAACTTCCAATTCAAAAGGGGTGTCACCACGGTTCCAACAACTCACCATCAGCTGCCCCTGATAATCGGAATCAATCAAACCCACCAGATTCCCCAATACAATGCCATTTTTGTGTCCCAAACCCGAACGGGGCAGGATCATGGCTGCCAGACCGGGATCCGCAATATGAATCGCCATGCCCGTCGGCACCAAAACGGTTTGTCCTGGTGCAATGGTCATGTCTGCATCCGTACAGGCTCTCAGATCGATGGCTGCAGAACCAGCCGTGGCATATTCCGGCATGGGAATGTCTTTACCTAAACGTTCATCTAATAGCTTAACTTGAATATTCGCCACAGCGTTTTCCTATTATAGGTGGTCTGCGATTTTTTCAATCAACCACTGCGCAATCCGTATTTTTGCAGCAGGGCCATAGGATTCCTGTATCTCAGCAGACACCAAAGTCACTTGGTTATCGTCGCTACCAAAACCCAACCCAGGTACCGACACATCGTTAATCACTACCATGTCCAACTGTTTCTTAACCCGTTTGTCCTGGCCATAAGCCACGGCATCATGCGTTTCTGCAGCAAAGCCCACGACGAAAGGCCGGCCCGTTGTTAATCTAGCAACAGATGCAACAATATCGGGGTTTTCAACCAAATCAATTGTCCTAGATAAAGTTTTGTCTGATTTTTTCATTTTTTGTGCGGCAGTGGTTTCGGGACGGTAATCAGCCACTGCTGCAGTGGCAATAAACAGATCACTGCCAACCGCCGCTTTCATCACGGCATCATGCATGTCTTGCGCAGATTCTACTGACACTAGACGCACACCTTTTGGCACTTGAAGCGCAACCGGTCCAGACACCAACACCACATCAGCACCCGCCTGCTGCGCAGCTTGGGCCAATGCATATCCCATTTTACCGGAGCTGAAATTGCTGATGTAACGAACTGGGTCGAGGCGTTCACGGGTCGGGCCCGCGGAGATCACCACCCTTTTACCCGTTAGGGTCTTGTCTGTAGCGGCGCCCAATACCTGATGCGCAATGGCTTCAGGTGATGACATTCTACCTGGACCGACATCACCACAGGCCTGCTCACCGGCGTCAGGACCAACCCAAGACCAATGCGGATGAAATGCAGACAAACGTTTGATGTTGTCCTGTGTAATGACATTTGACCACATAGCCTGATTCATAGCTGGTGCAATGGTCACGGGTCCTTGGTAAGCCAATATCACGGTAGTGAGAAGATCATTTGCCATGCCTTGCGACAATCGCGCTAGGCTATCTGCGGTGGCAGGTGCGATAACAATATGATCGGCCCAACGGGCCAATTCGATATGACCCATGCCAAGCTCCGCTGCAGGGTCTAACAAACTGCTGCGAACCGCTTTACCCGTCAGGGCTTGGAATGTCAGTGGTGTAACAAAGGCTTGAGCGCCTTCTGTCATCAATACCTGCACGTCGGCACCGGCTTTGACGAACAAGCGGACCAACTCAGCACTTTTATAAGCCGCTATACCGCCCGTCACAGCCACTAAAATTTTTAAGTTTGCTTCTACAGTCATGGCACGTTAGATTCTCAAAGTGATCAAGGACAGATTACCTCATGACAAGGAGCAAGTCATGGCAATAACCGATTGGCCTATGAACGAACGCCCACGTGAAAAACTACTTCACAAAGGGGCAGATGCACTCTCTGATGCCGAGCTGCTAGCGATTGTTTTGCGGACAGGCTCGCAAGGCAAAAGCGCCGTAGACCTTGCACGCCATCTTATCAAAGAATTTAACGGACTGAGACCTCTTTTGTGTGCCAGTCAGGAGACCTTGTGCGCCCAGCCGGGCATTGGACCTGCTACCTACGCTCAACTACAGGCAATTCGCTTCATGGGGCAGCGTTTTTTACGCGAACAGGTACAACAAAACCCCCTGTTTAATTCACCCGATGCCACCCGCCAATACCTACTGTCAAAATTGCGTGACCGTCAGCATGAAGAATTTCATATTCTTTATCTTGATACTCAGTACCAATTGCTTCACGACGAGATGTTATTTCGTGGTACAATCGCCAGCGCAGCGGTATACCCAAGAGAAGTTGTCAAAGGTGCACTGTCGGCAAATGCAGCAGCTGTCATTTTGGTTCACAATCATCCTTCTGGCATTGCTGAGCCGAGTCATGCTGACTTGCAAATAACCCAAAAATTAATTCAAGCTTTGTCTTTGGTTGACATTCAGGTGCTAGACCACCAGATAGTAGGCGATAACAAGGTCGTATCTTTAGCAGAACGCGGACTGATAACAGTAACTTATTAAAATATAAGCAATTGTTTCTTGATCAAGCGCCGTCGTTCTGGTATAAATCCGCACCCTGTTTTCGGGACCTGTCTTTTCTGTGTTAATGACCAGATTGAAAGGCAAAATAAAGTATTTATCAGAGGCGATAGAAAGATGTCACGAGTTTGTCAAGTAACTGGTAAGCGACCCGCTACCGGTAACAACGTTTCTCACTCCAACATCAAGACTAGGCGTCGCTTTTTGCCCAATTTGCATTCGCATCGCTTCTGGGTAGAAAGTGAAAACCGTTTTGTTAAGTTGAGAGTTTCAAGTAAAGGTATGCGTATTATCGACAAGAATGGCATCGATGCTGTTCTCGCTGATATGCGTGCAAACGGTACTAAAATTTAAGGAGCAGGATCATGGCACGCGATAAAATCAAACTAGTGTCCAGCGCCGGTACCGGATACTACTACACTACAGACAAGAACAAGCGTACGACTCCAGATAAATTGGAATTCAAAAAGTACGATCCAAAAGTCCAAAAGCATGTAATGTTTAAGGAATACAAAATCAAGTAATTGATTTGTCTGTACAAAAAACCTGAAATGTTTTAATTAATGTTTCAGGTTTTTTTATGTCTGGAGAAAACAGCATGCCGGAGTTGCCGGAAGTAGAGACCACCCGCGCGGGGATCAGTCCCGGATTGGTCGGGCAACAGATCCACAAAGTCATTGTTAGGGAACACCGTTTTCGTTGGCCGATACCGGTCGATCTACCGCTACAACTCGCACAACAGCGCATACTTGCGGTCTCACGGCGCAGCAAATACTTGTTACTCAAGGTTACGCAAGGCACCGTACTTATCCATTTGGGCATGTCAGGCTCCCTTCGGCTATTGGCATCTACACAGCCGCCTGCAAAACATGATCACGTCGATGTGGTGATGGAAAATGGCGCGGTGCTGCGATTCAATGACCCAAGGCGGTTTGGTTGTGTCCTCTATACCACCGACCCCATAGATTCCCACCCGCTGATTCAACACCTAGGCCCTGAACCCCTGAGTGATGCCTTTACGGCAGACTATTTGGCCAGCCGCTGTCTTCGTCGGCAATTGCCGATTAAAAACTTTATCATGGACGCCAAGGTGGTTGTGGGCGTGGGGAACATCTATGCCAACGAAGCGTTGTTTTTATCTGGTATTCACCCGAACAGAACACCAGACAGCCTGAGCAACGACGAGGTTGTGACCCTCACCGACAACATCCGAACCATTTTGGCTCAGGCGATCAAGCGCGGAGGCACGACCTTACGCGACTTTAGTAACGCCGATGGGAAACCCGGATATTTTGCACAAGAATTGTTGGTGTACGGAAAGAAGGGGAAGCCCTGTACCGCGTGCAAGACTGTCTTAGTAGAAGTACGGCTACAGAATCGGTCCAGTGTGTTCTGCCCGCATTGTCAGCCGGCATGCGCAGACTAAGCGGTGCGGTGCGCCATAGCCACCTGTAAATGCGCCGTGATATCTGCCAAGTAGTTCAAAAATAATGTGTCCATGCTGTTGCGATAGTAGTCAGGATCGTTGCTACCCAAACACAGTGTCACTTGCCTGCCCTCAGAGACGGAGCGCGCCACCGCCACCGAACCGATGGCCACGTCGTTGCCAAATAGATGCTGCAACTCAACCTTTGGTAGGCTGCCACAATAGACACGAGACCGTTCGAGTTTTTCAGATAACATTTTTAATGGCTCTAAGGCGCTGGCATGTAATACCAGTCCGAATTCATCCTGCGCATCTTCGTCTAAAAATATGCGCAACTCATCGACATTGAAATAATCACACAGATTGTCCTGGAGCACCCTGCCCAGTTCGACAGGAGATTGGCACTTTACCGCCTCAAGAATGGTTTTCTGTAGATGATTGAACATGCGGTCGTTTATACGGGCATTGTCTATCAAATCATTGAGTCGACTTTGCAACCGCTCGGTCTGGGTACGCAACAATATATTTTGGCGTTCGAGCAGCGATATCGCAGTTCCAGACGCATGAGGTAACGTCATCCGCTTGATTAACCGGTCTCGTCCAACAAAAAAATCAGGATGACTGATTAAAAATAATTCAACCTGCTCGGCACTCATGCTTGATTCTAATTCCACGCGATCTGTCCTTCGTATACCGTTGTTACGGGACCTGTCATGATGACAGCGCCTCCGTCTTGCCAGTGGATCTGTAATGTTCCACCCAATAGCCCTACTGTAACAGCATTATCTAACAATCCAAGTCTCTGACCTGCTACAACCGCTGCACAAGCACCCGTGCCACAAGCCAGCGTTTCGCCCACTCCCCGTTCAAAAACCCGCAAACGAATCTCATTACGGGACAGGATTTGCATGAAACCCACATTACATTGCTCTGGAAAAGCCGCCAATGCCTGCACCGCAGCACCCAATTTGACGACCGGTGCCTTGTTCACATCATCTACTAGGATGACGGCATGGGGGTTACCCATGGAGACTACTGACAATTGCACAGGCTCAGAGGCACCAGCAACGGTCACCGCATAACTGGTGGCTGCCTGGTCGGTAATAAAAGGGATGGCTGCAGGGTCAGTCTTGGGTGCACCCATGTCAACCGTCACCTGACCATCGGCTTGCAGTGATAATGCAATCACCCCTTTGGCCACAGCTACCCGAATCACCTTTGAATGGGTCAGCCCCTTGTCGGTGACAAAGCGAGCAAAACAGCGCGCGCCATTACCACAGTGCTCAACTTCACCCCCATCGGCATTAAATATACGGTAACGAAACTCTACATCAGGCTGATCCGGTGCTTCTACCAATAACAGCTGATCAAAACCAATACCACAGTGCCGGTTCGACCAGGCTTTAATGTCCATCGACTGTGGGTCCACATCCTGTGAAATGCCATCAATCACCATAAAGTCATTACCCAAGCCATGCATTTTAGTGAACTTGAGCGGCACGTTTCGATTCATCGTTGCACCTATCGACGTCAAGATTTAAGGATGGTTTCTAAGGCCATTTGGTCTTTAATGGTTTCACGACGACGGGCAACATGCACCTGATCACCATCAATTACCAACTCGGCTGCGCGGTTTCGGGCGTTATAATTCGAACTCATCACAAAACCATAGGCACCAGAATCCATCACAGCGACCACATCGCCTTGCTGTAGGGTTAACAATCGATCGTGGCCAAGAAAATCAGCGGTTTCGCAAATAGGCCCTACAATATCCCATCGCACACTTTCACCAAAACGCTGTTTTACCGGTTTTATTTCTTGCCATGCTTGGTACAGAGCAGGTCGAATAAGGTCATTCATACCGCCATCGACTATGGCAAAATGGTGATCGGCGGTTTCCTTTAAATAGACAACCTTGGTGAGAAATGCACCCGCCTTTGCCACAATAGACCGACCGGGTTCCAAAATGAGTTGCTGTGGACGCTTACCGATTTTGGCCAATATTTGGCTCACATAATCTGATAGTGCAGGCACTGTGTCACTCTCTTGGTACTGCACGCCAATGCCACCGCCAACATCCAGATGTTCCAAAACAATGCCTTGGTCTGCCAAGCGGTCGACCAGTTGCAGCAAACGGTCAAGGGCATCCATAAAGGGTTCTAGGGTGGTGATTTGTGATCCGATGTGACAATCAACGCCGACTACGCGAATATGCGGCAAACGATCGGCTTCGTGGTACACCTTTTCTGCCTCCGTGATATCGATGCCGAACTTGTTATGTTTGAGGCCAGTAGAAATATAGGGGTGCGTCTTTGCATCGACGTCAGGATTGACACGGATTGACACAGGCGCCTGCAAATCCATACTACCCGCCACTGTATTGAGCACCCGTAATTCAGCCAATGATTCAACATTAAAACAGCGAATACCAACCTGAAGTGCCCGTTTCAAATCATCTGCTTGCTTGGCCACACCAGAGAACACCACCCGATCGGCTTGCCCGCCAGCGGCCAATACACGTTCGAGCTCGCCGATACTGACAATGTCAAAACCCGATCCCAGACGGGCCAGAATATTTAATACTGCGAGGTTTGAATTGGCCTTGACGGCATAGCACACAAGACCACGGTCACCGAGGGTGTCTGCATAGCCATGCCATGCCTGCTCGATAGCTTGTCGAGAATACACGTATAGAGGCGTGCCGTAATCGAGCGCCAACACCCGCGTCGACATCGACTCAATATGAAGAATATTATTCTGATAGTGAAATACTGACATGTTTTAAGACCCCTGTCCCAATGTGGCTGGTGCCGAGGTTTCTGCCGATTCAGGAATATATAGATCACCTTTCTGGCCACAGCCAGATAGGGCGAACAGTACTCCCAGTGCTAAAAACCATCTTTTTATGCTCACGCGATGACCCACAACCTATTGCTTTTGGTTGAGTTTATCTGAACTACCGAGCAAATGCCCCATGATTTATAGCCGCATGCTGTCATCCAAACCGATTCAGTAGACAAAATCAGTCACAAAAAAATGGGGCATGAAGCCCCATTGTGTGTTCCCTAACCCCTAGTGTCTGGTATCTGGAATAAACTCATGGACGTCTCGGGTCGCCATTTCTTCGTACACAGACCATTTCTGACGGACCACCTGCTCTGCCAACCCTAACAATCGTGCGGCCTCATCAGGATTGCGGTCGCGTAATCCGCGATAACGTCCTTCACGGTAAATATAATCCGATAAGTCGATCTTCGGACGCAATGAGTCCAAGAGGAATGGATTTCTGCCCGATGAGTGCAGCGCTGGATTATAGCGATACAAGGGCCAGTAACCGGATTTCACAGCCAATTGCTGCTGTGTCAGGCTCTCTTCCATCGGGTAACCGTGCTCAATACAAGGGCTATAGGCGATGATGAGAGACGGGCCATTGTAGGCTTCAGCTTCTCGGAAGGCTTGCAACGCTTGCTGTGGATTGGCTCCAATGGCAATGCGAGCCACATAGACGTTGCCATAGGCAATTGCTTGCAGTGACAAATCTTTTTGCGGCACCACTTTACCACCAGCGGCAAACTTCGCTACGGCGCCAATCGGTGTTGCCTTAGACGCCTGACCACCCGTATTTGAATACACTTCGGTATCCATCACCAGAATATTGACATCGCGGCCACTGGCCAAGACATGATCGACACCACCATAGCCGATGTCATAGGCCCAACCATCACCGCCCACAATCCAAATGGACCGTCTGACTAAGTAGTCGAGCACGGACAACAAGTCCTTGGCTTCTGGTTTGGCGATGTCTGCTAACTGATTTTTAAGGGTCTGAACGCGTTGGCGTTGTTTCCGAATGTCACTTTCTAATTTCTGTGGTGCATTCAGAGTTTCTGTTACCAGATCTACATCCAAATCATCCCGAAGCGATACCAACCGGTCTTTTGCCAATTCAAGGTGTTTGTCAGCCGATAATCTAAAACCAAAACCAAACTCGGCGTTGTCTTCAAATAACGAATTGGACCAGGCAGGGCCTTTGCCTTCACTGTTTTGCGCCCAAGGCGTGGTAGGCAGGTTACCACCATAAATAGATGAGCAACCTGTGGCATTGGCGATCATGGCGCGGTCACCAAATAATTGGCTGATCAATTTCAAATAAGGCGTCTCGCCACAACCAGCGCACGCCCCACTGAACTCAAACAAAGGCTGCAGGAATTGCACACCACGCACATTTGAAAAATCTACCTGTGCTCGGTCGTTATAAGGCAACGACTTGAAGAAGTTCAGAAAACGTTTCTCGTCTTCCAGGTGCGTCATCTTATTTTTCATATTAATGGCATGACGGTGCTCATCGTCTTCAGCATTCACTGGGCAAGCACGCACACAAAGTCCACATCCTGTGCAGTCTTCTGGGTATACCTGTAAACGATAACGCACATCTGGAAAACCGCGAGCAGTCACGTGAATTGACTCAAAGCCCTCAGGCGACGCGTCCATTTCTGACTCATGGAAAAATTTGGCACGAATAGCCGCATGAGGACAAATAATGGCGCAATTGCCACATTGAATGCAGAGATCAGACGCCCAAATGGGTATTTCCTCAGCGATATTGCGCTTTTCCCATTGGGTCGTACCGGTTGGAAATGTACCATCGACTGGTAATTGGCTAACGGGAATTAAATCACCCCGGCCACCAATAATCTCTTGGGTAACGGTTCTTACAAACTCAGGCGCCTGCTCAAAACGCGCCATAGGGTCGGGTTCCCACACACTGGTTACCGCGTCGGGCAGTGCGACTTTTTCCAAGTGCAGTAGCGACTGATCAATGGCGGTATAGTTGCGTTTGACGATATCGGCACCCTTTTTCGCATAGGTTTTTTCTGCCGCCTGTTTTATTTTTTCAATGGCTTGGTCGCGTGGCATCACGCCCGACAGCGCAAAGAAACAAGTCTGCATGACCGTGTTGATGCGCTTACCCATACCAGCGGATCGCGCCACACTGGCTGCGTCAATCACATAAAACTGAATGTCTTTGGTAATGAGAGATTGCTGCAACTGCTTGGGTAATTGATCCCAAATCTCTGCTGCACTAAAGGGGCTGTTAAGCAAGAATGTAGCGCCTTGTCCTGCACGTTCCAAAATATCCATGTGATCCAGAAAGTGGAATTGATGACAGGCTACAAAACCAGCCGATTCAATCAAATAGGGCGCGCGAATCGGATTGGGACCAAATCGCAAATGCGAGGTTGTAACACTACCGGCTTTCTTGGAGTCATATACGAAATAGCCCTGAGCATAATATCCAGACTCAGCACCGATAATCTTGATGCTGTTTTTGTTAGCACCCACCGTGCCGTCAGAGCCTAATCCATAAAACAATGCGCGCACCGTTTCAGGTGATTCAATATCTAGTACGTCTAATACGTCCAGACTGGTATGCCCCACATCGTCGTTAATACCGATCGTAAAGCCATTCTTAGGCTTGTCGGATACCAACTCTTGAAATATTCGGGCGACCATCGACGGGGTAAATTCTTTACTCGATAATCCATATCGTCCACCCACAACCAATGGCATCTCGGGCAAATCACCATTCATGTAGGCCACACTCAATTCGGTGATCACGTCTTTGTACAAAGGCTCGCCTGAAGCGCCCGGCTCTTTGGTACGATCCAAAACTGCAATACGTTGCACGCTACTGGGCAGGGCCGCTAAGAAATGTTTCGCGCTAAAGGGGCGGTATAATCGCACCCGCAACACGCCAACTTTCTGGCCAGCAGCATTCAAATGGGCTGCTGTTGTCATCGCCGTTTCCGTCGCCGAACCCATTAATATCACCACATGGGCGGCATCCGGTGCGCCTGAGTATTCGAACAGTTCGTATTGGCGACCCGTCAAGGCAGCAAATTGACCGAATGCCTTCTCATAGATACCAATGGCATTGTGATAATAGGGATTGACGGTTTCACGACTTTGAAAATAGGTATCGGGATTCTGTGCTGTGCCCCGCATAAAGGGATTGTCAGGATTCAGTGCACGCTTACGATGGGCAAATACCAGTTCGTCATCGATCATGGCGCGAATCACGTCGTCGTCAATGAGGCTAATTTTACTGACTTCATGAGAGGTTCTAAACCCATCGAAGAAGTGAATGACGGGCACCCGACTGGACAGGGTGGCCGACTGGGCGATTAACGCCATGTCATGGCTTTCCTGAACCGATGAAGACGCCAATTGGGCAAAACCCGTGGTCCTGACCGCCATCACATCTTGGTGGTCACCAAAAATAGACAGTCCCTGTGCTGCTAATGACCGTGCTGCCACATGAAAGACCGTTGGCGTCAACTCACCCGCAATCTTGTACATATTGGGAATCATCAACATCAACCCTTGAGAAGCGGTAAACGTGGTGGTTAATGCACCAGCCTGCAGGGCACCATGTACCGTGCCCGCTGCGCCAGCCTCACTTTGCATCTCAGCAATCAGCGGCACCTGGCCCCACATATTTTTGATTTTCTTGCTCGACCATTCATCGCTAAACTCCGCCATGGTAGACGATGGCGTAATGGGATAGATGGCACACACTTCATTGGTGCGGTAGGCAATATAGGCAGTCGCTTCACCACCATCTACGGTAACTTGACGAGACATGGATAGCTCCTTATCGACTGGTAGTCATGTGAATGGCGGCGGTCGGACATTGCAATGTACAGGCACTACAGCCGGTACATTTTGAATAATCCACCTGATAAAAACGCCCGGGGCCTAGTTTGATAATCGCATCTTCAGGACAGGCGCCATAACACCCATCACATTCAAAACAATTGCCACAGGAATAGCACCGCGCGGCCTCATAACGGACTTCGCTTTCCGTCAACCCACCTAAAATTTCATCGAATGACGTGGTACGGGTCGCTTTGTCGGCAACCGGTTGCTCTGAGGCATCTGCATCGGTGTGATACCAAAGATGAAGCGCATGTGCCGGTACTACGGGCGTTCTGGGCTTGGGTTGATAGACCTGACCACTTAAAAACGCATGAATATTGCGGGCGGCTTTTTTGCCGTGGCCGGTTGCTGCGGTCACGGTACGGTCACTAGGCACCATATCGCCACCAGCAAAGATGCCGGCATGGCCCGTCATCATGTGGCTATCTACCATGACGGTGCCATCATCTGCAAAATCAATGTCAGGGATGGTTTGCATCAATTGGCTGTCAATATTCTGGCCCAAAGCCAATATCAGGGCATCGGCTTCTAGTACTTCAAACTCACCGGTAGGCTGCGGGCGCCCATCGGCATCCAGTTGCATTTTTTCGACCGTGATCTTGTCGACATCAATCTCTGAGATGGTACGGAGCCAGTTAATTTTGACCCCCTCATCCATCGCTTCTTCCGCTTCAAACCGGTGCGCCGGCATCGAATCAATGTCTCGGCGATAAATGATCATGGTTTCTTCTGCGCCCAGACGCTTAGCTGTTCGGGCGGCATCCATCGCAGTATTACCGCCGCCATAGACCGCAACACGGCGACCTAACATGGGCTTCTCTCCTTCGCCAACCTCTCGTAAATAGCTTACCGCGTCCAAGATTCGGCCCGCTTCGCGTGCAGGAATATCGACTTTCTTTGAAATATGCGCACCGACGGCGACAAATACCGCATCAAATTTGCCCTGTTCTTTTTCAAGGAGCAAATCATCGACCTTGTAGGAGAGCGTAATTGTGACGCCCATGTCTTCAATACGTTGAATCTCGGCGCGCAGAATATCGCGCGGCAATCGGTAGGCAGGAATACCAAAATGCATCATACCGCCGGCAATTGGCCCCGCATCTCGGATCTCAACATCGTGGCCCAAACGCGCCAAATGATAGGCTGCTGACAGACCACTGGGGCCTGCGCCGACAATCAATACCTTTTTGCCAGATTGACGGTTGGTGCTGCGCGGTTTCCAGCCATTGGCGATGGCTTGGTCACCCAAATAGCGCTCGACCTGATGGATGCTGACAGCATCATCGACCTGTTCTCGATTACAGGCCGATTCACAGGGGTGATAGCACACCCTGCCATGAACGGCAGGCATAGGGTTTTGCTCGACCAAAACCTGCCATGCTTGCTCAAACTTATTATCATGGACGAGCGACAACCAGGACTGGATGTTTTCACCGGCCGGACAGGCATGATTACAGGGCGGCATAAAATCTTGATAGACCGGTCTTTTATCCGGAGTCGGGCCCGTGCCATCGCTAGCCGTGAGGTCGGGGGGAAACGTCATGTCCAAGCTTTTTTTGCGCATCGAGAGTCATCCTTTTTGAGATACCAAACGGGCGGCCTGTGCGACTAACGTGCTGGAGTGACCATGCTTTTATAGCAGCGGTTTCTATCGATTAGGTACACATGGAGGCCTAAAAACCCTTGCCACTAATGTGTGCGTATCCCTGTTGTCTGTGAATGATCTGAGGCAGGTTTTGATGACATTCTGTGATACGAATTGCAAAAACTGTGGGCATAAAAAAACCCAAAGGCACCATGCCCTTGGGTTGCGGTTAACAGACTGGGGTTCTATGCATCAACCGCCAGATTAAAATGCACCTTCATGTCTTTCATGAGGGCGGACAGTTCGCTGGCCATCAAGGTAAAGCTGGCATCCATCTGCTGGATTTTATCATCGCCACCCGCATCAAAAGCCTGTTCAGTAATCAGGTCAGCAAACCGAATCCGTTTCAGCTGCGCCTTGGCATTGACTAATGCTTGCACCCGTTCTTTCCAATCAAAGGCGATGGCAACTACCTGACCATCTTCCTGTAAATGGGTGGCTACCGCTTCGCTATCAAGCTCCAGATTGCGGAGTCTGATTTTGATATCGCTGTTACTACTCTGGGTCATTTCCAAGTCAGGCTGCAGCTCCCATTCGGCTGGTACCGCCTCACTGTCTTTGACCCATTGGGTTAATACTGGGGCTGGTAAACAATGGCTTTGGAATAGGGTCATGGGCAAGGTACCCAAGGCTTCACGCAAGGTGCCTGTTACTTCATCAGCACGTTTTTCAGAAGCCGCGTCGACCACCAATAAACGGTTCTGAATATCCACATACAGATAATGGCGGGTCGTTCTCACAAAGGCACGGGGTAACAGGCTAAAAATCACTTCATCTTTAAGTGTTTGACGCTCTTTACTGCCCACGCGACGGTCTTCATCTTGCTGTAACTGGGCAACTTTTTCCGCCAACACTTCACGGACCACGGTGGTAGGTAGTAAGCGCTCTTGGCGCTGCAAGCACATGAGTGCAAAAGCACCACTCACATGGACCAGTGATTCCGTATCCGGAATGGCTGGCACCCAACCCAAACTCACTGGTTGTTGCTGCAAACACGGCGCATAGAGATGCTTGGCCATATCCGTTTCCCACTGGTCCATATTCAACTCAGCGGTGTCTGCCAATTGGTAAATTAAAGCGTTTTTAAACCAAATCATGTTGCTCTCTTTTTCAATAGGGGAATGGCGTGTCAACCAGCTACCAATTTGGCGCGGCGACACACAGTGGTCTGTTAATGCGTTTTTACTTTTTGCGCTTGGCAATGATCACAACGATACACTGTGACCAGTTGCCCTTTGCGCACATCAAATTGTTTTGCCTGCCATATCGTCCATTTGTGAAACCCATGCCGACACAACGACTGCTTCTTAACAGGCACCTTAGGCCGTTTAAATGGAACGACAGTGCCCATACCTTCGCCGCCTATATTGCACGCAGTAAGGCGACCAGAAACAGCCAAAATGGTTCTACGGTGGCTATTTCTAAACGCTCAGTGGGAGAGTGTGCACCACGAATGGTAGGACCAAAGGATAAAATATCCATATCCGATTTCTTACTCTTCAAAATACCGCACTCTAATCCAGCATGGATCGCTTTAATTTCTGGGGTCACCTGAAATAACTGTTTGTGCAAATCCTTGGCTTGCGCTAACAGAGGACTTGAAAAATCGGGCTTCCAGCTCGGGTAATCCAGTATGGTTTCGTAGTGAAACCCAAACAGGTCGGCCAAGGCCAACACCGACGACACCAAATTTTCTGACTCATCAGCATTAAAGAATCGGACACTGGCTTGGGACTCAAACTGATCGCCAGTCACACGCACCACAGCCAGATTCACACTCAGGTTAACCAAATCAGCAGGCTGCTCAAAATTATACGTCTGCGCACCATGAGGAAAAGTCAGCAACCAATGCAACAATTGGGTTTGGCTGTCATTGGTTAGCACGTCTGAAACCGCAACAGTTTCGACTGTCAATGTCAGCGTTCGATCGGTTTCTGGCAACCAGGTTGCCCACTGCCCAAGCAAACGCTCATTCAACGCGGCTACCGCAGCAATCTGAGTGGCTGGCACGGTATACGTGATCGCGCCTTCTCGAGAAATGACATTGTGCGCGATACCAGACTGAAAACTGCTCACCTGAACACCTAAGGCGGTCGCGGCCTGCATCCAATAACCCAACAGCTTGTTGGCGTTACCCAATTGTTGGTGAATTTGCACACCAGAGTGTCCGCCTGTCAGCCCACGCATGAGTAGTTGCTGCCCAACCGCATCCTTGTCGGGTGCTTCACGAGTCACCTTTTTGGTAAATTTCCAGCCGTGGCCACCTGCACAACCCACATACAATTCTTGCCAATCTTCGGTATCCAAATTCAACATCAATGAAGCCGATAACAGACTGGCATCTAGGTCGCTGGCGCCATTCAATCCCGTTTCTTCGTCAACGGTGAACAACAACTCTAGGGGTCCGTGCTCAACAGTCTTGTCGGTCATCAGGGCCAACGCCGCTGCACAGCCTATGCCATTGTCTGCGCCCAGCGTGGTTCGGTCAGCTTTAAGCCAACCGCCTTCAACCACTAGGGTCAGTGGATCGGTATCAAAAACGTGGGGATTATCGCTGGTTTTTACCGTCACCATATCAACGTGGTTTTGAATAATCACCGCTGGCCTATTTTCTCTGTCGCGGGTACCCGGCACATAGACCACCAAATTGCCTGCCGCATCTTGCTGGTGCGCCATGTCCAAGCTGTCAGCAAGATCGATAATAAACTGCAAGATCTTCTGTTCTTTCTTAGACGGTCGTGGAATCTGGGTGATTTGATAAAAGTTTTCCCAAAGATGCACGGGCCGTTTTGGGTAATTTGCTGGTTTCATTAACAGGAATTCCTTCGGTGCTACAGAGACTGATGTCGTGGCCAATATGATAAGCCAAAATGACCTTGCCAAGATAGAGCTGAACTCGGCAATAGTCTCCAGACACTGCCGTAACGGTTTCATCAGCGAAACGAATATAGAAGGCTCCGACTACCGTTTTGACGGGCAATGGGTTGATTTCATGACTTTTTAGCAGCTTATTCGCCTGCCTATGGCGGCCACGACTTTTGCCATGACTCTAAAAAGATTCGATTTTTCAGCATAAATTCCTGCTTTATTTAAAAATATTACATTATTAATCTAAAAATTTGGCAATTTTGAAAAACTTCTCCGAGAAAACCCATTATAATCTGGCACCATGTATGGTTTCGGAAAGACGGTCACGAAATAGGCGTGTCTTCTAAACCTAGAATAACAAAACCAATAGGTTTTAATGAGGAGCAGCACTATGTTGATCGGCGTACCTAAAGAGATTAAGAACCACGAATACCGCGTTGGCTTGACGCCTGCGTCAGTAAACGAATTGACTAACCGTGGCCACGGTGTAGTGATGGAAAACAATGCGGGTGACAGCATTGGTTTTACTAACGAAGACTACATTGCAGCAGGCGCAACCATCTTGGCTTCTGCCGCTGAAGTGTTCGCAAAAGCAGACATGATCGTTAAGGTGAAAGAGCCACAGGCCGTTGAACGTGCCATGTTGCGCGCTGACCAAACCTTGTTCACTTATTTGCACCTTGCACCTGATACCCCACAGACTGTTGAATTGGTTGCTAGCGGCGCTACCTGTATCGCTTATGAAACCGTTACCGATGCTGGCGGCCGTTTGCCATTGTTGGCGCCAATGTCTGAAGTGGCTGGTCGTATGTCGATCCAAGCCGGAGCGCATTGCTTAGAAAAAGCACAGGGCGGCCGTGGTGTTTTATTGGGCGGCGTTCCTGGTGTTGAGCCTGCCAAAGTAGTCATCATTGGTGGTGGTGTTGTAGGCCAGAACGCATTGGCAATGGCTGTTGGCGCTGGCGCTGACGTGACCGTATTGGACATGAACATCAATGCCTTGCGTCACCTCGACAACCTATACGGCAACCGCATCAAGACGTTAATGTCTAATGCCCACAACCTAGAAGTGGCTGTACTAGAAGCTGACTTGGTTATTGGCGGTGTATTGATTCCTGGCGCTGCGGCTCCTAAGTTGGTATCTGCTGATATGATTTCTCGCATGAAGAAGGGCGCAGTCGTTGTTGACGTGGCTATCGACCAAGGTGGTTGTTTCGCGACTTCACATGCGACCACACACCAGGATCCAACCTATGTGGTTGACGGTGTTATCCATTATTGCGTAGCGAACATGCCTGGCGGCGTTGCTCGTACCTCGACCTTGGCACTTAACAATGCAACCCTGCCATTCGTTATCGCTTTGGCTGAAAAGGGTGCGAAGAAGGCATTGTCTGACGATGCACATTTGCGCAAAGGCTTGAACGTGGCCAAAGGCAAGATTACTTGTAAAGAAGTAGCAGAAGCGCAAAACCTACCTTTTGTTGAGCCGATGGAAGTCATCGCGCAACTATAATTGGTATAGATAATCCATCGCAGCTTGGCTGCGTTAAAAACAGACTGGACTTCCAGTCTGTTTTTTTATGCGCCACAGGTTGTCACACCCCTGCATGATACTGTTTATTTCACCCAGTTCTCCGTAGAATCTCTGTCCACCTATTGAGGACCGCCGATTGAACAACTTAAACAGCAAGCAAAAAGAAGCCGCTACCTATATTGGCGGCCCCCTGCTTGTGTTGGCGGGCGCTGGCAGCGGAAAAACCAGCGTGATCACGCAAAAAATCGCCTTTCTTATTCAAGAGTGCGACATCAAGCCCTATCACATTGCTGCGGTAACTTTTACCAACAAAGCGGCGCGTGAAATGAAAGAGCGTGTCGGAAAACTGCTCAAGGGCACCAGCACCCGTGGCCTCACCGTGTCGACATTCCATAACCTTGGATTGAACATTCTGCGCAAAGAAGGCTCGGTCATAGGCCTTAAAAGCAATTTCACCCTGTTCGACCAGCAGGATTCCCTTGCGGTTATCAAAGGCTTGATCAATGCAGAATGCCCCAATGAAATATCGCAAGCCGACCACTTTCAACACCTGATCAGCAACTGGAAAAACGACCTTAAGGAACCCGAGCAGGCACAGTCTTGGGCCGAAGACGACACCACTGAGTTGGCGGCTCTGATCTATGGCTTATATAACCGGATGCTAAAAGCCTACAACGCGGTCGATTTTGATGACCTCATCCGCATACCCACGCTGTTGTTTCAGAACTTTCCTGACGTACTTGAAAAGTGGCAAAACAAGCTGCGGTATTTATTGGTCGACGAGTATCAAGACACCAACACCAGCCAATATTTGATGGTCAAGATGTTGGCCGGCCTACGCGCTGAATTGACTGTGGTAGGTGACGATGACCAATCCATCTATTCGTGGCGTGGCGCGCGGCCAGAAAACCTCGAGCTGTTAGAAAAAGATTTTCCGTCACTGCGTATCGTCAAACTTGAACAAAACTACCGTTCAACGAGCCGCATCTTGAAAGCGGCTAACGTGGTGATTGATAACAACCCCCACGTGTTCGTGAAGAAACTGTGGAGTGATAAGGGCTTTGGCGATCCGATTCGGATTTTGCGGTGCCGGTCCGACGAAGCAGAGTCTGACCGTATTGCGCAAGAATTGGTGACCCTACACTTGCAACGTGGCGTACCCTATAAGGACATGGCGGTGCTATACCGCAGCAACCACCAGAGCCGTATTCTTGAAATTCGACTTCAGACCAACCAAGTACCCTACAAGGTGAACGGTGGCACATCGTTTTTCTCACGTGCTGAAATAAAAGACGTCATGAGTTATCTGCGGCTGCTGGCCAATCCTGCAGACGATGCAGCCTTGTTGCGCATTATCAATACGCCCAGACGCGAAATTGGCCCAGCGACATTAGAAAGCCTCAATCACTTTTGCACAGAAAAAGGATTGAGTTTGATGGATGGCTGCCTTGATGCTGATCTGTCGTCGCTGATGAGTGAGCGTGCCGCCAAACACTTGGCCCAATTCGGTGAATGGATCAATGGGGTCACCCGCCGGTTGTATCAAGCGGGACGACCGGTCGATGTAATCCGCGATTTACTGGCTGAAATGGATTACCAACAGCATTTGCAGGGCGACAGTCCGTCACCTGCAATGGCGGAGCGGCGTTGGGCCAACGTGAACCACTTGGTCGACTCTATCGACTCCATGCTGCAGCAGGACGACCCCGATACTGATGAGCCCATCACCATTGACGATGCCATTGCGAAACTGGTGCTACGCGATCTGCTCGAACGGCAAGAAGAGGAAGATGAGCAAAACGCCGTGCAACTGATGACCCTACATGCCTCCAAGGGTTTGGAGTTTCCTTACGTGTTTTTAATGGGGTTGGAAGAAGAGTTATTACCGCACCGCAATTCCATTGAGTCAGGGGACATAGAAGAAGAACGCCGCCTGATGTATGTCGGTATTACACGGGCACAACAGGTACTTACCCTGACTTATGCCGCCAAACGCAAACAGTATGGCGAAATTATCGACTGCGCGCCTAGCCGCTTTCTCGACGAATTACCGCAAGAAGATGTTGAGTGGGAAGGGCGTGATGGCCAAATCGATCCTGAAAAAAACAAGGCCCGCGGCAAAGCCGTTTTTGATAGCCTGAATGCCCTTCTGGATGACTGACAGATATCAACCAACCAGACCCCTTGATAACCAACTGGCGTAGCCAATAGCCACCAAGGTTCACCATGGACGGCGCTGAAAAGCCAGCATTCGCACACTCAAGCCATCATGCTATATTGTGCCAATACCATTAGTGATAGGACATCCCATGAACGTCACCACCGTTGAAGACATTCTCGCAACACTTGAATCATTGGGCTCAGAGAGTGTGCGTAAACACAGCAGGAAAAATGGCGCTGGTGACAATCAATTCGGCGTCAAGATGGGTGACATTAGAAAGGTCGCCGCCGGCATCAAAAACAACCATGAACTCGGTCTCGCCCTATGGCAGACACAGAATATCGACGCGCAATTGGTGGCCATTCTGGTCATCAAACCCAAGATGTTAAGTACACAGGTGCTCGAAGACATGGTCCGCGCGATACCCTATTCTCAGGTGGCGGACTGGCTCAATGCTTACGTGGTGAAAAAGCACCCCGAGAAAGAAACACTGAGATTGGCATGGTTACAGTCTGATGACCTGTGGTTAGCGCGATCGGGTTGGAGTCTGACCTCCGAACGCATTGGTAAAGATCCTGAGGGATTAGACTTGTCAGCTTTGCTGGATCGGATTGATCAAGAGATGCCCACAGCGCCTAAAGAAGTGCAGTGGACCATGAATTTTTGCTTGGCCGGGATTGGCATTAACTTCGCAGAATACCGCGACCGCGCGATGCAGATCGGTGAATCATTGGGTGTCTTTCGCGACTTCCCGACCTCAAAAGGCTGTACCTCACCCTTTGCGCCTATCTGGATCACAGAAATGGTGAAACGGCAGGGCTAAGCACAACGGCATCAGACACGCGGCGACGCAATGCCATAGGGCATCTGTTCTGTGGGTAAGCCATACAGGAATCAAAAAAGAAATGGTGCACCCGGAGAGATGACAGCACAGCCATGGGGCTTTGACCCACAAAAAAAATGACTGTTTGCCCTGCGGGTCGCCTGCGGCGATTTCTCGCACGGCTCGAATCGAACTCGCCCGTTCGAAGCACTCTTTGTTCGCCCCAAAATATAAAAGCCAGCACAAGGCTGACTTTTTAAAATTTGGTGCACCCGGAGAGATGACAGCACAGCCATGGGGCTTTGACCCACAAAAAAAATGACTGTTTGCCCTGCGGGTCGCCTGCGGCGATTTCTCGCACGGCTCGAATCGAACTCGCCCGTTCGAAGCACTCTTTGTTCGCCCCAAAATATAAAAGCCAGCACAAGGCTGACTTTTTAAAATTTGGTGCACCCGGAGAGATTCGAACTCCCGACCAAGTGGTTCGAAGCCACCTACTCTATCCAGCTGAGCTACGGGTGCATAGCAAGATTGTTGAGAGAATCGCAGTCTACCTGCTTTGTATGAAAACGTCCAAAAATTTCATACAAACATCAGAAATATTTCTCACAGTGCTATCGTCTAACTTATTGATAAATAAAAACAATCACGGGTGGGCATTCGTACAAGGCGCAAGCAACCCCCGGCTGCTTAGCCCAAGTGCCTAGCCCCTGCCATTCACGCTTTTTCATCCAAGTCGTCAGCGCCGTCTGACCTGTCCATTGGCTCAATCAGATCCATTTCTAAACTGGCTTTTTCAACCAATTCCTGCGGCAATTCACCCTGTATTGCAGCCGAAAAACGCTTAAAGTCTTCCGCCTGTTTCACCAAGTTGCCCTTGCCTGATACCAATTGATTCTCAGCCTTCTGGTACTCGTCTGACGCCTTTTCTAACGCCTTTTTAATGCCTTGGAAGCTGCCTAAAAAGGTCCGAAGTTTGCGGTAGATACCGTCAACCCGCTTGACCAACTCTGCAGATTGTTGGCTTTGGTTTTCAAACCGCCAGAGCTGCCGCACGATGTTGAGGCTGGTTAATAAAGTAGTAGGAGTCGCCACCAAAACGTTTTTCTCAATGGCTTTTTGAAACAGGGATTCATCCGCCTTGAGCGCATCGACAAACGCCGATTCAATGGGGACAAACATAAAGACCATTTCGGGCGAGTTAATGCCTTGGGCTCTAAAGTAATCACGGTCTGACAATTCGGTGATACGCGCACTAAACGCCTGAACATGCTCTTTTAATGCGGCAGTGCGCTCTAAGTCATTTTCGGCATTCACATAACGGGTGTAGGCATTAAGCGATACCTTGGCATCGATGATCAAGTGCTTGTCTTGGGGCAAAAACACCACCACGTCTGGCCGTTGGCGATCGCCTTCACTGCCTTTGACCGTCACCTCACGTTGATAATCAACATCGATGCGCAGCCCTGAACGCTCCAGTACATTTTCGAGCACCAATTCGCCCCAGTTGCCCTGCATTTTCTTTTGACCTTTTAACGCGACGGCTAACTCATGGGCTTCTTGGGTGATCTTCTGATTCAGTTCGCGTAACTGGCCCATTTCAGCTTTGAGCTCTGCCTGCTGTTGGGTGTCTTTGTGGTGAATATCTTCAACTTTGGCGCGAAATTGATCAATTTGGGTCTTAAACGGCCCCAACATCGCATCCATAGACAACTTATTGGTTTCGGTAAAGCGCTGCGATTTCTGCTCCAATATGTCCTGGGCCAGATTCTGAAATTCGGTCTTAAGCTGTTTGCGACTTTCTTCGACGTGCAATGCCTGTTCAGTCAAATAGGCTTCTTTTTCTTTCATCACTACCGTCAGTTCAGACAGCTTGATGGCCAGTTGGTTTCTGTCATCCTGCAACTGCTGAAACTGGGTCTCTTTCTGAATACGGTCGGTGTCAGACGTCTGCAGTCGCTGGGTCATCTGTTCGAGTTGTACCTGCAGACCACGCTTTTCAGCCTCGAGCCGCACGATGTCTTGTTGCTTTAATTGCAGAGACTCTTCTTGTGCCGATTCGATTTGTTGCGCCCGAAGGAGTTGCGTTGACCGCTCGTCTAAACGCACGCGGTCTTGTTCATGCTCGGATCGCATGTGCTGAATCTGCTGTTCCGCAGCCTTAAACTGAGACAACACCCTATGCCGACTCATCAACACCAATAGGATGACGAGCAGCGCAGCGCCACCGCCAAAATACAACCAATTTGTTAACTCTTGATACCACATGGACGCGTTCCTTGTTCTATTGCCAATAGCATACCAGTACACTGTTAATCCATACAGACTTCAATTGGACTTCCCCTACAAATGCCGCCAGAATAGCCCCCTATTTTTTGACCCAACACAGCGGTCCTTTATGGATTATCTTTGGGTACTTAGGCTTTGGAGCACAGATGAATTTAATTGGCAGGTTTTTCTTGGCGTTCTTTTATGCGCTTTTTTACAAACGCGCACCGTCGCTTCTGGCCACCACCACCCGCAGATTTCGGGTATGGCCCCATGACATCGATCTTAATATCCACCTGACTGCTGCGCGCTACCTGTCGTTTGGGGATTTGGCACGCATGGGTTGGATGGTTGATAACCGCATTCTGTGGAAATTTTTCTCACGGGGTTATCAAAGTGTGATTAACGCTCAGGAGATCACCTATATTCGAGAGTTCACGCCCTTTTCAACCGTGCGTATTGAACTGCAGTTGGTCAGTTGGGATGACAAGTATTCCTATTATGAACAAAGGTATTATGGTGGTGACAGGCTATTCGCCATTGGTCATGCGCGCAGTGCGATGCTGAAGGCCCGCAAAGTCGTTACGCCACAGTCGGTGTTCGATGCGCTGAACATGAACGTCCAGTCGCCTGTTGAATCGGAGATTATCGCTGACTGGAAAGAAACCTTGGCCGCCAAGAAACGGCAGTTTTCATAAACCATTGGAATTTTTACTATGCGGATTGTGTCGTTAACCTGTTCAAACACCGAGATCGTCTGCGCGCTAGGTTGTGAAGACTACTTGGTGGGTGTCGACGACCACAGCGATTTTCCAGAAGATGTGGTGGCGCGCTGTGCCAGGGTCGGCCCCGATTTAACGGTAGACATTGACGCAATCGCTGCGCTCAAACCCGATATGGTATTGGCATCATTAACCGTGCCTGGCCATGAACACAATATTGCGGCGTTACAGGCTGCGGGCTTACCCTATGTGGTCACTGAACCCAAGTCACTAACCGATATTGAACAAGACATCCTCACCATTGGTGCCTGCTTGGGCGTCTCCGATCGCGCCAATCATTTGGTACAGCAATTGAAGCCCCAGTTGGCGCCAACTGTCCGACCTTCAACCGATTTCAAACCGCGCATACTGATTCAATGGTGGCCCAAGCCTGTCATAGCACCCGGCAATAACAGTTGGGCGCATGATCTAATAGAAGCTGCCGGTGGCATCAATGCGCTCGGACATGACGACTGTGAAAGTCGGCCAATGACAGATGAGGAAGTGGCTGCGCTCAATCCCGATGTGATTGTGATTGCTTGGTGCGGGGTCAAACTAGAAAAGTATCGGCCAGATGTGGTTTATCGAAATCCAGTATTTTCAACGGTAACGGCCATCCAAAAACAACAGGTCTTTTGTATTTCAGAAGCCTTTTTGGGTCGGCCATCACCCCGATTGGTCGATGGCCTTCAACAGCTCAGGCAGATTGTTGATCGTTTACAGCCCGCGCCGCGTTAAACCGTACCGGCTTCTTCGATGTCGAGCACTTCAGATTCTGCCTCACCATCAGCCATCCAATTGCGAAGATGGGCATCCTGCAACGCCATGTCACAGTAGGCACGGGTCGCTTTGTGTAAGGGCAGGTTATAGCCCTGAAACCGCACCACCACCGGCGCATAGAACGCATCAGCGATTGAAAAGCGCCCGAATAACCAAGAACCCTGTCCATCATGATAGGCAGCGCATTGTTGCCACAAGGTCTCAATTCGTTGAATGTCTGAAAGCGCTGCCGCACTGATCTCAATCTGGCGTCCATGCGCCGCACAGTTCATAGGCAGTTCTGATCGCAACGCCGTAAAGCCAGAATGCATTTCAGCCACCATAGAACGTGCAAAGGCCCGCGCAACTGGATCTTCTGGCCATAATTCCGGATGAGATTCAGCCACGGATTCGGCAATGGCCAAACTATCCCAAATGGCATGACCGTCAACAATATACACGGGAACCCGAGCGGCACCCGAGTATTGACGCACTTGTTCTTTGAATTCAGGCGTATCCAGTGGAATGCGTATTTCGTCAAAATCGATGCCGCTGTGTTTCAGCAGCAACCAGGGTCGCAATGACCAAGAGGAATACTTTTTATTGCCTATTACCAACGTCGGTTTGCTCATAGTCTCATCCTCGTGCCATACCCATGGGTTGATAGCAGATCAGTTTATGACAACCGTGATTTAAAGTCTTCATAGCCAAAAGTTTTGACTACCCGCAACGCATCGGTTTTTGAATTCCACACCGCCAAGGAAGGCAGCCGCGCACCATTAAAGGTGGTGGTTTTCACCATGGTATAGTGCGCCATATCTTCAAACACCAGTCGCTGACCCACCTTCAAAGGCTCTGCAAAGCTATAATCGCCTAATACATCACCTGCCAAGCAGGTTAGTCCGCCCAGTCGGTAGGTGTAGGGCAGAATTTCAGGTTCATCCGCCCAAGTGATATCAGCGCGATAGGGCATTTCTAACAGATCGGGCATGTGACAGGTTGCTGAGGTGTCTAGCAGTGCTTGTGGTAATTGGTTATGGGTAATGTCCAATACTTCACTGCTCAAAATGCCAGTGCCAATGGCCACGGCTTCACCTGGCTCTAAATACACCTGAACCTGATATTTTTCAGAAAAACTTTTAATGCGATCAACCAACTGCACACGGTCATAGGTCGGATGGGTAATGTGATGCCCGCCCCCAAAGTTTACCCATGTCATACGTTGCAATAGATGACCAAATTTGTGTTCAATGACGGCCAGTGTACGATCCAATGGCGCGAAGGTTTGTTGGCACAGGGTATGGAAATGCAGACCACTGATACCATCCAATACCGATTCGTCCAACTCAGACAAAGGAATGCCTAGTCGTGAACCCGGTGCACAGGGATCATAAATCGGCACAGCACCTTCAGAGTGCTCAGGATTGATTCTCAATCCAAATGACAGCTCAGGCCGCTCGGCTTTGGCAGCCAAAATCTGTGGTTGGAAACGGGTCCATTGGCTGCAGCTATTGAAAACCACATGATCGGCAATTTTGAGTATGTCGATCAAGTCAGATTCGGAATAGGCTGCAGAAAAGACATGCACTTCCCCGCCGTAATACTCCTTACCTAGCATGGCTTCATGCAGACCACTGGCGCAGGTGCCACTGAGGTACTGGCCCGTTAGTGGTCCCAAATCCCACATGGAGAAGGCCTTTAATGCCGCCAACACCTTAGCACCACTTTCATCCGCAACCGATTTCAAGATAGCGAGATTGCGTTCGATGGCTACTTCATCCACCACAAAACAAGGCGATGGCAGACGCTGTAGATCAAGACGGGTAAAGTTGGTGAACATCATGGCCTTTCCTTAGGATGCGTCGGTTAAAGAAAATTGGTCTAGCTCAACCACTTTCCACGGCAAACCGTGCACATTCATTGCAGCCATGAACGGATCTGGATCAAATTGTTCGATGTTCCACACACCAGGTCGAATCCAATCACCCTGCACCATATTCATAGCGCCAATCATAGCGGGCACGCCCGTGGTATAGGAAATTGCCTGAGAACCGACTTCTTTGTAACAATCCTGGTGGTCTGCAATGTTGTAGAGGTAATGGATTTTTTCTTTGCCATCCTTAATGCCCTTAACCACGACGCCGATGCACGTTTTCCCCTTTGTGCGGGGACCCAGCGTTGAAGGGTCAGGTAAAAGACGTGCCAGTAACTGAATCGGAACAATTTCTTGGCCGTTAAAATCAATCGGCTCAATACCTGTCATTCCCACGTTACCCAAAACCTCGAGATGCTTCAGATAGTTTTCTGAAAAGCTCATCCAGAACTGTGCGCGCTTTAGGGTCGGGTAATGCTTGCTCAATGACTCAAGCTCTTCGTGGTACATGCGGTAAATGCTATAGGTTCCTACTTCTTCAGGGCAGGTAAAACGGGCTTTTTTAGACATGGCGTCAGTGGTAACAAATCCACCATTTTCCCAATGACGGCACTCCGCGGTGACTTCACGAATGTTAATTTCAGGATTGAAATTGGTCGCAAAGGCATACCCATGATCGCCACCATTCACATCAATAATGTCGAGTTCGTGGATTTCGTCAAAGTAGTGCTTCGCCAAGTAAGCCGTGAAGACATTGGTTGCGCCGGGATCAAATCCACTGCCCAACAAAGCCGTCAAGCCTGCTTCTTTAAAACGCTCGTGGTAAGCCCACTGCCAATGGTACTCAAACTTGGCGGTGTCTAAAGGCTCATAATTGGCGGTATCCAAATAGTTGACGCCGACTTCAAGACAGGCATCCATAATGGTGAGGTCTTGGTAGGGCAATGCCACATTAATAACCAATACCGGCTTTTCTTTACGGAGTAACGCAACCAACTCAGGGACGTTATCGGCATCTACCTGTGCGGTCGTAATAGGACGAGGCAACTGCTTTGCGATCGCCTTACATTTAGATTCTGTTCTGCTGGCCAATACAATTTCTGTAAACACATCAGGTAGCTGGGCACATTTGTGCGCAACAACGCCACCAACACCACCTGCTCCAATAATCATTACTTTTGACATACCACCGCTCCATATCAATTATGGGACCGACGATTACTGCCAAACAACGCGCTTACTATGCCCCTTTGGTCGGCAATGCATAGCTCATTGGTGGTGTTCGTCGCGTCCATGGCCATAACACGCTGTCTGTATCATCAGATCAAACGGTCATGTTTGTTTAAAAATCATACAATTTCTTGGAAGTAAAAAAAGAAGCAATCTTAGGACGCACCAACGAAAACACAAGTAATCACCCGTTTAAAATAACGGGGTATTTCAGGCTTAACGTCAAGCTAGGACAACATGACAACTGGCCGACTGCAAATGTCACAAAAGACAGCAAGGGCTCTGGGAAAATCCCTAAAACGACAGTCGCAATCATCAATGTGCCGACCACCATTGTAGTACCAATGGACACAGAAAATGCCGTATCTTCTGTCGCCTGTTCATTTGGTTGAATCACCATAATCATCAATCTGGGATAATTGTAGTGGCCCATAGCACTGCCAACCACCATGACACCCAGCAACCACCATAGTTGGAAGTTCACGCCTGCCGCCATCACCAAAACCTTACCGATAACCCCGAGTGCCAATGGCATGTCTGCCATCGACAACAATGCAACAATAAAGAACAGCGCCCACAGTGGGCGGCACCACAGCAGGCCTTTCAGATCAGATACAGACGCCACCTATCGCCTGCATTAGGCATGATTCATAGGTTGGTGGTTTCCATTTAAAGATCGTTTCTATTGTTATCGGCACTGCAAGGAATTCCGCTGCGCTTTCTCACGCTTGTTATACGAATCTTTCAAATAAACTATTGCTGCATCCAAAATAATCGCAAGGGCTATCAAATTGCAGGGATAAAATATGTGCTGAATCAATCTTATGGCTTGACGCTTAATCGACCAAATAGTATTTCTATGTCATGCCTATACGTGATGTGTGACTGCGGACTACAGCAAGGCACCCGCTCAGGGATGCCAAATATAGAGGTACTAGGGTCCTAAAGCCGTGCCCATTTTCATACCAGGAGCTGACCGAGATGGCGGTTGATAAGGGTCGATAAGTCACACGTCATCTAGAGCAAGTTGTGTTATTGCACAGCCGTTTTGTGTGCACTTTCTTCATTTTTTATTGCAACATTGTTGTCAACATAAGGGTGACCTAAATATGCAAAATCGAGTAGATGCCGATAAGTATTTATCGAAAAATCCACTTACATTTTTCGAAAACACCGATCTTTTTGATGCAATCCACCAACTCCTTGAAAGAAAAGTTTCCGGCGCAACCGTTATTAACGACCGCAATGAAATTATTGGTGTCGTTTCTGAATTGGATTGTTTAAAAGCGATTCTTGATCAGGTCTATCACGGACAAGCCACTGGTCTTGTGGGCGATATCATGACCCGTGACGTACAGAAAATCTCAAACATTATGGAACTCGATATCCTTGCGATTGCCCAGAAGATGATTACTGAAAATCACCGCCGGTTTCCTGTCGAAGTGGATGGCAAGTTCGTTGGTCAGGTCAGTACGCGCAGTATTCTTCAGGCGGCAAAAGACTTTGTCAGAGAGCACGACCGAAAGGAAGATTCTCGGTTCGAATGAGTGCCTCCCTGACGATATAGGCCACAAGATATGGCGCCAGTATGGACGTCATATCTTTCTATTTTCTTATGCCTCACAAAAAGATACTCTCTGACAACTAGCAGACCAAGGCCAACTTCCAACAGACCTAGAATGGACTCATCATTTCCTGCTGAAAAAATAAACGGCTGATCTCGCATATAATATTGGTACGCAGGGGCCGCCATAGCTACCCTAAGGAATCATTGGATAAACAACATAGAGAAAAAATGACATGACAGAACATATTGGCGCTCAACTGGCACTTATTTTGGCCCTAGGCGTTGGATCACAATGGCTGGCATGGCGCATGAAATTGCCCGCTATTTTATTTCTGTTGTTAACGGGTATTGCGGTAGGGCCGGTATTAGGTCTCATTAACCCCGATACCTTGATGGGCGACCTGCTATTTCCCGGGGTTTCACTCGGCGTTGCCATCATCCTGTTTGAAGGGGCTCTAACCCTAAAAATGCCAGAGATCAGTGGCCACGGCAAAGTGGTTACCAGGCTCATATCTGCAGGCGCGATCATCACATGGCTATTGGCAGGTGCCACTGCGCATTATTTGTTCGATTTAAGTTGGGAAATTTCCCTACTATTTGGCGGACTTGTCTCAGTCACAGGCCCAACGGTTATCGTCCCTATTTTGCGCACGGTTAAGCCGCGCGCTTCGATTGCCGGCATCTTAAGGTGGGAAGGCATCCTCATTGACCCGATTGGCGCATTGCTGGTGGTCTTGGTATTCGAATATGTCATTTCTGGACGTCAGCAAGGCCATACGCTTTTCATCTTTGGGGAAGTGGTTGCGGTTGGTGTCGCACTGGGTGTTGCCGGTGCCTATGCCATGGCTGCGGTGTTACGACGCCACTTGTTACCGGAATACCTCCACAATGTCGGCGCATTGGCTTGGGTGCTGGGCATTTATGCCTGCTCAAACGTAATCGCCGAAGAATCAGGGCTTTTGGCCGTGACGCTGATGGGCATGATACTAGCCAACCTAAAAGACCTCGAACTTGAGGATATTTTGGATTTCAAAGAAACCCTCACCCTATTATTTATTTCCGTGCTGTTTATTATCCTAGCCGCCAGACTCGAACCCTCTCAGATTATCGATCTGGGTGGTGGTGCGGTATTGCTATTGATCGCTTTGGTGGCGATACGGGCCCTATCGGTCGCCGTGGCCACTTGGGGTACCAAACTCAATTGGCGTGAACGCGCACTCATCGTTTGGATTGCACCCAGAGGCATTGTAGCCGCTGCGATCTCAGCACTTTTCGCCGCTAAACTCAGCGACCTAGGCATTCCTGGCGCCGAACAATTGGTACCTCTGACCTTTATGGTGATCATCGTCACCGTGTTGGTACAAAGTCTTACCGCACGTCCCTTGGCGCTCGCACTGGGTGTTTGTGACCCTGAAGCGCGAGGGGTCATGATCTTTGGTGGCCAACAGGTCGGGCTTGCGATTGGCAAGGCCTTACACGAACAGGGTTTCCCCGTTTTGATGGCCGACACCAATTGGGAACAAATCAGTGCCGCTCGGATGGCCGGATTACCGACCTATTATGGCAACGTGGTTTCTGAGCATGCTGACCGCCACCTTGATCTGATCGGTATTGGCCGTTTATTCGCCATGTCGCGCCGACCAGCACTCAACGCTTTGGCAGCGCTAAGGTACCGACGAGAGTTGGGCGCAGGACGCGTTTATAACCTGCGTATGCCAGAAGAGCAGGCGTCGGGAGAGAAGAAAACTTTTGCGCAGCGCTACCGTACACCGTCACTGTTTGGCGATACCGTGACCTTTGGCCAGCTCGCCAGCAAGATGAGCAAGGGCGCAGCTATCAAAGTGACACGGCTGACTGACAGCTACAGTTTTGAAGATTACAAAGCGGGTCAAGGGGCTACTGCGGTCTTGTTAGTGGCGATAGATGATCGCAATAATCTGAAAGTGTTCACCGACCTAAAGCCCTTTACACCTAAAGCAGGTTGGATGGTAATGGCCCTCGTCGATAAGACTGAGAAGACTGAGAAGATTGAAAAGACTGAAAAGTTGGTCGACGGCACAGTAGCCAACGACACCCCCGCTGCTTAATTGCCGAGGGGGTTTGACCTGCCTGATCGCCGCCTAGAGATAATCTTGTAGGCGGAACCAGGCGGTTCCCAACATCAGACCAGGCATTCTCAACAGTCTGCCACCGGGGAAGTCATGGTGTTTGATCTTATTCCACATATCAAAACGTCCAGCCTGACCTGCAATTACCTCAGCTAAAATACGGCCCGCTATGCGGGTCTGCACAACACCATGCCCCGAAAATCCTTGCGTATAAAACACATTATCAGTCACCCGGCCCACATGGGGTACACGGGTGACGCTCAGGTCAATCATGCCGCCCCACTGAAAAGCAATTTTTGCTTGGGCAATTTGTGGAAACACTTTTTGTAACTTGGGCAGCATCAATCCTTCGATGCTCTTAGGATCGGTACCCGAATACGTCACACCACCACCAAACAACATGCGGTTGTCTGGCGTCATGCGAAAATAATCCAACACATAATTCATATCACAGGCTGCGGCACCCGACGGCATAAGGCTATTTGCCACGCTAGGTTCGAGTGGTTCAGTGGCAATGATATAGGTGCCGGCTGGCATGATTTTTGACCGCAATTTGGGCACCAAATTATTCAAAAAAGTGTTACCACAGAGCGCGACCTGTTTCGCCATCACCCGTCCCTTATCGGTATGCAGTCTGACCTCACTGCCATAGTCAATGCGGTTAACCGGCGACATTTCATAGATGGACACGCCCAATTGCGTGGCAGCCCGTGCCTCGCCTTTGATCAGGTTCAATGGGTGCAGATGCCCATTGCCCATGTCCAATATGCCACCGATATAACGGTCACTGTTGACGTGTTGCTTTATCGTTGACTGGTCTAGGTTAATGACCTCATGGGGGTAGCCCCGTTTGCTGCGGTATTCGTTATAGTCTTGTAGTTCGTCCATGTGACGCTGCTTGATCGCCGCCGACACATAGCCCGCCTTGAAATCACAATCAATATCATACTTTTTGATACGCTCGAGGATAATCCGTTTGCCCTCTTCGCTCATGTCCCAGAACAGATCCGATACGCCGCTGCCATATTGCTTTTCTAGGCTTTCGAAGCCTTGATTCCAACCACCAATAACCTGACCGCCATTACGCCCTGACGCACCCCAACCAATCTTAACGCCTTCGAGCAGCACCACTGACAGGCCTTTTTCTGCCAATTCGATGGCCGTCGACATTCCAGCAGAACCTCCGCCCACTACGCACACATCACAGGTCACATCACCCTGCAATTCGGGGTAGCCAGTGGCATCATTTTGGGTGGCTGCATAATAGGACCGCACGTGATCATGGTTATCAGCGAGTTGATTGGTCGACATCAGAAAATTCCTCTTTTCATACAAGTTTACAACGACAGGCTATTTTTATTTTTTTTGGGTTGTAATGATTTAGCCAAGCGCCAGCCAAAATGCAACACCGATCATCAAGCTACCGGCAATGCGATTAATAACCCGCACATTTTTGCTCTGGGTTAATAACCGACGAAGGGTTCTACCGCCACTGGCATAGAGCATCAAAGACATCCACTCGATACACAGGATAACAATGACCAGTACCGTGAGCTGCGGTGCCAGCGGCAAGGTGTCGTCTAGAAAAGGTGGCAACAGCACCATAAAAAAGGCCCAACCTTTTGGATTGGCTACTGCGGTGACAAAGCCTTGCGTGATCAACTGTCGGCGGGAAACTTGCTGGGCAGCGGCATCATTTTCTTCTGAAATGGCGAGCCGACCGCGCGACAGCCACATCTGAATACCGAGCCACAGCAAATAGGCACCGCCCAACCATTTGAATACGACAAATACCATGGGGGCTTTGAGCATCAATGCCGCGACACCCAACACCGCCATCACGGCCACCGAGCCTACACCCACCAGCTCACCGACCATCATCCACAGGGTTCTTTTAACCCCTATGGTCAGCCCCAGTGTCATAGACAGGGTCATACACATGCCAGGCGTAAGCGACACAAACATAAAGGTCGGCACGAATGCCGACAATAGAGCGAAATTTAACATCTTGAAATCCTAACCATACAGATGAATTTTAGGCCCAATTTGCCAGTCATTATTGTTATTTTGACTATGCCTGTTTCCTAAACTTGGATGTAAACTTTTTGTTTGTCTTATCAGCGTTCATCCTGTGCCGAATCGGCTGTTTTGTCTTTGCCTTTCGCTAATCCAATCAAGCGATACATTAACTGAATGGCTAAAACAGGAACCATCAGTGCATGAAACACATAGTCAAAATAATTACTGCTACCAAAATCAAACGACCACAGGATATACCCTAAAACACTGATCGCTAAAAATAGGCCTTGTTTACGCCATGCGAAATAAAGCGATGTCGTCGTCGCAATAATTACAACCGCAGGATCGTTATACCCCACAGCATATAGATCAAATGCGAACACGCCCAGAGCCGACGCGATGAAGACCACCCCCGCAACCAGCCAAGCCAACAGTTCATATAGCGTTATTCTCGGCCATGCAATGGTGGTCAATAAGTCGGCAATATTGCGCAATGCAAGCAAGGGCAATAGCAAACCCAAGGGGTCTAACAAAGCTACAAAATACAACATAAATACGTTGTCAATCATAGACAATAGCAAGGTCACAACGAACGCAACCCCTATAGCCATTCGATCTGGGAGTACCCAACGCAGTATCCGAAAGAGGAGCCAACTTAAAATAACAAAATGTGCCAACCAACTGTATTGGATCATTGTCTTGCCTTCACCCAGTTTTCATTAAATTGCATAATTCTGACACCCTTTTTACCACCGTAGCTAAACGCCAGAATAATGTCACCGTTCGACATCCGAGACATGGCAGGGTAACGCATCGCGCCCACTGGGCTATTTTCTTCAACAGGCAGATCATAGATGCGCTGCCATGTGTCTCCACCGTCACGAGACACCCCGAGTGACAACTGGTCAGCGTTTGTCGCGCTATCATTAAAAGCAATTAACATTGATCCATCTGACAGCGTCACACCCGCCACAGGAGCATTTGGATTTGGTAAATCTGCTATAGGATCTGGCTGAGTCCATGTACGTCCACCATCATGGGACTGGCTACGATAGACTTGGTTTTTACCATCAAAATTTCGCATTAATGAAATAGCATGGGTAGCAGTAAGTGGCAGAATCAATGGCTGAATACCGTAACGTCCTTGCCCCATTCGGCTTTTGGCAACCACCCGATTATTGCCATCAAGCCGCACCAACTCGCCATAGGCATTCCCTAATTCTAAATACGCAGGAATACCAATATCGCCATTTGAGAACTGAATGGTTGCCGAGCGAACCAAATGAGAGCGATTTAGGAAGGGGGATAGGTTGAGTTTTTGTGCACTGACCACCAGACCGTCATCGACCACCAATGATGCGATCGACGACATAGCCCAACCACCGATAGACACCACCGTAACCAGAAGGTGTTCAAAATCTCCATCCCGAAGTTGAATGGTATTCCCTAGCGTTTTGACGCCTTGGTGTGGAACAAATTGACGTGAAACGGATTCAGAGGATAGAAAATCTGTAGGCAGGTCGCCGATGGGTGCCCACTTGCCCTCTGACAAAGCAAAATCCATTTTCTTTATGACAATATCAGTAGCGCCTTCTCGGGACCCTTGGAACCAAATTGCAGAAAATTGCTGCTCTCCTTGCATCAGCGCAACGGCATGTGCCGTGCTGTCTGGATAGGGCAAGTCAAATATCACATTCATTGCAGGAGGGGCTGACGAGGGCACAATTTCGGGTACGTCGAACCGCCATTCAATGGCATCCTGTGGATTCATCCAATAAACGAGTGCCGGAATTAAAGCGCACGCAAACAGCAATTTTGACAATACTTTATTGTGTTTAATCATGAATTTTGCCGATATTCTCAAATAAGGTGACATTGACATAACAGACAAAGAGCCCTGTGTGATAACGCTCATCAGCCTCTGACGTAAGCCTTTTGTGGCGCTATCCAGCCCTGCCAAGGCGCCAAGTTTACCACGGTTCAACCCTGTACCTGCAAGAGCATTATGCCGTTACTTCAGCCGCAGGGTGGACAACACAGACAAAATCAACAGCAATGCAGATAGTGCCAAACTGGCGCCTAAACCTA
>CAJXZL010000018.1 GCA_913063165.1 uncultured Saccharospirillaceae bacterium | reverse complement strand
CCGGCTCGTTGCTGATTGCTGTCGCAATCGGTGAACTTGGGTAAGTTAAAATAATCACCCCCACATAAAAATATTCCAAAAAAAAAGACCAACCTTTCGGTTAGTCTTTTCTTTTGAAATTTTGGTAGCGGCGGTGCGACGACTCGCGGCAAGATTATGGGTCGGGTATTAGAATGCAAATGCCTTACGGATTGGCAAGAGTGAAGCGGTAAATCCTTTAGGGATTTTCCGCCCCTTCGGGCTTCGCCATTCCGGCTCGTTGCTGATTGCTGTCGCAATCGGTGAACTTGGGTAAGTTAAAATAATCACCCCCACATAAAAATATTCCAAAAAAAAGACCAACCTTTCGGTTAGTCTTTTCTTTTGAAATTTTGGTAGCGGGGGCAAGATTTGAACTTACGACCTTCGGGTTATGAGCCCGACGAGCTACCAGACTGCTCCACCCCGCAACAACGTTGTCGTTTGCTGACAACGACGCGCATAGTAGAGATCGAAGCGGGGGATGTCAACAATAACTTATTGAAAAAAAAGAGTTTTTTATAATTTCCTATCTTGTTCCTCCCAATACGCCTGTCAGTTCGTCGAACGATTCAAATCCCCCTAGTGCATTCGTCAAGAAAGGGTAAAAAAATCGAATCGAAAATTGATTAGCGTCATGCAATCAAACACCACTTTGTATATTAGATTGCTATTATTAATACATCTCTAATTTAGAACTTACTTATGTGCATTCCTACCCAAAAAATGTTCAACAGTGCAACACTGAGGACAACAGAATGAAAACTGGATTAAGGCTGTTACTCGTTGTTATCCCCCTCATGGTTTTGTCCGCCGCCGCTTATTTCTATTTCACCGCGCCGGTGCCTGTCCCATCTGCTTGGGACTTTGTAAAAACCCCACCCGCACATGTCGACCACAGTGATTTGATTACCGACAAGTTTGAATCAGGTCGGGCAGTCACTGCTGTTTGTCTTGACTGTCACGAAGAATCTGGCGAGCAAATGCTACATAACGTGCATTACACCTGGTTGAGCGAGCCGGTCATGGTGCCTGGCCGAGAAGAGCCCATAGGTATTGGCAAACGGAATCTGTTGAACAACTTTTGTATTGGTACCCAGTCAAACGAAGCAGCCTGTTCTAAATGCCACGCTGGCTACGGATTTAATGACCAAAAGTTCGACTTTAAAGACGTATCAGGTGTTGATTGCTTGGTGTGTCACGACACCACAGATACCTATAAAAAAGGGGCGGGCGGTGAGCCGATTGCCGGTGTCGACCTAACATCAGTCGCACAAAACGTGGGTCGCCCAACTCGGGCCAATTGCGGTGCTTGCCATTTCAGTGGCGGTGGCGGTAACGCCGTCAAACATGGTGATTTAGACACCAGTCTTTTATATCCCAGTGCCGGTTTAGATGTGCACATGGGCGGCCTCGATTTTCAATGCGTGGATTGTCATGTTGCAGACGACCACAACATTAAGGGCCGCTCCATTTCAGTGAGTGTCGACAGCAAAAACGCGGTGGCTTGCACAGACTGTCATAGCACTGCACTGCACGACGACGAACGCATTACTGCACACATCGATACATTGGCCTGTCAGACTTGCCATGTACCCGAATCCGCCAAGAAATACGCCACCAAGATGGAATGGTATTGGGGTGACGCCGGTTTAGATAAAGAAGAAATACTGCATGAATTTGCTAAGAAAAAAGGCTCTTTCCGTTACGAACAAGGATTTAAGCCTGAGTATCGTTGGTACAACGGCAATAACGAGCGGTATTTATTGGGCGACCCTACTGTGCAGGGTGGTGTTACACCGCTGAACAAACCACTGGGTGATATTAACGACCCCACTGCAAAAATATGGCCCTTTAAAATTCACCGTGGCAATCAAATCGCTGATGCCAACTATGGGTACTTGTTGCAGCCACAAACCACCACAGAAGTGGGCTTCTGGACCACATTCGATTGGGATCAGGCGCTTATAAATGGCTCAAAAGTGACAGGTTTGCCCTATAGCGGTGAGTTTGATTTTGCCCTGACTGAGATGTTTTGGAAGCAAAGCCACATGATCTCTCCTGCTACAGAAGCCTTGCAGTGTCTTGATTGTCACGGTGACGACGGCCGTTTCGATTGGGAAGCCTTGGGCTATACCGGTGATGCATCTCGGACTGGCGGACGCTTTTCGCAAAAAGGAGGCAACCAATGAGCATCTTTAGAGCATTAGTATTGATCAGTCTTTGGATGCCTTTGAATGTGATTGCAGCCAACCACATGCATCCAGACGTGCAATTACTGGACAGAAATGGTCAACCTGCTGTCGTCACAGGGCTACCCATGGCGTCTGATGTCACCTGTAATGACTGTCATGATGGTCAGTTCATCACACAAAATCATGATCATCCGCAGCATATTGCGACCAATTGTTTGCTCTGCCACACCGACAACTATGACGCAGACGCCTACTTTACCGTGCGCGACAGCAATGCCCCTAGCTGGGCAATGGTGTCTGGTTTGCAGCAAGGTCGCTTTGTCAGAAAAAACAATGATGCGTGGTTATGGCGCTCAGAAGTGATTGCCAATGAAGGCACATTGGATGCCGCAACCCTAGGCATAAAAGCTTCCGATAGCGAAGCCTGCGGGCAGTGTCATGGCATTGTTTATGCCGGTTCTGAGCCCTTGACCATTGGTGCTACAGATACCATTGGCCGGCTGACTCGCCTAGAGGGCGCCATATACTCAGGCCAAAAACTGTCTGTGTCAGGTTTGAACATAGCGGGCAAAGCCACACAGGATCGCGCGTTTGATGTGCATGCTGAACGGTTATTAGAGTGCACTGATTGTCACCGCGCAGCCAACAATCCAATTCATGGCGGCGCACACGGCGAAAACCTCAGCCATCTAAAATACGATCCAAGACAGTCTGATTTGTCGTCTTACTTAGAGCGCCCTGATCACAACCTAATGATCGGCGTCGCTGGTGGTGATGGCTCATGCAAGGGTTGCCATGAACCGGAGGACAACCACAGTTGGCTTCCAGAAACTGAACGCCACTTCGCCACAGTGTCCTGCCAGGCCTGCCACATCACTGAACTCTATGGTCCTGCATTAAAATTGGTGGATGACACCGTGCGTGATGCAACTGGTGCGCCTGTACTTGAGTGGCGCAGCAAATCAAAGGCCAATAACGCCACCCTAGGATTTGAGCCCTTGCTACTACAGCGGGCAAACGACGGAAAATGGGCGCCCTATAACGTGACCCTCTACCGTTTTTGGCGCGATGCGGCTACTAACGAGACAATTTCAGAAGCCATGGTTGACCTGGCTTGGGCGAATAGCCAGCAGTCAAATGCCTCAGTATTTGGGGCCATGACAGCAGCCTTTACTGAAATGGGCGTGGCACAGGCTGAGATAGCGACTGTGATAACACCGACTGCCATCAACCATGGCGTGAGTCGAGACAGCTTTGCTCTCAGTGAATGCGAAGCCTGCCATACACTCAATGGCCGCATGCAAATGAGCCTGTCGCTAGGTCCTATGCCTGCGGATTACCGTTTGCCTACCGGCCAAGATGTGGCAAGTGTGCCCAAAATGGCGGTGTCTCTAGATTCCGAAAATCAACTGCATGTGAGTAGCGCCGACAGCGTTGATCTCGAACTGCGTAATAACACACCGATCCTGCTGTCTATTGGAGGTTTGGTAGGCGTGTTCGTGCTGTTTGTAGTTTGGCGTCGGTTTAAGCGAAGCGAGAGGTAAATATGATGACTATGCAAAGTGCAGGATTATTGAAAACACGTGCGACCAAACCCTATCTCAATCCCTATGTGGGTGGGTTATTCCTTGGCCTTGTGTTGTTCACTGCGTTTTTTATTACAGGGAATGGCTTGGGCGCCTCCGGTGGCTTGAATCGCTTGGTGGTATTGGTGCAGGACGCCATATCTCCCGAGCATGTCGACAGCGTGCCCTATCTACTAAGTATGGCAGGCGGAGACCGCAACCCACTCAATAGCTGGGTGGTGTGGATGGTGTTTGGCGCCCTGGGTGGTGGATTTATGAGTGGCTTTTTCAATGGTCGCCTTAAGTTTGAAACCAACAAGGGTCCCCAGATTACTAAACGCCAACGTTGGTTGTTGGCCTTTATCGGCGGCATGTTTATGGGATATGGCGCGCGCTTGGCGCGGGGCTGTACTTCAGGACAAGGACTATCGGGGGGCGCTGTGCTATCGGTTGGTAGCTGGGCGTTTATGTTAGCGGTGTTTGCAGGTGCCTATGCACTGGCTTACTTCGTCCGTCGTGTTTGGAACTAGGGGGTCATCATGGAAACCTTCCCGCTCGCATTAACCACTTTGTTGGGTAGCACTGGCGCATTCGTTATCTATGCCATCATTGGATTTGCATTTGGTTACGCGCTCGAAAGTTCAGGATTTGGTAACTCAACCAAACTGGCCGCGCAGTTTTATTTCAAAGACTTGACCGTATTCAAGGTCATGTTTACGGCCATCATTGTCGCTATGGTAGGCATCTTTGCAGCCAGTGGTTTGGGCATCCTAGATTACAGCCTCTTGTGGGTGAACCCTACCTATCTATGGCCCGGCATTGTTGGCGGCTTAATCATGGGTGTTGGCTTCATCATCGGTGGCTTCTGCCCAGGTACTTCACTGGTCGCATTGGCCACAGGCAAGATCGATGGCATCTTCTTCGTCGGTGGCGTGCTGTTCGGCATCTTCATCTTTGGCGAAACTGTCAGCTACATCGAGCCGTTCTTTAATAGCTCTTACATGGGCCGATTTACCTTACCAGAATGGCTCGGTTTACCAACAGGTACCGTGGTCTTGTTAATAGTGATTGGTGCACTTGCGTTGTTCTTAGGGGCGGAATACCTGGAACAGGTGGTGGGTAACAAGCCAATGGCTGAATTACCAAAATGGCGTTTTGGTAGTGCGGGCGCCTTAATTGCCGCAGCGGTGTTGGTGGTGTTGATCGGTCAACCCAACCATGACGACCGATGGAACAACATTGCAGAAACCATGGGCCAGAAATTGGCCGACCGACAGGTGCAAATCACACCCGATGAATTGTTACATACCATTTGGGATGAAAGTTTGCAGACTGTTTTGATTGATATGCGCTCTGAAACTGATTTTAACCAGTTTCATTTGGTGGATGCGGTCAACGTGGCATCGGAACAATTGGGACAGATTGCCAAAGAGTTGCAGTCGATAGCGCCCAATACGGTCGTCGTGCTGATGAGTAATGATGAGCTGGCGGCAACCGCCGCATGGAAGTTCTTGGTGGCTGAACGGGTGGTCAATGTCTACTTGCTCGAAGGTGGCGTTAACGCATGGCTTGGCCGTTTTGGCGAAGACCTGATGCTGCAATCTCAGACCGATGGTGATGACAGCATGGGTTGGCTACTGCCGATGGCACTAGGTGACCGGTGGGCCGCATCCTTGCCGCATCCCGAAGCCTACGCCTTGTTGTTTGATCCAAAAATCAAGCTCGAACTGAAACGTGGTCCTGTTGCCGGCGGTTGCGGCTAATACAGCGAGGGATACCAAATGAACAAGCGCATATATTTCAGTTCCATCGCCTTTTTGGCCACCGTTTTGCGCATCGCGCTGGCGGTTCTGGCCCTGTCTTGGGTATCAAGCCAAGCAGCGGCTGCTGGTCAAACAATCGACCCTGAGAATTGTATTGGTTGCCATGAAGAGACACCGGTTTTGGGAGTCCATTCCGGTACGTTATTCGGCGCAACCAATCGGGTTGCCACCTGTGCTGATTGTCATGGTTGGGTGACCGACCTTGGCCAGCATGAAACCGATGGTGCTGATATGGTGCGCTTCGATTCAGCCGCCGCTGTCCTAGAGCCCCTTACCTTAACACCCTTGTCTCTCGGTGTTTCGACCATAGCCACGCAGAACCAGACCTGTTTGCAATGTCACTCGGGTAAGACGCTAGGGGCATTGCATTGGACCCACGATGCGCATGGCTTTGAACTTGCCTGTTCAACCTGTCACCAGTTACATCCCAAAAATGATCCAGTGCGCGGGCTCAGCAATGCATCAACTATTAAGCTGTGCGTAGATTGCCACAGCGCACAAACCCGCAATGGCGAAGGAGTGCGACCATGAGCGTGACCAGACGTGATTTCCTCATAGCCAGCACCTGTGTTGCTACTGCTGGCGCTTTTCCCGTGGTGCATAGCATGGAAGTGGATGGAAAACGCTATACCATGGTTCATGATGAAAAAGCCTGTATCGGATGCACGGCCTGTATGGATGCGTGCCGCGAGGTCAATGCCGTGCCAGAGGGTGTTTCTCGACTCAATATCATTCGCAGCGAGCCTAACGGTACCTATCCAGATGTGACGTATCAGTTTTTTAGACAGTCATGTCAGCATTGCGATGTGCCTCCCTGTGTTGCGGTTTGTCCAAGCGGCGCCTCCTTTAGAGATCCTGATACCGGTATTGTCGACGTTGACCCTGATAAATGTGTGGGTTGCCAATATTGCATCGCGGCCTGTCCTTATCAGGTGCGTTACATTGATCCGGTTACCCAAGCAGCTGATAAATGTGATTTTTGTCGAAAAACCAATTTGGCACAGGGTAAGTTACCGGCCTGTGTTGAGAGCTGCCCGACCAATGCCCTTATTTTTGGTGACTTGAACGATCCTGATAGTGAGGTGTCCCAAGTAATCGCCACATCGAAAACCTACCGCACAAAGGTTGAATTGGGCACCGATCCACACCTCTACCGCATTGCTGCTCCAACTGGAGGAAATCGCTCATGAACGACATTCTCAATGGCGCATTTCACTTTGAATCCTTGGTATGGCATGGCCCCATCGCGGCGTATCTGTTCTTACTAGGGCTGTCGGCGGGTGCCACCTTGATTGGCCTGTTGTTAAAACGGCGGGTGATTCAAGGGCCTGCATGGAAGAATGGCTTTATTAAGGCGGTTGCTGTCATAGCGCCTATTGGCATTGTGGTGAGCTTGTTAATCTTGATATTACACCTCACCAAACCATTGGCCTTCTGGAAGCTGATGATTTATTACAATGTTACCTCGGTGATGTCTGTCGGCGTGATGATGTTTCAACTCTACACGGCCGTGTTGTTTGTATGGTTAGCCTTGGTATTTGCAGACCCCATCAACCAGTTTCTCGACCTGGGTTTACAAGGACGCCTGCGTTGGTTAGCCCGTCCGATAGACCGCTGTGTGTCCTTTCTATCACGGTTTGAGCTGTCGATAGAATGGGTGTTGGCGCTATTAGCGGCAGCGTTAGGTGCCTATACCGGATTCTTATTATCGGTATTGAAAACCTACCCCCTGTTAAACAATCCGTGGTTGCCGCTGTTGTTTTTCTTCTCAGGTCTATCGTCAGGTGTTGCCGGTACGCTATTGCTTGGTGTTATTGGCTTCAAGGAATCGGGTGACAGTCCCTCGGCACATTGGGCCCATGCATTTGAAAAGCCGATTATTTTTGGTGAATTGGTGGTATTAGGCATCTTCTTTGGTTGGCTTTTCCTGTCTGGCGGCCGAGCAGAAGTGGCTGCTTTGGCGGCGATAACCTCCGGTTTCTGGGCAGTGGTTTTTTGGGTGGGCGTGGTATTTGTCGGGTTGTTGTTGCCGTTGGCGCTGCAAACGATACTGCCGGCCAAGTGGCAGCACAGCGTCGCTTTTATTGTCGTGCTTACCAGTAGCAGCCTGTTGGGTGTGGTGTCGCTGCGTTATTTCATCCTCTATGCAGGTCAAATGACCGTCTATTAATCGCATACTAAAAACGACCGACGTTTTTACCGATAGCCTCTCCTCTATCGGTTTTTTTATGGCCAGCTGGGCTGTCATCAGGTACCTAAAGGCGGCAATGGGGTCGCGTAAAGTGGTTGGATCTCAGCCCAATTCTGGTAGGCTGAATAGCTCATGCTAACAAGCCAACCACATCGGGTACTGCGCTATGGTCAACAACCAATCTAGTCTCCTCTGGTACGATTATGAAACGTTGGGTATCAATCCGCGCCGCGATCGCGTGGTGCAGTTTGCTGCCATCCGAACCGATATGGCCCTCAATATCATCAGTGATCCGATTGATTTATTTTGCCAGCCTGCTTGGGATACCTTGGCAGATCCACACGCCTGCTTGGTGACGGGTATTTCTCCACTGTTTGCGCTCAAAAATGGCTTGCCAGAAGCAGACTTTGCACAACGAATTTTTGATGAGATGGCGCGGCCCAATACCTGCACAGTGGGGTATAACAGCATTCGATTTGATGACGAATTTAGCCGTTTTCTATTTTATAGAAACCTGTTCGATCCCTATCAGCGTGAGTGGAAACACGGCAACAGCCGTTGGGACTTGCTCGACGTGGTGCGGATGACCTGGGCGCTAAAACCCGAGACGCTGAATTGGCCCGTCGATGACGGTGGTGTGACCCGGTTTAAATTGGAGCAGCTGACTGCCCTTAATGGTATCGGACACGAAAAGGCACATGATGCCGTCAGTGATGTCAAAGCCACCATTGGCTTGGCGCAGCTGATCAAAAACCGACAGCCAGAGCTGTACGACTATGCCTATTCTTTGCGGCTGAAAGCCAATGTGTCCAAACAGCTCGATACCCTAAGTCGTAAACCTGTCCTGCATTTTTCGGGTCGCTTCCCAGTCGCTCAGGGCTGTATGGCCATGGTATCCCCCATCATGCCGATGCCTGGTAATCCCAATGCCATTATTTGTTTTAATGTGAGCCAGTCACCTGAAGCGCTCGCGACCCTATCGGCCGAAGACATACAAAAACGGCTGTTTTCTACCCAAGCCGATCTCGAAGCGCAAGGGCTTACGCGCATCGGTTTGAAGGTTATTCACATCAATAAAAGCCCGATGGTTGTGCCAGCGAAAATGCTCACGCCCGATGTGGCAGCGCGCTTTGGTCATGACATCGCTCAGATGCAAGCCCACTATGACGCCTTGGTACAGATGCCCGATATTGCGACCAAATTATCAGCGGTATACGCGCGCGAGCCGATGGCTCCAGGCGATGTTGATGGTGCGCTCTATGATGGCTTTGTAAAAGACAGTGATCGCCGAATTTTAGATGGCGTGCGCAAACAGCCCGCATTTTCGCAATCGATAGGAAGTGTGGCGTTTCAAGACGAGCGATTACCCGAATTACTGTTCCGTTATTGGTGCCGCAATTGGCCAGACGAGATTCCAGAGCGGGAAATGCGCCATTGGAAAGCGCATTGCCAGCGGGCGTTGAGCGAAGCAGATTATGGGCCAGGGGTCACCGCGCAGCAGGTATTGGATGCCTTGCCTGAGCTGAAATTGGCGCATCCAGACCGGGTGGCATTACTCGATGACATTGACCAGTGGGTACGGGAACAATGTCATCGCGTGGGTCTTAATTTAACGGTTTAGAAACTGGCTCAGTTTTTCTTTGGCTTCTGGACTTTGCAGTCGCTCAGAAAACACGCGAGATTCCACCGACATACTGGTATCGACATTTTTCTTGATATTGTCTTTGATGAGTTTTTTGGTGGCTCTCACCGCTTCTTCTGGCAAGGCGGCCAACTGCTTGGCTTTTTGCTTGGCTGCCGTTAGATAGGCTTCGTCATCGAAAAACGCATTGATCATGCCGATGTCCAGTGCGGTCTGAGCGCCAAAAGGCTCGCCCAATACCAACAGCTCAAACGCTTTAACATGCCCTGCTAAACGCGGGATCAGGTAGCTAGACGCAAATTCTGGCACCAAGCCCAAGCGCGCGAAGGGCAGTTGGAACTTCACGGTATCACCGCAATAGACCAAGTCGGCATGGCAGCACAGCGTGGTGCCGATGCCAACTGCAGCACCGTTTATGGCACATACAATGGGCTTGGTTAAGCTGGCCATGGCACGCAGAAACACAAACACCGGTGCGTTGTCAGATGTAGGCGGGTTATCGAAAAAATCCTGTAGATCGTTGCCGGCAGTGAAGCAGAATGGCTGGCCGTAGATCAGCACCACTCGGGTTTGGGGGTCTTGCTCTGCCGTTACCAGCGCTGACGTCAAATCACGGTACATGGTTTCGGTTAGGGCATTTTTCTTTTCTGGTCGATCAATTTCAATCTCAAAAACGCCATCGGTTGGGCCATGACTGACTATGTTCATTGGTACATTCCCTATTAGGTGAAGGAGCAGTCATTCGCGGATCGATGATTGCTGTTGATGCTGCCTAATATATCAGGCAAGCGACTATTAGTTAATGCCTAAGTAAGAAGCTGCTCAGGATCAAATCAATCTAAAGTCCATAGGCTAGGAAGGATAGATTGGTGTAAAATAGCTGATGATTTTAAAGGAATGCGTCCAATTGGTTCGCCGCCTGTCTGCCTGCACGAGATAACGACAGCAACGGCCAACGAATTGGGCTTGTCTGTTTCAGACTTATTGCCAATTTAGGAGCCCATTATGACGGTCATTCGCCAAGAAGACTTGATCCAAAGCGTCGCCGATTCTTTGCAGTTCATCTCTTACTACCACCCAGTTGATTTCATTCAGTCACTGCACAAGGCCTATCTCAACGAGGCTTCTCAGGCGGCCAAAGACGCCATGGGTCAAATCCTGATTAACTCCAGAATGTGTGCCGAAGGTAAGCGCCCAATCTGCCAAGACACGGGTATTGTGACGGTGTTTCTAAAGATTGGTATGGATGTGCGCTTTGAGGGCGGCATGTCTGTTACCGATATGGTCAATGAAGGCGTGCGCCGTGCTTATGGCCATCCGGATAACGTGTTGCGTGCATCTATCCTCAGTGATCCCGATGGCAAGCGACAAAATACCAAAGACAACACCCCTGCCATTGTTCACATGGAATTGGTTTTGGGTGACACGGTTGATGTCCATGTAGCCGCTAAGGGTGGTGGTTCAGAAGCCAAGTCCAAATTCGCGATGTTGAATCCGTCTGATTCCGTGGTCGATTGGGTCCTCAGTGTTGTGCCGCAAATGGGTGCTGGCTGGTGTCCACCGGGTATGTTGGGATTGGGGATTGGTGGCACCGCTGAAAAGGCGATGTTGCTTGCCAAAGAAGCCCTACTAGAACCCATTGATATCCAAGACTTGATCGCACGCGGCGCCAGTAACCGTGCTGAAGAATTGCGTATTGAACTTTATGACAAGGTGAACCAATTGGGTATTGGCGCACAGGGCTTGGGCGGTTTAACCACCGTGTTGGACGTCAAAGTGCTCGACTTCCCGACCCATGCCGCCAACAAGCCAGTGGCCTTGATACCCAACTGTGCTGCGACCCGCCATACCCATTTTGTTTTAGATGGCAACGGGCCCGCTGAACTTGAAGCGCCTAATCTAGACGATTGGCCAGTCATTACCGAAAGCTCGGGTGCAACTTCTCGCCGCGTGAATGTCGATGAATTGACCCCAGAGTTGGTGCTGGAATTTAAGCCAGGCGAAACATTGTTGTTGAATGGCACCATTCTGACTGGCCGCGATGCTGCCCATAAGCGTTTGGTCGAAATGATCAACGCCGGTGAAGACATGCCGGTCGATTTCACCAACAAAATGATCTACTACGTTGGCCCCGTTGATCCAGTACGTGATGAAGTCGTTGGACCTGCTGGTCCTACCACGGCAACCCGCATGGACAAATTCACCGAAACGGTATTGGCTAATACCGGTCTTATCGGAATGATCGGTAAGGCAGAGCGTGGTCCTGCGGCAATCGAATCCATCCGCAAGCACAAGTCAGTGTATTTGATGGCAGTGGGCGGCGCGGCGTATTTGGTGTCCAAGGCCATTCGCAAAGCCAAGGTTGTGGCGTTCGAAGATTTGGGCATGGAAGCGATTTACGAGTTTGAAGTAAAGGACATGCCAGTCACCGTGGCCGTAGATTCTGAGGGCACCTCAGTGCACCAAACAGGTCCCAAGATCTGGGCGGATAAGATCGCTGCCAAATTGGTTTAACCGACCCCAAAAAAAGCGCCTCTCCCTGACGGGTTGGGCGCTTTTTTTATGGCGGTCATATCGGCCTATTTAGTATTGAAACACCGGTCGCTTCGATTGGTATTGCTGTGCCGTTGAAATAACCCGATCACCTGGCTGCATGGGGTAGTTACGTTTGCTCGCCTCTTCTGGCATCGTGCCAGCTTGATAAATGATAATGCGGCGCGCATCGGGATTGAGAATTTGATTCTGATAGAAACGGATAAACCCAGTGTGGCTGATTTTTTCCATTTCCAGTGCCAGTCGTTTGTCCCTGTTGAGGTGGGGAACCTGATAGTGAATATCACTCCACCACTGGTCTGCTTGCTCAGACAGGTTGTGGCTTGGCTGCACCAATCGGGCAATCGCGCCATCACGGTAGGTATTAAACACATCGGGGTTCATCGCCAAAAGCGTTTGCAGGTAATCTTTCAAAAATTTATCAACATGCAACAGTAACAAACCAGGATCGGCATCGGGTGACAGCACCTGCAAGGTCATACCGGGCAGTAACGCGAACATCTGTGCCTGCGCGGTCATCTGGGTACCCAGTTGCTTGCCATCGCGCAAGGCCGTGACAAAGTCTAGCGCCATTAATCGGGCCATGACGTGATACAAGGCGCGTTCACGGTAGCTGTCGCTTTCGCCTTGGAAGTACATCAGCAAACCAGAGTCACGAGATTCGTTGTCCAGAGGCCAATGTGCGGTGGTGCGGTCGAGCTGTGCTATCTGCAGATTGGTTGCTACAGGGCTTTCAGGTGAAAAGCTGGCCTGTAATCTATTGGCTAGAATATCGCCTTCTGCGGGTAAGGCATTGCCGACTAGCATGACGGTGAGGTGACTGCCACTTTGAATATGCTGTTGCACTTCGATCAGGTCGGCGACAGTAACGCGAGACAGCGCGCTGTCCAAGTCATTGGGGCTGGGGGCGTTAATCAGCAATAACTGCGACAAACTGCTGCTTAATTGCTGTGACAAGGTTCTAGGTTCGCTCGCTTGTAGCTGTTGCCGCAGCGCCGCCCTTAGCCTGTCGGTAGCGGGCGTTTTTGGATCAACCGAGACCAGTGTGTCTGCAACAATATTGGTCAAGATACCCAAGGATTCTTGAAAACCATTGGCCTTAAATTCAATGCCCTCAGGCGTATGGGTTAATGCCATGTTGATTCCAGCCGCATCGGCCTGTCGTGCCATAGCGGCAACGGCGTCGTTGACCAAAGCCAGATAGAGCTGGGTTGCGGCGCGATGGCCATTGTTTTCAGTAAACCAAGGTGACGAGAGCACAAAATGCACATTGGACCTGGGGCTATTAAAGCCATCATTGTTCAAGTAGTAATAGGTCATGCCGGCATTTTTAATGCGAATATCCGGGAGGTAATCGTAGAGCGTGCTGGCATCCATAATCGCCGGGTTTTGTTGTAGCGTTTTGGGAGTAAAGGCATTCGACAATGCCGGTAAAAACACGGGGTCTATGGCGGCAGCATTCCAGGTCTGTGCCCAGTCAAAAGGCAGTGGACCTACATCAAAATCGGCTTGGTAAAACGCCGTTTTATCACTGGCAGACGCGGCAGGAGATTCCCATGTCAACATCAAACGGTCGACCTTCAAATGTTTCACAAAATTGGCAATGGCAATGGCGTCTACATTGGCGTTATAGATCGGCGCAGACAGGGTGTTCAGTTCGTTGAACTTACCTAAGGTTTTCACCGCTTGCGTGACCGTTGACAGTGCGTCCTGCGTCTCAAGATAGGTGAATCGGCGCTGTTGGCTGCTGTTAAATTCGCTTAGCTGCCAAGCAGGAACGCCTTGTTGGGCGATGAGTTGTAGGCTATCAAATACCCAGGTGCCCACTTCCATAATGGCCTTCTCACCCGAGCGGGTCAAAGCAATGCGGATGTCAAAAGTCGCGGCACTGCTGTTGCCATGGGTCAGACCAGAGTCGAGGTCAATAATCCAGCCCTTTGCCAACAAACGCTCCTTGAGGCTGCCGCCGTGATTTTGCTGCAACCAGTATTGGATAAACTTTTCTGCTCCCTGGGTTTGGGTCACAGGGAAGGAAAACGTTAGGGTGCGTGCAGTGCTATGGCTGGGCACAATTTGCAGAAACGTGGGTAATTGCTTGCTGCTGTAATATTCCGGCCAGTCTGACGTCGGCAGTTTTTTCCCTTGAAACGCCCCAAACGCCACGTTGACTTGATCAACCAACACCGCCGTTGGGCTGCTGCCTAATACCACCAACGATAGGTTGTCAGGTGTGTAAAAATCTTGAACGTACCGGCGTAAGTCCAACTCAAGGTCTAACGCCTGCAAGGTCTCTCGATTGCCCTCGGCAAAACGCGCTGCAGGGTGTGCTTGATTCAAAGCTGTCTGCTGGGCATCGCTGCGCTTGAGTGCATCGTTAAACAAATTGGTTTGGTATTCGGCGTCAATGCGCGCTACGGCGCGGTTCATGTCCAACGTGGTCCAAGACGGCTGAATAAAGGCCGCAGCCATGGCATCCAACGTTTTGGCTAGGGCGCTTGCATTGATGTCATAGTGAAATGTGGTGGCTTGTCCCGATAACTGGGTGGCGAGTGTGCCGCCATGCTGTTGTATGAGTTGCTCAAAGGGATTGGCCTTATTGAGCGTGTCGCCCTTAAAGAACAGCACTTCTGATGCCAGATGGGCGAGGCCAGGTGACGTCAACGCATCTTGCCAACTGCCTGCCTGTACTTGCACAGCCACCGCAGCCACCGTGGCGGTCGGGTCGGATATCACCAACAGGTTCAATCCATTTTCAAGGGTGACGCGCTCGTATTGGCGTACATCAGTGTGGGGTTTCGTAATGCGCTCGGGCTCAATTATCGGGGTGCCAATGGTCTCACCATACCAGTAGGTGCCCGACCCAACTAAGGCAATCACAAAAAGTGCCATGTACCACATTACACGCCTAGACATAAAAAACGGCCCTTGTTTCTGCGCATCTCAGTGCGTCAAATTTCAATCTTGATGAACAGACGTCATTGCGAAGCGGTATCTGGTATCGAACGTCTATTTTACGAGGTATTAGTGTAACCTGAGGGAAGTCATTAGGCTATGTTAGCTGAGCGGATTCTGCTGGTGTATTGGTGCTAAGATAATTACCATGAACTGGCATCGACCGACATACTTTGTCGCAGGCAAAGCATATAAATCGTGTCTGAATACTGAATAAAAGCCACCCCACGTCAATGCCTTGGCGGGGCAGTGCGTTATCAATGGAAAATACCATGCAACCAGATTTACCATCACCCACCGAATCTCCTTTTAAAGTCGCATTGACGTCGGCTAACTTTGAAGCGCTATTAACGGTTGAATCCTTTCAGCGCCCCGTGGTGATCGATTTCTGGGCGGATTGGTGTGCGCCATGCAAAATGCTGATGCCGATATTGGATAAACTCGCCGATGAATGTCAGGGGCAGTTTATTTTGGCGACCCTAGATACCGAAGCAGAGCCCCAACTGGCAGCGCAGTTTGGTGTGCGAAACCTGCCCACCGTAGCCGTCATTCGTAACGGTAAGCCGGTAGATCACTTTTCAGGCGCGTTGCCGGAATCTGAAATACGGGCCTTTTTAGCAAAACATTTACCCAATGCCTGGGATGCCGATATACAAACAGCCTTAATGCTGATGGAAAGCGATCAGGTATTAGAGGCTTTGGTGCCAGCGCACACAGCCTATGAATTATCTGGACAGCAACCAGAAATTGCCTGTTTTTATGCCCGTATCCTGTTACTCAATCACCGCCTAGATGAGTGCAAGGCGGTATTGGCCAACATTCGGCTAGCCGACCAAGATGACGGCTATCATACCGTCATGGCGCAACTAGAATTGGCAGAGCAAGCCGCCGAAGCCCCTGAGATTCAAGAATGTCTCGACCGTTTAGCACAGTCGCCCGACGACCTATTACTGCACATGGAACTTGCGGTGCAATACCAGCAACAGAATCGCAACCGTGAAGCCTTGGAATTGATGATGACGGTGCTGCGAAAAGACAAAAACTTTCAGGATGGCGGTGCACGCAAAACGTTTTTGGAGATGTTGCAGTCTCTGGCCAAAGGCGACCCGTTGGCAGTGGAGTTTCAACGGCAATTTTTTAGCCTGCTGTACTGATAGGATCTACGCCCGCAACAGACCAATACAGAAACAAAAACAAAAGGACGCGGCATGTTTCATGTAATACCCAGTAACCAGTTGTCATTGTTAGTTGCCCCGCTGAGCCTGTTGTTGGCATTGCCCAAGCAGCATGTTTTGGCACCTGACTGGGTTTTGGTGCCACATCGCGGCATGCAGCATTGGCTAAGCATGGCCCTAGCAGAAAAACCCGACCGCCTCATTTGTATGAATATCGACATGCAATTACCCGCGTCCGGCTTTTGGCGACTGGTCCATGACATTTTGGGCGACAGTGGCGCAGACGACAGTGCCCATTGGCGCCGAGAGAGTTTGGTGTGGCGGCTGTTTCATCTATTGGCGCGCCCTGATGTGGTGAATGACCCTGCCATGGACGAACCGACGCGCTATTGGCAGGGTGGCGGCGTGTCGCAACAAGGGCTCAAGCGGTTCCAATTGGCAGAACAACTGGCTGACCTGTTTGAGCAATATCTGATCTATCGGCCTGACTGGATTCGACAATGGAAAACGGCTCACCATAGCCATTGGCAGTCACAGCTGTGGCAGCACTTGGTCGATGAAGCCGGAGATCACCCTCTGGATTTGATCGACAAAGCCATTGCCCAAGCACAAACACCTAAGACGCCACTGCCTGACCGCATATTTCTGTTTGCGGTGAATAACCTCGCGCCATTGTGGCTCGATTTTTTGCACGCGCTGAGCGATCAAGCAGGTCTGGATGTCCATCTGTTATATCTGAACCCGAGCGACGAGTATTGGGAAGACCATGTCAGTGAACGACGGGTTGCACAGATGCGCGCCAAGTGGCTTGAAGAAGGCAGCCTAGAAAGTATTTTGGACACGGGTAACCCGTTATTGTCGAGTTTGGGGACCCAAGGGCAAGCCTTTATTCGCTTGCTCAGTGATCGTGCAGACTTAGAGACTGCTTGTTTCTCTGCGCCACCTGAGGCTGCAGAAGACCGCAATTGTTTGCAGCACCTACAGCACGATGTATTGGTCTTGAACGACCGCACACAATCGCCAACGCCACAAATAGACGACAGCATTCGATTGGTATCGGCCCACAGTGCGCTGCGAGAAGTGCAGGCATTACACGATTGGTTACTCGGCTGTTTTAACGACCAGCCTGATCTAAAGCCACGGGATGTGGTGGTCATGTGCCCCAATATTGAAGCCTATGCGCCCTTTATCGAAGCAGTTTTTGCACGTGGATACGACCAACTGTCAGAGCAAACGCCGCCCTTGCCATGCTCGATAGCAGACCGCAGTTTGATCACAGCAGATCCCCTCGTACATGCCTTTTTGTCGTTTTTGGACCTGCCAGATGACCGCCTACAGGTGAGTCAGATGATGGCTTGGCTCCATGTGCCGGCCATTCAAGAGTATTTTGGTTTTAGCCATGATTCCTTAGAGAAAATAGCCGATTGGTTGCAGATCGCGCACGTGCATTGGGGGCTCAATGCGGCGCACAAGGCGCAAGTGTTGGCGACCGAACAGGCCACGGCGACCTATAGCTGGCGTCTGGGACTTGAGCGGTTGCTACTGGGATTTGCCTGGGGCGACCAAGATGCCCTTGTAGATGGCCGCTTGATGTTATCCGCGGTAGAAGGCGATGACGCACAGGTTCTGGGACGTTTAATTGAATTTGTTGATCGATTGGAACGTTTGTCTCAGCAGTTGCGGGCCGAGCGACCAGTGGCCGGTTGGGTGCAGTTACTCAGAACCGATTTGTTGGATGCATTTTTTAGTACCGCGTCTGACAGCCGCTCTTATCAGGTCATCGATCAAAGCCTGCAAGACTGGATGCAACGCGTGGCCGTTGCCGGTGAAGACAAACCAATACCCGGCAATATTGTGCGCTACTACCTACAACAAGAATTGAGCCGTCCTGAAACCACTGCCAACCAGTATTTGATGGGGCAAATCACCTTTTGCAGCATGATCCCGATGCGTTCAGTCCCCTTTGACATTGTGGCAGTGCTGGGTCTAAACGATGGTGAATTCCCACGGCAACGTCAAAGCCTGGGTTTTGATTTGATGGCAGGTGAGGCCATGCGGTTAGGTGATCGATCCCGCCGTGGTGACGACCGTTATTTGTTTTTAGAAACCCTGATGTCAGCGCAACAAAAGTTGTATCTGAGCTATCAGGGCCACAGTATCCACAACAACACCGAACAGCAGCCGTCACTGGTGCTGGCCGAATTGATGGACTATTTAACACGCGGCTTTGGTTGGCAGTTTCCCGACCACACCGTGCACGTGCCCATGCAGCCCTTTAGTCCCGCTGCTTATCAGGGCAGCGACCGCAGTTTCGATCCGGTATGGTTGCGGTTGGCTGATAAGCCTGCGTCGGCAGTGCGTTCATTATTACCCGCATCAGGTGACGAAAATCGGGCAAACAGCCTGAATGACCTGATTCAGTTTTTCTATCATCCAACCGAGTATTGGGCCAAGCACCAATTGGGGGTCTACCTTGATGACCGTACCACCGTATTGGATGATGTTGAGCCCTTCGTATCTGACTATCTGCTGCGCTATTCGACCCAGCAGGACATGGTGTCGTCACTTATCGAACATCAAGGTGACAGTGCGCCATTAGCAGCAATTGTGGCGCAGATGCAGCTGTCTGGCAGTTTACCCGAACACCCTTTAGTGGCGTTGGAGTTAGACGAATGGCAACAGCAGGCGCAGGATTTTCATGCCGTCATAGCAACGCGGTGTCAGCCTACAGTGAACTTTGTTGATATTGATATCAGTGTCGCGGGCATACAGGTGATCGATGCCATTGGTCTGACGGCAGAGGGCAATGTGCAGGTGTGGCGGTTGGCTGATCCGAAAGCGAAAGACTATTTACGCCTCTGGTTAACCCAGTTGGTATTGCAGGTAGCAACACCGAATTTTACAGGGCAGGTAGAGGGTTGGTACCGTGGCAAAGACGGTTTTTCCCATATCAAGGTGTCTGCAATAGCGGATGCTGAAGTGGTGTTGGCCAATTGGCTGTCGGTGTTTGCAGAGGGTATGCGTGAACCGCTGTTTTTGAATGCCGATGTGGGGATTAAAACGCTCGCAGGGGGTTCAAATAACACCCCGTCCAAATTGTGGCAGACAGGCCACTTTTCCACTGGGATGAGTGAAGACCCCTATATGGCGCATTATTGGCATGAAATGCCCAGCGAAGACCTGTTCCTAGCCTGTGGTCAATTTTACGCTGACATGATGGCGCACTGTACGCTAACGCAAGGGAGTGTGGCATGACACAGGAACTCAATCCGCTCACGCTGCCATTGCAGGGACGTCAATTAATTGAAGCCAGTGCGGGCACAGGAAAAACCTATAACATCACGCGGCTCTATATCCGCTTGCTGCTTGAAACTGACTATCATGTCCAAAATATTTTGGTGATGACCTTTACCAATGCGGCGACGCAAGAGTTGCGTCTGCGCTTGGATAAAGAACTGCGCGTGGCCATACAGCAATGGCAACCCAATGCGACCAAGCCAGATGCGTTTTATGCCGCATTGGTAGCGCAATATTCTCGAGAAACTGCCACCCTAAAGTTGCAGCGCGCGCTGCAAGACTTAGACGAGGCCGCTGTATTCACCATTCATGGATTTTGTAAAAAGGTACTGGCAGATCAGGCATTCGAGAGTGGTCTGCGGTTTGATGCTGGACTGGATACCCAGTTAGACCAACTGTATATGCAGGTGGTCCAAGATTGGTATCGACGGATCGCCCAAGCGCCGGAATTCTTGCTAATTGCCGAGAAGTGGGCCAACCCAGAGGCCTTTTATCAGGCATTCCAAGATGCCATCAAAAGTATTGAGCCCGTCGTTTTGCCCTATCAATCAGTGGATCCGCAGCCAATAAACTGGATGGCCAGTTGGGCCGAAGAACGCGATGGTTTTGTTGCCAAGCAGGTCAATAACCGCAAGGCAGAGAATATTCGAGCGAATTGGCAAGCCATTGTTGACCGACTCGATACAGGCGCCCAGATAGCGCCGGACAGTCCGGAAACCCAATCGTTGTTCATACAATTACAGCGAGAAAAAGACTTTAAAGATGCCAAAAAGCGTGAGTTCTATCCGCAGCTGTATCTGGCCAGTGTTCAGGCGATAGCGCTGGCGAATCGGGCTTTAGCTCAGGCCGTTGAACAGGGCATTTTGTGGTGTCGTGGGGCCTTGAAAGAAGCCAAACAGCGGCAAAACGTGATGGATTTTGACGACCTGATACAGATATTGGCTACCCAGCTGCAATCTGGAGAACAGGGCGTGCGGTTGGCTGATGCCGTGGCGATGCAATATCCGGTTACCCTGGTGGACGAATTTCAAGACACCGACACCCTGCAGTACAGCATATTTGATGGTATTTCCCGATCGGCACATGCCCAATTACTGGTCATGATTGGCGATCCCAAACAGGCCATTTACGCCTTCCGCGGTGGCGATGTCTTTGCCTATTTACAGGCGAGACACAGCGCAGACCAACAATGGCACATGGGTACCAACTATCGCTCGGTGCCGGGCGTGGTGGCAGGCTATAACGCGCTGTTTGCCGGCAATCCCTTTGACTTTGGTATCGACTATCATCCGGTAGCGGCAGCAGTATCCGACACGCAGAATTTGCAGGACCCACTATCACACCAATCAGACCAAGCAGACCAAGCAGCCCAGTGGGTCGTGTTTCAGGGTGACAAAGAAAATAAATCGGCACAGTACGCCATCGCCGAATGGACCGTTGATGAAATCGTGCGTTTGCAGACCGATTGTCAACTGGGGGCGCCTGAGCATCGCGGCGTTTCGGCCAGTGATATTGCTATTTTGGTTGCCAACAAGGATCAGGCGGGGGTCATGAAAACCGCCTTGGCACGGCGGGGCATCGACGCTGTGTACCTCAGCAACCGCGAAACCATTTGGTCCCGTATTGAAGCCAGCCAGTTTTTGGTGTTTTTAAAAGGCGTTGACCAGCCAGCTGATAAGCGGGCAATGACCGCAGCACTGGCAACCCATTGGTTTGGACTCACACCCGAACAACTACACCAGTTATCCGAAGACGACGACTACCACAGTCAATGGCGGCTTCGACTCGAAAAATTGCGGGCGCAATGGCAGCAGCATGGGCTGTTGAGCATGGCCTTTAAAGTGGTACAGCAATTTTATCAACAACAGGGCAACGAGCCTGATCGACAACTGACGAATGACCTGCAACTTCTGGAATTGGCCCAGCAAGAATCGGCCAACAAATCGGATAGCCGAGAACTCATTTTGTGGGTGGCCCAACAGCTGCGTTTAAAAGCCCGGTCTAGTGAATTGCGTCTCGAAAGTGACGATGATTTGGTGCGTATTGTCACCCACCACGGTGCCAAGGGCCTAGAATACCCCGTGGTATTTTTACCCTTTGTATCCTATGGCATTGAACGCAAGCAAGTCAGCCAGTTAGTGAATATTCACGCGTCCTCAGACCAGTCCAGTATGCGTGTGGTCTTGCCGGATGCCGACCAACTGGCCCGTGAAAAACGCGAACAAAATGCAGAGCTGGTCCGTTTGCTATATGTCGCCGCAACCCGTGCCAAGCAACGATTGTATGTGGTGTCAGCGCCCTTTAAATCGTTCAACCTGTCGCCCCTCGGCCTGTTGCTAGGGATTGATAGTCCGTTGGACGCCCGTGATGCATTTGCTAGGCTGAATGTCGGCGCCATCATTGATGTGGCCATGCCTTTTAGTCCCCGTGGTGATCGGGTAACCAACCAATCGGCGCCAATGACCCTCAGTACCCGACAGTTTCAGGGACGTATTGAACGTGACTGGTGGCTCAGCTCTTTTACTGCGCTGACCCGCAACAAACGCCATGAGGGGTTGTCTCAACCTGAGCGGGACAGTGGCGTCGACAGCACTGACACCGAATCACCTACTACGCCGTCGGTGCGGTTTCAGTTACCCAAGGGCGCGCAGTCGGGCAATTTATTGCATGCCGTATTTGAACAGGTCGATTTTCAACGACCGCGTTGGTCCGTAGTCAATCAACACATGCAGCTGGCCTATCCACAGCTATTGGTCGATGTCTGTCCTGATGGCGATTACAGCGATATGAACCGTTGGTTTGAGGACATCTTGGCCGCGCCACTCAATCAAGCGGGTATGCATCTGGGTGCCTTATCGAGACAGCAGTTATTACGAGAAACCGAATTCTATTTCCCGATGGCAGTCAGTGGCCATCAGCACAACCAATTGGCGGGATTTTTGGCGTCGCAACGCGGCGGGCCAGTGATATTGCCAAGCGAACACCGTTTAAAAGGCATGATGCATGGCTTTATCGATCTGATATTTGAACAGGATGGCCGTTATTATTTGGCCGATTATAAATCCAATTGGTTGGGTGATTCGGTGGAGCAGTATCATAGAGGTGCCATGCACCAAGCGATGGTCGACCATTACTATGACCTACAGTATTGGATCTATTTATTGGCCTTACACCGTTATTGCCGCACCCATGTGCCAGATTACGACCCCCAACAACACCTAGGCGGCGTGTATTATTTGTTCCTACGAGGCATGGATACGAGTGGCGAACATGGCGTGTATTTTCAGCCAGTAGACGTGCCCGCGCTGAACCATTTAGATGCCCTGTTTGCAGGCAACGCTAATCCACAATCGGGAGGTGCGCAATGAGCATCACGGTGGTAGGGCAAGCGTTAACGCTTGAACGGACACTTGCCAAACAGCTTTGCCAGTGGCTAGAGGTGTCGCTGGACCATCCTTTGTATGATGCGGTCGTGGCAGTTAATATCGCGTTGCAGCGCGGACACAGCTGTTTGTTATTGTCAGACTGGGCAGGGCAACATTGGGTTGAGGAAGGTGTGTATCGACTGGCATTGCCCGAACTGTCGGTCTGGCATGCGGCGTTATCTGCTTTGCCTATTGGGCCGAATGATGCTTTCCCCGTGGTCTATGAACATGGGCGGGTGTATCTCAGACGTTATTGGCAATTTGAATCTGAGCTCGCTGGCGCGCTGGCGGATCGTTTGGCTGCTCCACCGCTGACCTTATCGGTTGCAGTTGCTGAGCGCTTAGCACTGTTGTTTCCGCAGACCGATACCCGTGCAGTCGATTGGCAACGGGTTGCTGCAATTAACACCCTTACGAACCCCTTTTCGGTGATCGCTGGTGGCCCTGGTACGGGCAAGACCTATACCGTCACCCGCATTTTGGGCTGTTTGCTGGCGCAGTATGAGCAGCCACCCATTATCAAATTGGTTGCGCCAACAGGTAAGGCTGCGCAGCGCCTCACCGAATCCATTGTTCAAGCGAAAACAGCGCTGTCTCAGCAACACGCAGTATCTTGGATAGCAGACATACCAGAGCAAGCCAGCACCCTTCACCGGCTTCTGGGCTTTTTGCCCAAACAACTCCAGTTTCGATACCACCAAAAAAATCCGCTGCGTGTGGATTGTGTATTGATTGATGAAGCGTCGATGGTGGATTTGCCGCTGATGACACGGCTTTTTCGTGCGCTACCTGATCATTGTCGGGTGATTCTATTGGGTGATGCGGCGCAATTACCCTCGGTAGCTGCGGGCAGCATTTTGGCTGACCTGACACCGCAACCGCATCCGGGGTATAGCGTTAAACGTGCGGCCCAGTTGGGGCTGCCTGCTGCGGCATCGACCTCAGCCGATTATTTGACCTTTTTACAGCACAGTCACCGGTTCGATGGCAAGGGTGGCATTGGTGTGTTGGCTAACAGCGTGATGTCAGGCGATGGTCCGGCGGCTTGGGCACATTTAAGCCAGCATCCTGAGGTCTTAGATCAGGTCTCGACTGCTGATTTTGACACCCAATTACGTGAATGGGTGGAGCAGCATTATCGACCCATGCTCACCGCAACTGATGTGTCGGCAGCATGGCAGTATTTGTCGGCGTTTCGCATCCTCTGTGCCACCCGCGTCGGCCGCCAAGGTACCGTTGCATTGAATGAACGTATTACCCAGTGGTTGCGCGGTCAGAGCCATCAGCGGTTGCGCGATCAGAGCCATCAGTGGTTTCAGGGGCAGCCTATCATGGTGACCCAAAACGACTATAGCTTGGGGTTGTTTAACGGTGATGTCGGACTGATATGGCCAGATGACGATGGGGCATTGGTGGCCTGTTTTCCGCAGACGGAAGGCAGTTTTGTCAAGGTTTCCGTGGCGCGATTACCCAGTATTGAAACCGTGTTTGCGATGACGATACACAAGACACAGGGCTCTGAATTTGCCCAAGTGGCCATGGTATTGCCTGAGTTGTCAGGTCCGTTCTTGAGTCGGGAATTGCTCTATACGGGTCTAACCCGCGCCAAGCGACAATTTACCTATTGTGGAGAACAGTCGGTATGGGTCAATGCCGTGTCACGCCATGCGGCGCGCCATTCGGGATTGCGTATTCGGCTGGGTATAGACCAGAGCAATACAGCGACAGTTGCGGATGAAACAGCGGTGAGTAACGCGGTAGCGAAACCGCCAGAGCAAGGCAGTCTCGATTTTTAGCCTTAAGGTCGGTTAAATGCGGCTGGCGTCGACGGTAATATGGCCGTCGACAATCTCAAAAGGAATGGCGGTTAATGACTCGCCTTGGCAGGGCCCAACGATGCATTGGCCCGTGTCCATTTCAAACAGAGCACCATGGGTTGAACATTCGATCAGTCGGCCCTCTGAATCTAAAAACTTGTCTTCTTCCCATTCCAAATTCACGCCCAAATGGGGGCATTCATTGAGATAGACAAATACTGCGCCATCGTCACCTACCACAAACACCGAGCGGCTATTGGCCAATTCGAAGCCCTTACTCATCCCGTCTGTGATGTCGGATACTGGGCACAAAGCCACCTGGGTCATCAGTCATTACTCCTAGCAAGATCAAGATTACGCAAGCGGTCTGCTTGGGCGAGTAACAGGTTGTCGTACTGTCCCTGCAAGCCGTCTAATTGCCATACTTCGAGTCTTCTGCCATCGGCAGTGATAACGTCACGATAGATGCTGGCCTGTAGTCGTTCATTTAATACCGCATATTGAAACAAGGATTCGGTCAGCAAAATCAGCTCACCATCATGGTGCAGGTGAACATAGTCTAGGTCATCAAAAACGGGTCCGTTGGCATGGGTGATTGGCCACGGAGCAGCACCAGAACCAGTCCAAAAACTGCCTGCTGCAATGGAGATGGATAGTGGCAACTGACCTCGGCTGAGAAAATACAGCACACGGGCGGCGCATAAGGCATTAACCGCGGCTTCGTCAGCGTCGTCATTACCCAAACCAAAGGCGATATACAGCCCATTTTCTAGGCGGTGTCCTTGGTACAGTTCAGCAATGTGCTCGATCCAGGTTTCCAGCTGCATTATGGTGTCATGTTGCACATCGGCATTGGCCGATTTGGGTGCCAATGATTCAGTGGTGGGTGCACAAAACAAGACGATAGCCGTATGGAACTGCGAGTCAGTCAAATCAGGATCATTGCTCAATAGCGGCAACTGCTCCGTAGAAAGCCGCTGTTGCAATAGGTTGATGGCGGTTAGGTGCTGCCGTCCTGCACCAGAAAATTCAGCTTCCCAGTCCGCGGCACTAAAATGTGCACTGCCAAAAATAGGCTGTAGGTGGCGATTAACACTGTGCCACTGCGCCAGAGATTTAACGCTGCGTTGGAGCGAAAATAGGCCCCAAAAAACCTGAATCAATAGGGCCCATAAAAATACCGTCAATGCCCAATTGCCGAGATCATCAATGGGCTGCACTTCTAAACGAATATAGCCGATCAGTTGGCTGTCGAATTGAATGGCTTCGTTGAGGGTAATGCCGGGCGCGCGCTCATCGGTATATTCGGTAACGGTGCCACCAGTGCTGTCAATGATCTGTCCCGAATAGATATCGGGTCGAGAGACCAGATTCTTTAAAAAGACATTGAGGCTGATGACGTTGCGTGTTTGCAGCAAAGGCGCGACATAGCTGGTGGCAATACTAATAATGGTGGCATTGCGTAAGGCAGATTCCACTTCAAGATGCTGTTTCTGCTGCGCGGCAATATTGACGTACAGGATGCCTGAAAGCAGCCAAATTAAGGCGCTACCAATAATGAAGGTCTGAGATTTCAACGTGACCTGTAATGGATTCGGTGTGTCGCTCACAAACTACCCTTGTAGCAATAAAAAAGATGGATGAATCAATGACATTTTGGTCAGCAAGGTTACAATAGGCGGCAAATTGATTAAACCTTTAAACGAAAAACAGCCCGGTTTATTTTTTCGGATTGCATTTCGTTATTCTTAATGTCTAGGAGCATTCATGAGCGACAAAATTGCAGAAGTAACCAGCCAGCTGGAAAAAATTAAAAATGGTCTATTCCGTATGGGCCCAGATCGTATACGTGCGATGTCTACGCATGAGACCGATGACCTGTTGATCGAATTGGCGAAGGTCACTGATGCAGCGCTCGCCAACGTAGCAAGCCTGAAATCAAAATAATAAAAGAGCCGCTTGATGCGGCTTTTTTGTGTCTGGCGTTTAGACCTAAACGCATGACCCGCTACCCTAAACCAAAACCCAGGTATCTCTTGTGACCCGTCAATGGCATTTTCATCTTCCCGTCTCCCATGCCCACTCCGCGTTGAGTGCGTTGGTGCAGTTACTGCGTGACCAATCTATTCAGTTAGCAGGGCTGCGCGTTGTGGCCGATGAAGCCGGTCATCGTGTGGCAATGGACCTGTCGGCGACAGACGATGCGCTAGGCACAGCACAGGCGACCTGCGATGGCTGGGCTGAAGAGGGTGCACTACAGATCAAGTCTGTATCAAATATGCCGACAGTCAAAACGTCTATGGCAGCCTGCCGCGCTCTTGAAGTGCCACACGCAGTGTGGACCTTGGTGATGCCCCGCGATGCGGCAGCTGATAGTGCGGCGCTGTGGGCTGATATTCTGGAACACTGTGTGTCATTGGGGCAGATCATGACCCATGTACACTGCCTTACCCAAGATGCACCCCAAGGCGATGGACCACAGGTGACTGCCTACGAGATGTGGTCGGCTGGTACTGCGGTCAATCCTGCGCTTATCAAAGCCGTTTTGTTGGCCTTGGCCGATCGTTATGGTGTTGACCTCATGGTACAAAATAGCCAGCAGCTAATGACCCAAGGTGGCTTGGCTGTGTTCGATATGGATTCAACACTGATCCAAACCGAGGTGATTGATGAACTGGCGATGCGCGCGGGTATTGGCGAGCAGGTGCAGGCGATTACAGCATCGGCCATGCAAGGTCATATCGATTTCCAACAGAGCTTTCGACAGCGTATGGCGTTGCTCGAGGGGTTGTCTGTGGACGTATTGGACGACATCGCCGCACAGTTGCCCATCATGCCAGGCGCACAGCGGTTATTTCGGCAGTTGCGGGCCATGGGTTATAAAACAGCGATATTATCGGGCGGCTTCACCTATTTTGCTGAGCAGGTGCAGCGCCTTTTAGGTATCGACTGGGTGTATGCAAACGACCTGCTTGCAGAAAATGGCAAGCTCACAGGGCAGGTAGGTGACGACATTGTAGATGGCGAGAAGAAAGCAGCGCTGTTGCAACAATTGGCCAATAAATTGGACCTTACTGTGGCGCGCACCATTGCCGTGGGTGATGGTGCCAATGATGTGCCCATGTTGTCGATTGCAGGATTAGGCGTCGCGTTTCATGCCAAGCCCAAAGTGAGGGCTGCCGCGCAACATAGCCTCAGCGTCGGTGGTTTGGACACCCTGTTGTATGCACTGGGTCAGACAGACGATGAAATCAACGGTGCTGTCCGCTAATCGCAAGGACGCGCCGAAATCCCATTGAGTACATGGTTGGTGGCCTCAAGACCAATAGCCACCCAATCAAATTGTCCCTTTTCTAACGGTTGTTGCATCCGTAACCCATCAAATATTGCCGATAGGGTAATAGCGACCTTTCTCGCGTCGGTATCTGCCTTGAATTCACCCTGCTGAATGCCGCTTTCAATAATGGGGTAAAAAAGCGCCATCAATTCGTCATAACCTGCCTGCAAACGCGCCAAAAACAACGGCTTTTCGAGTGCTAAGGTCAGCATGTCCAGCGCTATGCGAATGTCAGAATAACCACCCGCTGTATGGACGATGTCCGACTGAGCAATGCTTTTCACCAGTGTTTCTAGGCGTTCACGGGTCGTGCCGACCTGTGCCATGGCTAACGTCAGGGCGTTTCTCTGAATCTCAATAAAGATATCTAAAACGCCCAGAACCAAATCATCTTTGCTTTCAAAATAGTGGTAAACGCCACCCTTGCTTAATCCAGATGCCGTGATAATTTCGTTCATGCTGGTGTTTTGAATGCCTTTTGATACAAAGAGTTGAACGGCCGCTGTTAACACCTGCTGTTTACGGTCTGTGTTGGAACTAATCGTTGTCATGACAGGCTCCTACCGATCAGTATTGCCACTTCACGGAGAATACAGCGAGCACCTCGCCATCGAACGCCGCGTACATTGAGTCGGCATTGGCTTTGGCGGTGGTCAGATTCAACTCGCCACTCCACTGGTCATTCACACGGTAACCCCAAGCGGTACTGAGCATGACCATGGCACCACTCAGATCGCCGGTCGACATAAGCGTGAACGACAGATCATCATTGAGATAACTGTCTGAAAACCGCAGCATGGCGCCCGCTTCCATGTCCATTGCAGGCGTTATTGCTGGCGGCGCGATCATTGACAGTGCTAATGCACCACTGACGCCATCCATATCTCGCCATTGTCTGCCGTAAACGGTCGCGCCGTATTGCTGGCCGCTCGTTGCGTTATATTCCACGCCCACGCCATAGTCGACACGATCAAAGGACTTTGTGAGGGTAGGGGCTGCGTTGCTGTAAAGTGATAAGCCACTTTTCTTGGCAATGTCGGTTTTGAACAACCAATTTCCTACCGCTTTATTGGCAGCGATACCGACCAATGCATAGCTATTTGCCGCTGTCGATGTGGTCATCAAATCGAGTATGGGCGTGTCTTCAACGAATTGTCCTACATACAGACTCACGTCGGAGCCACTAATCTGTGTGCCCAGGCGCAGGCCCCATTCAGGGTCTTCGATGGTTGGCGCTGGGAATCCTGCTGCACTCATATCCGTCAATTCTGGATCTATAGTGTAAAATCCAGACAGTTCCCATTGGTCGCCATAGAATCGACCACTGGCCAGCCATTGGCCATTGTCCCCAGCTGACGGATTACCCTGTGTAAGATCGGGCGCAGGATTGATAATATCCAAGACACCTGCTCCCTCTAACTCGCCCCAACCAATGCTATAGTGGCCCACTTTGGCGCTAATCGGTCCCACGCTGTATTGCACATACAGGGTGTTTATATTGAATTCGGATGCGGTGCTTGTCTCTGAAGTTGCCATCAAAGGTGTCACCGGCCACTGTGCCGCCGCAGAGGCATCCCATTCGAGATACCAAGAAGGGCTCAGGCCACCAGCCCATTTGGCATTGGCGGTGGTTTGATGGGTAAATAGCGCAGCGTTATTTTTTGACCAACCGAGCGTTTCTTGAACAGAAAAGCCCAGTGTTCGCAGTAACGACGGTGGCTTTTCTGCAGCAAAAACCACTTCGAAGGCATCTGCTGCCAAAAAGTCCATGTCGTCGTCTAACAGCAAATCGTCGGTCATGTCATGGTTAGACGCAATGCTCAGGCTCGATGCCAGAAGACCGACACCCAAGAGCGTCACAATAGCTGTGTTCATAGCATGGCTCCTATTGGGTTTGGGCTCTTAGCACGTCGAGGTGTTTTTCTCGAAATGCGGCGTCAGTTAATGCCCGCTGGCTCAAAAATGCTTCGTCTATCGCGACATCAAATGAAATGGCATCCATCGACATATTGGTCAGTCGATTGGTAACCAAGTTCATCACGGTAAGCGAACGCGCCATCCACACGCCATTGATTTCTTCGACCTGACTCACCTGCATGCGCTTCACGGCTTTGTCGTTTTTGTCGTACATCTGCGCCTTGAGGGTGATAAGCCGTTCAGTATCGATCCATGAAATGGTCTTAGCATAGTCACTGACTGCTGCGCGTTTCGGAATGGGCACTTGCTGCACGATGGCTACGGGCCGGCCTTGATAATCACCCTTTTGTAATATGCTGTAGGTATAGTCATCTAGCTTGCCAGTTTCACGGTCTTCGGTGGTGATTTCTGAACCAAACAGGCTGGTGCTTTCGGAGTCTTCATCATTGCTATTGCCGGAGGCCATTCTTTTTACCTTGCCTAGCGCCGACAGATACAGCCAAGTTTCGTTGTCTTTATCCGAGTCATCATAAATGTATGACAACATACCAATGCCGCGTTCTGCCGCGGGTTCTAGAACAATCGCAATGGATTTGCTGTCTTTCTTATCAGGGCCAGTATTCATTTGCGCGGTTTCTAACACCTTAATGCGCGGTTTTTCGGTACAACGAATCTTGCCATCGGCAACAGAAAACTTACAGGTCGATAGCTGCATCTTGATAAATGCCGATTCACTGGTCATGCGTGAATTGTCATCGACCTGTTCCATCAAGTCGCGTGCTTCATCCGCACAAGCGGTCGTTGCAAGCAGGGCTGAGGTTGTTACTGCAGCGAGTATTTTTAAAAAATTCATGAGACACCTTCCTTTACATCGGTGTTGATTTCGATGATGTCTTTTTGCCCAAAACGGGGCTTAAAGATCATAATAAGTGCGGGGAGCAATAGCAGGTCACATAGCAACGCCACGAAAATAGCCAAAGCACCAAAGCCGCCCATTTTTGCTAAACCCAAATAGTCACTAAAGGTCAACATAAAGAAACCGCAACCTAGGATGAGCGTGGTAAAGGTTACGGCCTGTCCCACCTCACTGATGGCACTTTTGAGTGCCCGATTCATGTCACGGTGTTCCACCATCGCCATCCGGTAGTGGGTGATAAAGTGAATGGTGTCATCCACCGCAATACCGATAATGACGGGTGCAATCATCAGGGTGTCTGTGTCTAGTGGCACACCAAACCAGCCCATGATGCCAAAGGTCAGTGTCGCCGGGATGAGATTGGGGATAATGCTGAGCAAGCCCGCTTGGACGCTGCCCAGTGTGACCACCATGATCGCCGAGATGATCAACAAGGCGAATGCGAGGCTTTTGAATTGCTGCACACTCAGCTGATCCGATAACCGCATGATCATCGCCATGGTGCCAGTCACGTTGGCATTGAGCTCAGGATATTTCACCTCTAAACCGCCAAAGGCATCGTCTATGTCTTTTTTCATATCGTCAAAGAACAAGCTGTACTCGTAAGAGCCAACATTCTTCAAGCCAACTGAAATGTGTGTTTGGCTGTAATCATCCGATACCAATGCGCTGCGGTCCTTAGGATTGGCATTGTTAAATAAGAACAACAACTGATTCACCGCTTGTTGGTCATCGGGAATGATGGCCAATTCGGGGCGATCATCAAACATGATGCGGTTGGTGTCTTTTACCAAGTCAGCGAGGGAATAGGTGCGTAACACATAGTCGCCATATTTGGTTTCTAAGGTCGTTTGTAATGCCTCTATTGCCTTCAAGACTTCGGGGTCAGTGAGCGCATCACTTTGGCCCATTTTGATCATCACTTCCATACTGCCAGTACCCATCATTTCTTTATCTACAATGGTATAGGCCTTGGCAAGTGGCGTGTCGTCTTTAAACAATTCAACCAAGTTGGTGTCGATGCGTACCTTGGTCATACCCATCAGCGTGGCGATAAATACCACCAGAAAAATGGCGCTGATGGTGACGGGTCGTTTTGCAACAAAATTAGGAATCTTGTCCAGCAGCGGCTGCAACCAGACGGCGCTCAATAACCACTTGAGGCCAGATGCTTTGTTGGCCCAGCTAAGGAGTCGCATGGGTGCAGTAATGATACGGACAAAACCCGTGCGTGTTTTCGGTGTTTTGGGGTGTATTTGCGGATGCCACAAATCCATCAGTATCGGCAAGAAGTAGACAGTGAATAAAAAGGCCATTCCCACGCCCAATGCGGATACGATCCCAAAAAACTGAAACTGCGACATAGCGTTGATGGTCAGTGCCATCATGCCCGCCATGGTGGTAATGCTCGTCAACAAAATCGGGACGCCAACCTTCGAGTAGGACGTGCGCATAGCGGATTCATGATCATAGTCTTTGCGTCGATAATACAAATAGGTACTCATCACATGAACACAGTCGGCGATACCGACAGCCAATACCAACATGACTGTCAATGACACCATTTGAGAAACCGAGTAGCCAAGCCATACCGCGCCCCCTACTACCCACAGGTTGCTGATAACAATTGCCAATACTGACCAAATGACGGCGCTCGCTGAGTGAAACAGCGTCCACAGCAGGCCAATAACAATGACAATCATCAGCAGCAACAACAGACCGGCTTGCACCATGGTATCTATGGTGAGATCAACCAAAGCCGTCGAGCCGACCGGATAAAAGGTAAAGTGGTCGCTAAATTCTGGCGCATAGATCACCTTATTAATGGCCTGACTAAAAGCAACGTAGGCGGTGGTGTCGGTGTCTTCAAATTCTACAATGGCAGGTGCCACCGCATCGTCTACTGCGCTATCAAACACCAAGTCATCAGCAAGCAGACTGTCATCGCCGTCCAAACCAAAGTCTGTGCTGCTACTGTCTGCCAATGCCAGTTGCTGCGTGCCGGCTTTTGGAATGGTACCGAAATTGGTTTGTATGGAAATTGCACCATAGCGGTAATTTTCGGAATACATAAACAGTTTGAGGTTCTGGGCATTATTGGCCCGTGCCTTGATTGCATCCAGAGATGCGGCATCGGTAGGAATGTCGATCGGTATCAGCAGTTCTGAATATAGGGTGTCATCGCGGTTTATCTGAATGCGCGTATTGGTAATGGCTTGCACCCGCTTAATATGGTCGAGCAGTTCGTAATCGGGGTCCAGTCTTAACTCGGGGTTTTCGAAACGGGCAACCAGTGCTCGGGTAGCCGCTAACGACGCGGGTGAAAATACGTCACCGTCTTTCGCTTCATAGACCAAAAAAAGCCCGTCATCGCTGCCAAATTGCCGTCTAAAGTCGTCCAGCGCTTCAATGACCGGGTCGCCGTCAGAGAACCAGCTATCAATCGTAGCGTCAATTTCCATGCGGGTCATTAACCCCCACAGCATGGCTGCTGATATGACAAGGATCGATCCTAAAATTGACCAACGCCATGGCCGAATTCGGTCTGGAACTGAGCCGAAATACGCGTTGAGTGAGCCCAAGATACTGGTCATGGTGTCCTCCGAATGGAATTAAACCGACTGGTCGGTCGCTAAAAAATATATGCCTCCCCCGGTATTCTGTCAAGGTGTTCAATGCGAAGGGCGAGATTGGTGTCACAGTGTCTGGCGTTACATTGCGTTGTCGAATAGGGGGGCTGTGAAAATAACCTGTGCGTCTAAGTTGAATCGGATGCGTATCAACGTCAATGACAGTGTGCAGCTTAAAACAATGGATGGAGACCTACTATAAACGAGACATTGTTAGAATTTATGGCAATTTCTTGGGGTTTTCTTGGCAAAATAGTGTACACATATTGTAAAGACACTGTATCCTACGGCCACCTTTTATAAGTGTTTTTGGACACGAAAATCCACCACCTAGGAGTACTCCCATGCTAGAGAACTTTTTTAAGTTAAAGGAACATGGCACTGACATCAAAACTGAAGTCATTGCGGGTTTCTCAACGTTTCTGACAATGGCATACATTATTGCTGTTAACCCAGGCATCTTGTCTGCGGCTGGAATGGATTTTGGTGCAGTATTTGTAGCCACCTGTATAGCAGCTGCCTTTGGTACTGCGGTAATGGGTTTGTTGGCTAACTACCCTGTTGCTTTGGCACCAGGCATGGGCCTTAACGCTTTCTTCACATTTGGCGTTGTTTTGGGCATGGGTCAAACTTGGGAAGTGGCACTGGGCGCTGTATTTTGGTCGGGTATCATCTTCGTCCTGTTGAGTATGTTCAAGATTCGTGAATGGATCATCAATGCGATTCCTTCATCATTGAAGACAGGTATCTCTGTGGGTATCGGTTTGTTCTTGGCAATCATCGGTCTGCAGAGTGCGGGCGTTGTTGTCGATAACCCAGCAACCTTGGTTGGCATGGGTGATGTAACATCATTGCCTGTTATTTTGTTTTTCCTCGGCTTCGTGTTAATCACTGCACTGTATTACCGTGGTGTTACGGGTTCTGTTGTTATCGGTATTATTACCACAACGGCTATCGGCGCGGTTTTTGGATTGGTTGAATACAACGGCATCATGTCTATGCCACCGTCAATTGCGCCTACCTTCATGAAAATTGACATCATGGGTGCATTGAATGTCGGTATGCTTGCGGTCATCTTTGCATTCTTGTTCGTTGATTTGTTTGATACGTCGGGTACGCTGATTGCAGTAGCACAAAAAGGTAAGCTGCTAGACGAGAAAGGCCGTTTGCCACGTTTAGGTCGTGCATTAATGGCTGACAGTACTGCTTCTGTTTTTGGTTCAGTGTTGGGTACTTCTACTACCACCTCTTATATTGAAAGTAGTGCAGGTATTGCTGCTGGTGGCCGTACGGGCCTTACTGCAGTTACCGTTGCGGTATTGTTCCTTGTTGCATTGTTCTTCTCACCATTGGCATTGAGCATTCCTGCATACGCATCAGCTTCTGCATTGGTATTTGTTGCGGTATTAATGGTGAGCACCATTGCTAACATCGACTGGAGCGATTTGACTGAATCTGCCCCTGTGGTTGTGACAGCTGTGATGATGCCATTGAGCTATTCAATTGCTGAAGGTATTTCTGCAGGCTTCGTTACCTATGCAGCGATCAAATTGTTGTCTGGTAAGAAAGACGAAATCAGCATCAGTGTTTATGTTATTGCAGCATTGGGCTTGGCCCGCTATATGTTCCTAATCTAGGAATAGCAGCATATTCATACGTCAAAAAAGGGGGCTTGCCTCCTTTTTTTTATGGTCTTTAGGAGCGCATTATGGGATTCAATTTTGACCCTAAGCAGTATATCCGTACCGTACCAGATTGGCCTGAAAAGGGTGTGCAGTTTCGTGATATCACGCCTTTATTAGAGCACCCATTAGGGTTCCGTCAAACCATGGACCAGATGGTGTATCCCTTTATGGAAGAAGGCATAGACCTGGTAGTCGGCATTGATGCCCGCGGTTTTATCTTTGGCGCGGCGATGGCATATCAGCTTGGCTGTGGCTTTGTTCCAGTTAGAAAGAAAGGCAAGTTACCCTATAACTCCATATCGGTTAGCTACGAATTGGAATACGGTACCGCAGAAGTCGAGATGCATGTCGATGCCATCAAGCCTGGTCAGAAAGTGTTAATCGTAGATGATTTGATCGCTACTGGCGGCACCATGTTGGCAGCCTATGAATTGATCAAGCAGATGGATGCTAACGTCGTTGCAGCCTGTGCTGTGATTGATTTGCCTGATTTGGGTGGCAGTGATAAGTTGCGCGCGGCGGGGCTAGAAGTCTTTGCTCTATGTGAATACAGCGGGCACTAAGCCGCAGTGAATACAGGCTGCTTCAGCATGAAACAGCCTGCGTTAGTCGCTATCTGACCGCGCGTACGCCGGTTAAGCGAATGGCATCCTGTAGGCCGCCCATATTGTAGACATTGGTGTAGCCCTGATCCAACAGCATTTTCTCAGCTTTACCTGCACGATTACCGCTTTGGCAATAAATGTATATAGGTTGGTCCTTCTTAACGCCAATCGAAGCGACGCCCTGTCGAATGTTTTGCCAATCTATTCTCACAGCGGTTTCAAGGTGCGCGCCATTCCACTCGTCCAGTGTCCGCACATCAATCACGAGGGCATTGGGATTGGTGAAATCGACAGCTTCTACTGCTGGTTCGCAACCAACTAAAGCGAATGAGAGTGCGGCTAATATCCACACCATCTTTGATCTGATTATGCTGACCATGTGTTATATCTTCTCCGTTAATTGCGGTACATGACTAAAATATTAGATAACTCTAATGTTAATGATTGTGTGTCGCCAGTCAAGTGGCGATCGGTTGTATGCTGTGGATCATTAGCTGATATTCTGTATGGGTGTATAGCCACTTTTTCAAGAAATTGACAGTCAGATTGGGACAGTAAGGGCTAAACTGTATCGCACTGCTGCCACAAAAGTCACAATCAGTGTTTAAGATCAATTGTAATATAGATTGGGATGACGATAATAGGCGGGTAGATCAAGAGGTGGTTGTGCAAGCTACTACAACACAGAAGTGGCTCGCACTGTTTTTACAGAATGACCGTCTAATTGCAGATACATTACTCATATCTTTACCCATAATCACAGGAGATTATTTGGTGCGTAAATTAATCGTTGCTCTAGCTATTACAGCTATTCTACCTGCCGTTGCTATGGCAGCAGGTGACGCGGGCGCTGGTAAAGCGAAAGCCGCAATGTGTGCTGGTTGTCATGGTGCCGAAGGCACCGCTTTGGCGCCTCAGTACCCTAACTTGGCTGGTCAGAATGCCCAGTTCCTAGAAAATTCAATCAAAGCTTACAAAGCACAAGAGCGTACTGGCGGCAATGCTGCAATGATGTACGGTATGGTTGGCGCTTTGGCTGATCAGGACATCGCTGATGTAGCAGCTTATTATGCGAGCTTGCCACGTGGCAAAGGTATGGTAGCTGCAGGTAATGCAGATGCTGGCAAGGGCAAAGCAGCAATGTGTGCTGGTTGTCACGGCGCTGACGGTGTTGCATTGGCACCTATGTATCCTAACCTAGCTGGTCAGAATGCTACTTATTTGGAAGGCGCTATCGCGGCTTACAAAGCACAGCAGCGTACTGGTGGCAACTCTGCCATGATGTATGGCATGGTAGGCGGCTTGTCTGACGCAGACGCAGCTGACCTAGCTGCATACTACGCTGGCCTATAAGGCAGACCAAATGGCGCTTCGGCGCCATTTTTGATTATGGGGTTCGATTGAGTCGCATAATTTCCTTCTTTCATTGAGTGCAATTGTCATGACCCGATCATGGATTCAGACGACAGTTTTGGCCAGTGTTCTCGGCCTTACCGGTTGCTCCTCAATTACCGTGTCAGAAAATGCATGGACCACCTGTACACTCGCAGGAACTGCCATTGTCGGTGGTGCTGCTATCGCTTCAGGTATGCATGTCATCACAGGTGCAACATTGGGTCTTGCCAATGCTGGCCTAGGGTGTTTTCTTGTTTTTGAGAATGCGACAGTCAGAACTGAGAAAAAAGCAGCGCTAGAGCGAGAGGCGCAACAGGCAGAAGTTATCTCTGCACCCCAATTTGATAATACACAACCTGCTATGCCGATTATTCCTATATTGCCAACCATCGACGACGAATAAGTCGATCGCATGCTTTGTGGTTGTTCGAACCCTTATACCGCATCCCGCATCCTGCATCGTTTATTTTGAATTCTGACCTTCATACCTTCATACCTTCATACCTTCATACCTTCATACCTTCATACCCCAGTTATCCAGCGGTTTTAATAAGCCGTGTATGCCAATTGCTTTATTCTGCGTTTAATGGGTTTTTGTAAAACCAATTTTCAGTTATGCTGTCGCGTTAACGCGCAAACGTTTTATGGGTTTCAATGGTGGCGGGTATTGTTGCTGGGTTTTGGCAATGTACCGATGACGTCTGCTACTGCCTGTTTGCCCTTGCATGGGTGACCGATTTTCAGGTGAATGTCAGTTTGTATAAAGGGATCACATGATTAAGAAAATATTGATATTATCCACTTTTTGGCTGCTCAGTACCTTAGCGGGTGCCAGCGAAGCAGATTCTTTGGCCTATATGAAGGGAATCCAGTCAGATCCCGCGGCGCTGCAGGCTGCTATCGAGGCTGGTCGGCAACGTGCATCATTGTGCCGCTATTGTCATGGAGAGACTGGCTCAAGTGAGCGAGATTATATTCCGAATCTGGCGGGTCAAGACGCAACCTATTTGGTACACCAGTTGGAGCAATTTATTTCCGGCGCAAGAAAGCAAAGCGTTATGGAAGGCTTAGCGAAAAACATCACCATGGAAGACCGCGTTAACCTGGTATTGTTTTATTCAAGTAATAAGCCAGTGCGGCGATTCGACATACAGGGTGATATAGCGCAGGGTCGAGTCGGTTTTGAAGGATATTGCATGGCTTGCCACGGACCAGCGGGTAAAGGGCAGGGTAATGCACCTCGCCTTGCGTCGCAGCCACAGACCTATTTAAAGCAAACCCTGTCTAATCTCAAATTGCATAGTGATGACCGCACAGTACAAGAAATGGAACCCATTCTTAACGCCATCGACGCCAAAATGATCGTCGATATTTCTGCTTATTTGGCGGCCATAGATTAATTATCCCCTGCAGTAACCTGCCTGATAGTGGGCAGGTTCGTAATGTCTTGCATAGCCTCTTTTTCGTTTTGCAGTCCCTTCGAATAAATCAGCCATTCCCTCGAAAAACAATAAGAAAACGGAATGATATTTGCATCATATAAGTAGATTCAGCCCTTGCTGAAAACGGCATATAGAGACAAGTAATATGAGTAATAGCGTTCGAAGCGGTACAGAAAAATCCAGTCACTTGTTTTTGACTCTCATTGTATTGGTTCTTTCAACCGCATTTATCGTCGATGCCGCCTACGCTGGATCATGGTTATCAATTAAAGGCGATGGAAACCACGATCGTCGCAACAAAACTGCCATGAAGTTTCTACAAGACCCTGAAGATGCACTGAGCCAACTGCCCCCTGATACTGCGGGTAACCAAGTAGACTGGGTGAAGGCCATAGAAGAGGGCTATATTCAGCCACGCTCAAATCTATACGACCATACTGAAGTTCGTATGATGGATTTGGATATCATCATGCCGGAAACCTCTACAATGAATTATGTGATGTTTCCTCATCAGCAGCATACCGCTTGGCTCGATTGTAAAAATTGTCATCCAGTATTTTTTGAAGCAGAGGTTGGGGTGAGTCCGGTCAATATGGGCGCCATTTTGGAAGGTGAATTCTGTGGTCGGTGCCATGGTGCGGTGTCATTTCCATTAACTGAATGCAATCGCTGCCATTCAATTATTAAGGGTACGTTTACTGGCCAATTTGGTGCGCAGTACCCTGAAGGCGCCAACCCAGAGGACTATGCCTATGTTCCAGAATAAGGCAAGTCGCTGGATCATCGTATCCTTGACGCTAGTATTTAGTCTGTTACTTGCTGGGCTGCCATCTGTAGCCAATGCAGAATACGGTGACGTTATTCTTAACAAGTATTCAGATGCCAACGACATGGCACCTGTCATTTATCCGCACTGGTTTCATCGCATTCGTTTTCAGTGCAAAGTTTGCCATAGCGAATTGGGGTTTAAAATGAAAGCCGGTGGCAACGACGTGACCATGGCTGATATTGTCGATGGTCAGTTTTGTGGTATGTGTCACAATGGCGAAATTGCTTGGACTACCGAGAATTGCGAACTGTGCCACTCCGGTAAACCCGGCCTTAAATCTGGTATTATCGGTACGCATAAGACACTGGGGCCAGGTATCTGGTGACGACCGCTACCAGCTTTTGCACACAAGCACAGGCTTCATAGGTATCACTAAAGGGTTATATTGAAATTGATTCAGTCTTTGTCCAGAAGCATCCAACGTTCGTTGTTTTTTCTCAGCATCTTTGTGTTGGTTGGCTGTGCGTCTCCGCCTAGGCAGTTCGAGCTGGCTATACCAGCCAGCTCGCCCGTTTTTCCACCACCGCCAAATGAGGCGAAAATAGCGCATGTGGGAACCATCATTGGCGAGTCAAATTTGGTTCGCGATATTACCGATACCACGCCGCTGAAAAAAATAGCCGCATTCATAATAGGATTACCACGCACCCAAAAAACCCTAGACAACGTGGTGAGGCCAGTTGCCACAGCGGTTGATGCTGCTGGCGTGGTATATGTGGTTGATGGTGGGAAAAAAGCGGTGTTACGGATCGATACACTTGCTGGTACGGTGTCTTGGATAACGGTGGCCTCACCATCCCATGCATTTACGTCCCCGGTAGCTGTAGCGGCCATTTGGGACAATCAGATAGCGATATCCGATTCATCATTGGGCCGGGTATTTATTTTTGATGCACAGGGAGATTATGTGTCCAACATGGGCCATCCGCTGTTAGAGCGCCCTGTTGGTCTGGTATATGATCCCATAAACGATCAACTGCTCGTGGCCGATAGTCTCGCCGATAATATCAAGGTATTTGATAGGGCCGGTGTGATTCAAGACGTTATTGGTTCCTCTGGCACCGAAGCAGGTCAATTTAATGGCCCAACCTATTTGGCATATAAAGCCCCGTGGCTGGCAGTATCCGATACTCTGAATGCCCGTATTCAATTGATTAACCGCGAAAGTGGCGAAGTGCGCACTATCGGACAGCGGGGGGTAATACAGGGTAATTTTGTAAGACCCAAGGGTGTCGCATTTGATTCCGAATACAACCTCTATGCGATTGAAAGTTACCATGACTATTTGTTGATCTATAACATTGATGGTGCATTTTTGATGGCACTGGGCGGTAGCGGCCAACAGCACGGACAATTTAACCTCCCTAGCGGATTGACCATCGACACAGACGATAAAATTTACATTGCTGATACGCTCAATGGCCGTGTGGAGCTATTCCAATACTTGGGTGCCCAACCTTGATCACCCGAAATAAGTTGCTGGCATGGTTGTCCGGGCTTCCTCTGACATTGCTAGGATTAGTCACTTTTTTGGCGGGTGTTTTGCCTGTAGTCACCGGCTATGTCAGTGCTACTAGTGGTTTGGCGTTAGGCTATAGCCTATTGTTGATCAATTTGGTTTTCGCCATCTTGGTGCGCGAAAAAATCAAAAATAATCCGTTTTTGTTGCTGTTCCACATGGCGCTTTTGCTGATGCTACTTGCCGTTGGTGTCAGTCGATTGACCTATTTCAAGGGCTGGGTTCAAATAGCAGTAGATCATCCGATAACAGAGCCTTCAGGTGTGATCAGTAAAGGCCCTTGGCATCCCAACCGATTTACAAACACGCGGGTTGCGCTTAAGGAATTCAGTGCTGAATATAGAGAGGGTGGCAGTAGGAAATCCCAAAAAAGTGTCATTCAGGTTGGCGATAACAAGTTGGTCCGAGTGGATGACGCAGAAACTGCCGATATTTTAGGTTACCAATTTACCATATCAAAAAACCTAGGATTTGCACTCGAATTTATGTGGATCGGAAGTGACGGCAATCTGATTCAGGGGATCTCGCATTTCCCTAGCCAAACTGCATACCCCGAAACGCAGGGTATCGATTTACAATTACCTGGCGTAGAGAAATCGATTTGGATTGGCCTCGATATTGTGTCGAAACGACAAGACTTTTTCACACCAGAATTTCGCGTGCCAGATGATTATTCATACACCGTCATGTCGACCAGTGGCCCTAAAATGGTTACGCCAAACAGCGCTGTTTCTTTGCCAGAAGGGCAGCTGATGTTGAATGGCTTGGTTCCTTGGATAGGTTATGACCTGTATTATGATCCCTCTATTTATTTTTTATTATTTACCTCGCTCATCGGCGTCTGTGCGCTAGCGATATTTTTATGGCAACGGCAAGTCAAAACTTCTTGGATATTGGAAAATGACGATGAATGAACTGACCTTCTTTTGGTTTTCGCTCGCTGGTTTCTTGGTATCTGGCATTTATGCATGGGGTGGTCATATTTTTCTTGGCCGCCTGTTACGCGGCACGGGTTTGATGATGCTGGTGTCTTGGTTGTTGCTCACCATCGGGTTGATAATGCGCTGGGTCCGATTGGATCACGGTCCCTTTACTACGATGTATGAGATTTTGGGATCTAACATCTGGAGCTTTGTCTTATTCTTTTTGATTATCTATTGGCGCATGCCGCGCATTCGGATATTGGTTCTGCTATTTCTGCCCGTCATTTATGCCATGTTTGCCTGGATGCTCATGGTGCCAAAGACCGATGTTCCTCTACCTAACACCTACCATACCGCATGGCTCTATGTGCATATCAGTTTTGGTAAAGTCTTTATGGGAGCCCTGATTATCAGCATGTTGGTGTCCGTAGTCATATTGGTGCGCCAATTTCTAGACCGATGGATTCCAGATTTGCCCGGAGAACGGTCCCTTCTGGAACTAAGCTACCGATTTCTACTCGTGGCTTTGGTGTTTGACAGTTTAATGCTCATAGGGGGCGCGATATGGGCGCAGCAGGCCTGGGGTCGTTATTGGTTTTGGGATTCATTAGAAACTTGGGCATTCATTAGTTGGCTGTCACTCGCCGTAGCAGTGCATCTTAAAATAACCTTAAAACCAGAGCCGGCCTATTTTGCGTTATTTATTATCTTTATTTTTATTATTTCGTTTTTAACCTTTTTTGGAGTGCCGTTCGTAAACGAAATACCCCATAAAGGCGTTGTATAGTGCAGGTTCTCTATGCCCTATTGATCCCTGTGCTTGTAATACAAAGGTGCAAAATAGGATAATAGACAGGTGTATTTTATAAGGCGGTAAGTTGATAGATTTTGTCTACTGACTCCTGTAATTATTTTTCAGTTTGTGTCCTATGTGAAGATTTAGAAAATGGGTTTTTCCGTTTCTAGGATGGACAAAACTATTCCCAGTGTAATGGGTGCTTTTTGAGAGGCAAGACGGTGATTTTGAGATTCGGCTCTATTGTGATTTTGTGGTTGGTTATCATGGGTGCGTCACATGCGGCTGAATCCACTATGCCTAGGCAATCGGATATCAGCAATACCCTGCATAATTTGTCGACCACTGGTTCCGGCACTACGAAGGCTTCTTCAGAAAGTCAAGAAAGTCAGATTTGCGTATTTTGCCATACGCCTCATGGGGCAAATACAGCAGTCACTCCGTTATGGAATCGAGACCTTAGCACAGAGACTTACGGTGTCTATTCTTCCAGTTCTATTCAGGCCGATATTGGTCCGCCCGGCGAGTCTTCAAAACTGTGCCTATCCTGTCACGACGGTACCATAGCGATTGGAAGTTTGAATGTCCTTAACGGGGTTGCTACGAAAGTAGCGATGGTCGGCACCAATAGTGGCAAAATGCCCGACGGCACAGTGGCGAATACTGGATTTACACGAAACTTAGGAGCCGATTTAAGTAATGACCACCCCATATCTTTCAGTTTTGAGATGGCCAAGGGTACAACGAGTACTTTAACCGAAGCTGATGTTGAGTTAAGAAAGCCTATAGATATCGTCTCTGGAAAACACATTGCGCCTCTGGATGATGAGGACAAAGTACAGTGCGCTACTTGCCATGACCCTCATGTATCGGGCTTAGATTTACCTGGTCCGGTAGGAACTACATCCGTATCGCTAACAGCTTCGTCCCCCAGTAACATCAAATTTTTACGGGCGCGTCGTTTTCAAATGGAAGAACCAATCGCCGACACCTTAGGTGTAGTAGCAGACTTTAATTTAGATAACGACATCGTGTGCTTGGAATGTCACGCTAAGGCGGGTTGGGCTTCTTCTGTCCATGCCGACCCTGCCGTTGCAAATGAAGTTTATAAAGATGCTGCGGCTGATCTGAGAGAATTTCCTCAAGGAATTAAAGTCTGGCAGGCAGCCTGCTTGAATTGTCATGATACTCATACTGTGCAAGGAGCCAATCGCTTACTAAGAGAGGGTACTACTGGGGCATTGACTGGGACAATGAGCACAGGTGGATATAGATCGGGAGCCGGAGAACCAGCATTAGAAAATACCTGTTTCCAGTGTCATACGTCTCCTTCAGACAGCATACTGACAACTGGAATTGCGAATATTGAAGACGAATTCGCTAAGCTGAGAAGTATGCCTCTAAAGAAATACGATGGCAGCAATCAAGAAATCCATGACATTGTCGATGCGGACTTCACTGAAGACCCCACCAAACTTGGCTATGACAACCTGAGCAACCGCCATGCTGAGTGTACCGATTGTCACAACCCACACCGTATGATTCGCAATGTACTTGCTGATGCGTCGATTAAAGGCACCCACCCGCATACCGCTGCGGAGCTAGGAACCAGCGCGCATTCCAATGAGATTTCAGGGGTGCTATATGGGACCTGGGGTGTAGAGCCCGTTTATAATGCTGCAACCTCCGGAGGTGCCAAATTCGGAGTTAAATCTGGCCTCCCAATAGGATTTAAGGTGCTTAGTGGCGTCGGTAATGTTGAAGGAGTGAATGTAACCAAAGAATACCAAATTTGCCTGAAATGCCACTCTAACTACGGCTATGACGATAAGGGTACGCCAGACAATGCCCAAGCAGCGGTACTACCAAATGTTGCTAATGGGCGCCCTCAAACCGGTGGTGCGGGATTAACGCCTTATTCTGCTCTTGCAACAAATAGCACAACAACTACTGGTCAAACCAATAGCATGCGAAACTATACCAACCAGGCTATGGAATTTCAGGCGCCTGGTTCGCACAGCGGAAATGCCGGTGGAGGCAAAGGTGTTGACGGGGGGGCATGTCAAGATGGGGTTGTAAACTGTGCAACTTACAGTAGTAGTTATAGTCAAAATTTTAATACTAATAATCACCGCTCATGGCATCCGGTAATGAAATCTACGGGTAGAACCGCGTCAGTGCGAGGAGGTGATAGTTTAGCCTGGAGAGCGCCTTGGAGTAGTGGTGTTGGTACCCAAACCATGTATTGTACTGACTGTCATGGGTCTGATAATGGTAATAATTCTAATGTGGAACCTTCTGCAGGAGGTGTT